>CAIVSY010000044.1 GCA_903908715.1 uncultured bacterium
GTCATTGACTCGCAGGCCGACTTGCTTTAATGAAACGAAGGGGCCGATACCAAAAATAACAAATAGCAGGTGTGGTATAGCCGCGAATCATGATATGACAATGCTTGGAGCGGGATGCAAATGACGGAAAAGACAAAAACGCTGGTTGCCGGAACGGTCATGCTCTTGGTGCAAGTGATTGTTGCATGGGCCGTCTGGCTGTCAACATGGTGCATGGCCCGTGGGCTTGCAGACATCGGTTGCGTTACGCTTCCTTGTCCGGCCGACATTGCGCTGCGGCATGGCCAGACGATTCCCATTGTGGCCGCACTCCTCACCATCATCGCCGTGGTTTTTGCGTTGAAGCACAGGGATGCAGTAACCCGCTGGTTGCTTCCGATTGCCGTGTTTGAACTCATTGCACTTTCAGTTTTTGTAGCCGCCATCACGATGCCGGCATTGACCATTACGCATGCACTTGGGCCATGAAAATAACGGCCCCCGTCCGCTTCGTCCGTGTCCGTCCATCCTCCCCCTCAAACCGCTTGCCCGCCATCCGGATTTGGTGTTAAATCACAAGCCAAGCAGGGGAGTACACGTTTGAGTTCAGGCGTGACTTCATAAGCCCTGAAGTAAGGCTAGTAAATGCTGTTGGCCAGTATGAAGACTACCAGAATACCGGTTCTACTGGCGGTGTGGGTCGCTGCCATTGTTGTCGCTGCGGAAAGCGACCGCGCCGCCGTGCGGTTTACCGTGACCGAAGAGGTCCATGTCAATGGCGCTTTGGATACCTTCCGGTCGGAGGTATTCATTCCCGCTGTCGGATTGACGAACACCACTCAATTGCATCTCGAATCTACCAACGGCGCCGCATTTCTGAATCTGACCGACCTTCGTACGGCAGGTACGAACCTCTGGTTTCGGAAATGGGAATACGGCAGGAAGCCGCCCCCGGAAGGCACCAGATCGCCATTCTACATGATCAAAAGCGGCAGTATGAGTTTCGAGACTTCACAAGAGCATCACCTTGTGATTGGCGACAGCGAAGGCCTCCGACAATGGCACAAGCATATGCAGCACGAAGATGGTACAACCATACAGACATATCTGGTGCTGAAAGCAGAGATGAACTGACCAACGACAGCCTGCTGGGTACGGCGCTTCACGCCACCCCAGAGGACGTCATTTTGGTGCTGAGATGATGAACGAGAAGGAAATGGATCGAGTCCTGTGGACATTGTTCGGGACGTTGGTAGGGTCGTGCCTGTTCGCGGCTCCACTTGCCTTCATCGGCGATAGCAGCAATCCAATTCTTTCGCGCGTCTCCGTCATCCTTACGGTTGCCGCCTCATTGTGCGGCATCATCTGGGTGATCCTATCGGTCCTCGCAATTCCCCGAACCGCAACGTATCTTGAAGCCGTTGCACGCGGCAAGCAGGTCGGATCACTCTCCAAAGGGTTGCTCGGGCTGCTGCTGGCAATCTCGCCGATCGTGATTTACGGCACTTTTCTGTGGCTCAGGATCAAGAGATGAAGGATGTGCCAACCACGGCCCCGTCCACTTCGTCCGTGTCCCGCCTGCGGTGAGCCTGTCGAACCGTCCCATTTTCCGCCAGCCCCCTCCTTGACCCTTAACCCGGTTTCAACTACTCTGCTGGCAGGCGGAGGCGTGGTTGAGGTGGAGGAATGCTTGAATGAAATGGCGGATATCGAAAAGTTCCAATAGTCTTCCGGCGGTGTTCGCCCTGATCGCCTGCTTTATGGTGGGATGCAGCACGAGCGATGATCGGGCTTTCCGTAAGGCGTTGGACGTTTGGCACCAGCCCACTGCGGGCATGATGGAAAAGTTGATGGCTGTCGAAACCTTGGCAAAACGTGATGCCA
>CAIVSY010000045.1 GCA_903908715.1 uncultured bacterium
GATGGCAGTGATCGGATCTTCACTCTACTGGTGGATGAAAAGACGGCGGCGCGAACCACAGAGTGGTGGGTATTCGCCGCCCGCTGCGCGGTCGTCGAAACCCACACTCTGAACGTTCGGTGACGGAATGATGATGAAAAGGATCGCGGCATACGCATGCATGATCATTGGCTTTGTCTGGATTGCCGGCGTCTGTCTCGACCTCTTCGGCGCCCATCACCACGTCCTGTGGATCTGGCACACCCAGAACCTGACGGCGGGTGAAACGATCCCGAGGACGGACGCAGTCGACCAGATGAGGAAACTGGAGTTGGCAATTCAGGACGTCTATCAGCCACTGGTCATCCCGGCCGGGCTGATCCTCCTGGGCGGCATTCTGAACGGAATCGGAAGACGAAAGGCCACCGAACCAGCAACACCACCCTATTCGGAGCCCGCTGCGCGGTCTCCTCAAGGGTGAGTTGCGACGTTGGACCGAGAGATTATGAAAAGGATGGAGATACAGATTCAATTGCTTCCGACAAGCAAAGCCGTTGCTGCGCTGGTCGCGTCGCTGCTTCGCTTGCCGGAAGCGAATGAACTATGTATCCGGCCCGGTCCCCTGCGGAACAAATACATCAACGTCGGAATCAAGACGCAAAGCGTCCGGAATCTCTGGAAAGTCCTCAGTCCCATGATCCGGAGTAATAAGCAACTCAGTGGTCACAGTATCATCACATGCGGAGGACGACACGGGTGGGATGACTACGAAGTGATCTACCATTGGGAATCGAGTGAGATAGACGAGAAATGGAAATAGGTCCAACAACCGCCGGCAGCGTACGGCTTCGCCGCCGCTGCTGCGGAACGTTGGGACAGGAAGTGACATGAATGCTATAATGATGAAGGCCAAGAGGTTCTTTCTTGACGAAAACATCTCAAAGGCAAAGAAAAGATACCTGTTCCTCGCGGCATTCGTCCTGATGGGCATATTCGAGTATGTGTCACTCAAGATGGCGGGCACTCCCCACGTACAAGAAAAGGCCGTGATCTCTTTGACAATCTTGACTGCTCTCTTTATGGGGGTGGTTACGGTATATGGGCCACGCCTCATTGGGCTCTGTGGCATCAAGAATCTCTATTTCTCGGCAATCGTTCTGACCCTGTTAATGTCTGCATATGCCTGGTGCCACAATGGCAACGGGTCTTCACCGCTAAGAATGCTTTTTGGTTTTGTGACTGCAGCGTTGTTCTTAATGTTGATAATGTGGGTTGGGATATTCATGAGTGCGGACAAAACACGCCCCCAACAAACTCCTTCAAGCGACGTCGCTACCCGCGCCGCGCATGAGGAGTGACGTTGGGACAGAAAAGAAAAGGAAATGATTACCGCATATATCGTCTGGACAATCATTGCATTTCTTGTCAGCGCACTAATTTGGCGGCTATACGGCAAGAGTGTTGGCAGAATCGTGCTTTTTCTGCTTCTTCTCTTTATCGGTCTTAGCTGTATTTCGATTGATTTAGGCTTTGCATCTTTGCTCATTGGCGTTCCTCTGTGGCTCAGGGATTCGCGCAGGACACGACTTGTTTGCGCCACCATTCTTTTGCTCTTTCAGTTCGCGCTCCTTGGTCCAACGTTTGTCACCTCGATGCGGGCAGTCGCCAAGAAAGTTTATCAATCTGAAGATCGGCAGACATCTTATCGAAAAGCATATTTTGAAGGTGCCAGTTCGATGCAGGACTATCTTGCGACAGCAATGGTTCAACCTGTAGCACTTTACTCAATCGTATTTGCAGTCCTCATTTTCGTTCCGTGCAGAGAGAAAAGAGAGAAGTCCCAACCAACTCCAGCAGGCGACGCTGAAACCAGCGCGCCTGAGGAGTAACGTTGGGCAGATGAAAGGAAATGGATGAGGTCCAGGATAACCATAGCAGCGGGTCTCTCGTGCGCATGCGTGGCGGCCGCATGGATTGTCCAGTTCAAGTACGGCATCGGTAGTTGTGGACCTGCATCAAACACCCCGGTGTTGTGTTTCGCTTTCGGCATGGGCCCTTTCTATCTTCTGGCCTCCGTCCATCCGATCGGACAGATGATTGACGCATTGCCAAACCGGGTTGGTCTGGCCATCATGTTCGCGCTCCCGGTCATCGTCTGGTGTGGTGTGTTTCTTGGATTGCTGACCGGCGGCGCGTATGTGAAGAGGCGTTTGACAGACAGACAATGAAATGACCGGCGAACATGCCCTTGCTCGGTACGTCGCTGACGCGCCGCCCGAGAAGGGCGGCGTTCCAACCGTCCCCACGCGTTGTTTGGAGCATTGAACACCACTGGCCTGTCCACGTTGCTGCCTGCTCCGAACATCACGTGGGGATGCAATAGCGGCACCTTCGGAGGGTTACAGGAGGGACGGAAGTTCGTACTCGATCGGCGCGGCGTATTGATAGGCGATGTGTAACGGATTAACGCCGCTAGTGTAACGGGGGCTTCACGGCGGGGGCGGCGCACTGCCGCAACGCGGCAAGCCCCTCCGTCTCATCGACGAGTTTCATAGAGTTTCGAGTATTGAAGAAGCCTTTCCAGGCATCTTGCATCACGTAATAGACTCTGTCCTTCTCAACCACAAGTTCAAGGGAACTCGTGTTTCCCGTCACCCCGGTAAGCGTCGTCTTGCCGGCTTGGCGTTCCCAGCATAGATAACTGCCTTTACCGGTGCGGCCAATAGCCTTGAGCCCGTCAAACACCTCGATATGCCCGGAGGGGGCTCCCTTGTCGCCTGACATCGGACGCAACACGTAGACCCGGCAACAGTCCGGCTTCTCGGGCGGATTGACGCGGTCTGGCAACGGCACGTATTGCTCGGCATGGATCGAGGTCCATCCGCAATCTCCAGCCCCGAAGAGGACATGAAAGTCCGTCTGGGTGTAATCAGTGCCACGGTCGACCGCCATTGCCGTCACCGTCCAAAGGCCAAGACATCCCACGCAAACTAGCGCTGCGGGGGGGTAGGCAACGCCATAGGCGGCGCCTTGAGTGCCGCACGCGTACCCCACGGTACTATTTCTCACGATCCCGTGATGGCCGAATGGCAGCAGTACGACGACACGGCTCTGATTTGTGTCCAGCGATAGTCTGGCCTCGTCCGGACCGTATCGTGACCACACCTTCACGGTACATGGTGTGGTTCCCTGCGGATCCCAGGTTTCCACCAAACGAAGGCTTCTCCAGTAATGCCTGGTTTTTGTGGCCACCGTAGCGCCGGAGGGTTCGGAGGTGAAATGCAACTGTGTCGTCGCACACCCCGTCAGCACCAGCAAGAGCAGAACCAAAGCCGTCTGCGCACCTTTCATCATGAGAGATTCCCTTAGTGCTCTGCTGAACCAGTCTCGTGGTTTATTAAACTTTCACACGCTAGGATCATGAGGTCAATGCCTAAAACTCAGGACATTCCCCGTTTTTTCAGGCGGTTGAAAAGAGGAAGGCCAATTGATCATTTGAGGGCGGGGTAAAGTCAGGCGGCTCAGGGCGGTAGCGGTCAAGGCGGGAAAAGAGGTTGGCGATGCCATCGACAAGGGCATAATAGTGGAAGTCGGGTATGCCAAAGAAGCGTTTGTCGACTTTGGCAACACGGGTGGTTAGCACGGCCAATATGAGGGATGCTCCCGGCCAAACGGCGGAGAAGTAAACGGCGGCCAGGACCAGCGCCACGAGGTTGAGCAGGCGTTCATAGTCCAGGACACGCATGTCCTCCAGATGATAGCTCTGCTTGATGAACCGAATGGTTTCCTCGATACGCCAGCGGGCGAAATATCCTTTGGCGATGAACCAGACGCTTTTGCGCGAGTGGGTGACGGGGACATTGGTCAGCAGCATCAGGGGGTCGGTGCCGAACCCCCGGATCACGACCAGGAAGAGCGGCTGGGAGTGGCCCGGTATTCACGCCGGCTTCGACTCTATTGATCCGAACGCCAAACCGCAAGATGTCAGATCAGGTTGGCGGCGTTTCTTGCCGCCCCCGCAGACAAACAGCACAGGCCCTGGCAGCACTCAACAGGATGCGAAAGGAAAGACATCACCACAGGAGATAGATTGACGAAAGACCAATTGGGTCCCTGTGACTGCCAAGAGAAGGATTGAGTCAAGCATCCGTTTCACGGGTTCCTAAGACAGAATGGAATGATTCAGTTACCGAAAAGAATACCCCTCACCTCCATCCTCTCCCGCAAGGGGAGAGGAGGGCCAAAGGCTCCACTTATGCTAGCACCAGAAGGTGAGACTATTGTGATGCCAAAACGATCCTGAATTCCCTCCTCCTCAATAGGAGAGGCAAGAAACCATACCTCCCTCTCCCTCGATGGGAGAAGGTCAGGGTGAGGGTGTCTTGAATGGAATCATTCTGTCTTAGTGTACCTTTTCTGGGTGCGACAGACGTGGGGGCAACGGAAATGTTTCGCGAGAAGTTTATTTGTGATGGAGCGGGTGACGGGAATCGAACCCGTGATGCCAGCTTGGAAGGCTGGAGCTTTACCACTAAGCAACACCCGCAGGGGGGGAAAGTGGCGACGGTTCTATCAAAGCCTGCCGATGGCGTCAATGCCGGGGTTGAGCGGTTTCTCGTGGAGGGTTGTGCTTGACTGTTTCCAGGTGTTCCCGCTTGATACCCGTATGAATGAGGGAATCGCCTTTGGAGAGGTTTGCCAGATGCTGGGGCGAGATCCGCTGTTTGTGCGGACGCTTCAGCGGCAGTTGGGCCTGCATATCCCTGAAAAGGACGCCGGCTACTCGCAAGGGTATGTGATTTTCCTTGAAAAACTGGTTTCCCTGCGCGCCCTGCATGTGCCGCTGGAGGATATACGGGAACTGTTCGAGGTGGAGAAGAAGATCCTCAGTCTTCTTCATGTGGATGCGCTGGACCGCTCACCGACGTGGTATCTGGATGAATGTAATGGTGAGCGGGAGCAGGCTGTGTTTCCTGAACGGCTCCTGTTGAGCGGGCATCGCCTTGGGTTCCGCATCGATGCCAACATGATCCAGCCCACGCTGGATTTCGGGGAGCGCCATCCCGAGTTGTTCAAGGGGCGCGAAATGGGAGAGGACGTTTTTCTGGTGGTCCGCAAATACGTAAGCATGGTGAGGTCCATGCGTGAGCGGATCGAGCGGGAGCGGCCGATCCTGGAAAATGCCCTGTATTGGGCCCGGCGAGTCTTCAAGTGACCCGCGGGGCCTGCGTCCGGATGGAAAATTGACGGATGCGGGGCCAAAGACTACAATGCTCGGAACAAATCGCGGTCTATTCGCTGTTTAGGGAGAGACATGGCCAAGGGCAAGATTGTCGTGGATATCGACAAATGCAAGGGGTGCGAGTTATGCATCACAGCCTGCCGGCATGGGGTGATTGCCCTGGCGCCGGCCGGGCGCGCCAATGTGCAGGGGTATCGATATCTGGAAGTGATTCATCCCGAACGATGTACAGGGTGTGCGATGTGTGCGCAGATGTGTCCCGACGCGGCGATTACGGTTTGGCGGGAGAGTGGTAAGGGGAAGGCATGAGCGAACGTGTTTTGCTGAGGGGAAATGACGCCATCGGGGAAGCGGCCATCCGTGCCGGATGTGACTGTTATTTCGGATATCCCATTACCCCGCAGAATGAATTGACGGCCTACATGGCCAGGCATATGCCGGAACTGGGGCGTATATTTATTCAGGCGGAAAGTGAGATTGCCGCCATCAACATGGTGTACGGAGCCTCTGCGGCCGGTGCACGGGCCATGACGAGTTCCTCGGGGCCGGGAATTTCGCTGAAGCAGGAGGGGATATCCTTCCTTGTGGGGGCGGAGTTGCCTGCGTTGATTGTGAATATCTGCCGTGGCGGGCCTGGGTTGGGGAATATCGCGCCGTCCCAGGCGGACTATTTCCAGGCGTGCAAGGGTGGGGGGCATGGGGATTACAGGATGGTTGTGTATGCGCCTGCCACGGTGCAGGAAGCTGCCGATCTGACGGTCAAGGCGTTTGATGTGGCCGATCGCTACCGCAATCCGGTTCTGTTGCTGGGCGACGCAATTCTCGGGCAGATGATGGAACCGGTCGAGATCCGGCCCTATGCGCCCAATCGTCCGGAGAAGCCTTGGGCGGTCGGGGGGAAGCGCCAGGGGCGGGCCCCGAATCTGATCAATTCCCTTTCCCTTGAGGAAGGGGTGGTCGAGGAGTGGAATTGGAAGTTCAAGGCCAAGTTTGATGCGATGCGCCGGGAAGAGGGCATGGTGGAAAAGGTCAACACGGAGGATGCCGACCTGATCCTGGTGGCCTACGGGACGACGTCCCGGATCTGCAGGGCGGTCATGAAGCGGGCGCGGGCGCAGGGATTAAAGGTTGGGCTTGTGCGCCCGGTGACGGTGTGGCCGTTCCCGTACGCGGTCTTGCGTGAGACCGCCCGGAAGACCCGGGAATTCCTTGTGGTGGAGATGAGCCTTGGTCAGATGATCGAGGATGTCAAACTCTCGGTTCTGGACCATGCGGCCATCCATTTCCACGGCCGGCCTGGCGGCGGGATACCGACGGAGGGTGATATCCTGGAGATCATCGAACACGTGCTGGTCCGCCGGCGTACCGGTACGGTGACCACGCGGGGGTCGGTGATTGATTGGACGATTTCGTAACGGAGCACGAGGGCGCACTCATGGAGATGAAGATTGTAGCGGAACGGACGAAGTTATGGGCTGACAAGCCGTCCCCCTATTGCCCCGGTTGCGGTCACGGGATTGTGCACCGCATCGTTTGTGAACTGCTGGAGGAGATGGGGCTTGCGGATAATTGTGTCTTCATGGCGCCGGTCGGTTGTTCCATCCTGGCGTATACCTTCCTGAATGTGGATGTGTGCCAGCCTGCGCACGGCAGGACACCTGCGGCGGCAACGGGGATCAAGCGGTACCGGCCGGATACGTTCGTGGTGTCCTACCAGGGGGATGGGGATCTGGCGGCCATTGGTACGGCAGAGATTGTTCATGCGGCCAGCCGCGGGGAGAACATCACAACGGTATTCGTCAACAACGCGATCTACGGGATGACCGGCGGGCAGATGGCCCCGACGACCTTGCCC
This sequence comes from uncultured bacterium, assembly GCA_903908715.1. Taxonomy (GTDB): domain Bacteria; phylum Verrucomicrobiota; class Kiritimatiellia; order CAIKKV01; family CAITUY01; genus CAIVSY01. The sequence goes on from CAIVSY010000045.1 coordinate 7,077, forward strand.
GGCCAGAAGGCCACAACCTGTCCCGATGGGCGTGATGTGAAAGCCGGAATGGGCTATCCGATCCGCGTGTGCGAGCTGTTGCGGAGCCTTGGCGGGGTCGCGTATCTGGCGCGGACAACCGTGCACGATGCGGCAGGAGCGATCCAGACCAAACGTGCCATGAGGAAGGCCTTTGAGACCCAGGTGCGGGGAGAGGGATTTTCGCTGGTGGAGGTGTTGTCGCCCTGTCCGGTCAACTGGGGAATGGGTTCGCTCGAAGCTCTGCGTTTTGTGGGAGAGAATATGACGGCGTATTATCCCCCGGGTGAATTCAAGGTCAGCGGCGCCGAGGTGTAAGGAAGGAGCTGGAGTTTCGTGAATCATCGCTGCATGTTCGCGGGCTTTGGAGGGCAGGGAATCCTTTCCATGGGCAGTTTACTGGCCAGTTCCGGGATGATGGCCGGCCTGCATACAACCTTTTATCCGGCCTATGGCATTGCCATGCGGGGTGGCAATGCCAACTGCACGGTCATTGTCAGCGACGACGAAGTGGCTTCTCCGGTCGTGAGTCATCCGGACCTGATGGTGGTGATGAACGAGACGTCTTTCGATTTTTTTCAGTCCTGGACCGCGCCGGGCGGTTGGATGTTTGTCAATTCATCGATGACCGAGAAACCGGTGGAGCGGAACGATGTCCGGCCGGTCTATGTGCAGGCAACCCGGATTGCCACCGAGGTGGGCGACTCGCGCATGGCTAACATGGCCATGCTGGGTGCGGTTATCAAGGTGACGGGCATCCTGCCGTTTGACACGGTGTTGACCGCCATGGTGAAGACATGCCCGGCGAAGATCCTGCACCTGCTGGAAAAGAACAAACAGGTTTTTGCGAATGGATATGCGGCTTTATGAGAGAAGGGGAACAAGTCATGGGCGTTGATATTGACTGGGACAATCTGGGTTTTGCGCTGATTCCTGCGAAGGAGATGTATGTCTCCATCACGCAGCCGGGGGCTGGGTGGGATGCGGGTGTGTTTCGTCCCTTCGGGCCGATTTCCATATCCCCTGCCGCGGCGGTTCTGAACTACGGGCAGGGGCTGTTCGAAGGTTTGAAGTGCCAGAGGGCCAGGGATGGGCGGCTTCTGTTGTTCCGGCCGCTGGACAACGGCCGACGGCTTGCAGAGGGGGCGCGCAGGATGTGCATGCCGGAGTTCCCTCCGGAACGTTTTGTTGCGGCGGTCCGTGAAACTGTCCGGCGCAACGCCGACTATGTGCCGCCCTATGGCAAGGGAAGCTTGTACATCCGCCCCTGCCAGTGGGGGACCGGGGCGGTTCTGGGCGTTCAGCCGGCGCCGGAATGCACCTTTGTGGTGTATGTTTCCCCTGTGGGGCCGTATTTCAAGACAGGTTTCCGTCCGGGCCGGTTCATCTTCATGCGGGAATACCACCGTGCGGCTCCCAAGGGGATGGGAAATGTCAAGGCGATCGGCAATTATGCCGCCACGCTGTACCCGGCAAAACTGATCAAGGCCCAGGGATTCAATGACTGCATCTACCTTGATGCCCGTCAGGACCAATATATCGAGGAGGTGGGTTCGGCCAACTTCTTCTGCGTGAAGGGGCGGACGCTGCTGACGCCGGCGCTGGGATCCATTCTGCCGGGAATCACCCGGCAGTCGGTGATGACCCTGGCCCGCGAGGTGTTGGGCTTGGAAGTGCGGGAGATGAATGTTTCCGTGGAGGATGCCCTTCACGCGGATGAGGCATTCTGCACGGGGACGGCTACGGTGATTTCACCGATCGGCACACTGGTCCTGGATGGCCGGGAGGTGGTTTTCCAAAGGGGAGAAGTGGGGCCTGTGACACGCAAGCTCTATGATCTCCTGACCCGGATCCAGTTGGGTGAGGAAGAGGATTCCTGGGGCTGGACGATGTCAGTCGAGTGATTCCGGTCCGGCGCTCCATCGGCGGATGTAGGCGGCGGTATCGAATTTGCGGCGGCAACCCGCGTCGTTCATGTAGCGGACTTGTCCGAAGACCGGGCGCTCGGTCCAGGGCCTGTCATGGACACCGCAGATGGACCATGCCACACCGGTATAACCATTCGGGTCACGGCCATCCAGTTCATAACGGTCATTCAGGAACAGTGCCGTTTGAAAAGCTGTGGCCGGATCGGGGCTCCATTCGAGGATCTTCTTGGCCCAATACATTCGCAGGTAGCCGTGCATTCTGCCGGACAGGACCATTTCCTTCTGGGCGGCGTTCCATAGCGGATCATGGGTACGGGCATGCTCGAACTCGTCCGTGCTGTAGAGGTACGGGCGCGAATCCCGGGCATGTTGCAGGAGTGTCTGGCGAGCCCATGCCGGTGCGCAATCGAAAGAGTCATAGTTATCCGTCCAGAGGCAGAAGTTATCCGCCAGTTCGCGACGGGTGATGAGTTGTTCCAGGAATGCCCCGGCGTCGGGACCGGAGCCCGAAAGGCGGTTCACTTCCAGGGCCACACGTTGTGCGGAGATCTGGCCGAAATGCAGATAGGGCGAGAGGTTCGAACGGCAGCCGGAGTTCGGGTTGTTGTTTTCCCCGGCATACTGGTCAATGTGTGACTTGAGGAATGCATCCAGTTGCCGGCCGGCGGCCTTGGAGCCGGCCGTGCAGGAGGTGACTTCGTCCACCGAGCGGTCCAGGGGGAGGGAATCCAGAAGTTGGAGAGGCGAAAGGGAATGCGGGCATTTCCGGAGTGTGTATGGGTGGGGGCGCAGTCGCGGGAACTCTGTGAGAAATTCCGGCAGGAGGCGGTTCAACTTCGGCCGGAGAGTGTAGGCGCCATATTCCCGTTTCCGGGAGACTTGGCGGGTCGGGACAATGTTGTGGGCATCGATTTCCACGACAGGGAATCGGGCTTGGCGGCAAAGGGCAGTCTGCCATTTCCGCTTGATGCGCAGGGGATCGAAATCGCACACCACCATTCCTGCCCTGATTGTATCCGCCAGCTTCATGATTTCCTCCGGCGGATGGCCACGGAGGGTGAGGAATGGGATTTGCAGGCCGGTTAACAGGCTACGGGTTTCCTCCAGTCCCCGCAGCATGAAACCGTAGTGGCGCCGGGTGGCGCCGAGGAACGAGTCAGCCGCGCAGAAAGCCGTTACCAGCGGAGCATTCAGGCGCAGGGCGGTCTGCTGGGCATACAATAGGGCCCAGTTATCGGGGGCGCGCTGATCCCTGCTCATCCAGTACAGTATGGGGGCGCCTGGTATTTCCGTGCCTGGCTGGAGGATGTGGGCTCTTCTGGCATCCACGGCCGCGGGTTTTCCCCTGATTCGAATCATGCAGGCAGGATACAGGTTGGGGTCAGCCATGGCAATTCCGGGCTGGGGTGGGGCATGGTTGTGATTCTTATTGACGAGAGTCGGGGAAAGGGAGAGAGTTTTTTCCGTTAATTTGTCTTGTCGGCTGGCAATACGCGGGCGGGGGAAGGATGCTGGAGACTAACGAGAAAAGCAGTGGCGTGGGGGGCTGTTGGTGGCGCCGGTTTTGCGGGAGGGTGCCCGTATCTTCCGTCATTGTGTTCGTACTGCTTTGTTCCGGTGTGATCGGTCTATGGTGGTACTCCGTGGCGAGCCTGCGCCAGCGGCAGGAGGACAATGCCTATTTGTCCCTGGCGGCGGTGGTCGACCTGAAGGTGCATGAAGTCGCCAGGTGGCGGGCCAAGTATATCGACTATGGGGAAAGCCTGATGGCGAATCCCGCCATTGCGATGTGGGCGGAACCGATCACCCAGGGCCGTGCGGACGAAACTCGCAAGAAGGAAGTGGTGACATGGCTGGACCACGCCTTGCAATTGTACGATTTCCAGAGTGCGGTCCTGGTCGATTCCCGGTTAAGTGTGGTGCTGGCCGCCACGACCAGCCGGGAGGCAATCGGTCAGTATGCCGGCAATTTCCTGACCCGTGCAATGGAGCGAAAGGATGTCCAGCTTTCTGATTTGCATGTGGCGGCTCAGGCGCCCGAGGTACACATGGATCTGTGTGTCCCGCTTATTGTTCATGGGGTCCCGGTGGGGGCCTTCCTTTTTCGCGTTGATCCGCTCAAGACGTTGTACCCGATGCTGCATGCTTGGCCGATTCCCCGCAGTTCCGGGGAATTTGTTCTGCTTCGCCGCGACGGCGGCCGTGTGGTGTACCTGAATGATATCCGCCATTCCACCAATGCACTTTTGACGATGACCCTGCCTGTGACGACTCCCAACATGCCTGAAGTCCTGGCTGTTCTCGGCATGGAAGGCTCGATACGGGGGAAAGACTATCGAGGGACCGACGTGCTGGCTGTCATGCGTTCGGTTCCGGATTCGGCTTGGCGCATTGTGGCAAAGATCGACCGGGATGAGGTATTGGCGGCACTGCGTCCGCAGGAGCGGCTTTTGACGGTTACAGGTGTGGCGCTTCTCAATCTGGCGTTGGTTGCGCTGGGTTTTGTCTGGTACCGGCAGAAACGGGAACTGGCGCTAACCCAGGCGCAGCAGGAAGCAGGACGGAAGGCGTTGTCCCAGCATTATGTCCAGCTGGCGCGTTACGCGAATGACATGATTCTCCTGGCGGACCAGGACGGGAAGATTATTGAGGCGAATGACCGTTCACTGCGAGCCTATGGTTATTCGCGGGAGGCGATCCTGTCAATGACCCTGGAGCAGTTCTGGCCGCTGGAACTTCGGGCGGAATGCCGCCGGGTCTGCCAGCAGGTCCGGCAGCAGGAGCAGTCCATCCGTTTTGAAACCACGCATTGCCGGGGGGATGGTCAGAAACTGCCTGTGGAGGTCAGCCTTCGTTTTATTCACGAGAGCGGCCTGCAATATACCCAGGCCGTTATCCAGGACATTTCAGAGCGGATATTGCGCCGGTTGCTGCTCGAGCGATATCAGGCCCTGAGCCGCCATGCCCGAGACACGATTCTCTTCATCGGGCGGGATGGTGCGATCCTGGAGGCCAATGAGGCGGCAGTCAAGATATATGGCTACAGCCGTGAGGAACTGCGTCGGTTGAACATCCGGGACTTGAGGGCCGCCAGTCATATGGCCGATTTCGCAGCCCAGTTTGCCGAGGCGCTGCGTCAGGGGGTCCTGTTTGAGACGATGCATCGGGCAAAAGGCGGCACCCTGTTTCCTGTTGAAGTCAGCGCCACGCCGGTCACGATTGGCCACGAGAGGCTGGTGCTCAGCATCATCCGGGATATTTCCGCGCGCAGGGGGGTGGAGGCGGCCCTGAGGGTCAGTGAGCAGAACCTCAGGGAGGTGATGGATCTGGTGCCGCAGGCGATTTATGCCCGGAATGATGCGGGACAGATCATCCTGGTGAACCGGCGGTTTGCGGAATTGTGCGGCAAGACGCCTGCGGAACTTCTCGCCGGGGCGACGGCCATGCCGGTGGCCTTAGGGAAGGATGTGGATGCGGAAGTCTTGCGGATGCGTGCCCCGGTTGTCATCCCCGAGGAAGTCTGGCGCGAGCCGGACGGGACCATTCACCTGATGCAGACGACCAAGACTGTGTTCACCCCCTCGGGGACGGGGCGTATTGCTGTATTAAGTGTTTCCTCGGATACCACGGAGAGCAAGAGGTTGCAGGAACAATTGCTGCACGCCCAGAAGATGGAGAGTGTGGGCCGGCTTGCGGGTGGGGTGGCGCATGAATTCAACAACATGTTGCAGGCCATCATGGGGTTCGGGGAGATTCTTCTGGCAAAGTTGGACGATACGGATCCCAATCGCGAAGATGTGGTTGAGATCCACAAGGCGGCCAAGCGTGCCGGGGGGCTCACCGCGCAACTTCTGGCCTACAGCCGGAAGCAGGTCATGGATTCCCGGGTGCGGAACCTGAATGAGATTATTGATGGGGCGGCTGCGCTTCTGCAGCGCCTGCTGGATCCTGCTGTGCGGCTTTCCTTCTCGCTGGATCCCCGGATTCCTGCCGTACGGGTGGATGCGGGGCAGATTGACCAGATCCTGGTCAATCTTGTGGTTAATGCCTGTGATGCCATGCCATCCGGCGGGGGGATCACTATCGGGACATCGGAGGCGCACTACGTGGACGAGGATGTGGAGCATATCCCCGGTGCAAGACCCGGATCCTTTGTCTGCATGTCCGTCGGGGATACCGGGGTGGGAATGGATGCGGAGACACGGGCGCATATGTTCGAGCCGTTTTTTACGACCAAAGCGCCAGGCAACGGGACGGGACTGGGTTTGGCCATGGTCTATGGAATTGTCCAGCAGCACGGAGGGTGGATTGACGTTTTCAGCGAGGTGGGGATGGGGACGGTATTCCGCATATACTTGCCCGTGGCGGTGGCGGAGGAGGCGCCCGCCGTTCAGCAAAAGACCTTTGTGAGGGTGCCGGAAGAGTTTCGGCGTATGCGGATACTGGTGGTCGAGGATGATGAGGCCGTGCGGCAGTTTGCTTCCCGCGTTCTCAAGGAGAAGGGATTTCGTGTGACCTCCTGCGGAACCCGGCAGGAGGCGTATGGGATGGTGTGCCAACCGGGGGCGGATGTTGATCTCCTGTTTTCCGATATCGTACTCCCGGACGGGACAGGCCTGGAGTTGCTGGCTGATTTTTCGAACCGTATTCGGGGAATGCACATCCTGTTGACGAGTGGTTATCCGGATGTGCAGGACCGCTGGCCGGAGATCGCTGACAAATCGTGGCCCTTCCTGCAGAAGCCATACTCCTCGGATGCTCTTGTCGATTCCGTGGTGAACTCCCTCAAGATGCCGGTGTTGGGTTAGGCAGGAGTATAGACCTGGAATGCAAAGGGGAAAGAGTGTGGTCCGGTGGTGAAACGTATGAGCGGTCCCGGATCGGCTCGAAAGGGACTGTTTTGAGGAAATCCGGCATGAAATCGACTTTCTGGATGCCGGGTGTGTGATTCTGTGGTATTTTTGTTTTGAAGGGGATTACACTACGGTTCAGGCTCTTCACTTGAAAAGGGGGATTCAATGAAAAAACAGGGACAGCACAAGCACGGAGGGAAGGACGGTTTGTTCACAATCGCCTTCTGGCAATTCATGGCGTTTATCCTGCTGATTCTTTTTATCTGGCTGAATGAGGTGGTGGATATTGCGGCCTTGTGGTTCGGCGCTGAGCCCGGGCAGCCGAATTTCTTCCGCGGTTGTGTTCTCACCGTAATGGTTTTCGTGGTGGCGGTTGTGACGGTTGGCCACACCTATATGCAGCAGAAGCAGGTTATCAAGGGATTGCTGACGGTTTGCGCGGACTGCCGGAAGATCCGTGTCAACAACGAGATGTGGGAACAGCTGGACCAGTACATTTCCGACCACTCGCTTGCCTTGATCAGTCACGGGCTATGCCCGCACTGTTTTGAAAAGGCGCAGCAGGAGATCCAGCAGGCTTCACGGGCAAAGAAGCCGGAGCGCTGAGATTCGGATTCCATCAGAAGGGGTCCGCTGCCGAACCCATGCTCAGATACGGCAGGATTTCTTCTTCCAGCGTGTGGTTGGCGTCAAAGAGCAGATACCCTCTGAGTGATTCGCCGCGAATGGCCTCGATCTGGTCGAGGACCTGGGCGGCATTCAGGCGGCTTTCGTTTGCCGTGACTCCGATACCCGGCACGAGTTTCCCGCGGACTTCCGGGAATGAGGCTTGAGTGCGGCACCAGTCGCGCATTTGCTGGGTTTTCTCCGTGTAGCTCATGGGGCAGAGGAAGTCCACAAGATCGCGCTTTGCCCATGTGCCCCAGTCCTGGCCAATGGAGTCACGGCAACCCGGATAGCCTGGATAGACGGCGGCGGAGAGTTGCAACTTCGGGGTGATCCGCCGCATATCCTGCCGGAGTTCGGCTATCCAGCTTGTGATCTGATCGGCCCGCCAGCGGCGGAAGTCCTCCGCGAGGGGGCCGGAGCGAACATCGCGGGGCCAGTTACGGAGGGATTTACCTGTGGCTTGCCGGAACCGCTCGCGGCAACCGGTGCAGTAGCAGGCATCGCTTGAAGGGTAGCGCATATAGTCCAGGTGGATTCCATCCACGGCATAGTTCCTGGCCAGTTCCAGGATGATGGTCTCCTGGTATTTCCGGTTCTGCGGTGAGGAGGGGCAGAGCCAATGCAAGGATTCGCCCTTGGAAGATACCTGGAGCCTGCCCTCCTTCCGAAGTGCGGAAAGGATGGATTCCGGGGCGCCTTCCATGTTCCACCCGATCACCCATGCGTGGACTTCCAGGTGGTGCCGGCGAGCGGCGGCGACACAATCCGCCAGTGTGTCGCCCACGGTGGCGACCAGGGCGGATGACGGCAGGCTGGTTTTCCTGTAGTGGGCGTTCCAGGGCCGCTGGACATGCGGGAAGACTGCATGAATGCCGTTCTTCCCCAGCACACCGCAGGTGGTCTCCCAGTTCCCGGGATACAGGCCGGTTCCCGAATGATTCCAGACGCCGCGGAACTCTTTCCGGGCGGGGGAAAAGGTTTGTGCGTAGCACTCCAGGACAACCGTGTCGAGAATGCGTGCAGTTGTGATGACCTTTTCGAATTGCTCCATCCGGTACAGGCGGCCAAGCTCGTTGGTGAGTTGGCCGGCCTGGGCAAGGAGAGATTGGAAACGGGCCGCGGCCCTGCCGGTGGGGCGTCGCTGCTGTAATGCGATGATGGCCTGTCCGGCACTCGGGTACCGGTCCAATGTTCCTGCGGTTTGCAGGGCGTGCCGTGCCGCGGCTTTCCATACACCGGCATCACACGCGCCGAGCAGGGCCACCAGCAGTTGTTTCTTGGCGGGCGTATCGCCTTCAAGGAGCATATGCGACATCCAGAATCCGCTGGAAGTTCGGAGCCATGCCGGTTCAGCGGAGCGGCGTCCTTTCGAGTCCTCCCACCAGGCTATGACTTCCGCAGACGGAGCGGCAGGGTAGGCGGGACGCAGGCCCAGCGAATCCTGGCGTATGCGGGCAGGGGTTCCGGAAGGGGCGTGGGCTGTGAAGCGGAAGGCGCTCCATTGACCCGGCCGGCTGGCCAGGACACGGGGAGAAAGGGAAACGCCCATGAGACTTGCCAGATCCGGGTCTGCGGAATGGAATACGACCAGCTTGCCTCCGCGCCGTGCGAATCCCGACAAGGCCCGCATTCCGCCGGCAGAAAGTTTCTGCTGGGACACAAGAATTACAATCCGCGTCCTGCCATGGATCTCTTTGGGCATTGATACATCATCCGTCAGTGAAACAGGAATGCCTGACTCCTGCAGCCAGTTAGTCAATTTCGCGGCCATCCTCTGGAAGTATTTCCGGTCCGAGATGTCGGTCACGGATGCCGAAGGCTGGACCAGCAATACGGGAGCGGTTGAATCCGTAACCGGCGGAGGGGGGCGGGGCGGGAAGTAGGTTGAAGTGCGGCGGATCGGGGCACAACCTGACAATACGGCCAGCAGGGCCAGGAGAAGCAGGCTGCCTCGTGTTCTTCGGGGGGCAAGAAATGGCATGCGAGCTTGATACCGATGGAAGGCTTTTGAAGCAAGGGATTTCTGTGCAACAAAAGAGATTGCATCGCCGGGGGTATTCGGGTATAAGATTACGGTTTTTTCAGGAAAGGTTGAGAAATGAAGAAGGACATTCATCCCGAATACACGGAAGCGACGATCACCTGCGGTTGCGGGAGCATCGTCAAGACCAAGTCCACGGTCCAGCAGTTGCATGTGAACGCCTGTTCGGCTTGCCATCCGTTTTATACCGGACGGACCGCCATGGTTGATGCCAAGGGACGCGTGGAGCAATTCCGCAAGCGCTACGCCAAGAAGTAGGCGACGGGTTTGCAGTGATGGCCAGGGGCCTTTGCGGCTTTCTGGCCCTTTTTCTGCCTGTAAACCGCCGATGCAATGGCGGGAATGGATGACGACCGGTGATTGACGCCGCATACATAGAGAAGCTTTCCGGGCGCGTTTCCGTGCTGGAGGCGGACATCGCGAATCCGGCGGTGGTGGCGAACCAGAAGAAGTTCCGGGACACGGTCAAGGAGCATGCCCGGTTGAGGCGTGTGCTGGAGAAGGCGGAGGTCTATCGGCGGATCCATCGGGATTACGAGGAGCAGCGCGATTTGCTGTCGAATGAGGATGCGGATCCGACGTTGAAGGAGCTCGCCGCGGAGGAATTTTCCGGTCTGGAAAAGGCTCTTGGCCAGGCGGAGAAGGAATTACAGTCTGCCATGCTGCAGCCGGACCCCAATGACGAGCGCAATATTATCATGGAAATCCGTGCGGGGACAGGGGGGGAAGAGGCGGCTCTCTTTGCGGCTGACCTGTTTCGGATGTACTCCCGGTTCTGCGAGGGGCGCGGGTGGAAAGTCAGCGTGATCGATGCCAGTTCCTCGAGCATTGGCGGTTACAAGGAAGTGGTTTGTTCGGTGGAAGGTGCCCAGGTGTACAGTGTGATGAAATATGAATCCGGCTGTCACCGTGTCCAGCGGGTTCCTGTTACCGAGGCATCGGGGCGCATCCACACTTCGGCTGCCACGGTGGCGGTTCTTCCCGAGGTGGATGAAGTCGATGATATCGTGATTCCGGCTGATGAATTGCGCGTGGATATTTTCTGCTCTTCCGGGCCGGGTGGGCAGGGGGTGAACACCACGTATTCCGCGGTGCGCGTGACGCATCTTCCGACGGGTCTTGTGGCGCAGAGCCAGGATGAACGGTCGCAGCATCGGAACAAGGAAAAGGCCATGAATGTACTCAAGGCCCGGTTGCTCGACTGGAAGCAGCGGCAGGAGGAGGAGCGCAGCGGCAACCTCCGTCGAACGCAGATTGGCAGCGGTGACCGTAGTGAGAAGATCCGCACGTACAATTTTCCCCAGAACCGGCTGACGGATCATCGGATCAACTTCACGGTGTATACTCTCAATCGTGTGATGGAAGGGGAAATCGGCAGTCTGATTGACGCCCTTCGTGAGCATGACCTGGAGTTGCGCATCCGCAAGGAAATGGCGGCGGCCAAGGCATGAAGCGGCTTCTGGAGGTCCTGCAGGCGTCGGCGGAATACCTTGCCGGCAAGGGCGTTGCGGATCCCCGGTTGCAGGCGGAGCAGTTGATGAGCCATGTCCTTCATTGTTCGCGTATGCAGCTGTATGTGCGATTCGAAACAATCCTGGAAGAGCCGCAGCTGGTGCCGCTTCGAGACGGGATCCGCCGGTTGGCGGCCGGTGAACCCCTGCAATACGTGCTGGGCGATGTGGAATTCATGGGACACCGGTTCAAGGTGGATCGCAGGGCTTTGATCCCGAGGCCGGACACGGAAACCCTGGTCACGACGGTTCTTGACTGTCAGCCTCTTTGGATGACCGGTTCGGCGGTGATAGCCGATGTGGGAACGGGTACGGGTTGTGTGGCGATCAGCCTTGCCAAAGAGCGGCCGACGAACCGGTTCGTTGCGGTGGACGCGCATTCGCAAGCCTTGGAGCTGGCGCGGGAGAATGCGGACATGAACGGGGTGTCGGACCGGATCGGATTTCGGCAGGGTGACTTGTTGTCGGGATTCGGGCAAGGCGAGTTGGATGCGGTGGTTAGCAATCCGCCCTATATTTCCACGACTGCATGCGGTGAGTTGCCGCATCACATCCGGAATCATGAGCCGCTCTCTGCCCTGGATGGCGGAGCGGATGGTTTGGCGATTATCCGGCGGTTGATATCCGGCGCACGGGAGGTTCTCAAGTCCGGCGGATGGCTGTTTGTGGAAATAGGTTTTGACCAAGGGTCCGCCGTTGTGGGATTGTTACGGGATAATGGTTTTGAGGAGATTGTGGTAAGGCCTGATCTGGGCGGTCGCGATCGTGTGGTTGTCGGGCGCGTTCCGCGGGGCAGGGCGGCAACTGGAGAGGGGAACAATGAACTTTCTGGATTTGGTGAAGCGGCGATTCAGCGTCCGTGTGTATGAGGGCACGCCGGTACCCGAAGAGAAGTTGGAGATGGTGCTGGAGGCCGGGCGGCTAGCTCCCTCGGCAGCCAACCGGCAGGCGTGGCGGCTGGTTGTGGTCCGTGACGAAAGGCAGCGGCGGGCCCTTGGCGAGGCGTATCCCCGGGACTGGTTCTGGTCTGCCCCCGTGATCCTGGTGGTATGCATGGATGCTGCAAAGGCCTGGGTGCGTGCGGATGGGAAGAACTATTCCGACGTGGATGGTGCGATCTTCATGGATCACATGACCTTGTGTGCCGCATCCTTGGGGTTGGGTACGTGCTGGATTGGGGCTTTTGATCCGGATAAGGTGCGACATGTCCTGAGTATTCCGGGTCACGTGGAGCCGATCGCCATGACACCGCTCGGGGTTCCTGCCGAGCCGGTGCGCGCCAAGAGCCGCAAGCCGCTGGCTGAAGTGGTGAACTTCGACCGTTATCGTCCCTAGGCAGGGCTTACTGCGAGAGGCGATACGTCCGCAACGGGTATCATCATGAAACGATATCGCGAGGCGCTGGTATGGATCCTCCTGATTGCCGCCGGGTTCGGTCTGGCGGGCTGGTTGGCCGGTCCGGGGCCGGGCCCGGACCCTGGGGGCGATGCCAGTGCGACAGAAGACTATCCGCCCGGGGTGCGCTTCGTCACGGTGGCCCTTGGCGGGTTCCGGGGAATCCTGGCGGATGTGCTTTGGCTCCGGGCGGCCCAGCGGCAGGAGGAAGGCGATTTCTTCGAAGCGGCCCAGTTGGCGGGATGGGTCACACGATTGATACCGACCTACCCTGAGATTTGGTCGTATCATGCCTGGAACATCGCGTACAACATTGGCGCCATGTTCCCCGACCCGGAAGACCGCTGGGCCTGGGTCATGCGCGGAGTGCGGTTGCTGCGTGACGAGGGAATCCCCTCCAATCCGCACAGTGCCAAGCTCTATTGGGAACTGGGTTGGATGTACAATGACAAGGTCTCGGGACGATGGGAGGAGAACCCTCTCTACTTCCGGGTTCATCTTGCTGCGGACATGGCTTCCGTGATCCAGACCGGGCAGGCGCCTGCGCCGGGGCAACTGGATCCCGCAACTGGCCGACGCCTTGAGGAGGCCGGACTGCGCCTGACTGTCATGCAGCAGGTCGATGCCCTGTTCGGTTTCCTGGACTGGCGCATTCCCGAAACACACGCCATCTACTGGGCCTACCGTGGGAAACCCTATCAGGATCCGGTGTCCCGGTGGTGTGATCGTCTGATCTGGACATCCCTTGCGGAACAGGTCGGGGGCGGCACGCTGTATTTTGATCCGGCGCGGAAACTGTACGTCCTGGGTCCGAGACTGGACCTTGCGCAGGCAGGCGTACGCGGGCACCGGTCATGGAAATTACGGGCTCACACGCTGACCGCGACCGTGGAGGAACGTTTCCTCGAAGAGGCCATGATCATGCTCTACGCTTTTGGCGAGGCGTCTTCTGCCGGGGACGCCAGGCAGGAACTGGCGGAACTGGTTGGCGTACGGAAAATTGAGTCGAAGACGCACGATGCGGTTCTGGACGCTCTTGCGCAGCGGATGGAGGAGGTGAGTCCCGAACGTGCCCGACAGATTGTGCAGGGTTTTCTCAAGCGGGCTGCCGTTTGGCGGGGTTTGGGTCATGAACGGTTTGCCGCAGGTTTTGTTCGTCTTGCCGAGTTGCACCGGGATGTTTTCTCCCGGGTGATTCCTGCCGGCGATGCGGGCAGGATTCTGGAACAATGGCCGGCCATCGTGGCTGAGGCGCAACGGCAGGCGGATTCCACGCTGGCAGGGGAGGTCCGATGAAACGCGGGACGATTGGGCGAAGGGGTTGGACGGTTTTGAAATCCGGGAAGACTGGTTGCCTGTGGTGGGCTCTGGGTCTTGCTGTTTGCCTGGCTGGCGGGTGCCGTCGCAACGCTGTGAAGGAAGAGTCGTTCAGCGTCATGGGAACGATGGCCTCCGTGATGGCGGGCTGTAGTGATGCGGAGCGATGCGGGGTTTATGCCCGCCGCGTGCAGTCCCGTATGAAGGAGATAGAATCAGCCCTCAGCGTCTACAATCCCGGCAGTGATCTTTCGCGGATGAATGCCCAGGCCGGGAAGGGGTTGGTTCCCGCGGAAGGGCACCTGAAGATGACCGTGGGCCTGTCGCTGGTATTCGGGGCGATGACCCATGGTGCGTTCGATGTGACGGTGGGGCCGCTGGTCAAGGGATGGGGATTCAGTGGCGGGGAAAAACCGGAAAGACTTCCTTCTCCTGTCATGATCGAGGAGCGTCGGGCATTGGTGGGCTACACGAACCTCGTGCTGTCCGGCGGCAAGTGTGGTCTGACCGGGAAGGGAATGTTGGCCGACATGGGCGGTGTGGCCAAGGGGTATGCCGTCGACGTCTGTTCCCGGGACTTGAAGCAAGAGGGAGCCACGGACTTTGTGGTGAACCTTGGGGGCAACATGCGCTGTTTCGGGAAACCGCAGGCAGGGCGTTCCTGGCGTGTCGGGGTGCGGGATCCATTGAAGCCTTCGGGTACCATTGGATGGCTGGAACTGGGGGACGGCATGGCGGTGGCCACATCGGGGAATTATGAGCGTTTTGTCGAGATTGACGGGAAACGCTATGCTCACATTATTGACCCCCGAACCGGCTGGCCGGTCCAGGGAATGGCAGGGGTGACTGTTGTGGCTCCTTCCGCGGCAACGGCGGATGCCTTGTCAACGGGGCTTTTTGTCCTCGGGCCTGAAGAGGGGATGCAAGTCCTGACGCTTTTCACGAATTGTGCGGCGCTGTTTGTTCCGGATAAGACCGAAAGGGAAATCCTGGTGACGCCGGGCATGGAGAAGTATTTTCATGTGGACTCCGCGTTTTCGGCGCAGGTCCAGCGCATAGGTCGCCAGACGCATTGACGGGGGCATGGGGGCGGAGCCTGGTGCATTGGCGGGCCATGGACGATTGGCCAACGGGAATGAGGCATCGTGACGGATCAGTCAGGGAAGCGAAGAAAGAGGCTGGGCGAGGCGGGGTTACTGGCATTGCTGGTGGCCGTAGCCTTGCTGGGAACGTTACCCTGGAATGGGCGGGCCTTGCCGTTCCGGGCTTCGGAACTCCGGGTGCTCCTCTGTGCGCGTACGATGGCTGAGGGTGGGGATTGGCTGGTGCCGGTGTACGAGGAAGAAGTCCGCATCAACAAACCGCCGTTGATGTACTGGCTGGTGGCCGCAGTTTTCCATCTGGTTGGCGGGACGGAATCACTGGCGCTGGCGCGGGGTGTGAATGGGTTGCTGGGGGCCCTGCTGGTGGCGTCTGTGTATGGATGCGGCCGGTATTGGCTCGGGCGCCGCCGCGCGTGGCTGGCGGCCATTATGGCGGCAACCTGTTACCTTTTCCTGTTTTTTGCCCGGCTCTGTGAAACCGATGTTGGGTTGACCCTTTTTACCACCTTGTCGTGTTTCCTGATATGGATGGGGGCTGACGGGCGGCATGGATGGGCGTGGTGGATGGCGGGCGTATGTTCCGGGATTGGATTTCTTTTCAAAGGGCCGGCGGCCCTTGTCCTGCCCCTGGTCGCACTGGTGGCTGGATATGGCACTGGCGCCATTCGAAACTGGAAACGCGGGCTGGTTGGAATCCTGCTCCTGATCGTCCCGTTTGCGGGGGTGGTTCTGCCGTGGTATCTCTATCTGTTTCTTGGAGGATCGGCTGGAGCGGCTGGGAAGGATATCGGGTTTGAATTGTCCGCCTTGATCCGGGAAAGCCCGCACCACGGGTCATGGCTGTATTACCTGTACACCTTGCCCCTCCTGCTTTTGCCCTGGGGGATATTCCTGCCTGCAGGGTTGGTCTACGGCTGGGAGGCGAGGCATCACAGGGGCATCCGGTTTATCCTGGGATGGCTGATCGGGGCCCTTGTGGTCATGACCTTCGTTAAGAGCAAGCAGCCGCACTATGCCATGCTGCTTCTGCCGCCCGCAGCCTTGTTGACCGGTGGTTTCCTGTACAATGCGGCCGGCAACCGGGATCCGGGACGGTATCGCGCAACGAGGGTATTACTTCGCATGACATGTTTGGGGAGTGCCATTGCCGGTCTGGCAACCATGGTGTTGCCATTTCTGAAGGAGGGCGTGCCGCCTTGGATGGGCTTCGTTTGGGGGATTCCGCTGGTGGCACTGGCCGCATGGGGCTTGTTGATGCGCCATGGCCTGCCGGTGTACCGCAATCTGGCGGTATTGGCATCGGCGATGATCTGGGGGGTGGTGGGCTATGGGGCCCTGTTCCATGAGATTGCGGAGCCGGCGGCCCTGTACCGGGATTGCGTGGCGGAGGCCCGGAAACACATGGAACCGGGGACGCAGGTGTTCCTTGCCGGGCGACGGGCGGTGCCAACGAAGTTTTACTTGCACCGCCCTCTTCACCATGTGACGGATGTTGCGGCCGCATGGCAACAGGCGCGAACCGGAGACCTTGTTATTGTTTCGATGGACAGGGAACACCGGCGGGTGCTGACGATGGATCCGCCATCCGATCCGGTTTTCCTTCGGCGGCAGGGCGAGTATGAGTTGAGAATGTATGTGCGATGAATGAGGAGGTGTTGCATGGCGCTGACGCGTTTCAGTGTGTCTCTGGACAGCGACCTGGTCGGGCGTTTTGATGCGCGGATCAAGGCGGATGGTTGTCCTACGCGCTCGAAGGCATTGGGCGATCTGGTCCGTGAAAGCCTGGTAAGGCGGGAATGGAGGGAGGGGGATGAGGTGGCGGGGGCGATTGTCATGGTCTATGACCACCACAAATCCGATATTCTGCGGCGGCTGACGGCAGTGCAGCACGACTGCCACGAGGTGATTATCTCGACCCAGCACATTCATCTGGACCACAACAACTGCCTGGAAATCCTGGCGGTTCGCGGGGAGGCGGCGATCATTCAGGGGATCGTGCAGCGCATCAAGGCGGTCAAGGGTTTGAAGCACATTACCCTCGCGGCAGGCACGACGGGTCGTGAGATCGCCTGACCGGACCGCATTGCCGCGTGACGGTGTCAGAGGGGTTGAGTACGCCAGCGGCGATGAATCCAGATCCACTGGTCGGGATGTTCACGCACATTGTCCTCAATCACCTTTGTGTACAACTGGGTGTACTGTTGAATGGTTTCCGGCTTGCGGTCAGGTGGCGGGGCGATGGCGGGTAGCAGCCGGACGCGGTGAGTGCCGTCCTGCTGGCGAGTGATGAAAACCGGGACGACGGGAGCGCCCGACTGAGCTGACATGAAGGCGAGGCCGGGGGTGGTGCAGGCCGGCTTGCCGAAGAAATCCACGAAGATGCCTTCCGTGCGGATCATGTTCTGATCCAGGATAAAACCGATGATTTCGTTGCGGCGCAGAGCCGCCAGGCACAACCGGTAAGAATTGTGCGCGGGGACAAACTGGAGCCCGAAACGGCTACGGGCTTCCATCCAGAAACGATTCAGGGCCTTGTTTTTGATGTTCTTGGTAATGATGGTTGTCGGGTAATTAAACCGGGGTGCGAGGGTGCAGAGGATGTCCCAATTTCCCAGATGCGCGGAAAGGACGATCATGCCTTTGCCGGCAGCGAGGACGTCATGGGCAATGGATTCCCCTTCCCATGAGATGCTTTTCTTGAGGAGTTCTTCCGGGATATGCTGCAGACGGAATTCCTCGACGAGGTTGATGCCAAGATTCCGATACATGGATTGCAGCAGGGATCGGCGCTCGGATTCCTTCTTTTCCGGGAAGGCTCGCCGGAGAGCCTCCAGGGCATCTTTGCGGTGGTAGCGGATGACGGATCCGTAAAACCATCCCAGTCGCCTTCCGGCCGCAAGAGCCTGTGAAGGGGAGAGGCGGGTGAAAAAGCGGGATAAGATTTTCAGTATGAAGATTAGCATGGCAACCAGGCCCTACACGGTATGGATAAAGCGTTGTCGGGTCAAGTCTCGGGTGGAGAATTGCGGTACTACAGGAAGCGAACGGTGAGACGAATAAGTGACTTGTCCGCTTCAGGCGTGAGGTTGCAGGGCCAAGGAGGGACGGGCAGCGCTTACCGCAGGATCAGCCAGGCCGCTACTATGGCCAGAAGGATCCGGTAGTAGCCGAAGACTGTGAGGGGATGACGCTGGATATAGTGCAGCATCCAGCGAATCGAGAGGATGGCTGAAAGGAGGGCGGTGGCCATGCCCAGTGCGGGCGTGAACCAGCCGTACGCGGAAAGGATCAGGGTGCCGTGATTCAGGGCGTCGTAGGCTGTGGAGGCGCCCAATGTGATCAGGCCGAGGAGGAAGCTGAATTCCACGGCGGCGGGGATGCTTAAGCCTACCCATAATCCGCCCAGGAGCGTGGCAAGGCTCCTGCTGATTCCGGGCCACATGGCGAGACATTGCGTCAGTCCGATGCAAAGAGCCATTTTCCAGGTTATGGCCTCGATGGGCCGTTGAGGCCGGCTGCGATGGCGTTCAATCCACCGGGTCATGAAAAGGATGCCGAGACCGCCGGCGAACCAGGCTGCGATGACAGGCCACAGGTCCCACCGTGGACCTCCGAACAGGTTGCTTTTGATCCAGTCCTCGGCGGTCAGGCCGATCATGACGGCGGGCAGGAACGCAATCCCCAGATGCATTCCCAGGGCGCGGCCTTCCGGGCTCCTGCCGATGCATCCCGCTACCACCTGGCGCAGTCGCCGGAAGTAGAGGCCGGCGACCGCCAGGATGGCTCCTGCCTGGATGCAGACGGCATAAGCGCCGGCCACCCTGCCGGAGTCGTCTGTCTGGCCGATTCCCAGCATGCGCTGGGTCAGGATCAGGTGACCGGTGGAACTGACGGGCAGGAATTCGGTGAGCCCTTCCACCATGCCGAGGATTATGGCCTTCTGCCATGACATGGCTGGCTTGAACCCGCAGGGAGGCGAGGCATCGTCGGCATAGGCACTCAGGCCCAGGGCAGAAAGGAATAACAGGAACAGGAGAGTCAGGCGCTTGCCGTAGGTTCGGGACATGGGCCGTGCACTCACATGATCTTGAGTTTCGGGAGATCCTGAATGTCCACCGCGCCGGCAAGCCGGCCATCCGCGTCGACGACCGGCAGGTCATCAATGTTATGCTTCTCGAAAATCCGCAGGACATCCACGGCGAGGCAGTTCTCCGCCACAGTGATCGGATTCCGTGTCATGCATTCATCCACGGGGGCATCCATGAGTCCGGGGTGATCGGGAAGACGCCTTCTCAAGTCGCCATCGGTGAAGATGCCGGCCAGGCGTCCGTTGTTGTCGATAATTCCGGCTGATCCGGTCCTGGCGCGCGTCATGGCGAGGATGGCATCCTTGACCTTGGATCCGCTGGGCACGGAAGCGACCCTGTCGCCTTTGCGCATGATGTCGGAAACCTTCAGCAAAAGGGCACGGCCGATGGCTCCGCCCGGATGGAGCTTGGCGTAGTCCTCCACCCTGAATCCGCGGGCCTCGATGAGGACCATGGCCAAGGCATCGCCCACAGCCAGTGTGGCAGTTGTACTGGTGGTCGGGGCCATGTTGAACGGGCAGGCCTCGCGGTCGACGGTAACGGGGATAATCACATCGCTCAGGCTGGCCAAGGTGCTTTCGAGTACACCGGTCATGGCGACGACCTTGACGTTGAAACGGCGGATCAATGGGATCAGGGCCAGGAGTTCCTCCGACTCTCCGCTATAGCTCAGTGCAAGGACAACATCGCCGGCGGAGACAATGCCCAGGTCGCCATGCATGGCCTGTGTCGGGTTCAAGATTACGCTGGTGGTTCCGGTGCTGGCGAGTGTTGCGGAGATCTTCTCTCCCACGTGGAGGTTCTTTCCTACGCCGGTGACGATTACCTTGCCGCCGGATTTTGTTGCGGCAACGATAAGGTCGATGGCTTCGCTGAAACCCGCATTCAGGCTGTCCCTGACTTTCCGCAGGCCTTCGATTTCGAGATCGATGATTTCCTTTGCGCGTTTCACCTTGTTCACTGGACTTCTCCCGATGCATGGCTTGCCTTGCGGCCGCGGCCCAAGAGGACACGGACAGCTTCCACTGAAACCCACAGGGACAAGGCCAAGAGGATGATGGCGATGATCCCGATGAGCGAAAGCTTGTACTGGAGAATCAGCAGCATGAGCGACCAGAGCGTCATGCCGACCATGAAGATCATGGGTGCCATCACAAACCCCGTGCGTTTCCCGGTTTGGCGAAGCCAGACGGTAACAACCAGGAGGGTCAGTCCGGCCAGCAGTTGGTTGGTGGCGCCGAAGACGGGCCATATGGCTTTCCATGCCGGCATCGGATTTCCCTGCGGGTCCCTGAGGGTGATCAGCACGAAGAGGGCGGGCAATGCCAGGGTTGCGAGGGTAGCGGCATAACGGCTGCGGGTATCCTTCAGGCCGAAGAACTCCTCGAAGATATATCGTCCCAGACGTGTGGCGGTATCCAGGGTTGTCAGTATGAACGTGGAAAGGGCGAGCAGTCCGAAGGAGCCCCCTGTTTTTTCTGGGATTCCGAATATGGCGAGGAATTTTCCCATGCCGGCCCCGTAGATCTGGAGGGGGGCCTTGGCCCAAAGGGGATTATCGCGCGGGAGCATGGCCACCGTTGCGAGGGCAATGATCGCCACGAGTCCTTCAATCAGCATGGCGCCGTACCCGATGGGGCGTGAATCGGACTCACGATTCAGTTGCTTGGAGGATGTCCCGGAGGCGACAATGGCGTGGAAACCCGAGCAGGCCCCGCAGGCGATGGTGATGAACAGGATCGGGAAAAGCGGGCCCAGTCCGGGGGCGGTCCATCCGATGAACAGGGGTGCTGCAAGGGTGAACCCGCCGAACACGATGCCCAGGAGGCCGCCCAGCAGGGAGCCATACAGCAGGAACGAGGAAAGGTAATCCCTGGGTTGCAGCAGGATCCAGACCGGGGTTACGGCGGCAATGAAGCAGTACACAAGCAGGGCGATGTCCCATGTCTTGGCCGGATTATTGCCGATCAGGCAGGGGATGCGGGATGCGGAAAGGGGAAGAAGTTGCCCCGCCTCGACTGCCAGGAACACAAGAGGCACAAAAACAAGGGATGCCTTGAGCAGGCTCCAACGCATGCGGTTCGTGGTCCAGCCGAACCCGACTGCCAGCACCATGAAAAGGATGGAGGAAGTGGCGACGCCCCCGTCCTGCACGAACGTGGTCGCCGTCAAATCGGTAAAGACCGTAAGCACATACACCAGGGCAAGCCAGATGAAAAGAAGAAGCAACTTGTAGGATAGCGGGGAGAGATGCTCTTTTGCGACCTCGGCGATGGAACGGGCGCGATGCCGGATACTGGCGATGAGGGCGGTGAAATCGTGTACGCCGCCAATCAGGATGGCGCCGAGGAGGATCCAGAGGAAAGCCGGAGCGAGACCGAAGGCTGTAGCGGCAATAATGGGGCCGACAATCGGTCCGGCGCCGGCGATGGAAGAGAAGTGGTGCCCCAGCAGCACGGCGCGGCGAGCGGGGACACGGTCAATGCCGTCATAGTCCGTGTGGCTTGGTGTGGGTCGTTCATCCGATACGTCAAAACGCTTTTCCAGGAAGCGGCCGTAGAAAACATAGGCCAGCCCGAAAAGCACCGTCGCCGCCAAGAAGAATAAGACCAACATTTTTCGTCCCCTGGGAAAAATACCTGCCGAACGTCAACGGGGTGTAGGCTATCAAACCGTGGCGGGTCCTGCAAATGCATCCCTTCAGGGGTTGTCGATGCGCAGGAGGCGGGCGATGAACATCCCGTTGCAGGGCCCGTCCCATGGATGGATGGTGAGAATGCCCGGCGTCTCTCCGTCGCGGAGCGGATCAGGGAACGGGTCCAGCCGGAATCCGGGCTGGGCGGACAGGAAGGCTTCCACGACGCCCTGGTTTTCCTCCCGAGTCATCGTGCAGGTTGTGTACACCAGCCTGCCGCCGGGGCGGACGCGCAGGGCGCAGGCTTGCAGCAGGCGCAATTGAAGTGCGGCAAGAGCGGAAATGGATTCGCGTGTGCATCTCCAGCGGGCGTCCGGGTTGCGATGCCATGTGCCGATGCCGGAGCAGGGGGCGTCCAGTAACACGCCGTCGAAACTTCCCGGAGGCGGCGGGTGGCTTGCGCCATCCCAAACCTTTATCCGGATTTCCTTTTGCAGATTGTCGGTTTCGGCGCGCCTTGCCAGTTCCTCGAGGACGGAAGGGCGGATGTCCGTAGCCAGGACACGGCCCGAAGGGCCGACTCTGTCGGCAAGGTGAAGGGTCTTGCCGCCCGATCCTGCGCAAGCATCCCACCATGATTGCCCCGCTGTGGCTTCACAGATGCATCCGACTGCCTGGGATGCCAGGTCCTGGATTTCCAGGCCGGAGCGGAAACGGGGTGCCAATCCCTGAAGGTTGGATCCGCGTGCGACGGCTGCGGCATTAGGAATGCGCGGGTGGCGTGTGACCTCGATCCCGGATTGAGAGAACAAAACGGGGAGATCCAGTCCCGATGAAGGTCTGAGCCGCACCCAGGTCGGCGGCGGGATCTGGAAGGAGGCGATCAGTTCGTCAAGCGCGTCCGCGGCGGGATTCCTTCCGGGAGGGGGCAAGACATCGGCAAACCATGCAGGGACCAGTTGCAGGATGGAAGGGGGTGTGAGTCCGGGCAGGAAGGCGGAGATCTGGCGGGACAGGACGAGGGGTTTTTCCTTTATGGGCAGGGCTCCGAGCGGGCGCAGGGCTTCTGCAGGGATGTTCGAGGTGCCGGCCAGATGACGGATCGCGGGGTGGCACTCTTTCGCATCCAGTAAATGGGCGAACACGGCGGCTGCCCGCGGATTATCCGGGAACATGAGTTCCAGCCACCCCTTCCATCGGAAAAAGGAGAAGACTGTGTCCGAGAACAGGCGCCGATCCCGTGATCCGAACTGGCGGTGGCTGCGGTAGAAAGCCGACAGGGTGGCATCCGCCGGTTTCCCAAGGTTCACGGCATTGCGCACTTCCGCAAGGATGCCCATCAGGGCTTCGCCCTGGCTATGGAGGATCTTGCCGGTCAACGGTTCGTGGCTCATGGGCGGTGCTTCATCTGGCTCAGGAAAAGCCCTGTAAAAAGGAAGCCCGCCTTGAATTGTTCGATCGAATAGGACTCGTTTGGGGCGTGGATATTGTCCGACTCGCTGCCGAATCCGACCAGCAGGACGGGTGCCCCGGCGATGACGGGAAGGTGGGAGAGGATTGGGACGGATGCGCCCTCCCACAGGAAGGCGGTGGGTGTATCCGACAAGGAATCGAGGGCGATCCGGGCTTGCTTCACGGCGGGCGAGTCGAGGCTGATCCGAACGGCCGGACCGCCAATCCCCTTCTCAGTGATGGAGAGGTGCATTCCGGGTGGCGTATGCGTTTCCAGATGGCGGATGGTTTTCTGCAGGATATCCTCCGGTGTCTGGCCGGGGACGAGGCGTGCGGAGAGTTTCACTACCGCCTGGGACGGGATAATGGTCTTGCTGCCCGGGCCGCCATAGCCTGAATGGATTCCGTTGACCTCGACGGTCGGCCGGAATCCGGTACGCTCGATCGGGGTGTATTCCGGTTCTCCTGCGATTGGCTCGACGCCTGTTGCTGCCTTGTACCATCCGGGATCCAGCGGGGTTGAGTTCGCGAGGGAACGTTCCATGGGAGTCGGGGCTTCGACCCCGTCATAAAAACCCGCCACAGCGACCCGTCCACTGTCATCGTGCAGGGAACTGACCAGTTGCGCCATGCCGGCCGCAGGGTTCGGCGCACGGCCGCCATGAACGCCGGAATGCAGATCATGGTCCGGCCCGGTGAGGACTGCGGTGATGTGGATGATGCCGCGCAATCCCATAGTGATGGTCGGTGCGCCGGATGCAACGGTGCCCGTATCGGCGGCCATGACGAGGTCGGCTTTCAGGTTGGCCTTCTCCCGTTCCAGCAATTCGAGGATCGGCATATGGCCGGCTTCCTCGTCTCCCTCAAGGACGAGCTTGATTGTGCAATTCAGATCACCGGAATGGATCAGCGCCTCTATCGCCTTCAAGGCGGCAAAACACTGACCCTTGTTGTCCTGGGCACCGCGGGCGTACATGCGCCCTCGACGGAGGGAGGGGGTGAAGGGCGGGGTATCCCAGAGTTCGATCGGATCCACCGGTTGAACGTCATAGTGTCCGTAGAACAGGATGACAGGTGCGCCGGGGTCGGCCTTACGTTCAGCAAGAACAACGGGATGAGACGCCGTCGATTCCAGGCGTGCGGAGAATCCCATTCGGGCGAGATGTTCCCGAAGCCATTCGGCACAACGGCGGCAATCGGGCGCATGTTCGGGGGCCGTGCTGATGCTGGGGAACGAGAGGAATTCCTGCCATTCCCGGAGATAGCGGTCCCGTTCGGTCTCAAACAGGCTTTGCAACTGGTTCCTGGTTGGCATGGGTGGCCCTGCTTCCGTGCGTCAGAGCAGATTGGCGGCGAGGGCCGCCAGAGTGCTGCGTTCGCTCTTATTCAGGGTCACATGCCCGTGCAGGGCCTGGGTCTTCATGCGCTCCACGGCGTACGAGAGCCCGTTGCTGCTTGAATCCAGATACGGGTTGTCGATCTGGTAGGGGTCCCCGGTCAGAACCATCTTGGTTCCTTCCCCGGCGCGGCTGATAATGGTCTTGACCTCGTGTGGGGTCAGGTTCTGGGCCTCGTCCACGATGACATACTGCCGGGGGATCGAGCGTCCTCGGATATACGTCAAGGCTTCCAGTTCCAGAACTTCATCCCTCTGCAACTTCTCGATCTTCTCCCGGACGGTATGTTTGTGTTCCCCGGTGTTGGTTTTCAGCATCAAGTAGGTCAGATTGTCGAAGATCGGCAACATCCAGTTGGTGAGTTTCTCCTCCTTGGCGCCCGGGAGATAGCCGATGTCCTTGCCGAACGGCATGATGGGCCGGGTCACAAGGAGGCGGTCGTATCGCTTCTGATTGACGATTTTCTCCAGGCCGGCGGCGAGGGCCAGCAGGGTTTTTCCGGTTCCGGCGGGGCCCATGAGCGTGACCAAATGGACGGAGTCATCCATCAGCAGTTCCAGCGCCATGCGCTGCTCCCGGCTGCGTGGTTTGATGTGCCAGACGGATTCGATCTTGGGGTTCAGCTGGATGAGCTTGCCATTTCCGCCGGACCGTGCCAGTGCGGTATAGTGTTCGTGGCCTTCGCCGACCAGGTTGACGAATTCATTGGGAAGGAGATCCAGTTCCGGGAGGTCCACGTTGTGGTTGGCATAGAACTCGTCCAGCACTTCCGGCTTGACGGGGATTTCGCGGAGCCCGGTGAAGAGCTCGTCGAAATTGACCTTTTGTTTCTCGAAGTCCATGACCTCGATGCCCAGGGCGTCCGCCTTGATGCGGGCATTGATGTCCTTGGAAACAAAAAACACGCGGTCTCCGCGGCGGTGGAGGGCGTATGCGACGCGGATGATCTGGTTATCGGGTATTTCCTCCTGCAGGACACCCTTCAGGACGTTCTTCATCAGGCTTTGCGTGGTGATGATGCGGAGCGTTCCGCCATTATCCATGGACACGCCTTCGCCCAGCCGTCCGCGCTCGCGGAGCATATCCAGGCGGCGAATCACGCCGCGGGCATTACGGCCCAGTTCAGAAGTGTCGCGCTTGAACTTGTCCAGTTCCTCGATCACGGCCATCGGCAGGACGACCGTGTTGTCGGCGAACGATTCGATACAGGTGTGGTCATGGAGAAGAACGTTGGTATCCAGCACGAAGGTTTTGTTCATAACTTGCGGCATATCCTTTCGCGCGGAAATAACGGAAGTCCTGCGTCCTGGCAGTCCTGTTGCCGCGCAACTCCAGCAACGTAATACAAATTGTGCGATTGAGCCAGCACGGAATGGCGGACGAGGCGTCGGCAGGGCAAGGGGAGGGACAAGGAAAAGGCGCCCCGGAGGGGGCGCCCTGCGATTCGTCGATCGTCGGTTTCTTGATCAGTTTGCGGCGGGCTGGTTTTCGACCTTTTCGATGCTTGAAATGGAGCGGATCACGCATTGCTTCTTGCCTTTTTTCTCCATTTCGAATCCCTTTCCTGAGATCTTGACCTTGGATCCAACCATGGATGCGCAATCCGGCGCATTCTTGCCTTTCGGAAGTCGGATTCGTGCTCCGTCTTCCGTTTTCAGGATGAACACATCGTCGCCCTTCTTGGTTGTAACTTTCTCGACGACCCCGACGGCGGTGATGTCTTTCAACTCCGGCTTGACGGCTGGGGCGGCCACTTCCTTCTTCACGGGTTCGGACGCCGTGGCATCCCCTTCGGCCAAAGCGGTCCCGATTGAAAGCGCCAGTACACTCATTCCGATCCACCATGTCTTCTTCATTCTGCATTCTCCTTGTTTGGTTATGTTTCTTGTGCTGGAAGCCATTTCTGACGTCCGGCTACTATACAATAAACGGATCAGGCGGTGAATTTATTGTATTCGATAGTGAGGGCATCCGGTATGTTGTCGCAGGTATTTGGCTTGCAGAGGCGGGTGCAAGAATGGAAACGGGTGGGAATGCGGTTCTTTCAGGGAGATTATGGGACAGCCTCTTACGGCTGGCGGGCCCCATGTTTGTCAGTATGGTACTGCAGAATGCCCAGAGCCTGATTGATTTGTTCTGGGTTGGTCGGCTGGGGTCGGATGCGGTGGCGGCCCTTGCGATCAGCGGGACCCTGCTGATGATGCTGTTTCCCGCGGTGATGGGGCTATCCACGGGTACGGTGGCGATTGTGGCGCGTGCGATTGGCGGCGGGCGGGATGAGGAAGCTTCTTCTATTGCGGGGCAATCCCTGGGTTTTGCCGTCGGGTGCGGGGTGTTCCTGGGTGCGGCGGGCTGGCTATGGGCGGGGCCGCTTTGCCGGATGCTCGGGGCGGTTTATCCTGTAGCTGATCTCGGGGCGCAATACCTGGGAATTTCCTTTGTGGGCAGTTTCACCATGTTTGTCCTTTTTATCGGCAACAGCATTCTGCAGGCGGCAGGCAATACGATGATCCCGATGTATGCGATGCTTCTCGCCAACCTGCTCAATCTTGTTCTGGATCCGGTCCTTATCTTTGGATGGGCTGGGGTTCCGGCCCTGGGTGTGGCCGGGGCTGCGTGGGCAACAGTCATTTCACAAGGGGTGGCGGCGGCCTGGGTATTCTATGTATTGCATACCGGCGTGAGCGGAGTCAGGGTCGGGCTGAAGCATTGGCGTCCGAATCCATCCCTCTGGTGGCGATTGCTGCGGGTCGGGCTGCCGAGTTCGGGGCAAATGCTGACGCGAAGTCTTATGAACCTGGTCCTGATGCGCGTGGTGGCGCATTTCGGGATGGTGGCGGTGGCGGCCTATGGGATTGGTATGCGGTTCCACATGATTGTGCTCATGCCGGCGTTTGTCCTGGGGAATGCGGCGGCGGTACTGGTAGGGCAGAATCTTGGTGCGGGAAAGCCGGATCGTGCGGTCGGTGCCGCATGGCTGGCTGTTGCGATCGATGTGGTGCTGATGATTGGTTCGGCGTTGATCCTCGTGCTGTTTGCCCGGCCGTTGGTGGCGATGTTCGACAAGCATCCCGACGTAGTTCGCACAGGGGTGGCGTACCTGAGGATTGTGTCCCCCTTCCATCTCTTTGCGGCGTTTTCCATCGTGTTGGGGCGTGCGCTGCAAGGGGCCGGCGAGACTGTTTCGCCGATGGTGATGACGATTATCGGCTTATGGCTGTTCCAGGTGCCGCTTGCAATGATTCTGCCTCGTTTCTTTGCGGTGCAGTCGAACGGGGTCTGGTGGGCGATCTCGGTGGCTCTGGCGGTACATGGCCTGATGGTCA
Organism: uncultured bacterium; assembly: GCA_903908715.1. GTDB lineage: Bacteria > Verrucomicrobiota > Kiritimatiellia > CAIKKV01 > CAITUY01 > CAIVSY01. The sequence goes on from CAIVSY010000045.1 coordinate 34,810, forward strand.
CGGCGTGGTTCAGCCGGGGCGCATGGAAAACCCAGCGCGTGTGAAAGGCAGGTTTTTCTTGCTCCGGCACATCGCCTCCTATATAGTTCTCACGCTTTGACGGATTGCCGTCTGTATTTTTTTCTTAACTGACTGGGAGAGAATAACATGGATTATGGATTGACCGAGACGCAGGTGATGATCCGGGATTTGTGCCGGCAAGTGGCCCAGGAGAAGATCAAACCGATCCGGGAGCACTTTGATGAGGCGAACGAGTTTCCCCATGAAATGGTGAAGGTGTTTGCGGAGGCGGATCTTTGCGGTCTCTATATTGAGGAGAAATATGGCGGCATGGGTGGCGGGATTATGGATCTGGCCATCGGGGTGGAAGAACTTTCCAAGGTATGCAGTGGTATTGCACTGGCGGTGGCGGCAACAGCGCTGGGGACTTTCCCGATCATTCTGTTCGGGACCGAGGAACAGAAGCAGAAATACCTGCCGCGAATTGCGTCCGGCAAGTCGCTGGCGGCTTTTGGGTTGACGGAAGCGAATGCGGGCAGCGATGCCGGCGGGATCCAGACGACGGCGGTTCTGGATGGCGACCATTATGTTTTGAACGGGACCAAGCAGTGGATTACCAACGGCGGTGAAGCCGAGATCTACACGGTGGTGGCGATGACAAACAAGGCGAAAGGCGCCCGCGGCGCCTCGGCCTTTATTGTCGAGAAGGGGACGCCGGGCTTTACGTTTGGCAAGAAGGAGAACAAGATGGGTATCCGTGCGTCCGCGACGCGGGAGCTCGTTTTCCAGGACTGCCGGATTCCCAAGGCCAATCTCCTGGCCAAGGAAGGGATGGGCTTTATTGTTGCGATGAAGACGCTGGACAGTTCTCGTCCGGGGGTTGCGGCGCAGGCGCTGGGCATAGCGGCGGGTGCGTTGGACGAGGCGGTGGAGTACAGTCGTCAGCGTCGCCAGTTCGGCAAGCCGATCTGCTCCTTCCAGGGGGTGCAATTCATGCTGGCGGACATGGCTACGCAGGTGGAGGCCGCGCGCGCGCTGGTCTACGCGGCTGCCCGCTACATTGACGGGGGCGGCAAGGACATCAGCAAGATCTCGGCGATGTGCAAGCTGTTTGCCTCGGACGTGGCGATGAAGGTCACGACGGATGCCGTGCAGGTCCTTGGCGGGTACGGCTATATGAAGGAATACCCCGTCGAGAAGATGATGCGTGACGCGAAGATCACCCAGATTTACGAGGGAACGAACCAGATTCAGCGCGAGGTGATCGGGCTGAACCTGATCAAGGAGTCCGCGGCTGCCAAGAAGTAAGCGGTTGACGCTTGAGTGAGCTGTCATTCCCGCCGGCCGCGGCGGGAATGACTGTTTCCGGATTGGAACCATGAGCACATCCCGAAACATCCTTGAGGAAATGAGGATGTTTGTCACGGATGTGGATGGAACGCTTGTGGGCCACCGGGTGGGGTTCGACCAGTACGAGGCGTTCCGCCGGTATGTGGGGATTCTCCGGGACAAGTATGGCGCGCGCTGGGTGATTTGCACAGGGCGCAGCCTGCGGAGTTTCCGGCATGTGTTCCGCCCGATGATGATGCTGGGGATTGTTCCGGATTATGTGATCAGCCGGCATGCCTACATCTATGAACGCAAGTCCCGCGGCTGGATTCCCCACGGCGTCTGGAATTTGAGAGTCCGGTGGCTCCAGTGGCGGCATGAATGGAAGGTCCGACGGGCGATTCCCCGGATGCGTCGCCGGATGCTCGGGAAGAATCCTTTTGCCCGTGTGGTGCTGGAAAATCATGGACGCATTACCTTTCAGTTCGAGGACGAAGGGGCCACGCGCTTCGGGATGGAGATTGTCCAGTCCGTTGCGCAGTCGAGCCGGTATCTGCAGGTCTTCCAGTATCCATGTGAGATCGATGTCCGGGCTATTCCCTTTACGAAGGGGCTGGCGGTATCGGAACTGGCTCACCGGATCGGGGTTGCGCCGGAACGGGTGCTGGTCGTGGGGGACGGGCATAACGATATCAGCATGATGCAGCCGGATGTTGCACGGTGGACGTCGTGCCCGGTGAATGCGGCGTCGGAAGTTCTGGAGGCCGTGAATCGGGCGGGCGGGCATATTGCCGCCTCGCACAGCCTTGCGGGAGTTCTGGAGACTTTGAAGGCATATGAGGACGGGGTATTGAACAGCGCTCTTCCGTCTTCGTACGCCGCCGGTGCGGATCGTTCGGGCGGATCGGGCGTGAAGGCGCCAGGCACCGGGGGAAGGTTCGGGTTCCGCAGTTTGATCCTTGTCCTGATGGTGGTTCTGGTGGTGGTGCTGGTTCTGGCCAAGTTCCACCTGCTGCCGTTTGCGCAAGGACTGGTGGCAGGATACGAGAGGATGGTTGACCGGTTGGTCCAGTTATTCCGCTAAGGGATAAGGGAGAGTGGCGATGTCTGCAGTGGGATTTATCGGCGCCGGAAAGATGGCGGAAGCCATGATCGGCGGATTGATAGAGCGGCGGTATGCTGAGGCGGACCGGATCCTTGTGTCCGATGTCGATACCGTGCGCCTTGCGGACCTGCGCAGGCGGATGGGGGTCCGGGTGGCGGACAGCAATGCCGGCCTGGTACAGGACGCGGAATTTTTCTTCCTGGCCGTCAAGCCCCAGCAGATGGAGGGGGTCCTGGACGGGATCGCGCCTCTGGTGCGGGAGTCGCATGTGGCGGTTTCCATTGCGGCAGGAAAGGCGCTGGCGGATATTGAAGGTCGCATTCCGCGGGCCCGGGTGATGCGGGTCATGCCCAACATTGCCTGCCTTGCGGGAGAGGGCATGAACGTTTTCACCTGCGGGGCGAGGGCGACGGAAGCGGATGCGGAGCGACTTCGCGGGATGCTGCAGTGCTGTGGAAAGGTCATGGAATTGCCGGAGCCGCTGTTTGATGCGGTTACGGCGTTAAGCGGATCCGGGCCCGCATTCTTCGCCTATTTGCTGGACGGTTTGGTTGCCGGGGCGGTTCGTGAGGGATTATCGCGTGACGATGCCGTGGTCATGGCGGCCCAGACGATGCGGGGAACGGCACGCCTGCTGCTGGAGGGACGTTTCACGCCGTCGGATCTGGCGGCGGCGGTGACGTCCGCGAAGGGGACAACCGCGGCGGGCCGGGAAGTCCTGGAGCGCCCGGAAACATCGGATTTGCTGGAGCGAACCATCCAGGCGGCCGCGCAACGCAGCCGTGAACTACGACGCGCCTGATGCGCGGGGAGTGCTTGAAGAATGCCTCGATCGAATGCCTCATCTGCCAATGCCGAAACGATGGCGCGCCAGCAGCGCGAAATTTCCGTATCCGAGTTCTTTCTTAAGAACCGGCACCTGCTCGGGTTTGACAACCCGCGCAAGGCCCTGCTGACCACCGTCAAGGAAGCGGTGGACAACTCGCTCGACGCCTGCGAGGAGGCGGGCCTGTTGCCGGAATTGAGCGTGGAGATCACGCAGACGGGCGAGAAGCGGTTCCGGGTGACCGTGATGGACAACGGTCCCGGTGTGGTGCGGGCGCAGGTGCCGCGGATTTTCGCGAAACTCCTTTACGGCTCCAAATTCCACCGGCTCCGGATGTCCCGCGGCCAGCAGGGGATTGGCATCAGCGCCGCCGGGATGTACGGCCAGCTGACGACGGGAACCGCGACGCGGATCCTTTCAAAGGTGCCCCGCGGCAAACTGGCGCACCATATCGAGGTGCAGATCGACACCCGGAAGAACACGCCGACGATTCTGAAGGATGCGGAACTCGAGTGGGCTCCGTCCTTTCCCGGGATCGGTGGGGAGGGTGTGCCGGCGGAACCCAGGGTGTACTCCCATGGAACTTCCGTGGCGATCGAGATGGAGGCGCACTATGTGCGCGGGCGACTATCCGTGGACGAGTACCTGCGTCAGTGCCTGGTGGCCAATCCGCATCTTCAGTTGCATTACCGGGTCAACCTTCTCGACAAGGAGATTGACAACGAGGGGCAGGCGACGACGCCCCTGGTGGAGGGGCAGTGGGTCTCGTGGAAGCGTACGGCGGAGGCATTGCCCAAGCCGCCGGTGGAGATCAAGCCGCATCCGCATGGTGTGGAACTCGGCATGATGATGCAGATGTTGCGCGACACGGAATCGCGGACGCTGCGGGGGGTCTTGTCGGAGGATTTCTCCCGGGTCAGCAGCCAGACGGCCCTGGATATTTGTACGCGGGCCGGACTGGATGCCAAGGCCAATCCGCGCCGCATTGCCAGCCGTGAGGTCGAAACCCTGTACAAGGCGGTGAACGAGACCAAGCTGATGCGGCCGCCGACGGACTGTCTTTCCTGCATCGGCGAGCCGCTGATTGTGGCGGGTCTATCCAAGGAGATCGATGCGGAATTTTGCACGGCGGTGACCCGGGATCCGACGGTCTACCGCGGCAACCCGTTCCAGGTGGAGGTGGGGATTGCGTACGCCCGGCCCGGCGGGGGTGGGGGCGAGACCGCGGCGGATGAACCGGTCCGCGTGATGCGGTTTGCCAACCGCGTACCGTTGTTGTATATGGCCGGGGCTTGTGCGGTCACGAAGGCGATCTGCGGGGTGAACTGGAAGAACTACGGCTTGGCGCAGCCGCGTGGCAGCCTGCCGTTGGGGCCGATGGTGGTCATGGTGCATATCGCCAGCGTCTGGGTCCCGTTCACCAGCGAAAGCAAGGAGGCCATCGCCCATTATCCGGAGATGATCCGTGAGATCGGTTTTGCCGTTCAGGAATGCGGGCGGCGGCTCTCCGTGCATCTGCACCGCCGGCACCGGGAGGCCGAGGCGGAGCGCAAGCGGTCGTATATAGAGAAGTATATCCCGCACCTGGCGCTGGGATTGAAGGATGTTCTTAACCTGACCGATCGGGACGAGGGCCGCGTGGTGGACCACTTACGGCGGATGCTCGAGCGGACTCATCTGGAAGTGTGAGGCACGGCTATGGCTGGGAAAAGAAAGACCCGGGAACGGGATGAGGGCGAGGCGGTCCTGCTCAGTTCCCGTGCGGATGTTTCGCGCCGGATTGTCGACGTGGGACGCGGCGTGTTCGAGGATATCGTCCGGCGGATGCGGAAGCCCTCCCTGCGGTTTCCCATACGAGCCCTCACGAATGTCAAGTACGACCCGAAGACCGGATATTTCGAGATTCGTGGCAAGACGGCAACGCGCACATTGAGCTACAACACCGTCAAGACCTTTGCGCAATCCATGCGCCTGCTTGCGACGACGAAGAAGGATCTGCTGGACAAGAACGACATCGCCGGCAAGCGTGAGATCTACTACAACAGCAAGAGCTGGGGTGAGTGCCGTTTCGATGAGCAGCCCGAAAGCGACACCCTGCTGGACGACATGGAGGCAATGCTGGGGGTCAACCGCGAACAGATCGGATACATACCCGAGGAGCGGGGCGGGGATGTGGCGGGCCCGTTGACGGTGGTGGATCGTAATCCCTCGACAGGCGAGGTGATCCGGATCAATTGCGCCAAGCTGGGAACGGGAGCCTGGAGTATCCCGGCCCGGGTGGAGCATCTGGAGTTCGAGTCCGATGCCCGGTTCATCCTGGTGATCGAGACCTCCTCGCTTTTCCAGCGTCTTGTACACCATCGGTACTACGAGAAGGCGAAGTGTGTGCTGATTTCCATGAGCGGTGTGCCGACCCGAGCCTGCCGGCGTTTCATACGGAGGCTGGCGGACGATCGCAAGCTGCCGGTGCTGGTCTTCACCGACGGGGATCCCTACGGGTACTGCAACATCTACCGCACCCTCAAGGTGGGCTCAGGGCAGGCGGCGCATATCAATCGTTTCTTCTGTGTGCCGCAAGCCCATTATCTCGGGGTGACGCCTCAGGACATCATTGACTACAAGCTCATGGATGCCACGCATCCGCTTGAGGATGTGGATATCAAGCGGGCCAAGGACGCGTTGAGGAACGATCCGTTCATCCGGCATCACAAGGAATGGCAGGATGCCCTCAACCAGATGCTCAAGATGGGTGTGCGTGTGGAACAGCAGGCGTTTGCCAAGCATGGCTTGAATTACGTTCTCGACTCGTACCTGCCGGACAAGATCAGGAAAGCCCGGTTCCTGCCATAAGATCCGGAATCACGCGGAAGGGGCTGCCGCGAAGGGTGCGGTCTACTTCACGGGCCAGACGGAAGGGTCAGCCTTGTAGAACATCCATTCCGAAGCCTGCATGCCGATGATCGCAATGCAGAAGATCGTTGCGGCTAGCCCCAGCAGGGCGAAGATCAGGTAGGATTTCGATGAGACCTTTGGGCCGGTGCTGGCCGAAGCCTCAAGACCGGCCGGTGCGGCTGGTACGGCCGGTTCAGTTTCAGGCGCCGTCTCTGCAGAAGCGGCGGCCGGTTCGGACGGTTCCGGTGTAACGGGGCCAGCAGTGGGCCTCTTCAGCTTAATGGTTTTCGTTACTGACATGGTATTTCACCCGCAAGGTTCCCTGACTTCCCATGATGCTATTCCTGTGTGCGGGATGGCTCAAGCTATTTTTTCAGGTGGGCGGTATGGGGCGCATCCCTGGGGCTTGGCCGGAGCCGTGTGTACGGTTGCCCGTCAGCGGGTTTGCCCTGAGCGCAGTTGGCGGGCGGCGGCACGCAACATGCGTTCGGTAGTGGGCCAATC
>CAIVSY010000046.1 GCA_903908715.1 uncultured bacterium
AACCATCTTGAGTTTCGAGTTCATGAAGCTCTCCCCTCCTTCGTATAAGATCCAGCGCTGTGTTCCTGTATTCCCGAAGTTGATGTAGCATCCAGCCGCCCGTCTTTCAAGCGCGCAGCCGAACCATGGCTACTCCGTCCTGATATAGTTGATCCTGGGGCCGTCCGACGACACCTCCACGCGCAGATAACCCGATCCGGGCCGGATGTCCCCCTGGAGATACCCGTATTCCCTTGCCCGGGCGTAACTGCCTTCCCCGGCATGGCCCGGCTGGGGCACGAGCTGATACACGATGCCATCCACCTCCTGCCGCGCAAAGAAATGATCGTGCCCATGGAACACAGCGGTCACGCCGTGCTTGGACAGGAGCGCGTGAATCGGCATCGGCCAACCGGGGCGTTGCTCCGCAAACGCATTGCGACCGTCGAGATCGCAGCCTCCCCATTCGAAGAAAGGCACCGCCCCGGCTCCTCCGCGCCCCTGCCGGTCCGCCCCGCCCACGAGGTGGTGAATGAACACGAACTTGAACCGGGCCTGGCTTGACGCGAGCGTTGCCTGGAGCCAGTCGTACTGCGTCCGCCCGAGCGTGAAGCCCCAACCTCCCGCCTCCCGCCCTCCCGCCGGGCGCCCGGAATAGCGGTAGGGGTCGAGCACAACAAACAACGCGTCCCCCCAGTTCCATGCAAAGTAGTTACCGTTGGAACCGCCCGAATAGAATCCATCGGGCACAGGATTGGGAAACAGTTCCGTCCGCATGCGCGTCGCCGCTTCGAGACTGCGGCCCGTCTCGCCGTCATGGTTTCCCAGGACCAGAAAAAGCGGCACGGAGGCGCAGAGCAGTCCGAAATAGTGCCGCTGGGCCAGGTACTGCGGCCGCGCATCCTCCGGCCGGTCCCGCCGCTTGCCGGTCATGAAGGTGTCGCCAAGATCAATATGGAAGTCCGGCTGGTCCTGCAGCGCTCGGCAAAGAGTTCGCGCATAGATGTCCGGATCGGTATTCCCGTCGAGGTGCGAGTCCGCCGTGACGGTGAACGCGAAAGGCGATCCGGGGCTCCGCTGGGTGCGGAAAGCCCCCGTCGTACGGCTCTCGACAACGCCCGTGGAAACCGGTTGCTGGCAGAACTCATACCCGTACCTCGTGTCGCGGGTGAGGCCTTCGAGCCGCACCGCCCGCGGTTCCCACGCGCTAAGGCGCAACGGCGCCGTGCTGTTGGTCCAGGCGCCGCCAGCCGCCCAGTAACGCAGGAACCCGTCCATTTCCACGGAAGGCAAGATGCTGACCACAATGGACGTCGCGCCGGGACATCCGAGGATCAGGTTGAAAGGTTCGCGGGGTACCTCCGTCCGGAAGACGGCGGGCGGTCCGCCGCGGGGCTCGGCGGCGGCAGCACTCCACGCCGCCAGGAGAAGACCGATAACCAGGCGCGGCAGTGTCATGGCGGGCTTCCCTCCGCATGGGTGGAATAGTGAAAGGCGGTTTCGCCGTGCTTGTGTCCGCCGGTTTCATCCTGGGGAAGCCAGGAACGCACATAATCCACTCCCACTTCGCGCGGGGAAACGGCTACCCGCAAATAGCCGGCGTTCGGCAGGACATCCCCGGAACGATAGGCCTCCCGGTTGAATGCCTGATACGTGGAATCCGCCGGATTGGGACAGGTCTGATAGACAACGCCATCGAGTTCCTGCCGGGCGAAAATGTGGTCATGCCCCTGGAACACGATCGTGACGCCCGTCTTGACCAGCAGCGCATGGATGGGCAGTTCCCAGCCGGGGCGCTTTTCACGAAATTCGTCCTGCCCGTTCTTGTTCTTGCCGCCCCACTCACCGAGGGAGGCGCATTCCACCCCGCCCCGTCCCGTGCCCAGCACATGATGACAGAACACGAATTTCCAGCGGGCCCGGCTTTCTGTCAGGGTTTTCGTCAGCCACCGGTACTGGGCATCCCCCAGTGTGACGCGCCAGATATCCTTGTTCTTCTTCCCTTTGTCCTTGCCGTGCCGTTCCGCGCCGGGCTCGTTATCCACCACCGATGGCGAATGCCAGTAAGGGTCGATCACCACGAACAAAGCATCCCCCCACGTCCACGCGTAATAATCACGGAGCAGGCCGACGGGGGCCACAGCCTCGGCATCCCCCGTGTAGAAACCATCCGGCGCCGGCAGGGGATAGAACCGGTTCCGGGCTCTGGCGGCCAGCACGGCCGCGTTCGAGTCGGTCCCATCCAGATTGCAGAGCGCTGCCTGCTCATGGTTGCCATTGACCAGGAAGAGGGCCGAGGAGCGCCCCACCACACCCAGGAATCCGCGCTGTTGCGCATAGACCCGGTCCACGGCGGACGGCGTGAGCGCCTGCTGCCCGATCAGGCGCTCAATGCTGAAGTCATCTCCCAGCATCATATGGAAATCGGGCGGCACCGCCGCCACATGCCTCAGGGTCGCCTCATACAATTCCGGATCAAACATCTTCCCCTCGCGCTCCGGATGGGAGTCGCCCTGGACGGTAAACTGGAACGCACGGCCCGGCGCGCGCTGGGTTTGGAATGTGCCTTCCATCGCCGTCCGGAAATCGTTGGTCCCAGACCCCCTGGTGAGAAACCGGTAATAATAACGGGTGTCCGTCGCCAGCGATCCGATTTCAAACCCGGTCGGGGCCCCCGCCGGCAAGGCGCGCGTCTCCGTCGCCTGCGTGTATCGCCGGGTCGCACTGCCATACTCCACACACGCTTCCAGCGTCACCCGAGAGAGGACACTCAACGTGACCGACCGGTCTGTCGGCCGGCCGAGGACCAGCGACAAGTCCGACGCCGGTCCCTCCGCCCCCCGCAGGGGAAGCACCCCGGCCGCGAGCAGGAGAGCCAGCACGCTGTTCCTGATGGTTGTTTTCACCTTGTACCTGACTTGAACAGGAAGTCCGTGTCCGGAATATCCGGCAACTCCTGGAGCGGTTGGGAGTAGAGATACGCCGGAGCGCTCCGGTAGCCTTCCAGATTCCTCAGCTTGATCATCGCCGCGCGCTGATCCGCCGTAAGCGTGCGGTTCACCTTCGCAAAGGCGGTCGCGTACATCCAGGAGGCATCGCCATCAAGTTCGCCGTAGCGCCGGCCAAGGGCCAGCACTTTCTGCTTGTCGGATTGTCCACCCGCCAGGAACTTGCGGAGTTCGGCGGAGATGGCACGGCGCACTTCGATCATCTCCTTCAAGGCCGGCCGTTGCGCCTCGATGATGGATGTGATGGCGTTGCGCTGGACGGCCGTGAGCAGATCCAGGAAATTGTTTCCGCTGTCGCCGGTCACCGAGGTGCTGATGTCATAGTTGCGCTTGCCCATGGCCGGCATATCCTTCATGTAGAAACTGCCGAAGTATGTGCCGTGCCGTTCCGGGCAAAAGTAGACGTCGGCTTCGATGGATCCCGCATACCAACTGAAGAATTCGCTGGCGTAGGTCATGAAGGCAACATTGTAGAACTTCGAGGCGCCGGCGCCGGGACGTTTGAGAGAGTCCCGCTCATCGAGATCCGCCCACGAATTGAAATCGCCGAATTTCATCTTCGCGAAGGCGGCCTTCTGTTCCTCGGTGAGCGACGCCGCCAGTTTGCCGAACACCTCGGCGCGCCGGTAACTGAGTTCCGCGTCATAGGCGAAGAGGTCGCCCGTGTAGCGCATGACGGCCTCGCGGTTGAGCCCGGTGGTTCCCGCCGGAATCGTTCCATCCTTCTCGCGGCAGAAAGCCTGGATCAGCGGGAGCCGTTTCATGGCCAGGGTCTCGAACTGGCCGGCCTGTTCGGCGGCCAAATCCTCGAACAGCTTGCGCTGTTGTTCCGTCAGGATGTGCAGGACATTGCCCACCACCCGGTTGAGGAAGATGGGGTTGTGCCCCTTGCCGGCGGCGTCAATGTCGCGCATATACTGGAACCCGAAGAAGTCGCAGACTTTGCCCGGCGGGATGAAGGTGGCGGCGCCGAAATCGCCCGTGAGAAAGGCCAGCCCGCTGAATGCGATTGTGCTCAATTGGGCCCGGTCGGAGATCGCCTGGTCGAGTGAATACTGGCCATGGCCTGACTTCCCCTGGCCGCGCTGGTCGGACGAACCCGGCTGAGCGGACGGGGTCTCGCGCTGGGAGCGGCGTTCCCCCGCCCCCCCGCCGGGTCGCGGCGGGCGGGAGCCGTCGCTTCCATCGCGGGACCGGTCGGGCGGCGGCGCCAGTTCCCGGAGTTTGTCCGGATCGAAGCCGGCCGCCCGGATGGCATCGCCCATGGCAGGGCCGCCCCGCAGGCCGGCCTGCCGGAACGCCTCGTGGATGGCCTTGGCCTGCTCCGCCGTCAGGCTGTTCGGGGCATACTTCGCCAAGATGGCCTTCACCTGTGCCTGCTGGGCTTCCGTGATGGGCGTGCTGTCCGCTGCCCCCCGTTCCCCGCGGGGCGCCCGCTCCATGCGGGACGGCTGTCCTCCCTCCGGCGGGGACATTTCCTGAGCCTGCGCCAATGATCCCACCCCGATACCGATTCCCGCGATTACGATAGCCAACCTGTTCATGTTGCCCTTCCTTTCTTTATTACTCCACCTTGACCCGGTAGAACACCGGAATTAGCGCTGACGTGTTCGTATGGCAGTTCACGGGCGGAGCCGCCGCAATCCCCGCCGCGACTGTCGTCGTGAAAGCGTCTTCCGCGAGATTTGTGGACCATTCCAGCGCATACGTCCTGCCGGCAACACTGGTCCAGGACACGACCACCGCCCGGAATCCACGGTAACCGCCGTGATCTGGAAAACCGACCCGGAATCCAGGGGATCGGTTCCAGCCAGGTATTCGGCCAGGCTGCAGGCATGGTCGCCATCCGCATCCCCCTGGGCACAGGAGTTTTCGTTCGTGGACGTGCCGTCGCCCCCGAAGAAACGGGCGCGCCACCAGTCCGGGATTCCGTCCCCGACGCTGTCGGCGGCCGGGGCAAACACACGGCAACCGTGAACCGTCGCGGGCGCACCGGCGGGACTGTATGTGACAGCCCCTTCGTCATCTGTCGCCGTAAGGAAATAGGAAACCACCCCGGCCGGCATGGCTGGCAGTGGGGCGCCATACGCCCCGTCACCTGCAAGCCCATCGCCGTGCAGGCCATCATCCGCCATGGCCACGGTGCTCCCGGCTGCCATGGCGACCCGCACCGACAGGCTGTCCAGATCGATGCGGGGATCACCCGCACCCCCGCGAAACTGGAACCTCAAGCCGAGATTGCCAACCCGTTCCGACGGTTGCAGTTCGTAGCGATACACCTGCCACCCGTGGTTGGTTCCGGTCAGTTCGCCCAGACGCGTGGCGTATCCCCCGCCGGCATCGAGTTGGAACGTCCACCCCATGTCGCCTGACAATCCGTCCGCCCACAGCCAGAACTCCACAACTCCCGACTGACCGCGGGCATCGATCCCGCCGGCAAGCGTGATCACGGAGTCGGACAGGTTCGTGGTGCCGAACTTGTATTCCAGTCCGCAGGGGTTGCCGTCCCCGTGGTTGGATCCCAGGCGTTGCTCGAAGGGGTTGCTGGCGCCGGACCATGTGACCGTCCACGGATTGTCGCACGCGTCGCCCTCCCACGGTTTCGTCTCGGTGGCCCGCATGGTTTCCAGGAACACAGTGTTCGTCTGGGCCAGCAGCGTCCCCGTGCCACAGGTAAGGAAGACCGACGCCACGGCCGAATCGTCCGTCACCCGCGCCGTGAGCCATGCGGCATCGGATGTCGTGGGCGCGCGGGGCGAAACACTGGGCGACGAAATCGCCGGCGGCAGGTTGATCGCCGCGGGGCCGGCGATCCCCCGTGTGATCATGCGCACCGCATAGAGAGAGCCGCCCTCCGTGGTCACGAACAGAAACTGCCGCTGTGCGCCGCCGAATTCGACATTGGTGGGCCGCTCGGGGATGGCAATGCGCTCCAGTTCCACGCCATTGGAGGCGAACACGCGCACGTCGTTCTCGCAGAAATAGAGTCGGCCCGCGGCGTCCAGGGTCATGCCGTCGCATCGCACGGAGGCGAAAGGCGTCTGTCCGCCCAGCGTGCCGTCCGGCTGGACAGCGTAGCGGTAGACCGTGGAGGCGCCCCAGTCGGCGACGTAAAGCGCCGTGCCGTCCTCCGTGCCGCAAAGTCCGTTCGGCTTGATCAGGCCGTCCGCCACCCGCACGGCATTGGTCATACCGGGCGCCAGGTAGTACACATGCTCGCCGCCCTGAACCACGGCGTGGCCGAAGTAGACCGGATCGGAGAAATACACACCGCCGTCGGGGGCGATCCACAGGTCATTGGGTTCGTTGAACCGCAGTCCGTTGAATTCCGCAGTCTTCACCGTCACGTTGGTCGCGGCCCGGATGGCGGTGATGCGCCCGTAATCCCCTTCGCAGGCCAGGAGGTTGCCGGCGGAATCGAATGCCAGGCCGTTGGCGCCGCCGGAATTCGTCCGGAACAGCGTCAACTGCCCATCCAGCGACCAGCGGTAGATCTCGTCGGCCGTGACCGCGGAGAAGTACACGTTGCCTTCCGTGTCGGCGGCCGGTCCTTCCGTGAAGCCAAGCCCGCCAGCCAGCCGGAACGGAGCTGCCCCCGCCGCCACAACCACACTGGTGCCGCCGCCGCGAACGCACCGCACATACTGCGCCTCCCCTTTGTCCGCGTAGCTGGCGATCCCGTGCGAACAGTCCAGCGTCCAGGCGCGGCCGGGATCGCCCGCCAACGTCGTGGAGGACCAATACGGGGCGGAGTGCGCAGCGGGGAAGAAGCGGAGATCCAGCGAGGGCGCGGCGAGCGTCTCGTCGTTGAGCGACTGCAGTTCCTTGATGTTCGGGAGCCGCCAGTCGGTGCAGCCGCCAAGGCTCAGGGATTCGGCGTAACCCAGGGCGCCGGTCCAGGAAAGGGCGGTGGACTCCGCCTGCTGCCATGTCAGGCCGGTGTCGAGGTCGGTCACTGTTCCGTCCGCGTTGTCGAGGAAGTGGCGCCTCAATCCGCTCGCGGACGGCGCCGGCGCGCCGCGTACGCACCGGACGTGGAACCGCTTGACGCCGCCGGCGCCGATCGTTTCGCTCTTCGGGTGCGGGCCGATGCCGCCGCCCGCATTGGCGGCCCAGATGTTGTTGGTGTTGTCAACCTGACGGTCCTGCGTCCACCAATACTCCGCCAGCGTGGACGGGAACACCGAAGTGTCCATAGCGGGATTGAATGCGCCATGGTTGAGAATGCCGAAGAGTTCATGGGTGGTGGGAAGACGCCAGTCGCTGTAGCCGCCAATACGCAGGGCGGCGGCATACGCCGAGGCAGCCTCCCACGTCATTTCCCCGCCATCCGTCTCCTGCCACATCCGCCCGGTGCGGAGATCATGGACGATGCCGCCCGCATTCGTGCAGGCGGGCGCCTGGAGGGTGTAGTCACAGTCCTCGCCGAAGACGGACGTGTAGCCGTTTGTCTGCCCGCTGTCGGGCACCGGCAGGCGGTTGGTCACGGCGAAAGCGAACAGGGAGTCGGTGTCCGAGATCGCCGGCATGGCGATCGGCGCCGAGTAGAGGTAGGCCCCGGAAGGATAGAGCAGGTTCGTCCCGAGCAGGCCGAGGCGCAGGGCCATGAGGCTGGCCTGCTGGTTCGTCGCCAGGCTTTGTCCCACCCGGGCAAAGTGCGAGGCGTAGGAATAGACGATCATCCCGTCGAGTTCACCATAGTGGCGGCACAACTCCAGGACGGCATTGGTGTCTATCGAGTTCGTGACCATGAGCTGGCGCAGGCGCACCGAGATATTGCTCCGCGCGTCCACCAGGTCGTAGAGATACGGCTTCTGGACCGTGACCAGGTTGGTCACCCAGGCGCGCTGGGCCGGCGTCAGCGCGGCGAGGAAAGCATTCCCCGCGTAGGCTGTCAGATTGGGATCAATGGTGTAGTTGGTGGGGCTGTTCATGGCCGGGGCGTCCTTGAGGTAGAACGAGCCGAAGTAGGTCCCCTGCCGTTCGGGGCAGAAATAGACGTCCGCCTCCACGGAGCCAGCGTACCAGCTATACATCTCGCTGGCGTAGGTCATGACGCCCACGCTGATGTCCGGCGAAAGGTGGAGCCCCGCCAGGGGATCGGCCACGTCCTGCGGCCAGTTGCCGATGCCGTTCAGGGCTTTCAGTCCGTCCAAGGCGGCTTTCTGGCCGGCGGTGAGGTCGCGCAAGATATCGCCGAAAAGCCGGGCGCGGTCGAGGCTGATGGCACCGTCAATGGCATAGAGATCCGCGGACGCCTGGAGGACAGCCGCCCAGTCGAGTCCGGCCGTTCCCGAGGCGACGGCATTCGTGAGGTTGCGGCGGAAGGCGGCCATGAGGGGGAAGCGGCCGTAGCCGTAGGCGTTGATCGGGGCCAGTTGGGTTTCCGCGCGCTGGACCATTTGGGAGATCTGGGAGGAGGAAAGGACGGAGAGGACGTTGCGGGCGATGATCGTCACGAACTCCGTATTGTGCCCTAAGGCGGTCGGATCGTTGTCCCGCAGATACTGAAACCCGGAGAAGTCGGCGACTTTGCCGGGGGGAAGGAAGGAATCGGCCCCCAGGGATCCGGTCAGGAACGCCAGTCCGTCGAAAGCGATGGTCATGCCCTGGGCCTGGTCCGACAGGGTCTGCTCCATGTTCATGGACTGACCGCGGACTTGCGCGACCGCCATCAGGACCGCCCCCGCCACACCGATTATCAGCCGTTTCATGCCCGCCTCCTTCTGAACCATCCTGCCTCTCTGATATCAGTAAACGAAATGAGGATTACAGGCGGCGCACGGGAGGATTACAGAATCGTAACCGTACCGTTGTTGTCCTGGCGAAGACTTTTGCGGTACAGTGTGCACCATGAACATCCTCGTGGTCGAAGATGAAAAGAAATTGGCCTCTTTCATCCGCAAGGGTCTGGAAGAACACGGTTTCGCCGTCACGGTCAGCCATAACGGCGACGACGCCTTCGCCCTTCTGCGCGTCGAGCCGTTCGACCTGGTCGTGCTGGACATCATGCTGCCGGGGCGAGACGGACTGAGCATCCTCCGAAGCCTGCGTGAACGGAAAAACACAACACCCGTAATCCTGGTGACGGCAAGGACGGAAAGTAACGAACGCGTGGAAGGGCTGAACCTTGGCGCCGACGACTACCTCCCCAAGCCCTTCTACATGGATGAACTGCTGGCGCGGATCCAGGCCATCCTGCGGCGCACCTCGGGTGAACAGCTCAGCCTCCTGCGCGCCGGGGATCTGACGGTCAATCTGATCACCCGCGAGGTGACGCGCGGCAAGGAGAAGATCGCTCTTCCTCCGCGGGAGTTCAGCCTGCTGGAGTACCTCATGCGGTCGCCCGGCCGGGTGTTCACGCGTTCCCAGATCCTCGAACATGTCTGGGGTTATAACTTCGACCCCGGAACCAACCTTGTGGATGTCTGCATCCAGCGGCTCCGCTCAAAGATCGAGGCCGGGGAAGCCGGTTCCCTGATCGAAGCCGTTCGGGGTGTGGGATACCGTTTCCGCCAACCGGAGGGTGGATGATGCTCCGGTCCTTCCGCCTCAAGATCGGCCTGCTGAGCGTGATCCTGTCCGGCCTGCTGCTTGGCGGGTTCGCCTGGTTCGCCGTCGCCGCACTCCGCCGGGTGGGGTTGGACCGCATGGATCGCGAGCTGCGGGCGCTCGCGGATGCCCAGGTCCGCAAGGAACAACCGGCAGGCCATTGGCAGCGGTTCGAGGATTCCCTCCGTGCGCTCTACGGCGAAAGCCCATCCCGGCAGTTTCTCGTGAAGGTGACGACGGCGGAGGGCAGGTTGCTTCATGCCAGCGAACACTGGCCGGACAGCCTGCCGGACCAGGTGCTGCCGTTTCCGCTGGAACAGGCTCCCCGGACGATGCGCGAAGAGTCTCCGCCCGAAATGGAACCCGGTGAACATCCGCCGCGGCCCTTCGATGCGCCCCGCCCGCGCCCTGCGCCGCCGCGCGCCCTGCCTCTCCGCGGACCGGTATATGCCACGATCGCCGCGGCCGGTTCGGAATGGAGGGGCATGACCATCGCCAACGACAAGATCACGCTCAGCATGGCGATGGACCTGTCCGGACTCCGCGCCGAGATCCGGCGCTTTGAACGCATCCTTCTGATCGCCGTCCCGCTGGGTCTGCTGCTGATCGTGACGGGCGGCTGGCTGATCGGCCATATGGCGCTTCGCCCCGTGAACCTGATTGCCGGAACCGCCGGATCGATCACCGCCGACCGGCTGGATTCCCGGATTCCTGCGCAAGAGGCGGACGATGAGTTCCAGCGGCTGATCTCGCTGATCAACGGCATGTTGGAACGCCTGGAACGAAGCTTCCGCCAGGCCACGCGGTTCAGCGCCGACGCCGCCCACGAGCTCAAGACCCCCCTGGCCATCCTGCAGGCGCAGGCTGAAAGAGCCCTGCAGCGGGCCGCGGATCACTCCATTGAACAAAAGGAGTATGCGGAGCAACTGGACGAAATCCAGCGGCTGAAGGCCATCCTCGGCAAGCTCCTGCTGTTGTCCCAGGCCGATGCCGGCCAGTTGCCCCTGAGCAGCGACAGCGTCAACCTCGCCGATACGGTGCGCGCGGCAGCCGACGATGTGCGTATCCTTGCGCCCGACCGCACCCTGACCGTGCTCTGTCCCCATTCAGTCAGGGTGGTTGGCGATGCCGAACTTCTGAACCAGGTGATAGAAAACCTGGTGTCCAATGCCGTCAAGTTCGGCGAAACCAGCGGGGCCATCGGAATGACCCTGTCGGAAGCGTCCGGCAAGGCCGTGTTCACCATCCGCAACACCGGGATCCCGATTCCCGCCGCGGACCGGGATCGGGTGTTCGAACGGTTCTACCGCGCTGACAAGTCGCGCAGTCGCGAGATCGAGGGAACCGGGCTGGGGTTGAGTCTGGCCCGCGAGATCACACGGGCGCACGGCGGGGATCTGGTACTGGAGGAAAGCAACGATAATGGAACCACGTTCCGGTTGACTCTGCCTTGCACCCCATCACCCCGCGGTTCGGATAAGCCTTTCAACAGCAATCCATGATCCGGGCCCCTTGACTTGTCATCGACCGGGACGCGGTGTACTCTTGCGTCATGACGGACAACGCCACTGCCTCTGCCGAAGGGATGCCTGACAGGTCGGTCCGGGTGGATTTGCATTGCCATTCGCTGGCCAGCGATGCCGTGTTCCCGCCGGAAACCGTGGCGGATCGCCTCGCCGCAGCGGGCGTGACCGTTGCGGCACTCACCGATCACGACACCATAGAGGGACTGGAGGAGTTCCGCCGCCGCCTGACGCGGCGCGGGGTCGCATTCGTCGCCGGGGTTGAAATCACCACAGCCTATCGCGGACGCGAACTCCACCTGCTCGCCTACGGCTTCGATCCTTGCCACCGCGAACTGCGCGAGGCGTTACGCGCCATACGGCGCGGACAGGCCGGCGGAGCCGTAAGCCTGGCGCAAGCCGGTCCAAACACGGCACCGCGCGGCCGGCTCGATGTGGCGGAAGCCATCGCCCTCGTTCACCGAGCGGACGGCAAGGCGGTGCTGGCGCACCCCCTGGCGATTGCACAGGGCGCAGCCCTGCGCGAAACCCTTGTGGAGCTCAAGTCGATCGGACTGGACGGAATCGAGGCCTTGTACGGCCCTTATCCAAAGGGAGACCGGGCCGAACTCCTCGCCATGGCGGAGGAACTGGGACTGTTCGTAAGCGCCGGAAGCGACTGGCACGGTCGAAGCGGTGCGGCGGAACCGGGCATGGAAATGCCGGATACGCTTTGGCGCACTTTCCGGGCGGCCGTATGCTTTGCCGGCGCCGGTGCACCACCCGTCCGGCACGTGCATCAGGCACCCGGCTGGCTCAGCTTCGGGACACGGATCGTTCTGCCGGCACTGCTGGCCACCGGCCTGTTCGTCACCGCGCTTTTCGCCGTTCTTCTGCCTGCGGTGGAACGGTCGCTGCTCGACCGAAAACGCGATCTGATCCGCGAACTGACCCGTTCGGCAGTCAGCATCCTTGCCGATTGTGAACGACAGGAGCGGTCCGGCGGCCTTCCGCGGGCCGCAGCCCAGAACCTGGCTCGGGAACGGGTACGAGCCCTCCGGTACGGCCCTGATGGCAAGGACTACTTCTGGATCCAGGATCTGACTCCGCGCATGATCATGCACCCGTACCGTCCGGATCTGGAAGGTCGCGACCTCTCCGGCTACCGCGACGCCCGGGGCAACCCGATCTTCGTGGAGTTCGCCGAGCGCGTACGGCGGAAACAGCAGGGCTACGTGAGCTATGTATGGCAGTGGCAGGACGATGCGGCCCGGCTGGCACCGAAGGAATCGTACATCCAGGGATTCACCGCATGGGACTGGGTGGTCGGTACGGGAATGTACACGGATGACGTTCGCGCCCAATTGGCGGGGATCCGCAACCGGCTGACCCGGATCAGCCTGGGCATCGCGGCTGTCGTCGGTTTGATGATGGTTTACCTGGTTTGGCAAAGTCTGCGTGCGGAAAGGAAACGAGGGGATGCGGAGGATGCGCTGAAGGAATCGAACGAGCGATACCGCATGCTCGTCGAGGCGGCCACGGAGGGAACACTGCTGGTAGCGGCCGGACGATGCCGCTATGCAAATCCCACCCTGCGCAAACTGCTGGGGTATCGCGAAGAGGAGATCGAACTCCTGGGTTTGGATGACGTATTGCCGTCAGACGAGGACCGGAACCGGCCAGTCCACGAGGCGATCGCGGACCTGTTGCGCGGCGGGGAACCTGCGGCGGGATTCGACGGGCTCCTGCGGAGGCGGGACGGAACAACGGCTCCCTGCGCGCTGGCGCTCAGCCGTTTGCCGGATCAACGCGAGGGATTCATCCTGCTGACCCGCGAGGTGGCCCCCCTGCAGAGAGTGATCGGCAACCGCACCGGCTCGGGAACAGAGGGCGCAGGCGGGGACTGGCGCGTGTGGCTGGGTGGCGGTGTGCTGCGGCCCGGCGCCGAACCGGTGGACCTGTGCGCCGATGTGCACGCCGCCGATTCCGTTGATGCGACGGCCCGCGTCTGCCGCAAGGCGCCCGCAGTGGCTGCGGCCATGCTGGAAGCCGGCGCACGTTCGTGGCAGGTGACCGGACTCCTGTCGGCCGTACATGATGCGGCGGTGTCGCGACTGGCCGCCCTGGCACAGGCGGAACTCGGGCCGGCACCCCGGCCCTATGCGTTCCTGGCCCTTGGCAGTTTTGGTCGACAGGAGCCGACCCTCGCATCGGACCAGGATAATGCCCTGCTATACGAGGGCTCGGAGGAGGATGCGGCGGCCGCCAATTACTTTACCGCACTGGGCGCACGCCTTTGCAACGGACTGCAGGCAGCCGGATATGCCTTCTGCCGCGGACAGACAATGGCTGGCAACCGGCGGTGGTGCCAGCCGGCAAGCGTGTGGCGGGGATATTTCAGCGAGTGGATCCGTACAGCCACACCGCGCGAATTGATGGAGTGCAGCATCTTCTTCGATTTCCGGTGTGTACACGGCGAGCCGGTTCTGGCAACGGCCTTGTGGCAGCATGTGCAAGGCGAACTGCGCACCTGTCCGGCCTTCCTCCCAAGATTCGCCGGGCACTCGATCCAGTTCAAGCCGCCACTGCGGCTTTTTGGCCGGACCCTGGGTGGCGGGGCACGGCCCGGCACACTGAACCTGAAAGATGCCCTGATACCGGTGGTCGGATTCGCACGCCTCTACGCCATGCACCGGGACATTTCAGCAACCGGCACTCGTACACGCCTGGATGCTCTGACAGCCGCCGGCGTCCTGTCACCCGTGGTGCGGGCGGATATCGATATCGCCTGGGATTTCCTGATGCGCTTGCGTCTTGTCCACCAGGTGCAGCAGCTTGTGGCCGTCCGGGAAGCGGACAACGAGGTCCCGGACCGTGAATTACCCGCCATGGAACAGGCCATGATGGACCAGGCGTTCCATCGCCTGCTGATGCTCCAGAAGACTGTCAGCCACGATTTTCTCGGGGATACGTGATCCAGCCCCCACCCGGCCCATGATCTTTTCGCATTTTCCCCGCATTGGGTATTGACGTGTAAGCAGGGTAACGGCATCATGCGCGACAATTTAACGGATTCCGCAGGCTGGCATCCGTGTAAACATAATAGCGGGAGGCTCCCTATGGCAGGCCAGGATCACAATATACTGACAGGCGCGGAACTCGAGGAGTCCAGCCGGAATTACCGGCGGCGGATCGTTCTCTGCTCCAGCTTGTTTGTGGTGTTTTTCATTTTCTATATCGCCTCCGCCGTCATCCAGACCCCGGCATTCGCCGCAATTGCCGGCATCCCGGTGATGGGTGTGCCGCTTGGACTGCTGATGTCCCTGCTGATCTTCCCGGTTTCCTGGGCAATCATTGTCGTGTTTTTTGTAAGCTGGAGATAAGGCCATGATGGAAAACAGCATGCTGGTGGTGGGGTTCATCGTCTTCTTTGTCATCGCCTCGATTGTCATCACGTGGCTGACGCAGCGTTCGACCAAGTCGGCGTCTGATTTCTACGTGGCGGGCAAGGGAGTGCCGTGGATCCAGGTGGGCATCGCGATGGTCGGCAGTTACCTGTCGGCCGCGAGTTTCCTGGGCTGCGCTGGGGATATCGGCGTCTTTGGTGTCGACAGCATCTGGCTTTCCATCGGCTTTTTCGGCGGCTATATGGCCGTGCTGCTCCTCATCGCCGGACCCTTGCGGAACGTTGGCAGTTACACCGTAGCCGATGCCCTGCACCGGCGGTTTCCGGACGACCGCATCAAGCTGATCGTCATGCTCTCCACGCTGATCATCTCGACGTTCTATCTCGTGCCCCAGATGCTTGGCGCAGGCCTGCTCTTCGAGATGTTGCTCGGATGGAACTTCGTGGCAGTCACAATCGGCCTCGGCATCCTCATGTCGATCTATATTATCTTCGGCGGCATGAAATCCACGCTGTACAACCAAGTCCTTCAAGCCTCGTTCTTGTGCGTCGCGATGATCGTCCTTGTCCTGCTGGCGTTCTTCAAGGTGGCGCATGGCTCGTTCGGCGAGTTGCTGGCCCTGATGCAGCAGGCGGTGCCGCCGATTCTGGCGGCCAAGGACCCGGCGGTCGTGGCAGCCGTTCAGGCCGCACCGGCAGGACAGGCGGTGGCCGTGGCCCGCGAAATGATGCCGGCGGCAAGCAGCGTGATGAGCCTGGGAACAAAGACCACCAGCACGGTGGCACAGTTGAGCACCGTGGTTGCACTGGTATTCGGCACCGCGGGACTGCCGCACATCCTCATCATGTTCTACACGGTGCCCAGCGCAAAGGCCGCGAAGAAGAGCGTGACCCTGTGCATCGTGGCATTGGGCATCTTCTACCTCTCGGCCATCCTGCTCGGATTCCTCCTCATCCCCGCGATCTATCCCAAGCTACTGACGTGGCTGTCGCAGGGCGCAAAGGGCGTGGGCCTTGCCAAGAACATGGCCGTCCTCGACATGAGCCTCAGGATGGGCGGACCCTGGCTCATGGCCATCGGCGCGGCAGGCGCCGTGGCGGCCATCCTGTCCACATCAGCAGGACTCATGATCACAGTGGCCTCGACAATCAGCCATGACCTCTACAAGGTCTACATCAACCGCAATGCCTCCGAGAAGCAGGAACTGGCCATCGCCAAGATCACCACGCTCGTCATGTCGGGCATTGCCGTCGTGCTGGCAGTCCTGCTGAAGCAGGAGAACGTGGCATGGCTGGTTACGCTGGCTTTCGGGATCGCGGCCAGCGCCATCTTCCCCGCCATGATGGCGACACTCTGGTGGAAGCGCGCGACAAGGCAGGGATTGGTTGCCGGCATGGTGACCGGCCTTGTGGTCTCCGTGGCCTTCATCGTGATGCTGCTGACCGGCGTCAAATCCTTCCTCGGACTGCCCACATCGGGCGGCCCGGGCATCTTC
Source organism: uncultured bacterium (assembly GCA_903908715.1). Taxonomy (GTDB): domain Bacteria; phylum Verrucomicrobiota; class Kiritimatiellia; order CAIKKV01; family CAITUY01; genus CAIVSY01. The sequence continues at coordinate 15,944 of CAIVSY010000046.1, forward strand.
GGCGTGACCACATCGGTGGTGATGCTGATCGTGGTCAGTCTTCTGACCCGTGACTGCGGCAAGGATGTGGAAAACTTCTTTGGCCTGGCGCACCGGACCGACAAGGATTAAGGGCCTGCCCGGGCGTAGTTCGCAGCAGGCTCCGTTCTTCGCCTTGTCGCGCCGGAACATTGCGGAGGCGGATGCGCTGCGAGAGCCTGGTGGGCGGTACAGGACTCGAACCTGTGACCTTCTGGGTGTAAACCAGACGCTCTAACCAATTGAGCTAACCGCCCGAAAAACGCAAATGATGGAGAATCAAAGCCGGTCCGTCAAGTGAGTCCGGGGTCTGAACCTCACTTTACCACGGCACCGCTCGGCAGATCCCCGTCCACCGTGATCAGTTTCATGGTCTGCCCCGAGCTCGCCGCCAACAACATGCCGTTGGATTCGATACCCCGGATCTTTGCCGGCTTGAGGTTGGCCACCACAACAATGGTGCGCCCCGGCAATACCGCCGGATCATAATGCTGGGCTATCCCGGCCACGATCTGCCGCGGCTCTCCGCCCACATCAATTTGCAGCTTGAGCAGCTTGTCTGCCCCTTCAACCCGCTCCGCCGCCAGGATCCTGGCCGTCCGGAACTGGATCTTCTGGAAATCGGCATATTCCGCCAGCACCACACCGGCGGGCGCCGCAGGGTGCCCTGCCTGGGCGGAAACGGCGGCCTTGGGCGCCTGCTTCGAAACGGGAGTTTCCGAGCCCTCCGCCCTTTCCTCCTGCAGGATGCGCGGGAACAGCGACTGCACAACCCCGACAGGACCGCCAGGCCGCAACCCGCCCCATTCCCTGAGCGAACGGATATCCGGCGCATCCCCGCCCAATCCCAGCGCCAGCCGGAGTTCGGCCATCTTGCCGGGCATCACGGGATACAACAACCCGCTCACAATCCGCAACGTCTCCACCCCAAAATACAGGGTCGTCTGCAACGGAGCCTTGTCCGCCTGCTTGGCCTGCGTCCAAGGCTGCTTGCGCTCCAGGTAACGGTTCGCCTCCCGTACCACATTGGCCACCGCAGCCAGCCCGAGATCCAGGCGCATCGTACCAATGGCCGCTTCCATGGCCGCCGCCGCTCCACAGGCGGATTCGCGCAACTGAACCTCATCCGGCCCCTCCGCACCGGGCTGGGGCACCAGGCCGCCCGCATAGGTCCCGATCATCTTCAGAAGACGGCTGAGCAAATTGCCCAGGTCATTGGCCAGATCGGCGTTGTAGCGCCGCACAAAAGCCTCTTCCGTGAAACTGGCATCCTGCCCCAGCACCATTTCGGCCATCAGGAAATACCGGAAGGGATCAACCCCGTGCTTGTCCACAAACTCCATCGGATTGATCACGTTGCCGACGGACTTGCTCATCTTGCTGTCGCCGACCAGCCACCACCCGTGCGCGAACACCGCTTCCGGAAGAGGTATATCCATCGCCTTGAGCATGATCGGCCAGTACACCGTGTGCGTGGTCAGGATGTCCTTGCCGATCAGGTGATAGGAGGCCGGCCACCAGCGGCGGAACTTCTCTTCATCAGTCAGATATCCGACAGCACTGATGTAGTTGGTCAAGGCATCACACCAGACATAGGCCACGAAATCCCTGTCAAACGGCAGTTCAATGCCCCAACTGAGGCGACTCTTGGGGCGCGACACGCAAAGATCGTTCAGCGGCTTGCGCAGGAATCCCAGCGTCTCGTTACGGCGGAAATCCGGCTGGATGAAACCGGGATGGTCCTGGATGTACTGGATCAGCCACTGCTGGTACTTGCTCATTCTCAGGAAATAGTTCGACTCCCGGATCCGATCCACGGGGCGCCTGCAGTCGGGACAACATCCCTCCGCGAGATCCTTCTCCATGAAGAAGCGTTCGCACGGCACGCAATACCAGCCGTCATACTCGGCCCGGTAGATCTCCCCTTTTTCATACAGGCTCTGGAACAACTGCTGCACCACAACCTTGTGGCGTGGTTCGGTGGTCCGGATAAAGTCATCGTTCGTGATCTCGAGCTTCTTCCAGAGCTCCTGGAAACGGACAACCGTGCTGTCGGCGTGTTGCTGCGGCGTCACCCCGCCCTTTTCCGCGGCCTGCTGCACCTTCTGGCCATGCTCATCCGTGCCCGTAAGAAACCACGTCGGAACATTCAAGAGCCTGTGATACCGCGCCAGAACATCCGCCAGGATGGTGGTATAGGCGTGGCCGATATGCGGCCGGACATTGACATAAAAGAACGGCGTCGTGACGTAGAATTTCTCGCACTGCATGGCAATCTCCCTCAAACCGTTATACCGTACCCGTTCATCCCGCCCCCTTCAACTCTTAACGAAAGGGGCCGGGCTCCCATAAACCGCTTGCGACTTGGCAATCACCTCCCCGATTCACCTCCTCCATCGTCGCCCAATCCTGTTTTCATTCTCCTTGTCTCCCTGCACGGGAAACAGTACTTTCGTTCGGAGAACCGCGATTGGAGAAACTTCGATGAAAACCCTTTCCATGACCTTGTTGGCAATCTTTGCCGCCCTTCTCAGCGCCTCCCCGCTGACTGCACAGACCACAACCCCCTCCATCGACCACGCCCCTGTCAAGGTGGCTGTCCGGGGGCAAAACATCCTTTTCCGGGCCAAGGTGACGCCTGCCTCCAAGCCAATCGAAGCGGTCACGCTCCACTATGCCGTGTCGCGGGATGCCGCACCTTACAAGGTTCCCATGACACCCGCCGGATCCGGAATCTACACGGGAACGGTTTCCGCCGATCTTACTGCCGGACTTCCCCAACTGCTGTATTACATCGAGGCCCGGGACACCATCGGCACAACCGCCGAAACACCCTGGCACTCGGTGGAAATCAAGACCGGCGCGCCCGTCCCATCAACCGCCACCCCGCCAAAAACAAACCAGCAGGACTCCTCGGTAACGGAATCTTCCTGGAAGAAACCAGCCCTGATCGCCGGCGGCGCGCTAGCCGCAGGGGGAGCCGCCCTGGCCATCATGGGCGGCGGAGGGGGTGGAGGCGGGGATGAGGGAGGAACCGGAACCACAACCACAAACACGGCCGGAACCTATTCAGGAACCGCCTCGGTTTTTTTCCAGCCGCCCTCCGGCTCCCCCTCCGGATCCACCTATCCGATCACCATCACAATCAGTCCCGGCGGCACCGTATCATCCGACACCCTCGCAAGCGGCTCCCGCATTGAAGGCCAGCTCTCCGGTGTGAACTTCCTGCTTGTTGCGCCCGTGAACGAGGCGGGCCGGACCGGCGAGATCCAGTTCGCCGGCGTGGTGATCAATAACCGGATCACCGGCACCGTACAGGGGTCCGCCACAACGCCGGACGGTAACGGAACCTATTCCGGCGGATTCAGCGCGGCAAAGTAGTGCCGGCCTCCACAACCCCGCCACGGGCGGGAACTGAAATGTTGATCTTGTAGACCAGGCCAAGCGCCAGCAGGTAGATCACACTGCCCAGCCCTTCGTGAATCGTGTCGTACGCAAGATCCGTGCGAACCGAGGCGATCACGATGGCCACAATCCGGAGAATGTTGAACAACAGGCCGACCGCCAGGGACACCCCGACAAGCCCCGCAAAACGAATCGGCCGTGACCGTCGGCGAAGCCCAAGAATAACGGTGACCACCACACAGGAGAGCAGGATTCCGAACCCGTTGCATTCCGTGGCAACATCGTAAATCCCGGCCGCTCCGCGCTCAATCACCATGACCACCTGGAACGGGATTTCCCGGACCGCAAGATCCGTCCGGAACCCCGCCTCTGCCAGCAGCCAGGCGGAAACCTTGGCTGCCAGGATCCGCAGAGCGGAATCCAGTCGCGGCACGAACAGGAGCATGCCCACCCCTATCCCCAGCCCGCTGATGGCCGGATAGAACACTCGCGCTCCATCCCGCCCGAAGCAAAAGGAAAGCAGGGCCACCATGTTGAGACAGAGCGCAAGCACAGCCAACGGCCACAACCAGCTTAATGCGGCCGCCGCCAAGGAAACACAGGACAGCGTGAACAACACCAGGCCGTGATGGTTGATCTCCATCCGGAATGCCCTCCGGCGGAACACGGTGACAAAGGCGTCGGCAAAGGCCACCGCCACTAGCATGAACGCATTGACGGCCTGCGTCGTCCGGACGCTGAGGCGGAGGATCCCATCCACCATCGGCGCATACGCGATAACCGTCACCGCCAGGATCGTGAAGAGGAAGAACAGGTTCTCTTTCCGGCGATTGTCCATGGAAGGAGCCGTATCCTAATTGCTTAACCCCTGCAACGGCGCCGGCACCCGTCCGCCGCGCCGGATAAACACCGCGCAGGAATGCCGGTTGACCGGCATCACAGGGCCGCCGCCGAGCAAGCCGCCGAATTCGACATGGTCACCCGCCTGCTTGCCCGGCGCTGGAATGATACGGACCGCCGTCGTCTTCTTGTTGATCATTCCGATCGCCGCTTCATCGGCGATAATCCCGCTGAGGGTTTCGGCCGGAGTGTCACCCGGCACAATGACCATATCCAACCCGACGGAACACACAGCCGTCATGGCTTCCAACTTCTCGAGGGTCAACGCGCCTTCCGCCGCGCGACGCGCCATGGTGGCATCCTCACTGACGGGAATGAACGCTCCGCTCATGCCGCCGGCATGGCTTGTGGCCATCGCTCCACCACGCTTGACCGCATCATTGAGCAGGGCCAACGCCGCCGTTGTACCGGGACATCCCACCTTGTCGAGGCCCATGGCCTCCAGGATGTCCGCCACCGAATCGCCCGGGGCGGGAGTCGGCGCCAACGAAAGGTCCACGATATTAAACGGAACACCCAGCCGGGCCGCACACTTGCGCCCGACAAGTTCGCCCGCACGGGTGATCTTGAAGGCCACCCGCTTGATTTCCTCGGCCACCGTCTGCAGATCCACATCACGCCCCATCCCCTGCACCACCGCCCGGATCGTGCCAGGCCCGGAAATCCCCACCGACAAAGCACCGTCCCCTTCCCCGGCCCCGCAGAACGCGCCCGCCATGAAGGGATTATCCTCCACCGCGTTGCAGAACACAACGAGCCGCGCGCACGCGCCACCGTCGCTGTCGGCCGTCAGATCCGCCGCTTCCTTGATCATCTGGCCCAGCAGCGCCACCGCATCCATGTTGATGCCCGCCTTGGTTGTCCCGATGTTAACCGACGCACAGAGCCGGGTTGTCTGCGCCAGCGCACGCGGTATCGAGGCGATCAGGTTACGGCTGGCGGCGGTCATGTCCTTCTGCACGACGGCCGAAAAACCGCCAATGAAATCAATCCCGAGATCCCGTGCCGCCCGGTCCATCTCCAGGGCAATCATCGTATAATCCTGCGTGTCGCACGCCGCCGCCATCCAGGCGACCGGGGTCACCGCCACGCGCTTGTTGACAATCGGGATCCCGTACTCCTGCGAAACCTCCTCGGCAACCGGAACCAGCCGCTCGGCCTGACGCATGATCTTCTCATACACCTGCCGCGCCACGCGCCGGATATCCGGACCCGCACACGGATGCAGGTCAATACCCATAGTGACCGTGCGGATGTCGAGCTTCTGCGCATGGATCATCCCGAGGGTCTCAAAGATCTCTTCTGAACTGATAGCCATGGAATCCCTCCGGTCCTAGACCCGGTGCATCGCCCGGAAAATTTCCTCGTGCTGGACAATGATCGAAAGCTCCTGCTTCGCGCCGTGAGCTTCCAGCTCCTGCTTCAGCGCCGCAAACTTGCAGTTGATCCCCTTGATATCCACGAGCATGACCATGGTGAACAGGTCGCTCATAATCGTCTGGCTGACATCCAGGATATTCGCGCTCCGCGCAGCCAGAACGGCAGTCACCCCGGCCATGATCCCCGGCCGGTCACAACCGATGACGGCAATCACAATCCGGTCCTGGGCCGTTTCCCGGCGGCTGTCCGCGACCGCTCTTGTCTGGGTGGCTAATGCACGCACATTCGCATTGGCTGGCTTGTTTTTCATTTCACGTCTCCGGAAATTCCTGTTCCACTACCTCAATAGGTGCATCATTGCCGCCATCCCGGCAAAAAACAACCCCAATAACACCTTGCTGAAAACCACGTTCCTGCGGCTCCATTCCACCAGCACCGGAGTCCCGATCCCGGCGCAGGTCAACCCCAGCAGGACTGCAAGCGGCAGGACAAAAATGAGATTGTAGACCGCCAGATACCCCATGCACCGCCCCGTCGACTGGCCGCTGCGGATCATGAAGGCCAGGGCCGGCAAATACACCTGCCCTGTGCACAGGCTCTCCATCAGCGTCACCACAACACCCACCCCGAATCCGCCCGCCACAAGGCGGGGGGTATGCAACCCGCGCCGGATTACCTCGTGAATCCGCCGCTGCAGCCGATCGGGGAGCTTCAGCAGGACAGAGCGCGACTGCCCCGTACGGTGGTACCGGACCGCGTCCAGAAAAGAAAACAGGGAAAAGAACACCAGAAGCAGGATCAGGAATCCATCCACCACCCGCCGGATCCATTGCACCGCCGTCAGCGTACGAAGCCCCGAAAAGAGGCCCGCCCCAAGCACGAAGTAGGTCACATAGCATGCAAGGACAAAAGCCGATCCCGCCAGCGCCATCCGCCGCACACCCGCATGGGAAACCGACAGCAGGCTGAGAAAGAACACCATCATGGCCACCATGCAGGGATTGATGCTGTCCACAAACGCCGCCGACAGGATCCCCGCCAGGGTGAACCCCGCAACATGACGACTCACACTCCCCGGTCCGTCTGCCGGCGCCTCCGGCGGCCCAGCCCCCGCAAGCCGGGCGGCCATTGCGCGCTCCATCGCACCGCTCATGCCATCCCGGATCGCCTCATACCCGGCCAGCGCCTCCCGCCCGTCGACCACCACAAGCACCGGCGGGTTCCCCTTCACAGCCAGTTGCCGCAACCATTGCACGAGACGCCTGTAGTTCGCCGGGACGGAAATATCATACTCCCGCCAGTCATACCCGCCCGCATACCGGAATTCAAATTCCGGTATGACCTCCCGGCGCAACCGTTCACAAACGTCACAACCGCGCTCGGAAAACATCTCGATCCGGATCCGCGCTTCTTCCGGCGGCGCCGCATCGCCACGAACCGCCATGCCTTCCTCCGCCCGCACAGGCAGGCCCAGGATGCACGCGACCAGCAGGACTTGCGTAATCGTCCTCATTGTACCGGCCTTGCGATCACACGCAGCGGGACAAGAATCTCCGGCTGGGTTTCCACATCCGTCCGGATCCGGATCCGGGCACCATCCAGGTCTCGGACCCGACCCGGAAAACGAAGTTCAACCCGGTACCGGTCCGCCGCCACAGCCTCCACCCGAGACTCCACCTCTTCGCGAGGCGCCTGCACTTCGAGAATCTTGAAGGCCTTCCGGGCGGGTGAATACACGCTCAGGTAGTACGTCCGGGACAGGTTCGTGGCCGATTCAATCAGCATCAGGCTGGCGGGCGCCGCCACCACATCCCCCGCCACGAAAACCGTAACCGGAACCGTCAGGAACGGCATGGCGGGATGATCGGTCTCGACCCGTATCGATGCCGTTGTTGTCCCGAAGTTGCGCGGGCCCACGCTTCGAATCCGCAGGACATAGCGCCTGCCAGCCTCGAGCGTTTCAAACGTCGCACTGAACTGCGTCGAGGCACAGGCAATGGACCGGATCTGGAAGAGACCCTCCCCGCTCGCGGACAGGGTTACCTCCCGCTCCACATCCCCGTTCGCAGCCAGGGTACCAAAATGAACTCCCTCCGGCTGTGCCTCGATGGGCGGCACCACCGTTCCCTCGAACTCCAGCCGCAAGGGCGACAGTGTGTTGCTGTTAACCTCGACATAGATCAGCTTGCGCTGGGGCCCTTTCCGCCCCGCCAGTGTCATCACGGCGTCCAGGTCAACCGTCCTCCCGGGCGCAACCGTGTTTGCGGCAAGTGTGGCTGTCAGGCAGCCGCAGCCGGCACGGACAGCGCTGATCCGGACCTCCTGTGGGCCGGCATTGGTCAGGACAAAGGTGTGAGGCACCGTCTTCTCCGGACCCAGGGTGCCGAAACGGTACACCGGCTCCACGCAAGTCAGGCCGGAATCCGCCGTGCCCTTTCCCGAATCGGACGCATGGCAGGGAGCCGCCACAGACAAAAGGCAAATCCATCCCGCGGCAAGAAAACCCTTCCACCATCGCGAGCTTTTCCGTCCTGCCAAGCGCGTCATACGGGTTCCTTTCACACCGAACACCACTCAAGCTTCCCTTGTATCAGATTCCCGGCGCGAAATCCACAATCGCCAGGCCCCCGCGGACCCTGCCCGGAACCACGACGACGGCAACAAGGCATGAACGCCAATGCTTGACATCCGGCGCCCTCCGTTGAAAATCGCTTCTTAATTGGAGAACGCCTATGCATCCGCATACTGTGTGGTTGAACTTCGACCTGTTGGAACCATTCATGACCGATGTATTTCGCAGGATCGGTGTTCCCGAATCCGAAGCCCGCATCTGCGCCGATGTACTCATCACCGCCGACAAGCGCGGCATCGACTCGCACGGCGTGGGGCGCCTGAAACCCATTTATTATGACCGGATTGTGCACGACAAGGTGCAGGATCCGGTGACCCGCTTCGAGATTGTGCGGGACCACCTGGCCACCGCCGTGGTCGACGGACACCACGGAATGGGCATGGTGATCGCCCACCGCTGCATGGAGATGGCCATCGCCAAGGCACGCCAGCATGGCATCGGCATGGTTGTGGCGCGCAACTCCACCCACTACGGGATTGCCGGCTATTACGCCCTTATGGCATGCAAGCAGGACATGATCGGCTTGTCGGGAACCAATGCCCGTCCGAGCATCGCCCCAACCTTCGGTGTGGAGAATATGCTGGGCACGAACCCGCTCGTATTTGCCATGCCTACGGACGAACCGTTCGACTTCACCAATGACTACGCCACCTCGATCACCCAGCGCGGCAAGATCGAGCAGTACGCCAGGGAAGGGACTCCTTTGCCACCCGGCCTCGTGATTGATCAATCCGGCGGGACCAGGACGGACCCCGTGCAAGTCCTCAAGGATCTGGTGGATGATACGGCGGCATTGACCCCTCTGGGCGGTATCGGCGAGGACACCGGCGGGTACAAGGGTTACGGATATGCCACCGTGGTGGAAATCCTCTCCGCCGCACTCCAGCAGGGCGCCTTCCTGAAGCAGTTGTGCGGACTGGAGGAGGGGCGGAAGGTTCCCTACCGGCTGGGCCACTTTTTCCTCGCGATCGACATCGCATGTTTCACCGATCCCACGGCGTTCCGCAGGACAACGGGTGATATCCTGCGGGCACTCCGGGCGTCACGCAAGGCACCCGGCCAGCACCGCATTTATACCTGCGGGGAAAAGGAATATCTCGCCTGGCTGGACCGCAAGGACAAGGGGGCCCCGCTGGATGCCACCCTGCAAAAGCAACTGGTCACCATGCGGAACGAACTGAAGTTGCACCAGTACCAATTCCCGTTCGAGTAACGACCGGACACGGCCCCTTCCCCGGAAGGGGCCACGCTAGTCGACGGACGGTTCTTCCGCCGCATCTTCGCCTGCGGACAGTTCCAGAACCTGCGCGGCCTCTGTCGCAGGCAGGTCATGCACCATACGGAGTTTCCTCTCCATAACCCTTGTGCGCACCGCTGTCTTGTCCAGTGTCTTGGAAGCCATAGTCAGGTGACCCTGAACCTTCTCAAGGACCTCGCCGAATTTCCCGAACTCGGCCTTTACGGCAGCCAGCACCTGCCATACCTCGCTGGACCGCTTCTCGATGGCCAGTGTATGGAAACCCACCCGCAGGCTGTTCAGGATTGCCGCCAGAGTCGTTGGTCCCGTGGGCAGGACATGGAACTTCTGCTGGAGGGTATCCTGCAGGCCGGGCTGGCGCAGGACCTCGGCATACAATCCCTCCGTCGGCAGGAAGAGGATCGCGAAATCCGTCGTCCGCGGCGGATGGATATACTTCTCATGGATATCCCGGGCACACCTCTCGATGCTGGCGACCAGCGCCTGCGTGGAGCGCCTGACCCCTTCCGCATCTCCGGCGGCCGAAGACTCCACCAGCCGCTCATAATCCTCCTTCGGAAACTTGGCATCGATCGGCAGCCAGACCGGCTCATCCCCCGGCCCGCCACGTCCCGGCAGTTTAACCGCATATTCCACCTGCTCCTTCCCCTCCACAGGATGGAAATGCGACGCATACTGGTCCGGAGTCAGGATCTGCTCCAGAATGGCGCCCAGTTGGTATTCCCCCCACGTCCCGCGTTCCTTGACGTTGGTCAGGACCCGTTTGAGATCCCCAACCCCTGCCGCCAGGTTCTGCATCTCGCCGAGCCCGCGCTGGACGGCCTCCAGCCGTTCACTGACCAGTTTGAAGGATTCTCCGAGGCGCTTCTCCAGTGTGCTGTGGAGTTTCTCGTCCACCGTCTGGCGCATCTGTTCAAGCTTACGTTCATTCCCCTCCTGGAGAGCGCGCAACTGCGCATCCAGGCGATCGCGCATGCCTTCCAGCCCCTTGCGGTTGGACTCCTCCAGACGGGCGGTGACGCCCGCCACCTCGGCCAGTCTTGCATTCTGCTGTTCCCCGATTTTCGACAGGGCCTGGATCTGGCTTTCAGTCGTTTCCTTCTGGGCCCGGGCCACCTCCTCCCGGAGGGCCCGCGCCTCGCGCGAAGCCTCCTCACGCCCGATCCGCAACTCCTCGCGCACCGCCCGCTCCACACGATCGCCGCCCTGCTCCCCGAGCCGGCGCCACACGAGGAACAGCATCCCCGCCACCCAGAAAAACAACACCGCTGTCGCGATATCCAGGATCAAGTTTATCATCTGGGAACCTCCCCGGGCCGTTTCGCACCCGCGGGGAGTACTATACACGGCCGCCCCATATCCCTCAAACAGTTCCCTGCTTTTTCCGCTACCCCTGCCAGCCGCCCCATGATAAATTCAGCGGCTGTAACGGGCATATGCCCTGCAACACAGGAGTCAATACCATGCGGATCCGTACCCTGATGGCCTGCGCGGCGGGAATCGCAGGCATGGTCTGGCTGGCCGGCTGCGCCACTGACGGCGTGGAAGCCTACTTCAGCGAAGTGGACCCCAAGACCAATGTTTTCGTGGCACCATCCGTTCCTTATGTCGAGAAAATCGCCATCATGCCGTTCAAGGCACCAACTGAACTGATCGGAACCTCGGTATCCGACATGTTCGTGACCGAAATGCTCCGGATGAGCCGGTTCCAGCTGGTCGAGCGCAGCCAGATGGCGAATGTACTGAACGAATCCGAACTGGCCCTCGCCGGCCTGTCCGAAAGCAAGGCTGCCGAAGTCGGGAATATGCTTGGAGCCGACGCCGTTCTCGTTGGAACCGTGGATGAGTACAACAATATCGCCCGGCGCGGACACTCCATCCCGGTTGTCGGCATTTCCGTCCGGATGATTGACTGCAAGAGTGGACGCGTACTGTGCAGCATGGACCTGGCCAAGCGTGCCAGCAGTAGCGATATCACCCTGCCCGAACAGGCGCGCCTCGTGGTTCACAACATGGCGGCCGGACTGTACCAGAAATGGAAACGGGTCCGGATGCAGCCGCGGCCCTCCGCCTCTTCAAGCCCGCCGCAGGCACCCGGTTCCAGTTCCGCAACCGCAGCAGCGGCCGCCCCGGCGGCCGCTTTTTCGTCTCCAACCCCTTCGGCTCCACCACCCGCTCCCGCCGGCGTGAAGATTTCCGACATGGGCCTGCGCGAGGCAACCCTCACCTGGAACATCCCGAAGGATTCTTCGATTGCGCGCTATCGCATCGAACGGGCCGACAAGCCCGACGGCATCTTCATCGGGATCGGCGAAGCCGCACCCTCGCGCGGGACTTTCACAGACAAGGGCTCCTCGCTCCCCTTGCGCGACAGCACAACATATTATTACCGTATCACCGCCATCGGCGCGTCCGGCCTGCAAAGCCCGTACTCCGACACCCAGGAAACCATGACCGCGCCTCCTCCCTCTCCTGTTACAGGCCTGACCGCGGAGAGCGGCCTGATCCGATCCATCCCGCTCACCTGGGCAGAGGGCCGGGATACCGGCGTGAACGGGTATGTCATCCTGCGCAGTGAGAATGCCATGGGCCCGTTCGCGGAAATTGAAACCGTCAAAGGCAGTTCCACAACCCGTTACACCGATGGCGGCCGCGAACCCGGAAAACTGAAGGACGGGATGACCTACCACTACCGGATCCGGGCGGTCAACGAGGTGGACGCCGTGAGCGAGGATCATCCTCCGGTATCCGCCACCACCCGCCCGCCCCCGCCCGCTGTCACCGACTTGCTCGCCAAGGATGGATACCCGCGGGAAATCCCTCTCTCCTGGGAACCCTCCACGGATTCCAAAGTGACAGCCTACGCCATATTCCGGGCAGAGGGCCCGCATGGGAACATGGCGGAAATCGAAATCCTGGAGGACCGCGCAACCGCGTCCTGGACCGACCGGGGTGGCGAACGGAATCCCGCAAACCTGGGCCGCCTCAAGGACGGCGCGCTTTATCGATACCAGATCCAGGCCATCAATCTCGGCGATACCCGGTCTGCGTTTGGCCCGGAAGTCGGAGCAACAACCAAGCCCGCCCCGCAGACTCCTGCGGGCATAACCATTGCATCCGGGCTCCCCCGCAAGACCCGTGTCCGGTGGGAACCGAACCCGGAGTCCGATATCACGGGATATCTCGTCGAGGGGCGCGA
>CAIVSY010000047.1 GCA_903908715.1 uncultured bacterium
GGATTGTACCCCACATCATTGACATTGAATCCCTCCCTCAAATCCTTGCTCGACCCCTCGATCTTCACTAACGTAATATGATTCCGTGCCACATCCATCTCGGAATCACCCGGTGCCATCCATAATTCCAAATGTGGTGCATATTGTGGCAACCCCATATTCTGTGGACGTAGTTCACACTTGGCATATTCCAATATGAGACGTTTTTGACTTAGTATTGCCTCGGTTATTGTGGGATAGACGGATCCAGCTAGAAGTTGCTGTTGTGGTATTTCCTTGTCGTTGGTCTCTGCACTAATTCCATTGTCCACATTATCAACTTCCGCTTGCACATTCTGCTTGTCGTCGTTCATGCTTCACCTTGTCCTTCCCAGCAGGAGATCACAGGCCGCGTTCACGACACTGAGCCTTTCACTGTTACGTGCACGCTGTTCATCGTCCACCGCCATGTCGGGATGGTAGATCCTGGCAAACTGCCGGCGGCGTTCATCCACATGGCCGGGCTGGAAATCCCTCGGCAGGCCAAGCAGATCGAGGGCCGCGTCGCGGGTAAGCCCCTCGCCGTCCTCCCCGCCTCCACCGTCGGTTGCGGCGCCCTCCCACCTTCCGGCCAGTTCAGCAAGGTGCCCCAGTTCGACGGCCACGTCGCCCAGCACCTGTCCGGCTTCCTCCCAGTTCCCCGCCTCCACCAGGGCTGCGAGCCCGGGCGACACGAGGATCCGGCCCGCCTCCTCAAGACTGCCCAGCAGGGCCAGCGATCCGGATTGGCGCAGGCGGGCAAGCCCGTTACGGTAGGCGGCACGGGCGCTTTCATACCGTTCAAGGGCCCGGCCCAGGCACGACAGTTCTGCCGTGGCCAGGCGGCGCAGTTCGCGATACTTACGGCGGGCGGACGCCTCGTCGCGAAGGACGGACAGCCCGGCCGCCGCCAGCCAGGAGTGATACACGGCCGCATATCCGCCGGTGCGGCTGGCGCTGAACTGGCGGTAGCCACGCGAGAGTTCAAGATCCAGGCGGTCCAACTCCGCGGTTTCCACATCCCTGCCCTGAATCATCAGGCTCATTAACCGCACGCGCCGGACAACCAGCCCTTGGGACACCCTGCGCCAAACTGCCGCGGAAGCCGCGCTGGGAATGGCCACCAGGACCAACGTCCAACGGGAAGGATGATCGTACCAGCCCTGGATGGTCGCCCGGTCCCAGTGGAACGTATCCTTGAAGCAGAGCCAGACCTCGCGCGAGTTCAGCCAGGATTCCCCGGCCGGGACCAGGAGGTTCCAAGCGGCCACGATCAGGAAGACAAACGGCGGGATCAGCCAACCGCTCCACTGCCGCCGCCACATCCTGGCGACTTCAGACGGCGGTTGTGACCAGAGGTCGCTCCCAGCCCGGCCACGGAGCCGGACCACGTGCCACTGCAGGATGGAGGGCAGGAGGATCAAGGCGCCGGACGCGAGTGCCGGCGGAAGCCATAGCGGCGCAAAGCAAGCCATGCTGACCATGAGATTCCATAGCGCCGCAAGACCAAGTAACGCCAGCACCAGGGCAATCAATATGACCACACCTCCCATTCCGCCTCCCTTGTCGTCATCCGACATGCCCCGATTATCCATGACGGGTGCGACAGATAGCGTCCTATACCCCCGTGAAGATCGTCATTCTCCCGAATGCCATTACAGCCAGGTTGAGTGAAAGGAAAGGAAAACACCATCGTCTAATGGGGGTAGGTCATCAAATGACCAATGCCACCCTTATAATCAAAAGCAAAACGCACGGGAGTCGCACATGAAACTGGTCAAGACAAGCATCGAGAAGCACACGGAAGACGCCAAACTGCCCATCTCCCCGCATGCCATCCACCGTGAACTCGATGGCCGGGTCCACGGCCTGGAGGCGGCCAAGCGCTTCATCAGCACCCGCATGGCCCTCCATCCCGGCCGCGCCGTCGACCTCTCCAAGGGAAGGACCACCCCGGACAAGAACCAGTGCCTGCTTCTCATGGGGCCCAGCGGCGCCGGCAAGACCTTCCTGATCGAGCAGGCGGCGACCGTCGTGAAGATCCCCTTTGTGGCATGCAGCGCCGCGTCGCTGACCTCCGAGGGCTTCGTGGGCCAGCATCTGGCCGATGTGCTCCACATGCTCCTCAAGAAGTCGCCCAGTGCCAAGGTGGCTCAGTACGGCATCTGTTTCCTGGATGAATGGGACAAACGGGTGCAGCAGTTCCTGGAGAAGCCGGGCTTCAGCCAGGCGGTGCAGGCGGAGGTTCTGCGGATGATGGAAGGCACCGTGGTGGAGATCGAAACCCGCCCGGCACCGGGATCGTCGAACCCAAAATTCAATACCAACGGGCTGATGTTCGTCTTTACGGGCGCCTTCGATGGATTGGAGAAGCTGATGAGACCGGAAGGCGACCGGAAGATCACGGGGTTCGCCCCGCAGAACGGAGTTGGACTGGACACTTCGCGCGAAGGCCGCCTGCGGGACGCGCTGGTGAGCTACGGGCTAATGCCGGAATTCATCAACCGTCTCACAGGCATCCTTGCCCTGCCCACGCCAACCGCCTCCGACATGCTCGCCATGCTGCGCTTCGGGAACGGTCCACTCGAATCCTGCAACCATCGCCTGCGCGGCCTGGGTGCCGAACTGGTCCTGAGCGAGGCGACCGCCCAGGCGATCGCGAACTTCGCCTGCGAAACGCGCTCCTATTGCCGCGGCATCCAC
>CAIVSY010000048.1 GCA_903908715.1 uncultured bacterium
ACATCTTGCCGGTTCTCTGGCTGTCACTTGTTTTGTGACACAACGTGTAGCGAACGCCACGACTATACGCGGGGCTGGTTCTGTGAGAGCATTACCCCGTAATGGTCTCCTGCATCCATGGTGGGGATACCAAGGTGTTCGGTTAACGTGGCAATGGGAGGTGTGTCATGGTCGCCGATATTGAAATCAAGTGTATCAAGAAGACGAATCGTACTGATCCCCACGAACGCATTCATGGCGTGGGCGGCACTAATCCTGGCGGCTCCAGATGGTATCTTCCCTTGGAGCAGGCCATTGCTGGCATTGAAGCCGAGACATGGCGGTTCTGGACAAACGGCGGAGGAAAGTCCGTATGGGTTATTGTTGCCGCCCACAATGGCCACAAGTATTTGAAAACGGAGGCGGATGGGATCCATCCTAACAATCTGCTGAGCCTTCCGGAATGTTCGTAATCACCGTGATGATACAGGTCGCTCTAAAGAGGGCTTGCGTATGCACGCCGAGCATCTACTTCGAGGCATGATTGCGTTTGATTACCCGCTTTCGCCAAGTCAGGCATCCTGCTAGGCAATGAGCAAGAATAGGGGTGTGACATCATGATTCGTTCCATTCCTAAAGGTGAAACGTCGCTTGAAGCCCATTACACTGGGATCCACTTCTCACCAAAAGGCACCCCGCAACCGACATCCGACCGGTACGAAATTATTGGGGACCGCGCTTGGATGGGCAAGTACGGTCTTGTGGTAATGGCACGGGATCTTCGGCTATCGCACAACACTGAGTCGGGTCAACAGGGCATATTGCGTGCAATCAAGTTCCTCAAGCCAGATTTCATTGGTGACCGGAAGGTTGTCGACGATTTCCTTAATGAAATTCGGATCGTCGCTCGAATCGATCACCCCAACGTGTCCCGCATCTATGACAGTGGCTTCGCCCGTGCCGTACGCGCCACAAATAGGAAACCCGCTAATATTCCCTACTATGTAATGGAGTGG
This sequence comes from uncultured bacterium, assembly GCA_903908715.1. Taxonomy (GTDB): domain Bacteria; phylum Verrucomicrobiota; class Kiritimatiellia; order CAIKKV01; family CAITUY01; genus CAIVSY01. Next base: position 996 of record CAIVSY010000048.1, read on the forward strand.
AATGAATCACACAACCTTCAGAAGTTTCTTAAACAAAAACCCAACGAGATAGACGACCACTTCCTTTCTATCCTTGTTTCTCAGGTCATGTCGGCCTTGGCCTGCTGTCACTCTTGTAAACGACCCATTGTGCATCTAGATATCAAGCCAGACAATATCCTCATTAAAGGCGCTGTTAGATCGCAGGCGTCGACGCCTACCTCGCCGATGTCTGTAGCTCTGACTGATTTTGGGAAGGCAAAACTGCTCGTCACATCCAACGCCCGAACTCCTGCACAGGCAACCACTGCCGGCGGCGGAATGTTTGAATATGTGCATCCTGCTATCCGCCCATATCTTCGTCACAACAGTGTTCCCTTGGAACTCTTCAAACGCATTGGAACTGCTTGCGACCTCTTCTCCTTTGGTGTTGTTCTAGCAGAAGTCATCAAGGCAGCGGAGATATCCAGCGCAAACTCTCGTGCTCCCCTCGCTCCCTTCTGGAAGTACTTGGCTGACGATTTGCAGAAGCAGAAGGTAGATGGCGTCCAACCACTACGATCCGATTTGTCGGCGCAGAGTGTCTTGGAGTTGGCATGTCGGCAAATGCGCACCGCCCCTCCACAGTTGTTTGCGGAGCGCCATCGGTCTGTTATTCGTCTCCAAGGGGAAATGAGCATCGATTTCCCAAGGCCGGTCAGGCAACTTGTGGACACCCCGGAATTTCAGCGCCTCCGCACGGTCCCACAACTCGCACTTTCCGACTACGTCTATCCCAGCGCAACCCACACGCGCTTTGCGCATTCCCTGGGTTCCTTTCACTATGCCGCACAGTACTGTAGCAATCTGAGCCGCAACCCCGTTTTCGCGTATCTGTACGATGACGGTGACTGTAAGGCGGCGTGTCTCGCCGCACTGATGCACGACCTGGGTCAGTACGCCTTTGCTCATTACTTTGAGGAGATTGGCGGTCTCGATCATCTGGATGTCGACCACGTTGCCCTCACAAAGAAGATCATGCGTGGGGACATCAACTATACCTCGGCCGTGAGAGCGGCTTTCAAAGGCAAGACAACTCATCGCTATTTCGTGGGCAATACCACGTCAATCGCGGAGGTCTTGGATAACGAATGCGACGTTGATCGGATTCTTGATGTGTTGTCCGGTGCGGGGAAGTATGCTTTGCTTTCGAAGATCTTTAATGGTCCTTTGGATTGCGACAAACTCGATTACCTAAGGCGGGATAGCTCTTGCTCTGGTGTTCCATACGGCAATTCAATCGACATTGACCGATTCCTGTCCGCACTTACTATCTGCGAGGAGCCCGGTTCCAAACGTCTGACACTGGCCGTTACAGATAAGGGCCGCTCCGCAGTGGAAACTATTATTGCTGCTCGGTTCCATATGTTCGCGGAAGTCTACTGGCACAAGACGGCCCGTGCGGCGGCAGCGATGGTGAAGGAGGCTCTGTGGTTAGCCCACAAGGAGCAGAAGATCACGCAGGCTGGCTTTGATGAGGCTGTCATTGCCTACAGAACAGATGAATTCCTGCAATGGCTGGCAGATTGCTTGTCAAATGGAGCTGCGGCGAGAGACCTGATCGTTGACTCTCTGGGCCTTTTTAACCAACGCGCTCTCTACAAACGCGTTGCCACCTACTCGGGCTTTTATGCGGAGGACCATTCCCGCAAGACATACTTCCGATTTAGGGAGTTGCTCGGTAACGACTACGGCAGAATATATCGTTTCAAAGAGGCCTTCGTGAAACTGCTGAATAAGTTCGGAATGACCCGCAAAGGGTGGAGCACACTTAGTAACCACCATGTCCTTATTGATGTGCCGTCCTCACAGCAAGATCAGTTTGAGGGCGTTACCGTTCACTATGAAGGAAAACCCAGCCTTGTTGCCCAATCGGCAACCTTCGAGCTAAGCCGGGTATCTCAACTTGCGCGTGCAGTCCATGATTCGTCACCTGTGATCACGAAGCGGGTCAGAATATTCGTGTTTCCGCCACTTGCCCGCCAGGTTGTTGCTCTCGGCGATGACATGGCCAGCGCCATAGCCGACGCTTGGGGTGCGGTACGCTGATGCGTGCGCATCGGGCTCAGGCGCTGAATCGGAACTTAGCGGAGTGCAGTTGGAAACGTTGGCAGCTCTGAAGTTCCGTCTTCGCCAAGGTTGCCTGATGCTGTGATTCGTGCCATCGGCGCTGCCACCCTGTGAGCATGCTCCCGCTTCTCTGGCTGTCATCGGAGTTGTGACGCCGCATGTAGCGAACGACACGACTATACGCCTTTGTGTTTCTATACGACAATGATTCCACGTAAATGTCTCGGTCTGGTGAAGTGTGCAGCCATAAGAAGCGGCCCCAGCATACTCGACGAGTGACGATCGGCATTTGCTCATTGTGCTGTGATTGAGCCGCAGTTACGGTAAAGTATTTGTGTGACGGTCTCGTTTGGGTACAAGTAAAACAGAAGGGATGCCGCATGACGCGAGATGAATTGATCGTGACGTTCGCGCTGCTGACAACGGGGAATCCGGGTGTCGAATCGCTGATCCACAAAGACAGCGACCCGCAGATACTTGACCGCGTCTTAGCGATTGAGCGGAATCCCCTATCCAAGGTGCAGTTCAATCAGCTACTGGGTCTTGCTTACGAAATCGGCGTAAGCGATGGCTTTTTCAAGTACTACTGGCTCAGCGACGAGCCATCCCTATATGATGTTCGCCAACTCCCTGGCTATTCAGCGGGCTTTTCAAAGACCGAAAGCATTGAATCCGTTGACCAACTCTATTGGGGGTTGTACCGCGTCTTCGTTGATGGGCTTCTCCTCAATGGCAATGTGCGTGCATTCTTCCGTTCTCATGCCAACATGACGCATGAGGAACTCACATCGGCAGTTGAAACATCACAAATAGACACGGCAGCAATACGCCGCCGGGGACCAGCATTGCCCTTCGCAAAGATTGCAAAGGACAAGCGCTATCTCATATCCGAAATGGCCTGCAAGACCTACGGGGATGCCCCGGAGACAGAGAGTGCACTGAAGTCCTTTCTTACTGAAGCGTTTGCTGCGCACGCTAGCACCGGCGGAGGAAAAGTGACCGTTCGTGAACTGCTCACGGGAACCTTCGCACAGAAGAAACAAATCAACCAGCTTCAGTTCACCCTTTCTGCTGACGATATCATGGATGAGGTGATTGCGTCAGAGGCTGACATCGATGAGAAGTACCTCAGAGTGGCCCGTGATTTCATCCATGCACGAAAGTCCGCACTGGAGAACACCGACAAGTATCTATCGCTTGTCAACGACCTAGACGTCTACGTCGCGACAAGCATGCGAGTGCGGGATGATTTCCGGGAAATGGCAGACACATGCGAGCAGATCTTCGAGGACTCCCGAATCAAGAATCTCCACCTTCGCTTTTTTGACCCCACGCTGAGTGCGGCAGAGGGGCACCAAGATAAGGGCCTCATCGAATGCCTCATGGTCAAATGCGCTCGTGTGCTTGTCTATTGCGCAGGCTCGAAGGAAAGCTACGGCAAGGATGCAGAAGCGGCAATGGCGCTGAGTCTTGGTAAGCCCGTGATTTTCTACTGCAGCAAGCAAGACAAGGCGGACTTCTACAAGAAGGTCCACCCGCTAAGTCGTCTCATTAACTTTGAGACAGGCGTAGCTGTTGGAGCATTTGTCGTAGACAACGTGTCTGACATAGTCCTGCTATTGCAACGCATCTACGAAAACGCGATGCAGTACGAGTTGCGCCAGCCCAAGGCTGGCTACGTCGAGTTGCATGAAGCAAAGACGGATTCGATCGTGCGACTGCAGACAAATGACAGGATGCTTTCCGAAGCGTTCTGGAACTACTACCGTAGTCGCAGGCAGTGAATCCAGAACCACCATTGCGCGGGCATTGCTCGGGTATTGGCAGTCACTGCTGTCCAAAACAGCACGAAGTCCTTGTGGCCGTGTTTTTGCTGGGCTTTTCCTCCTTGTCTAGGTGATTTCGAAATCATGCCCCCCTAGTTATGCCTGCTGCGGGCGTTTGGCAGCCCTCCGCAGACAGGTCTCGCACCTTCACCCTGCGGCCTCAATGGGCTCCGTCGCAGAATGCCCTGGAATACAAGTCGCTGACCTGTTGAGCTTCTCCCTGCTCCTTGCATTGCCCTGTTTCGGCTGTCATGTGTTTTGTGACACAACGTGTAGCGAACGCCACGACTAGACATGCCTCCGAATGTCTACGACTATGGTGTGGACACGGGAGATTCATTCTCGCTTGGTTGTGCCACGTCGTTGGTTTGTGGAGGGATCTCAGCCAGTCTCCCGGGACATGAGGATTGACCGCTGGTTTCACAAGTGGACGGGAGTGTTGCCATGATAAAGCAGATGCGGGTGGATTTCTATCGTGTCATGAACGGCTCCGAACCCCTTCACGATCTGCACTTGCACCTTGATCGTGTCTACCGCCGCCGTTCCGGCCTCGCTCGGAACTGCGAAATGGGCGGGGATGCCTTCAGGCTCCAGGAGTATTCCTCGTCAGGCAACCGGGCGACTGGTGACATGCTTCGGATCCGCATGGAAAACCTGCCGATAAAGGCCGGCCTGGATGGCACGCTGGATGAATTCGACCTGGAAGACGACGAAGGGATTGGAGAGGAAAGCGCTTTCCTCTATGACAGCAGTCTGGCCGTCCTCGCCTACCAACGGAACCGCACCGGGGTGCCCGTCGGCCGGTTCGCCGAGTACATCGAGAGAATGGCGGCCATCGAGGGCCCCATCACCTTTGAGCCGGTCCTTGAGCCGTCCGCGATGGAGAAGTTCACAAGGATGAGGAGGAAGACAAAGGTCGAGCTGAAATGTGCGCGGGCGGACAACCCGTCGTTCTGGCCGGAAAATGATTCCGTCGCTCAGACCATCAGGAACCTGTCGCCGCTGAACGCGCCATACGTCAACATCACTGCATCGGTTGGGCGCCAAAATGGGGCTCTTGACCAAAGCATGCTCGCGGAGATTGTGCGCAGCGTCATTGGATATCGGCAGCGGAACCGGGTGACCAAGATGGAGGTGTCGGGCCGGGGAGCGCAGGATGAGCGGCTGGTTGTCGACCTGATTGAAGACCGTATGGTGGAATCTGTTGCCATGGATGTGGGGCGGTTCAGGCATGCGCCATACGATAGCAGGGCGCGGCATATCGAACAGGCATACGGCACGCGGCACAGTCAGCTCGCGCGGTTGTTCCGGAGGGTCGAACGTGGCCGGCCTTGAACGGGTGTATCCCTTTGTGGGTTCCTCTGCCCTTGCGCTCGTTTGGCTCGGGTGGCGCCATGACGGCTATCGTTCCATGGACGCCCTTGCCGTTCTCCAAACCTGCATCACCGTATCTTCGATTACGATCGGGTTTCTCGCGACGGCAAAGGCAATCTTGCTCTCCTCGAACTCCCGGCTGATTCGAGACATGCGACGACAGGGGTGCTTCCTGAGATTCGTCAGATTCCTGAATGGGGCCACGCTCGCCTCCTTCTGCTCCGTGGCTCTTTCGTCGTTGTGCATCTTTGTCCGCTGGAACGTGGTGGATGACTGCCATACGTTCCTGTTTGCCGCGTGGATGTTCGTCGCGAGCTTGTCTGCCATGATGACCTTCCGGGCCGTGCGCGCGTTCTGCGTCTACCTGGAAACCGAGGCGCAAGCCCAGTGAGGCGTGGACAGGAGAGATGCCCGCTTTCAGGAAGAGACACAATGAAGATAGGGGTTGTTCTTTCTGCGATGGCCTTCTGCCTGGGCGCCACTGGCCAGGCAGGCCAAGGCTACCGGCTGGAGACGGTGGACGGCCGGATCGTCATCCGTGACGGCAGGGGCGAGATCCTGCCGTGGACGGGCCACAGCGCGCATTGCACGCCGTTCGTGGATTGGCAGCAAAAGACGACGGCGTTCGTCGAGGCGGGCACCCGCATCTACCAGATCAGCCCCGATGGCTATTGGCTGAACCCCTTCTGGCCGCGGGGAGGCGAACTGCCGGAAGACCCCGGGGGGCCTGTCACGCTGGGGGAAAAGGCGGAATGGCTGCTCAGGCAGGATCCCAAGGCCCGGTTCATCATCCGCTTCGGGCTGTGGCCGGATCCCGCATGGCGGGCGAAGCACCTCGACGAGTACGTGCCAGCTCCCTGGGCGCAGAACCCGCAGATGGGCCGCAAGTCCCTCAATCCCAGCCTGGCGTCGGAGGCCTACATCCGGGACCTCCGCGGGCTGATCCGGAACGTGGTGTCGTGGTGCGAGAAGCAGTCGTGGAGCAGGGCGATTGCCGGGTACTGCGCCTTTCCGGTGGGCGAGGGCATGACGGAACACGCCACAAAGGGGATCCTTTTCGACACCAGCGCCCCGATGCAGGAGGCCTTCCGGCAGTTTGCGCGGGAACGCTACGGCAGCGTGGAGGAATTGCGCCGGGCCTGGGGGGATGAGGTGCCCAGCTTCGAGACCCTCCGCGTGCCCGCGATGGAGGAATGGATCGACAAGAAGAGGAGGCTCGGCATCCTGCATTGGCCGCGGGCCCTGCTGGTCCGCCGGGAACTGGACTACTTTGAACTGCAACGCCGCCTTTACCGCCGGTATGTGGGCGCGATTCTCGACGGCCTCAACGAGGCGACGGCCAAGCGCCCCTGTCTGACGGGCGCGGACATTTTCAAGCAGCACATGCAGGGATGGCTGTTGGAGCCGAGGTTCTTCGGCGGGTGGCAGGGGGACACGATGGAGGACTACGGTAACCCCTTGCTTGCGTCGGGGGCCTTCGGCGTGGCGGACTATCTGGATCATCCGGGCCTGGACATCCTGCAGACGCCGGGGCTCTACCCGTGCCGCGCCATGGGCTACGCGTGGGAAGCGGAAGGGCTCGCTGATTCCCTGCGCCTGCGCGGCAAGGTCAACATCATGGAAGCGGATCTGCGCACCTGGGTGAAGGGGGGCGTCCGGGACCCGTCGCGATTGCCGGGGACACTGAACTTCGCCGCCATGCAGGCATGGAACCGGGGCGGTGCCGGGGATGCCACGGAACAGGCCGGGGCTTTCCTGACCCCCGGGGAGATGGAGGCCGGCTTTGACCGGGCCTTGTGCTGGGCGCTTTCCCGCAACCAGATGTTCTACTACATGACGACCAGTTGGCACGACTGGTGGTTCAGCGACCCCGTCGTGGCGCGGAAGATCGCGGCCGGGAACCGGATCGTCGAGGCATGGGCGCGGAAGCCGTGGGGCGAGACGAGGGATGCGATCTGCCTGGTAATTGACGATGGCGCGGGCCTGTACGAGGACTTTTCGTGCGGCTACCAGCATGTGGCGGTGGCCCGCCAGCTGGAGGAGGGGCTGGCGCTGTGCGGAGTGCCCTACAGGATCCACCTGCTGGAGGATCTGGCGCGGGAGGACTTCCCGAGATACCGGTGCTATCTCTTCCCCAACCTCTTCCATGTCAGCGAGGCAACCCGGAAGGTGTTCCGGGAGAAGCTGCTGCGGGATGGGAACCTCGTGATCCTGGGGCCCGCGACCGGGATCAGCGAGGGCGAGAACCTCGGCTCGGGCAGCCTGAGCGACCTCCTGGGCGTGGACATGGAGATGATAGCCAGGAGTTTTCCCCGGCGGGTCATCCTCCAGGACCACGGCCATCCCCTCTCCCGCAGGCTGCCCACGCTCACCTTCGGAAGCGACTACGCCTTCGGCCCCGCGCTCGTGCCCCGGACGCGGCGTCTTGCCGCCGGCGGCCCCGCGAGCATGCTGGGCTCGCTATGCGCCTACTACTACCTCGACCGGCCGGGGCTCTTCATCGTGGACCGGGGCAAAGGCGCGCAAGGGCGGGACCCCGCGCAGAGGGGGGAAGGGGACTACAGCATCCTGTTCAGCGCCGCGATACCCCTGCCCCCGGAAATCCTGCGCGAGTGCGCGCGGTATGCGGGTTGCCACGTCTTCAGCGAGGAGAATGCCGTGGTGTATGCCTCGGAAGGATTCGTGGGGCTGCACGTGGCGCGGGGCGGGGAACACCGCCTGTCCCTTCCCGCCGGCGTGGCGGCCTTTGACGTCCTGAACAACCGCGCTCTCCCCGTCAACGACGGCAAAGTGGTGCTTGAAAGCTCCGGACCGGCGACGTTTCTCGTTGAACTCCTGGAATCCCCCCCGCCGTAAGTTCTGCCGGTTTCTCGTGACGATGTGACACCAGCGCCAGGGCTGTCATCCGCCCTTGACTCCTGATTTCATGGGCGCCCCGTGTTCTCCACCATGCCTCGGCCTGCGACTGCCTGAGTGGGGCGCAAGGCGGTTCCGTGGGGATAAAAGGGCATCATAATCGTAATCCCGGTCTTGCGTTGCACCCCCGTGTATCCGTACAGTTCTTTTCATGAATACAAGTTTTGATCATGAAAAGTTGAGCGTCTATCAGGACGCTATCAAGTTTGTCGTTTGGTCGGATGGAATTCTGGAAACCATTCCGAGGACACTGGCTGTACATGATCAGCTTGACCGGGCCGCAACGTCAATTTCGTTGAACATTGCGGAGGGGAACGGCAAATACACGGCCGCCGATCGCTGCCGGTTTTTCGATATCGCCCGGGGTTCGGCGCTGGAATGCGCGGCCTGTCTGGATGTGCTTGTGGCAAAGAAGAAGCTTGTTGATGCAGGCCTGGGGAAATCGATACTGGTTCGAATCGTTTCCATGTTGGTGGGATTGATCAGAAGCACGTCGCCGGATCGTGTGCATGAAAATACGGTCTCCTACGAAACGCGAAACGACAAAACGGATTAAGATTAAGATTACGATTACGATTAAGGCAAACCCCGACAGAATCGCCTGCGACTGCCTGAGCGCTTTGGTGTGGATATCCATGGTGCTCACTGGCAGTCTCTGTCCTGCTGGCTCCATCAGGCTGCTTTGGACGGCTTGCCTGCTTCCTGCACTCACCTGTTCGGCATTGTCGTGCGTTTTGCGACGCGCCATGTAATGAACGACACGACTATACGCATTCATGATCCTATACGACAATGGGACACATTGAATGGCTTATGTTGCTTTACACGGCCAATGGCGCAGGTTATTGGCAGCTAGGAGGAATTCCCGTGAGCGGAAACAAGACGTGGAGCGAGCGCGTCGGGACCATTGTCGATACACGGCCCTGTGTCGCGACAAGGAAACGATGAGAGACTGGAAATGGAGAGCCGCATTCCTGCGCGCGATGGCTGTGTGCGTCGTGACGGCGTCCGCGGCGTCCGCCGCCGCCCCGATCGTCGTGGACTACTTCTTCGAGCCGGGGTGCGCCGAATGCGAGAAGATTGACACACGCATTCTCCCGGCGCTGGAGGCCGAATTCTCGGGCCGGTATGTCCTGCTCAAGCACGACATGGGCATCGAAACAAACGTGCTTGGCCTGCTCCGGCTTGAGAAGTCGCTGGGCGTCACCAACAACACCCTCAATTGTATGTATGTGGAACGCCGCTACCCCTTCTACGGGTTCTCGGCCATGCAGGCAGGGCTCCTGGCCACCATGCGGGAACTTGCCAGCCGCGGCGGGAACACCCCCGCCGCCCTCACGCCCACAGCGCCCCTGCCGCAAGGATCCCGGACCCTGGCGCTGGAGCGGGTGGGTGGACTCACCACATCGGTTGTCGCCATCGGCGGTTTGCTGGACGGGGTGAACCCCTGCGCCATCTCGACGCTGGTCTTCTTCATGAGCCTGCTTGCGGTGGCGCGTGTGCGGCGCCGGCATCTACTGGCGATGGGGCTCGCCTTCTGCCTGGCGTCCTTCGTGGCTTACACGGCCTTGGGGTTCGGCCTGCTCCGGGCGCTGCACATGCTGGACGGCTTCCTGACCCTGCGGCGTTGCCTCGAAATCGGCATGGCCGGCTTGCTGGGCGTACTCGCCTACCTCTCCTTTCGCGATGCACTGCGGTACGGACGATCCCACGACGCCCACAGCGTGACACTGCAGCTTCCAAAGCGAGTCAAGGTCCGGATTCATGCCATCCTGCGGGAGGGCGTCCGGATGCGAAGCATCGCCCTGGGAGGACTGGTGGCCGGTTTCGCGGTGACGGTCCTGGAGAGCGTGTGCACCGGCCAGGTGTACGTACCGACGCTCGTGTTCGTGATCAAGCACGCCTCCGCGGCTTCAGGCGGGGGTGATGTCACGCCCGGCCTGGCGTTGCGGGCGTGGAAGTGGCTGTTGCTGTACAACGCGATGTTCATGGTGCCCCTCGTAACGGTGTTCGCCGTCACATACCTTGGCGTACGGACGAACTCCCTGTTGTCATGGAGCCGGCGGAACGTGGTGGCCAGCAAGGTGCTGCTGGGGCTCTTTTTCGTGTGCATGGGCATCCTCATCGTCGTCATGTGAGGGCGCTTGGCATCGTTTTCCGCGTGTCAGTGAAATCCTTACAGCGTGTAAGGAATTACCCAACTGGCGCGAACGCGGTGGCGCAAGTAGTGTGTGTGCAGTTTGTCGGTGTCGGCGGCGGATGTTCGGGCAAGTTGGAACGGAGGCGAGAGCATGAGACAGCGGATGACGGATTGGCGTGCGTGGCTGGTGCTTGCGGGCGTGGTCGGCGCGGCGGGGCTGGTGGCGCTGGCGGTGGACACGGATAGCGACGGGATGTCGGACGACTACGAGAACCTGTTCGGGCTGAACGTGACGAACGCGGCGGATGCGTCACTGGACTACGACGGGGACGGCGTGACGAACGTGCAGGAGGCAACGCTCTCAACGGACCCGTGGGAGGCGGACACGGACCTGGACGGATTCGAGGACGGGCAGGACAGCAACGC
>CAIVSY010000049.1 GCA_903908715.1 uncultured bacterium
GGTGGCGGTGGAGCAGGCCGACGCCGCGGTGCACGCCGAGGTGTTCCAGTTGATCTCGCTGGGCGAAGGGGCGTTGTATGGCAGTGTCTCGACCACCTACCGCATCGAGGGCGCGCCCGTCCGGCGCTTCGTGATCAAGGTTCCGGCCGCCTACCAGAACATCGAGTTCACCGGCCGGGATGTCCGCGGCTGGGAGCGGGATGGCGAACTGGTGACCCTTTCCCTGCAGGAGAAGGTGCTGGGCGACTACACCCTCCTGATGACCTACAACCAGCCGTTCGCCTACGAGGGGGCGGAACTGCTGGCGGGCGGCGTGGAGACGTCGGGGACGATGAGCGAGGTGGGCTACGTGGCCCTGTCGGGTCCGCCCAGCCTGACCTTCGAGTCCGAGAAGCAGAGGGATTCCTCGGTGATTCCGATCCTGCCCGGCGAGCTGCCGCGGGAATACGCACTGCTGGTCAACGACCCGATCCTCAAGGGATACAAGTACGTCCGCGCGCCGCACGTCACAAGGCTGATGGTCCGGCGGTTCGGCACGCAGGCTATGCTGGACTGCGTGGCCGACCACATTGCCATGCGGACGCGGGTCAGCGCCGAGGGCGAGGCGGTGACCGAGGCGACGTATTTCGTCAAGAACGCTTCCCAGCAGTTCCTTGGCGTGGCGTTGCCCAGGGAGGCCCGGCTATGGAATGCGCGCGTGGATGGCGAGGCCATCCAGGTGCTGGATGGCGGCAAGGGAGTGACGCTGATTCCCATCAAGCGGCTGGCCGACGCGGATACGCCGTCGCGCATAGACCTGACCTACGCCGAGGCCCGCGCGAAGCCGCGCTGGTTCCGTGGAATGACCTTCACCGCGCCGGTTTCCCCCGCGCAATCGGTTTTCGCGCGGTGGACGGTCTCGGGCCCGGAGAAGCTTTCCCTTCTCCCCGCAGGCGGCAACATGACCGGCCCGGTGGATTTGGGGACGGGGCTCGGCACGCTGGCGCTGACGGTGAAATCGCTGGCCGTTGGGCTTCTGCGCGAGGCGCCCGTGCTTCTCTTCTGGGTGGCGGTCCTGCTGCTTGCGGCCTTGTACCTGGCGTATGCGGCCGGCCGCGGCAAGGTGCTGCGCTGGATGAACCTGTGGGTTGTGCTGGCGGGCGGACTGCTGGCGCTGGGGCTGTTTCCCGGCGCGGTGCGCCAACTGGATGACGCGGCGGGTGTGGCGCTGACGGCGGTCAGCGGCCGGGACTCCCAGCCGCGGGATGTTTCCTTCACCAAGTCGGTGACGATGGCCGACCGCGAACTCCGCGTGACCGTGCGGGCCGTGCCCTCGTGGCTGGGCGGGTCCGGCGGGTTCCTGCGTCTGGTTTTGGGAAGCGCGGCGGGGATCGCCCTGCTGGTGTGGGGGTTGGTCGGGCGGCGCAAGCCCCTGATGCTCGCGGCGGCGATCACCCTCCTGTTGTGGAGCCTGCTGGCGATTCCGGTCCTTACGCCGGTGTTGGCCCTGCTGTTACCGCCCGCGGCGATTGCCTGGATCTGGATCTCGCTGGCGCGCCGCGCGTACCGGCGCGGAAAGGCGAAACGCGAAAGCGACCGGATCGAGGAGGAGCCCTTGCCACCGCCGTTCGTGGATGCCGCGCCGGCCGCGGAAGAGCCGCGGCCCGCGCCCGCCGGAGGGGCTGGCGGCATCGTATTGCTGGCAGGCTTGCTGCTGGCGTCGTCTTTGCCGGCCAGGGCGGAACCCGCGCCGGCCGCGCCGCCCGCGGATACCCCGGTGATGCGCGAGGTGCTGGTCAAGCTTGCCGCTCCCGATCCGCTCAAGGATCGCGAGGGCAACGTGAAGGTCGAACTGACGTTCACCGTGGATACCCTCAAGGCGGAACGCCTCCCGGTGTTCCCCGCCGACTATGTGCTGGTGGACTCGTCGGTGGCGCCACGCGAGGGCCGGGTGGTCGCGGGTCCCGAGGGGTACGCCGTGGAACTCGACCGCGCGGGAAGCCATACGCTGACCTTCCAGGGGTTGGTGCGGGTCGCCGCGTCGGGCGGCAACTGGACGCTGCCCCTGCGTCTCCCCGCCAACCTCAAGAACCGGATCGAGATCATGGTTCCGGCGCCCGGCTGGGAGATCACGAGTCCCGCGGCGGCGTTGCTGGAGGTCTCTGAGAAGGACAAGACGACGGTCGGGATCATGACGCTCGCGGGGACCGGGGCGGCGCCCGTCACATGGCGGCCGCGCGAGCGCCGGACGCAGTTGGAGCGGACGGTGTTCTATTGCGACCTGCAGACCTACGCGCTGCTGGCGCCGGGGCTGGTGAACATGACGCATCTGGCGCGCTGCCAGGTGGCGCAGGGCGAACTGCAGACGCTCCGGATGACGGTCCCGGCGGGGATGACGGTGACGGCGGTCGCGGGGGCGGGGCTGGGTACCTGGCGGTTCGAGCCCGACACCCGCGTGCTCGAGGCGTGGATGGAAAAGCCGGTCAGCGGCGAGTTCCTGCTGGTCATCACGACCCAGGTTCCGCGCGAAGGGCTGCCGTATGACGCCGAATTATCGGTGCCGGCCGTGGAAGGGTGTGTGCGCCAGCGCGGGTCGGTGGCGCTCGCGGCCGGCGGGTCGGTGCAGGTGCGGGCCGACACTCTCAAGGGGCTGAGCCTGATGAACGCGGGCGATTTCCCTGTCGAGGCGGTCCAGGCGGCGCTCAAGGGGCCGGGGACGGCCGACCAGCCCGAGATCCGGTTTGCCTACCGCTACCACGAGTTGCCGGCCAACGCCAAGGTGCATGCCGAGCGGGTACTGCCCGAAGTCCGCGTGGTCGAGCAGGCCAGCCTGGATATTTCCGACGAACGCGTGGCGCTCAGTTCCCGGCTGGCGCTGGCCATCTCCCGGGCGGGGATCTTCGATCTGCGGATCAACCTGCCCGAGGATTTCGACATCGAATCGCTGTCCGGCGAGGACATCGGGCACTGGGACGAGGTGCGCGAAGGCGGGCACGCGGTGATCCTGCACTACCGCAAGCAGGCGCTGGGCAACCGGTCGGTGAACCTGGTGCTGGGGCGGATGGGGCGGGGGATCGAGGCGCAGGTCCGGGTGCCGCGTATCGGCGTGCCGGATGCGGTCAAGCATACCGGGACGCTGGCGGTGTCCGGCGAGCGCGGTGTGCGTTTGTTGACAACCGGGCGGGACGGGGTCAGCGAGATCCATCCCCGCGAGCTGGGGATCGAGCAGGCGGGGTATCTGGCGTTCCGTATCCTGCGGCCCGACTGGATGGTGTCGCTCAAGACCGAGACGATGGCGCCGGTGATTCGGGCCGATGTCCTCCAGCGGCTGGATATTTCCGAGGGGATGCTGCATGGGCGCTGCCTCGTGCAGTACAAGATTGACCAGGCGGGGGTAAAGACCTTCCGGCTCCAGGCGCCGGCGCCGGGGGTGTCGTTGACGGTTTCCGGCCGGGGGGTGGCCAAGGTGGCGGAGGTGGATCGCACCAACGGATTGTGGGAAGTTGAACTGCAGGGCAAGGTGGAAAACCGCTACCAGATGGAGGTGGTCTACCAGATGCCCTGCGAGGCCCGGGACCAGAAGCTCAAGGTCAGGCCGCTCCGCACGGTGGATACCGAATCGCAGAAGGGGTACGTGGTGGTCTTCACGGCGGGCCGGTTGCAGGTCCGGGCGGACGGGGTCCCCGCGGGGTTGCATGAGGACGACGCCCGCAACGTGCCCGGCAGTTTCGGGGCCGGTAATTTGGCTGAGGCTGTGCTCTGCTACCGCACCACGCGGCCCGACTACGAGCTCGACCTGATGGTCATCCGGCACGACTCGGCGGATGTCCTGGCGGCGCGGGTGGAGTCGGTGACGCTCACCTCCGTGCTATCCGACGACGGCCAGATGGTGACCCGGGCGATGCTGCAGATGAATGTGGGATCCTTGCGATTCCTGGAGGTGACCCTGCCCGCCTCGGCGAAAAGCTGGTCGGCGTTCGTCAACGGCACGGCGGCGGCTCCGTTGCAGGACAAGGGGCGGCTGATGATTCCGCTCGAGAGCGCGCGGGCTGCGGGAGAGGCGACCGTGGAATTGACGTATGTTTCCACGGCCGGGGCGGGCCGGTTTTTCGGGCGGCAGAAGATCGAGGGGCCGCGTTTCAATGTACCGCTGGCCAACGTGCGGTGGGATTTGTATGCGCCAGCGGGATACCGGTACGGGCGGTTTGGCGGGACGATGAACTATGAGAGCGGGTGGAAGCAGGACGGCGTGATTGTATTCGATGCCGAGCAGTACGAGAACCAGACGCGCGAGGCCATCCTTGCCAGCAGCGCGCGGGCCGAGGAGGTGCTCAAGCAGGGCGAATCGCTCTGGAAGGCAGGCAAGCAGGCGGAGGCCAAGCAGGCCCTCAAACAGGCGCTGGTGTTTTCGCAGGGCAAGCAGGAGCTCAACGAGGATGCGCGCATCCAGTACCGCAACCTGATGCGGCAGCAGGCCGTGGTGGGTTTTTATAACCGGCGCGCTGCACTCAAGAAGTCGCGCAACGTGATGGACGAGGCGGAGGCCGCGCCGCAGGCGGCGGGCCAGCAGGTGGACCAGGGGCAGTGGACGGCGGATTACGGGCGGCAGCTGGAGCAGAAGCTGGACGCGAAAGACATGGACAACCTGAACCTGGTGGCCGACAAGATGCTGGAGCAGCAGGATGCGGCACAGATGCGGGCCAATCCCATTCGCGTGACCCTGCCGGTGCAGGGTGTTCATCTGCCGTTCCAGCGCGAGTTGCAGATCCATCCCAATGTGGAGATGACGTTGGAGTTCCGTGCCGGCGGCGGGCGGGTGCTGGGGTGGCTGGCGACGGCCGGGACGGCGGCGGCGCTGGTGCTGGTCTTCTGGGGGCTGCTGCGGATGGCGCCGGGCAGGGCGCGGGTGTAGAGGCGGTCTGGCGGGCTGCCGCAGCAGAAAGACGAGGCGCATGAGGCCAAGCGCGGCAGCCTCATACGCCTCGTGGTTTGCCCGTTCCGTCGAAGGCCGGAACGAAGGATTCATCCGGTGTTGAAAGGTTACGAGACGCTGACTTGCAGGCCGGTGGTGTTCAGCGTGAAGTCCACGATCCGGGCGCGGTTGTTCTCGAACTCCTTCCGGAGCAGGTTGCGGGTGGCGTCGGCGGCCGCTTCATCCGTGGCAAGCAGGAGGGCGTAACCGCCGCCGCCGGCGCCGAGCAGTTTCGCGCCGATCGTCCACCGCGCAGTCCGCGCGAGCAGGGCTTCCACGTCCGGATTGGTGGTGCCCGGATGGATCCGCTTGTTGGCTTCCCAGGACAGGCGCAGGAGGGGCCCCAGCGTTTCCACGTCACCCAGTTCAATCGCATGACGGACATCCAGGGCCAGTTGCCGCATGTGGCGGAGCGTGAAGAGGTAGGCCGGTGTATTCCGGTTCACCTGCTGGACGACTTCGGAGAGGATATTCTTCGCCAGGCGGGTGATGCCTGTATAGAACAAGGTAAAGCGCCGCAGGCTCGGCCCCTGCGTCAGGATGTTGGGGTTCAGTTGATGGACCAGCGGGGCCGGGCGCAGGCCGGGCGTTGTGCTGATGTACTTGATTCCGCCCACGATCCCGCCGATCTGGTCCTGCCAGCCGCCGCCGGTGGTCAGCATCTGCTCCATGTGCAGGACCCGGCGGAACAGGTCGTCCCGTTCCACGGAAAGTCCGAAGAACCGGTGCAGGGCGGCCAGGATGGTGGCGCCGAGGATCGAGGAGGTGCCCAGTCCGGATCCCTTCGGCACGGCGCACAGGAGTGTGATTTCCAGGCCGGAGCCGAGGCGTTTCAGCAGGGACTCCAGCGTGGCGCAGCCCGACTGTTCGCGGGTGAAGCCCAGCAGGCAGAGGGCGGCCTTCGGCAGGGCGAAGGGTGAGGCGGGGGACCGGTAATCCGACAGGGTCTCGAAGTCCGTGCAGGTTTCCCGGCAACCGGTATCGATCGAATGCAGCCGGACAAAGGGTTCCGTGGTGCGGCGGCAGAAAACCTGGACAGGCGGCTGGCCGTTCAGGTCCACGGCGCAGTTGACCACCTGGCCTCCATAGCGGAGCGCGTAGGGCGGGGTATCGCTCCAGCCGCCGGCGAGGTCCAGGCGGAGCGGGGAGCGGGCCCAGACAATCTGGTCCTCCTTGACGGCCAGGGAAAGCGGAGCGGGTTCATGGCGGCCCAGGTAGTCGATCAGGAAGGCATCGCCATCGGGTATATCCGCCAGGCGACTGGCCACCAGCAGTTCCCGGCGATACAACCGCAGGAGCGGATCGTTTGTGCGGGACAGCCAGTTGACCATATGGGTGGCGGGGATGTTCGTGCGGACCACCTGGAGGAAATCAGTGAAGCTCACTGTCTGCCAGCCGGCTTCGCGGGCGAAGGCGTCGCGCAGGCAGGCGGCGCGTGCGGTGGTGCGCTGCTGTTCCCGTGCGGTGACATCCTCCGACTGGTTCAATTCCGAGAGGCTCCATCGGCGTGCGGAGCGGAATTGGCGGGTCCATTCCGCGTCCCCGGTTTTTTTCCAGAATCCTTCCAGCAGGGGGAGGCCGGCATTCTCGCAGAAGAGTCTTGCCTGAAGCAGGTCCCTGCAATCCGGATCCGTCCAAAGGTCGGCGGGAGACAGGCCCCGCTCCTGCATCCAGACGGCAAGCGGCGTGTTGCAGAAACGCATTTCCGCGATGCCCGACGCCACGGTAAAGGTGTCCGCGGCATGGTACACGGCGCGAATGACGGCGCCGTTCCTTTGCCGTTCATCGAGGCATAATCCTGCGGGCAGCGTGAGGCCCGCGGGGAGGTCCGAGAGACCCACCAGCAGGTTATCGCCTTCGGTTGTGAGGGTGCAGTTGGAGATATTTTCGGCGACCAGCGTGCCGGCGCCCGTCGACTGGAAGCCGGTGCTGTTGAAAACCAGCGGTGCGGGGGCGGGTTCAGCCTTCAGTTCGGCATGGTCCGGTGCATAGAACGGATGGATGTCACGGGCGACGAGCGTGCGGCAGGCGGGCAGGAAATCCTTAAGGCTGCCGAAGTGCAGGAACAGTGAGCGGCGTCCGAGGACGGCGTGCAGGGGGAACCGGTGCAGGGAATCGAACAATACGCGCAGCAGGGATTCCGGCAAGGGCGATATTCCCGCGAGCCTCTTGGAATAATCCGCGTAGGAGAGGCCTGCGAGGGATGCGGTCAGGATTTCGACATACAGGTCGAACCGGCAGGCGCCCCGGGCCAGGGACTCCAGGAGGGTGCCGGATCCCAGGCGGGTTTCGCCCAGCGCCAGGAGGGCGGTTACGGCCGGCGGGGTCAGGGCGACGATGCCCAGATCAATGGCCACATCGCCCGTGCCCTCTACCAAGGCGTGGTCGGTGAGGTAGCGGGGGGACGCCTTCTGGCAGACGTCGACGACAGCCTTGCGATTCGCGTCGAAAATGAACACCCCGTGCCGGGACCCTTGTTCCGGTGTGGCAGGCGCGGCGAATCCGCAGATATCTCCGCGGTCGGCGGGGATGGCGGTGGTATCGAAGTCCACCAGGACATCGCCGGCGGCGACCACCACTTCGCCGCGCCGCCATGGGTATTTCAGGAACAGGCTCAGTTGCACGTCCAGGACGCAGGGAGAGAGGACGGAACTCGAAGGGAGGGGAAGCGGGGCGAACAGTTTTCCTTCCGGTGCATAGCACGGCAGGCGGCGGCTTTCGCCGCCTGCGTGGATGATGAGGATCTTTCGTTCGCGGAAGAACGTGGCGATATCCCGGGCGTTGAAATCCGCGGCAAGCTGGTGGAGCGCCCAGAGGGTTCCCCCGCCGCTTCCCACGCGGCCGGCTTCCGGATCGTGGTAGACGCGGAAATCGATTTCGCGCGGATAGAGGCCGTGGTCGATGCGGATCTTCAGGAGCCTGGAGAAGGCGTCGGCCTGCGCGCGGTTCGAGGCCGTGATCACGCAGATGTCGAAGAGCATCATGAGGTTTCTTTCCTATTCCGTCTGCCAGGCGCGCAAGCCGTGCCGCGACAGGTACAGGGGCAGGGCTGAATAGCCGCGCTGCCGGAGCACTCCCAGGAGTTTGCGCTTCTTCTCGCCGTCGCCGTCACTCAGCAAGGTGATGGAGCCGCCGTCGCCGCCGGCTCCGTTGACCTTCCAGCCCAGCACGTCGAAGTCCCGGCCGATGGTGATGATTTCCTCGAAGGCCTGGCAGACCAGTTCCTTGTGCAGGGCGCGCTGGACTTCGGTGTTGTGGCTCATGGCCCGGCCCAGGCGGGTGAAGTCGCCGGCATAGACGGCGTCCTTCGCTTCGACGGCCAGTTCGCGGAGCCGTTGCAGGCGCGGATCGGCGGAGGCGTCCTTGCCCAGCGTGGCGATCACCTTCTGGTGGATGGCGCTGGAGCTGTGGGGGGTGCCGATGTAGAGGACTGCGAGGCGGTGTTCCAGTTCCCACCAGATGCTGTTGGGGATCTGCAGTTGTGAAACGCTGGCATGGGGGAAGGCGTGCATCTGGATGAAGTTGATGCCGCCATAGGCGCTCGCCAGCTGGTCCTGGATGCCGCACTGCAGGCCGAGGCGGTCGGTCTCGAGGGAGTGGGCCAGTGCGGCGACCTCGTGGGGTGTCAGACGGCCGGCGGTCAGGCAGTCGAGAGCGCCGATGAGGGCGACGGACACGGCGGCGCTGGTGCCGGTGGAGGCGCCGGGCGGGGCGTCGGAGAAGATCGTGATGCGGAAGGCGAGATCATCGGGGATGGCCATGACGTCGATGGCGGCGTCGATCAGCGGGTGTTTGTCGTAGGCGATGGCTGTGGGATTGACGGCGTAGGTGTCGCCGAAGTTTTCCAGGTGGATGACCACTCGCTTTGTGGCATCGGCGCCCGGGATGAGGCGGATCTGCACCTCGACGTAGGGGTAGACGGCAATATTAAAGACCGCGCCGGTTCCCGCGAACCAGGTATCGGTCCAGCCCCCGATATCGCAAATGCGGATGGGGGCCACAGCCTTCAGCATTCTGGGTTGTGTCGTTTTCATCTTCTCCCGCCCGACTGCCGATCGCGGGCGAACGCAGGCAGAATGCCCGAAAAGGAGGGCGGACGCAAGCCGGCTGATGGCGTCGCTAGATTACCGGGAGGGTCAGGGTGGCGGTGGTGCCGTGGCCCCGACGGCTGGTGATCTGCAGGTTGCCTCCGACAGCATCCGCCCGTTCCCGCAGGCTGAAAAGGCCGAAACGGCCCGGGGTCATTTTGTTGAGGTTGAAACCGGTTCCCCGGTCCCTGACCTCGATGACAATCGAGCTTGTTCCGCCGCGGGAAATGGAAAGCGAGGCGGTCTTGACGCCTGAATGTTTGATGGCGTTCATGAGCAGTTCCCGTACGGCCTCGAAGGCGAAGATGCTCATTTCATCCGATTCCAGTTTAAAGGTGTGCAGGCCCTTGATGGCGGCCTTGAAGCCGAACCGGGAATGGATATCGCGGGCAAGCCAGTCCAGGGCGGGGCGGAGTCCGAATTCGTACAGAACGGGTGGCCGGAGCTGGGAGGTGAGGTCGCGGCTGATCTGGATGGTTTGCGTGATTTCCCCGAGCAGCCAGCGGGAGGTGTTCGAAATCGGGCCGGTCTTTTGTTCGGCCTGCAATTCCTGCAGTTTATACTGCATTGCCACGAGGTGTTGTTGCAGGTCTTCGTGCAGAATGTGGGCGATCCGCCGCCGTTCCTTCTGTTCCGCCTGGGTCAGTTCCAGCGCCAGGGTACGGAGTTTGGCGGTGCGTTCCCGGACCTTGAGTTCAAGCTGGTCATGGGCCGACAGGATTTCCTTTTCGATCTGTTTCCGTCCGGTGATGTCTACCGCTGCGCAGATCACGCCGATGATCCGGCCCTCCTGGTCCCGCAGGGCTTCGGTGGTCATATCGAAGATCCCCTCGCCGGTCTTTGTATGGGCCACCACTTCGTCCTGGCGGCTGATGCCGGTTTTCAGGACCTGGCGCTTGATCCGGGTGTACAGCCGGGCATCGGCGGCGGGATACAGGTCGTGGTCCTTCTTGCCGAGGACATCCTCGATGCGGAAACCGGAGGATGGGTTGTACGCCCAGGTGTAGATAAGGTTGCGATCCTGGCTGAAGACCGTGATGGGGGATCCTCGCAGGGCGATGCGGAAGCGGGTTTCCGAGAGTTTCAGTTCCTCCGTGAGTCGTTTCAGGTCATCGATATCCGGTGCGGCGCCCAGCCACATGAGGATATTTCCGTTCATGTCTTTCAAGGGGACGGCGCGTGCCAGATGCCAGCGATAGGCGCCGTCCGAGGCCCGGCGCAGGCGGTACTCGCACTCGTAGAATTCCCCGCCCGTGACGTCATCGCGGACTTTCTTCAGGACGCGGGTACGGTCTTCTGGATGAACGGCCCGCATCCATCCGTCCCCGCGGACTTCTTCCAGGGTGTTGCCGGTGTAATGGAGCCAACGCTGGTTGCAGTCGATGCATTTACCCTGTGCGTCGCAGCGCCAGGCCAGCATCGGGATGGCCTGCAGCCAGACCTTATAACGTTCCTCGCTTGCCTTCAGGGCGTCTTCCATCTCCTTGCGGGCGGTGATATCCGCGATCTGGGCGATCACGCATTTAGCCGTTCCCTTCCGGTCGCGGACGATGCGCAGGCTCACAGAGCCCCAGACAATGCGGCCGCCCTTGTGAATGTATCGTTTTTCAAATCCGGAGATCGGGGTATCCGCCTCCAGCAACTTGCGGTTGATTTCCCGTGATGCGCGGCGGTCATCCGGATGGGTGATATCCAGGAAGGTCCGTCCGATCAAATTGCCGGCCGGGAATCCTGTAAAATCGGAAAAGGCCTGGTTCACCTTCAGGAAACGGCCTTTGAGGGACAGAAGAGCCATTCCGATGGGTGCGTCGTTGAAAATGTATTCAGCCAGGGGGTTCAGTCCCGGGATTGCGCGGACGGCTATGCGTGGGCTTTGCATAGATATTCCGAGTGGTTTATTCCTCATTCCCCCGGCTTGTGCAAGGATAATAAGAGCGGGCGAGAGGATCCGCTCCGGTGTTGACAAGCGGGGCCGGGAGTTCTTATTGTCGGAGCCTGACAACAGGAAGGACAATCCGTCATTCCGGAATGCGGTGAGAATCCGCAGCGGTCCCGCCGCTGTAACCGGGGAGCGGGTTCGGCAGGGGAAACCCGGCCACTGCGTCGAGCGCCTTGCGGGGCGCAACGGCGCGGGAAGGCGCCGAACCGGCAACGATCCGGGAGCCAGAAGACCTGACGGGTTGGTAGATAGAGCGGAATTCGATGGTAAAGGGTTCCGGCAAGGGTTTGCCTTGCCGGAACCCTTTTTTTTGGCGGCAAACTGTAATGATAAAGGAGAGAGGGTATGCGTGTATTGGAACAGACATTGAAGGCAATCCAACCGGCGGATCTTTCGCTGAAGCCTGCGATCCAGGCGCATCTGGATGACTTGACCAAGCCGCGGGGCAGCCTGGGCCGGTTGGAGGAGATCGCAATGCGTTACTGCCTGGCAACCGGGACGGACAGGCCGCGTCTGGGCAAATCCCGCGTGTGTTGCTTTGCGGGCGATCATGGTGTGGCATCCGAGGGGGTCTCCGCTTTTCCGCGCGAGGTGACGCCGCAGATGGTTCTCAACATGCTGGCCGGCGGAGCGGCCATCAATGTGTTTGCCCGCCATGCCGGTGCGGAGCTTCGGGTTGTCGACATGGGGGTGGATTATGATTTCGGCTCGGCTGCGGGGCTGGTGAACCGCAAGGTGGCGCGCGGTACAGCCAATCTGGCGGCGGGGCCTGCGATGACGCTGGGGCAGGTTGTGCAGGCGCTGGAGGCGGGGATCGGGCTGGCGGAGGAGGCGGCTCGGGACGGTGTGAGTCTGCTGGGAACGGGGGAAATGGGGATTGCCAACACCACACCCGCGACGGCTCTTTTTGCGGCCTACCTGGGTTTGCCGCCGGCGGATATTACAGGGCGGGGCACAGGGGTGGATGACCAAGGTCTTCAGCACAAGATGGCTGTGATCGTCCGCGGGTTGGAGGTCAACCGCGGGGCGCTGGGCGATCCGTTGTCGACACTGGCGGCGCTGGGCGGGTTTGAGATTGCGGGTATTGCGGGTCTGGTCCTCGGCGGGGCGGCCCGGCGTGTGCCTGTGGTGGTGGATGGTTTCATCTCCACCGCGGGTGCGCTGGCAGCCCTGCGGATTCAGCCCGCTGTTTCCGACTATATCTTCTTCAGTCATCTCTCCGAGGAGCGCGGGCATCGATTTGTCATGCAGGCCCTGGCGGCCCGGCCGATCCTCGACTTCAATATGCGGCTTGGCGAAGGGACAGGGGCGGCTCTGGCCATGACCCTTATTGCGGCGGCGGTCAAGATGTACAACGAGATGGCCACCTTCAGTTCCGCGCATGTCAGTCGGGAAGGCTAAGACGGAACGATGCAGTTCAGGACATCCTCACCCTGACCCGTTCCCGTCAAGGGAGGGGGAATTCCGAATCGTTTTGAGGTTCTGACGGCGTCATCCTCTGGTGACGGCATAAGGGGAGTTCGTTGGTGCTTCCGAACCGATACGCCATATGAATAAGGAGATTCTGCCCATCAGAGGGCGGGTTGTCTGGAACAGGGAAAAAACGACAAATTTACATAAATCGCTTGACGCTTTACCCGATATCGAGTAGCAACGGTCTTGTTGGATGGGGGGGAGGAGTTCTGTTCATGAATTGGTTTTATGCCGTTTTGCTGCTTGGATGGCTGTCTTTCCTGCCCGTAACCAGTGAGGCCTGGCCCTTCTTTGGCGGCGACAGAAAAGAAGCCGAAGAGGCGCCAGCCACGAATTCCACCAAGCGGTACCATCTCCTGATTCCCGATAAGGCATCCGAGAAGGAATTGATACAACTATTTAATGCCAAGAGGGTTGTGTCAATGGAGCTGCAGACGTTATCCCTCCTGACCGAAGAGAAGCGGCAGGAAATCCGGAAGTTTGACGGGGATTTATTCAAGGCTTTTTCGGTAAGTGAGTCGGGCAACTACCGTTTTGATCCCAAGACGAGGACAATTTACGAGCAGGTTCCCAAAGGGGAGGGGGCCGGATCGACGAATACGCCTGCCGCGGGTGGCAGGATAGAGACCACGGTTGTCTTCGAGCAGCGGGTCCACATGCAGCTCAAGGATGATGCGCAGGTCCAGCAGTTTGCGGCGTTGGCAGCGGGCAAGCGGGTGACGCAGGAAGAGGTTCAGGTGTTCAACCGTGTGTCTCGCGAGAAGCAGGTGGAGATGGACCAGATTGACAAGTCTCTCAAGGAGAAGTTTTCGGTGTCGCGCGACAGGAATTACTGGTACGACACCAAGACGATGCGGTTGTATGAGATTGTGGATGCGCCCAAGCGCGGTGCGTTGCAGGGGCAGAATTCCCTTTAAGTAACGGACGTTAGGAAAAAGGAGGCAGGAGATGAAAACGAGTTGGCGAATCATGATCAGTGTGCTGGTGGTTCTGGTTGCCGGTTGCTGGGTTGCCTGTGCGGCGGACGCTCCTGCGGCCGCGGTTCCGGCGAAGGAAACGCCCAAGCAGGCTGAGCAGGCCAAGGTGGCGGCGGAGGCTCCTGCGGTCCTTCCCGCGGGCGAGATCACGCTTGGCATACATTTCCTGGATCAGGATGCCGAGACATTTGGCGATGTCCTTTTGCCGGTCTACCAGTTCGGGGACGGATTGCTGTTTGTCAATCCCCGCGGTACGGTCAACGATAATGACGGTCAGGAAGCCAACATTGGTGTCGGGTATCGCCAGTTGTTCCCCGATAAGAATTTCATCGTGGGCGGGAACCTGTACTACGATGTACGCAACACGGAGTTGGACAACACCTTCGATCAATTCGGCGTCGGGGTGGAATTCCTGAGCCAGTGGGTGGATGCGCGGGCCAACTATTATCTCCCGCAGGATGATGTCAAGGAAGGGGAAGTCCACCTGCAGAAGACCGAAACGGTTCGTGAGATCACCCAGCACTGGAACAAGCCTCAGGGGGATGGCAACATCATCGAGCAGATTGGCTGGACGGCTGACTCCACCTATGAAGTGACCACGCTTCAGCACTACCGCATCTATGAGCAGGCGCTCGAGGGTTTTGATGCCGAAATCGGCGCATTGCTGCCGATTCCCGTGGTGCAGGATTATGCGGACGTGAAGGTGTTTGTGGGCTGGTACGATTTCGATGCCGAGCTGAGTGAGGACATTGAAGGCGCCAAGGCCCGTGTGGAAGTGCGGGCGCTGCCTTCTTTGTATCTCGATGGCTCCTGGTATGAGGATGAAGCCTTGTGCGGTTCGCACTATTCGGTGGGTGCGCGCGCCACGGTTCCGTTTGACCTGGCCAAGCTGGGTGCGGGCAAGAATCCGTTTGCCGGTGCGCTGGCCGGCTTCATGCCGTCCCGTGAGAAGGCGCCTTTCTCCTCCCGCCTGACGGACATGGTCATTCGCGACCTGCATGTCCGCACCGAGGCGACTGATCCGGAAGAGATTGTGGAAGACCGACGTCTCCTGGGCAAGAAACTGGTCAGCCGGACGAAGAAGGGGAAATACCAGGTTCTGGCCACGGACGTGATCTTTGTGGATAAGGATAATGACGGGTACGAGGACGGGACGCGGGAGCATCCGTACAACACGATCGAGGAAGGTGTCGGTGATTGGCGTGGCAGGATGGTGTATGTGTTCGATGCCCGCGAGCAATATTATGAGAATGTGATTTTGCGGGAAGGACTGATCGTGTGGGGCAATGGTTGTCCGTTCTACGGGGCTGGTGGTCAGTTCATGGGCAATGGTGTGTTCCCGGTGGTGAATGGTCAGAACCTGGCGCCGGCTTTCACTCTGGCGAGCGGGGTGGAACTGGCCGGGTTCGAGATCTATCAACCGGGCGGCTATGCGGCTGGCGGCACGGAGGTCAAGTTGCCCGAGGAGGGGCAGCAGGTGGTGCCGGGAATCTTTGGCTACAATGTGACGGACGTGAACATCCACTGCAATTACGTGCATGGGGATTTCGATTTGGAGTATGAGAATTTTGATGCGACGGACAAGGGGGAGCCCTGGGGGTCTGGAATACAGATCAACGGCGAATATATGGATTACTTCTCTGCCGCGATCTGGAATAACCGGATTGAGAATTTCTGGGGGAACGGGATCGGGATCTCCCTTTCCGATGTAACGACTGTGGATGTGTTGCTCGCCAACAATCGCGCGAGCGGAAACCTTGGAGACGGCTTGTCGCTGTACGCCTGGGGTAACGAAGTGCAAGAAGTCGAAACTCCGCCGATGGATGATTCCATGCAGTTGCCGCCCGGCGTATTCCTGGCCCGGATTTCGGGCGATTATTCCGACAATGGTCAGGATGGCGTGTATGTCTATGCCGGCAATTACGATGTTTCGGCGGCCTTGTTTGTGGATACGGCGGCCAATCGCAACTACAACACGGGTATTTCCGCGTACCTGCAGGCCAACTATATGTCCGGCGCGTTGTTTGCGTCGCACGAGGACTTGGACCGGCTTGATCAGTTGCTTAACACGGTCATGGGTGGTATCAACCTCTTCCCCACGATCAGCGAGGATGGCGAAGCCCCGAGCGTGGCGGATATGCTTGGCATTGGGGAACTGTACCGTGCCGGCGGATCCATGCAGGCCAATGGAAATTACAATGGCGGCGTCTGGCTGGGCCAGTCCTCGCAAGTGAATCTGGCGGCATTCGTGGGCATGGAGGCCAATGGCAACGGTTACTACAACTGGTGGGATATAGAAGACGAGTCCAAGCAGGGCGGATGGGGTGGATTCAATATTAATCAGCACGGAAATTACGAAAATCCGGATGTGTCGGTGCTGGCCATGATTCGGTGCGAAGCCAACGACAACGCGCCAGGGCCTGGCATCAATGTCGGCTCGTACGCCGATGAAATGGCGCTCGGCTTGTTCATGGATATCACGGCCAACCGCAACTATGGATGCGGATTGCGCGGGGAGTTCTATAGTTATGACGGCATGGCGGGGGCCATTGTCATGTCGACCGATCCTGTGTTCGGGCTGATCGAGAACCTGACGGCGAATCCGCTGCTGGGCGACTATGTGGCGCCCATGGACATGGGCTTCATCCCGCCGTACGGCCAGGTCCAGATGAACAACAACGGAGGAAGCGGAATCAACCTCGACGTCCATGGGTATGATATGGCGATGGCCCTGGTTCTGGATGCGCAGGCGAACGGGAACGGGAACTATTATTCGACCCAGGACAAGGACTATACGATCCACGCCGGGATCCAGTTGGACCTATATTCGGAAAATGGAACGGCGGTTGGCATCGTGGCTTCCACCGAGACGCTCATGGGCATGGCCCAGTCTGTCATCGACGAAATGGAGGTTCCGATGGATCTCTCCGGTGTTTCGACGCTTGGCCATGTGGAAGCCAACGGCAATTACGGCGTAGGAGTGCATGTGTATGCCTCGGCCTATGAAGACAGCATCGTGGCTCTGCTGGGCGTGGATGCCATTGGAAATGGCCCGATCTCAGTGACTGAATCTGAACCAAAGGTGACGAATGGCTATATGGGGGATGGCATTGATGTGATGGCGCAGTCGTACTACGGCGATGCTATGGTCGGGTTGGCCGATGTGAATGCCTCCTTCAACCGAGGGGTTGGAATACATGTGGATGCTGTGGCTTCCAGCGAGTACGGGGAAGCCATGATCGGCGGTATGTTGATTATGGCGGATGGCAACCAATATGATGGGCTGCAGCTGATGGCTTCCAGTTACGCGCCTGCATCCACATACATCGTGCTGGCGGGTGTGGAGGCCAATGACAGCGTATACGGCTCCGGAATATACGCGCAGCTTATGGGCAACGGTGATTCCGCCGCCGCGCTGCAGGGCATCACGGCGAACAACAATGCCCAGAAGGGTGTCTGGCTGGATCTCAACAGCTATGGCTATGACGGGGATGCCCATGCCTGGGTCGGGGATTCCGCATTGGCTGACATGAATGATCACATGGGTGGCTGGGATACCGACCTGTTTGACTTCATTGTGCCGATGATGCCGGAGGGCGGTGTGGAAGCCAGTGGTAACGGCGAAGCCGGCGTGCGGATAGAGGCGGATGCGAGCGGCGAGGAAGGTTCCGTATGGGTCGATGTTGATGGCGTCCGTGCGCTGTCCAACGGGACGGATCCCGAGAATGACGACAACGCCGGCGTGGCCATTCTGGCCAACGCCTGGGGTGATGTGGATGTCATGGTGGACGATACCTACGTGGCGATGAATGAGGGGAATGGCCTGCGTATCGTTGCCAACTCCTCCAGTGAAGTCCGGGTCGATGTCAGCGACGTTACGGCAACGGAAAACTATAATGGTGTCAAGGCGATCGTGGATGCCTGGGGCCCTGTTAGCTTATCCTTTGCGGACATGAACGTATCGGGCAACGACAACAACGGCCTGCATGTGAATGCCAGCAGCTGGCCCGGTTCCATCGACCTGGACGTGGATGAGGTTATCTCCAGCGGGAACGGCAACCATGGTATCCGCGCGAACCTCGACGCGTATGGATTGGTGGACGCATCCTTTACGCAGAACGAGTTGATCGGGAACACGGTTAACGGGCTGAGCCTGGTGATGGATTCCGATACCGAATCACGGCTGTTCGGCGAGTACAACGTCATGAGCCTGAATGGCGAGGACGGTATGAAGGTGGATACTTCGGCGCCGTCGGGGCATCGCTTCTATGATTTCGGCGGCGGGGTTTATGGCAGCGCCGGTATGAATTCCATATACGGGAATGGAGCGTATGATGTGGAGCGCAGCGGTGCGGGCCAGTTCTACATCATGAACAGCTACTGGGGCGGTTCGGCGCCGGTTTATGGTGTCGATTACATCGGGAATAATATGCAGGTTGGCGGCTGGCTGGCGGTGGATCCCAACGCAGCCCCGTAACCGGGCCAAATGGATGATAAGGAAAGGGACGCGTCGAAGGACGCGTCCCTTTTTCTTGCCGATTTGTGATGCCGGGCAGGGTCTGAGCTGGTATCCTTTACTTCTGAGGTGATGGGATATGTCAGGGTTGCTACACGACAACAAGGGGGATGCTTCTTCCGGTGCCTATGGCGCCAAGAAGCTGTATGTGGGCGGGGTTGTCTTCGCGAACACGGCGGCCAAGTTCTGGACCTGTCTCCTGGACGAGGTTCTGGATAAGTATCCGGCCGACACGCGGGTGGTCATTTCCGGCGCCTGCAGCGGGCCGTTGTCGGCGGCACTCCTGGATCCGGAGCAGTTGCTCCAGCGGGATATGCGTGAACTGGAGAGCGACAAGGCGCAGCAAGTGCTTAATGATGCACTCGGTGTGCTGGAACTGCTGGGGCCGCCCCCGGGAATGCGATTACGGCTTACTGGTCCGGAGGGGCAGGATGTTCTCCGGGAAATGGTTCTCGAGGATATTGACGCCGAGCTGATGCCGTTTCTCCTGACCTGGCTTCTCGAGTGGGCGAGGGTTCCTGACGCCCACTGGAACAACAAGGTTGTTCAAGGGATGTTTGTTGGCGAGGACCGAATCCGGTCCTATGGATACAAGATCGCCTTTCAATTGCACAACCAGCTTCTGGGCGAGGAACTGTATGAGCGGTCCATCGAGGTACGGTGCGATCGTACCCCTGTGACCTCCGCGGTTACAGGACCGTGATTTCCTGCGGCAGCTCAAGGCTCGTCCTGGTTGCCGGAATACTGCTCCCGGATATACGGATTCTTTCCCGCAGCAGTGGGCGGTAGACGCCCAGGGCAATGCGATACCTGCCGGGAGGGACTTTGGCCGGCACGGCGACTTCCATGAAGTGTGTGTTCACCAGGGTCGGGTTCGGGGTCAGTTGAAAGTCGTGGCGGAGGTCGTGATCTCCGTAGAAGAGGACCTTCCCGCTGGCGTCCGTGAAATGCACCCAGACGATCAGGTCCTCGGCATCCTCGATTGGCTGATCGGTGTCCCAGTAGAGGTTCAGCCCGATACTGGCGCCGCGGGAAACCTCCGTTTCGCGCAGGCGCGCGGTCATCAGGCGGAGGCCGTTGGCAAACCGTGCATTCACGGGGATATCGTGCCAGGAGGGATTGGGCAATGCATCCTTCCGGATGGGCGCCAGCCGCGTGGCCGGCAGGAGGCTTTCCGGCCGCGCCCGTGCGGCTGCCGAATAGTTCTCCAGTGCCTGCACCGTGTTGTTGGAAGCCGAGGCGTGGTCACCCAAGGCCATCAGGACATCAAACGCCATGGGCTCCTCCGCCGCATCCACGGCCGGCCCGCCTGAAACGAGGTCGAGGATCTTCTTCCAGCCCAGGACGGTCGCGAGGACATCCGGGGTCAGGGCGATCCGGTGTACGGTCAGTCCGGCGACCGCGGAGGGGGTGACAGTGATGGTGACTGCGGGGACTCCTGACGGGATGCAGACAGAGAGGGTTGTTTCGGCCAGCCGTTCCGGGGCGTACTCGGACAGTTTGCAGGGGCGGGTCAGGAGTGGTGTGCCATCAGGGAGGGTAACCGCCACGGTGAGGAGGGGTTCCTGTTCCGGGAGCGGCAGATAGCGGAAGCGGATGGAGCAGTTGTAATATCCCGGATCCAACAGGAGCGGGCGTGTGGAAACCGTGGTTTTCCCGGAAGGGTTGATTGCGGCGATGACGACGGTGGTTTCCTCCTCGTCCTCCAGAACGGTTTTGTAGGGCGAGCGTTTCCGGAATCCCTGGCGGAGGAGGGCCTCGTTGGTGATGGACAGGAACGGGATGGCGTTGAGGTAGGCCGGCCCGATGCCGTAGATGTCCTCTAGAGAGGAGGCATTGAAGACATTGCGGATCCGTCCGGCCACCGCGGCCAGGTCGGCGGGTTTGGTGGTCCGTTCCCCGCGAGTAGAGGAGGGGGTGGCGATGGCACGGCTGGCCATGGCCTGGACCGCGAGGGTCGGGTTACGGGTTGTCATCGCGGCTTCCTCCAGCCAGGAGACAGCTTCGGCGTACCGGCCGGCGTCGTACAGGGCGGGGCCGATTTCTTCCGCACGGGTTGTGAGCCGAATCAGGGCTGGTCCAGTTGTGGAACTGGCGGAAAGCCGGTAGAAGAACAATCCGCGCTCCCGCGGGAAGCTGCGTTTCGGGTTCCGGACCCTGAGGGCTTCTGTTGTGCCTGGAGCCAGCTTGAGGTTCCAGGACTGGCCGGCGAACGAGAGACGCACGAAGTTCGGAGAAGGCCCGTTCCGGACGGTGAGAATGGCGTCCTCCAGCGGGGCTTCCGTTACCAGGCGGCGGGTCAGGGGAAAGTCGGGGTACAGGAGAAGGCGTTTGCCGTCCCGCAGGAACGTCAGGCCGTTATCGAACACAAATGAGTTACCGGTTTCGGAAGGAGCGCGTTGCGTGATCGGCATAAGGGTCGGGCTGGTGATCCAGCTTGAGCCGCCGATATGGCAGAAGATGTCGGGATTCCGGAACTGCATGAGGGAATCCCGTTCCAGTGCGAAGGTCTTCAGTGGTTGGAAGGAGGCGGGCGGATCTTCCGGGTAGATGTTGTTCCGCACGAAGACGGTGCCGGCGGGTTTCCCCTGCGGGACGGGCCGCTGGAAGGTGTAGAGGCTGCGGTCGAAGACAAAGGAGGCGGGGATATTCTCTGCTGCCCAATGGGCGGCCATGCGTCTTGTGTCCATATGCCAGAAGAAGAAAGTTTCCTTGATGGCCTGGCGGCCCAGATATCCGGCGGAAAAAAGGATTGCCAGTGCGGCGGCAACCGGTGCGCCACGGCGGATCAGCGGGCGGGCGGTATCCGGCGGACGCCGGGTCAGGAGGATGGCGGCCAGGATGAAGACCATTGGCGTCATGAGTGTGTGATAGACAGGCGGGGCGATAGGGCGGAAGCTTACGCCGACCAGGAAATAAACCACCGGAAGGGCTCCGATGATGAGGATACGGATATCGCGCCAGATAAGACGGATCAGCGCCAGCAAGGCTGCGGCGGAGGCGATGGGGCCGAGGAGGTAGAGAAGGATGGGCCCGTTACGTTTCATGGAGAACAGGAATTTTCCTGTCAACCCTGTGCCTCGTACTTCGTCGGGAAGCCGGCGCCCTTTGGATACATGGGTGAAGAAAGTGACAATATCCTGCGTCACCTGGCTGGTGTGATGGAAGAGGGTTGGAATGGTCAGGAAGAGGGTGGCCACGCCGATGAGGGCGCAGGCGAGAAGCCGGGTCCAGGAAGCGCGGCTGAAGAATGCCCGTGGAGTGGGATACCGCGCGGCATGGGCAAGGACGATCGGCAGGGCGGTCAGGCCGGCGTGGTACTTGGCGGCGAATCCGCATGCGGCGAAGAAGACGGCGAGGAAATAATCCCGCCAGCGACCTTTGCGGGCGATGCGCAGGGCGAAAAGGAGCGAGAGGGTGGCGAAAAAGGCGGCTGTGGTATCCCCGTTTGCATAGTGGCAGGCGGTGACATCCACCGGGGAGAACGCCAGGAAGAGGGCGGCAACGAAAGCGGGCTTGTCCCCGTAGTGTTCGCGCACCAGCCGGTACACCAGCCAGACCAGCAATGTGGCAAGGGTGGCGTTGAAGATACGGGTGAGCCAGAAAAGGGCCATGACGTCCGGTGTGTCGAGGCGGGAGGGGATGCCCAGCAGGTTCAGGACGGCGACCCGTGGCGGGTTGAAAACCCTGCAAAGGTATTCGACCAGATGGGCGTTAAAGTAGGGATAGCCGTCATAATCCGAGATTCCGGTATGGATGAAATAGCGTCCTTCCAGGAATCGTTCCACGGCGCGGACCTGTTTTGGGGTATCGGGGTGGTAGATGCGGCCTTCATGCAGGTCATGGGAGAGTCCGCCGAACCGCAGCAGGGCGGCTGCGGCAAGAATCAGGAACAAGGCAGCTTTTTTCATGGCGATAATGCGTTGCGTGATTGAAACGCAGAGTAGTCCGATCTCAGCCCGACTGCAAGACGTCGTTGATTTGTTGCAGTTCCGCGCCGGAGAGGGGTGTGGCGGCCATGGCGCTGGCATTCTCCACGATTTGCTCCACGCGGCTGGCGCCGATCAGGGCGGAGGTGACGCGGGGATCCCGCAGGACCCAGGTCAGTGACATCTGGGCCAGGGTTTGGCCGCGGGCTGCCGCAATGCTGTTCAGCTTCTGGATTCGCGCCACCTGGGCGGGTGTGACTTGCTGGCGCTTGAGGAATCCGGTTCCTTTCCCGGCGCGGGAATCGGCGGGGATGCCTGTCAGGTAGCGATTGGTCAGCAGGCCCTGGGCGAGCGGGCAGAACGCGATGCATCCGATGCCTTCCTGTCCGAGGGCGTCAAGAAGGCCGTTCTCGATGGTGCGGTTGAACATGGAATAGCTGGGCTGGTGGATCAGGCAGGGGGTTCCGTTGGCGCGCAGGAGGGCGGCGGCGGTTCGGGTCTGTTCCGGGGAATAGGAAGAGATGCCGACGTACAGCGCCTTACCCTGCCGCACCGCGTGGCTCAGGGCCGCCATGGTTTCCTCCAGCGGGGTTTCGGGATCCGGCCGGTGGGAGTAGAAGATGTCCACATAATCCAATCCCATGCGGCGCAGGCTCTGGTCCAGGCTGGCGAGGAGGTATTTGCGTGATCCCCATTCGCCGTAGGGGCCTTCCCACATGCGGTATCCGGCCTTGGTTGAGAGAATCAGTTCATCGCGGTACGGCGCGAAGTCGTTCCGGAAAATCATCCCGAAGTTTTCCTCCGCCGAGCCCGGGGGAGGACCGTAGTTGTTGGCGAGGTCGAAGTGTGTAATGCCAAGATCGAACGCCCGGCGGAGCATGGCGCGCTGATTCTCCAGGGTATCGATTCCGCCGAAGTTGTGCCAGAGTCCCAGCGAGATGGCGGGCAACTTGAGGCCGCTTCGGCCGCAACGGTTGTACGGCATGGTTTCATAACGTGAAGTGAGCGCATCATACGGCATGGACGGATCCTCCATTGATCAGGTTTTGCGGTAGCCAATCGTGGTCAAAAACCTTCACGATGCCGCCCGGCGGGAGGGCGGCAAGGATTGTGGAAACGGAACGGCTTTCTCCGGGCAGGACCAGATGCGGACAGACATCCGCCAAGGGCTGGACGACGAAGCGCCGGGCCGCCCAGCGGGGGTGGGGCAGGTCGAGGATGTCATCCGACTGCATGATTGAACCGGCAAAGAGGATATCAATATCCAGGGTGCGCGGCGCGTTACGGTCCTCCTGCCGGATCCGTCCAAGCTGGTCTTCGATCCCGTGAAGGTTCCGGGCCAGTTTCGTGAGCGTGATCTCCGTTCGGGTTTCAACGATGAGGACGGTGTTCAGGTATTTCAGGTTGGCGTATTCCGGTTTCGTGTCGACGGGTTCGGTCTCATACACGGGTGCGGCGGCCCGGATACGGATTCCGGGAATCCGCGCGATCCGTCCGGCCGCCTCGCGAAGGGTGGCCATCCTGTCCCCGAGATTCGAGCCGAGACTGAGTCCGATGTCCATGGTGCCGAGCCGGGCCTGGTTCAGGTTTTGCGCAGGCCCAGCACATCCTGCATGTCGTACAAACCCGGGGATCGGCCGATGAGCCAGCCGGCCGCATGGAGGGCTCCGTTGGCGAAGGCATCGCGGCTGGATGCGCGGTGGCTGATCTCCACCCGTTCGCCATCGGCGGCGAAAAGAACGGTGTGATCCCCGATGATATCGGCGGCGCGGAGGGCGTGGATTCCGATCTGGCCCTTCGGGCGTTCGCCGCCGAGTCCTTCGCGTCCGAAGACGGCCACGTCCCGGAAATTCTGGTTACGCGCGGCGGCCACCATTTCACCGAGCCGCAGGGCGGTTCCGCTGGGGGCATCCTTCTTGTAGCGGTGATGGGCTTCGGTGATTTCCACATCGTAATCCAGGTTCAGCGCCTTGGCGGCCTGATGCACGAGCGCAAAAAGGAGGTTGACCCCGAGGCTCATGTTGGGCGCCCATACGATGGGGATCTGGCGGGCGCCGGCCTCGACAGCCGCACGCTCGTCGGGCGCGAGTCCGGTGGTGCCGATTACAACGGCTTTCCGGTTGGCTACCGCCTGTTGGATCGTGAGGGGGACGTTCTCATGGATGCTGAAATCGATCAGTACATCCGCACTCCGGGCCGCGGCGGCGAGGTCGCTGGTGATTTTCACGGCGGCGTCGCCGCACCCGGCCACGACGCCCGCGTCCTTTCCGCACATAGGGCAGGCGCCGTGGTCGATGGCGGCGGCCAGGCGGATATTCTGCATCATGCGGGAACAACGAACCAGCGCCTGGCCCATGCGGCCGGCCGCTCCGATAATGGCAACACTTGTCATGGGGAACTCCTTTTTCCGACGGCAGTATTATGCAAGAGGGGATTTTTGTCCACCCGCAATCCATTTGCGATTCTTTCCCATGCCGTCTTAACGGATAGAGGCCGGTATGTGAAAGCTCTGTTGACGACGGGGCTGTGAAAACGGTACCAACAGATGGGGTGTGGAAGGAAAACAAGCGAATGAACGACGAAGTGAACCAGGCGCCCGGGCAACAGGCATGGCATGTGGCGCATGTCAAGCCGCGGTGTGAGAAGAAGGTTGCCGAATACTGTGCGGCAAACCATCTCTTTTGTGACCTGCCGCTCCGGGAGGAGACGAAGATCTACCAGCGCCGGAAGGTCACGGTCCGCAAGCCGGTATTCCCGGGGTACTGTTTCCTGCGGCATACACCTGTGCAGCGTGTAACGCTTCTCAAGAGCAACCTCATTGTGCGGTTGATCCCTGTGGCGGACCAGGAACGGCTGGCGAGCGACCTCGAGCAGATACACCAGGCCCTGGATGTGGATCCCACGCTCGATGCATGCGCGGCCTTCAAGGCCGGGAAGCGCGTGGTGATCCGGAGCGGGCCGTTCCGCGGCCTGGAAGGCGTGGTGCAGGTGGTGCGTGCGAAGACGCGGGTGATCCTGAATGTGGAAATGATCGGCCGCGGTCTGGCTGTGGAAGTGGAGATGTCGCTGCTCGAGCCGGCTGAGTGACGGGCTGGAACAACGGGCAACGGGAGCAAAGCAGGAAGCGAGCGGGAAACGATATGAACCTGAACGAGGTGGAGACCCCCTGTTATGTGGTCGATGAGGGCAGGCTTGAGTCCAATCTGCTCCGGCTGGATGAAGTGCAGCGCCGTACAGGCGCCCGCATTCTCCTTGCCTTGAAGGGCTTTGCCATGTTCAGCACCTTTCCGCTGATCCGCCGATACCTGCAGGGGGTGGCGGCCAGTTCGCTCAACGAGGCGCGGCTGGGTTTCGAGGAGTTTGGTCGCGAAGTGCATGTCTACGCACCGGCGTACCGGGCGGATGAGATGGCCGGGCTCCTGAAGTATGCGCAGCACATGGTGTTCAATTCCTTCCACCAGTGGCATTGCTTCAAGGACTTGGTTGCGGGCTGCGGGAAGTCCGTCCGATGCGGGATCCGGGTCAACCCGGAGCACTCCGAGGTGAAGGTCAAGCTCTACGATCCTTGCGCGCCGGGATCGCGGCTGGGTGTGCGGCTGGAGGATTTCGAGGGCCGGGACCTGACGGGGATTTCCGGGTTGCATTTCCATACCCTCTGCGAGCTCAATTCCGATGCGCTGGAAAGGACCCTGGCCGTGGTGGAGGCCAGGTTTGGCCGATATCTCAGCGGGATGCAATGGATCAATTTCGGCGGCGGGCATCACATTACCCGGCCGGATTATGATCTGGACCTGCTGTGCCGCGTGATCGAGGGATTCCGGAAGCGGTATCCGCACCTGGACGTGTTCCTCGAGCCGGGTGAGGCGATCGCGCTGAACACCGGTGTGCTGGTGGCTTCGGTTCTGGATGTGGTGCACAACCAGATGGATATCGCTATCCTTGACACCTCGGCGGCGGCGCATATGCCGGATGTCATCGAAATGCCCTACCGGCCGAACATCATCGGGGCGGAGAAACCGGGAGTGAAGGCGTACACCTACCGGCTGGGGGGGCTGACCTGCCTGTCGGGGGATGTGATTGGCGACTACTCGTTTGACCAGCCGCTGCGTGCGGGTGACAAGCTGGTGTTCCTTGACATGGCGCACTATACGATGGTCAAGAACAACACCTTCAACGGGGTCGGATTGCCCTCCATCGCCCTGTTCACGCCGTCCACGGGCCGGATCCGGGTGGTGAAACGCTTTGGTTACGAGGACTACCGGAATCGACTATCCTGAACCGGTTTCCGCGAGCCGGTATTCCTCAATCCAGCAGGATGCGGATGTGCGCCTCAACGCTGGCGGCGAGCGCCTCGAGGTTGTAGCCGCCTTCCAGGATGGAGACCAGTCGACCTTCACAGTGTTTATCAGCCATTTCCATGACTTGCCGCGTAAGGTTTGCGTATCCGTCCGCGGTCATCACCAGGCCGCCCAGGGGGTCGTCCCTGTGTCCGTCGAAACCGGCTGAAACCAGCAGGAATTCCGGCTTGAACCGGTCCATGGCAGGGCGGAGTTCCTGATGGAAGGCGCGTTCCGCCTCTGCATCACCGGCACCGGATCGGAGCGGTATATTCAGGGTGAAGTTCCTGCCCGGACCTTCCCCTGTTTCCGATGCCCGTCCGCTTCCGGGATAAAGCGGGAACTGGTGTATGCTGAAATAGAAAACCGATGGATCCTGGAGGAAAATATCCTGGGTTCCGTTGCCGTGGTGAACATCCCAGTCCACGATTGCGATTCGGGAAAGACCGTGCACCTTCTGCAGGTGCCGCGCGGTAATGGCAACGTTGTTGAAGAAACAGAACCCCATGGCGTGGTCCGGCAAGGCATGATGGCCGGGCGGGCGGACAGGGCAGAAGGCGTTGCGGACCTTCCCCTGCAGGACGGCGTCGGCTGCGGCCAGGCAGGTCCCGGCGGCCAAGCAGGCGGCGGTAAAGGTTCCCGGTGAAGCCACGGTGTCGTCATCCGGGCGGAACATGCGTCCCGTATTGCATTGATCCTCAATGTCCGCCATGTACGAAGGGGTGTGGACGGCGGTGATCGCTTCGCGGCTGGCCGGGGCAGCCTCCAGGCTGTGGAGCTTCTCCAGCAGGTTCGAAGCTTCGAGCCGACGCATGATCGCTGTCAGGCGTTGGGGGTTTTCGGGATGCCGGGGGCCGGTCCTGTGCTCCAGAAAGGCGGGATGATAGCCGATGCCGGTCATGGGGGGAATGGGGGATGGTTAATGGGGGGGATGGGGGATGGCATGAGGCTCATCGCCTGAAGACATGCGAGATACTTTCAAGTTCACTATCCGATAACCAACCCGGTTTTCCATGGGACATTCGGTCCGGAGGACACAATCACTTCTCTTGAGATGATTGCAGCAGCTGGGCGCCGCCGAGTTCGCCGAGTGAAGCCTTCTGCAGGTCTGTCCAGAGGGTGCCGGGCCCGGCGTGCAGGATGTTGATTTTCAAGTCGGACCTGAGCCCGTTGGCGGTTTCCCACAGCGTGAAGGCGGCGGGATCGCCAAAGGCCTGCGTCTTCAATTGGGCGCCACGCGCCCGTTCATTTTCAACGAGCTTCAGCGAATCAGCGGCGGCCTGGCCCAGGATCCTTGTTTTTGCGGCGCGGACGCCGGCGGTGTCCCGGTCGATCAAGGCGATCTGTTTCACGGTTTCGGCCTGGGTTTCGGCGACTTCCTTTTCCTGGGTTGCGGCGATTTCGGCCTTCAGTTTCGTGGTTTGCTGGGCCACCTCGGCGCTGCGCTGTTCGATGAGGGAAAGTTCCGTGTTCAGTTCCGCCAGCTTGCGGGCGGTGTTCTGGCGTTCCTTGTTCGTCAGATCCTGCTCGATGGCGAGGCTGGCCTTCTGGATCGGGTCGAGGATCTGCATCGGGACATCCACGTGGCGGATCAGGGCGTTATGGGTCAGGATCTTGCGGTCGCTCATGGTGCGCGAAAGGGCTTCGGTCATGTCCTTCTGGAATTTCTCCCGGCCCTCACCGACGATGAAGTCCTTGGCGCGGTATTCCGAACCCTTGTTCCGGGTGATGGAGAGGATCTGGGGCAGGATGATCTTGTCCACCACGGCGGGCAGGTCCCCGTAGCTGCGGTACAGCCAGGCGATCTTGTCGGGTTCCAGCTCGAATTCCAGAGTCATATCCAGACTGATCTCGAACCCGTCGCGCGAGGGGAAGGTGACGAATTCATTGCGGACATGGGCAACATCGGACTGGCGGGCCTTGGCCTTTGCCGGCGCTACGGCCTGTTCCTGGACCTGTTGGGCCTTATGCTGGCGCCAGGAGGAGTCGAACCCCTTCTGGATCTGGATGCTGGGCCGGCTTTCGGCGGCTGCCTGTTCATAGTAGCCGCGGCGTTTCTGCGCCTGCTCCTCCAGCATACGTTCCTGGAGGGCGCCCATGACGACGTTCTGGCTTTCGATCTGGCTCTTGGTGATAACGGCTCCGCCTTCGCGGCCGAGCAAGGAGACCTGGTTGACGCCGATTTCCAGGACGTTCACCTGGAATTCCTTCGGGTTCACGTAATACAGGCCGGGCTGGAGGATGTCCGCGCGGATGCCCTTTTCCTCGGGGCCGGCGAACGCACCTTCGGGGGCCTGGCGGCCGGAGAGTGATGTCAGGACGCCGGCATAACCGATCTTGATAACCACGGCGTCCTCGATTTTGATTTCATAGCCGTAGGGGTTGATGCGGTACTTGCCGGGACCCAGGACCTTGCGCCAGATACCCTTCTGGCCCGGTTCGGCGAGGAACTCGCCCTGGGACAATTCGGAGCCGACCTTTGCGGTCACGATACCCACCTTGCCCGGCGGGATGGTCAGGACCGTCCGGATTTCCCGGTCATACATGATCGGATCGAGGAAATGGCGGCCTTCACCCAGGACATCCTCCTGGATGCCCATTTGGCCCTTCTTGGCCAGGATCTGTCCCGGCGGCAGGGCGGCACCGCCCTTGGCGGTAATGATCGCCATCTGGTTTGGTCCCACATAGAAGCGGCAGAAGCCCCAGGTCCATAAGAACCACAGGAACGCCAGGAATGCAACGGTTGCCAGGATGATGGTTCGGAGCGACTTCATGGCTTCACCTCCTTCTTCTCGGGCAGATACGGGAGGAAGATGGCGCCAAGGCCACCCTCCTGGTCGGAGCTCAGAATGGAATGGATACGCGGGGCGATCTTCTTCAGGAACGTATATCGCGCGAAGTTATGTCCGTTGCTGAAGGCCTGCACCTGGCTTGTCAGGATGGTTGCTTCAGCCGTGTTCTGCATTTTTACAACCGCCGAATCCGCCTCGGCCTTGAGCATGACCGCCTGGGCCTGCGCGGTTGCGGCATCCGTTTCCAGTCGCGCGACCTCGAGGTCCTTGTTTGCGGCCACGATGCGCACAGCCTGGTCCTGCTTGGCCTTGATCACGGCCCGCAGCTTGGCGGTTTCGGCCTCGACTTTCTCCTTCTGCTGCTGGGCCAGCATTTCCTGTCTGCCCAGTTCGGCCTTGGACTTAGCCTGGCCGATTTCCTGTTCATACTTGCGCGTTTCCTGGACGGCAATTTCCCGGTCGCGGATGATGCTGGCGATCTGGTCCGGCGGGGTGATGTTGCGGATCAGTACGGACTTCACGGCGACACCCCACGGGGCGCAGGTGTTACGCAGGTGGGTTTCCAGGTCCTTCTGGAATTGCTGGCGGGTTTCGCCGACGATGAAGGTGGTTGCGGGGTGTTTGCTGCCTTCAATCCGGCTGAAGCCGCGGGCGCGGGGCAGGATCACCTTCTGGAGGATGTCGTTCATATCGCCCACCCGGTGGGTCAGAAGGGCGGCGTTTTCACGTTCGAAGGCGAATTCGATGGTGCCTTCCACCACGACGGTGAACCCGTCCATGGTAAGGAAGTTGATTGCGTCTTCGTTGCTCATCTCGAACCGCTGGCTCTGCAGGTTCACCTCTGTCACGTCCAGCAGGAACGGGTTCAGGTAGTAGGTGCCGGGGTCGAGGACTTCCGGCAGAATGCCCTTCATACCCGGCCCGACCAGGAATCCGTTGGGCGAATTCGAGGCATTGAGGCCGCCCAGCACGTCATCTCCGACCAGGGAGGTGACCACGCCCACATGGCCTGGACGGATGGAGATGGCGTTGTAGACATCCACCTGGAAGGCGTACGGGTTCAGGCGGTATTTCCCGGGACTCAGGATGTCGGCCAGAATGCCCTTTTCTCCTTTGTTTGCGATGATGCGGCCCTTGGGCAGGTCGGTTCCGTAGAGCCGGGTGACAACGCCCAGCTTACCGGCGGGGATATCGGTGATCGGGTGCAGCGTCCAGCCCCAGGAATAGGGGTTACGGAAGTAGCGGCCTTCGGAAAGGACTTCCAGCTGGATACCCTTCTGGCCCGGTCCATCGGCAATGATCTGGCCCGAGGGCAGGTCTTTGCCGGTCTTATGGATCAGGACGGCGATCCGGTTTTTTTCCGGCTCGATCCGGCAGAAGAACCAGATGAAGATCGGGATAAAGACGATCACCGCCATGATCAGGATGGGAACCACGGAGATTCCGTTGATGGCAACGGGGTTGCGTGGGATGCGTGGCGGGGGTGGCGGCTTGGCAAACGAATCCGAGTCGTAGCGCATGTTTTGACTCATACGTCCTCCTGTAGGTGCGGGCTCAATGCCGGGCACTGTAGCGGGGCGGGATCGCAAGGTCAAGTGCAGGCGGTTGTATTATCCGGAGCGATTCAGTTGGCGGAAGCAGTTCTCCTCACCTCAATCCTCTCCCGCAAGGGGAGAGGAGGTGCAATGACTCTTTTATGTTGTTACCGGGAGGTGATGACGCAGGGGGTTGCAACGATCCGGATTTCCCTTTCCCCTGACAGGAGAGGGGGGTGTCTTGAATTGAATCGTTCCGGATTATAGAGCGCCCTTGAGCACCAGGGGGAGGCCGGCTGCCACGAACACAACCGTTCCGGCGATCGTGGCGACATCCTGGTTCAGCCATCCCTGCAGGTCCCGGAATTCGCGGCCCAATGCGCTGTCGGGAACCACCCCCATGCCCACCTCGTTGCTGACCAGGATGACTTCCACGGGACAACGGGCCAGGGCTTGCAGCAATTGCTCTTTACGGCTGGCCACGGAGCCGGATCCTTCCTTGAGTAGGACATTCGACAGCCAGAGGGTCAGGCAGTCCACCAGGATGCCGTCACGTCCCGCGGGCGGCCGTTCGAGAACGCCTGCTGCATCCAGAGGCGCTTCGACGCAAGCCCATTGCCCGCCGCGCTTGGCCTGGTGGAGCCGCACCCGTTCCCGCATTTCGGCATCCAGGATTTCGGCTGTGGCGAGATACAGAGGGGCCTTCCATCGTTGTTCTGCGAGCCGTTGCGCGAGGGAGCTCTTACCGCTGCGAGCTCCGCCAAGGACAAGGGTGATACCGGGTTTGGCGTTCATGCGCTGCAATTTACCTGGGTTTCTGTGTCAGTTCAATCAGGCGTTCCAGTGACGCGCAGGTATCCTCGTAACCGAAGGTTT
This sequence comes from uncultured bacterium, assembly GCA_903908715.1. Classification (GTDB taxonomy): domain Bacteria; phylum Verrucomicrobiota; class Kiritimatiellia; order CAIKKV01; family CAITUY01; genus CAIVSY01. The sequence goes on from CAIVSY010000049.1 coordinate 31,414, forward strand.
CGAGCGTGAGCACTTCGCGGTAGTCGCCGAGTGCAGCGAGGAACTCCGCGGCCAGCGGCGCGGGGGTGATGGTCAGCGCATGATGACGGCTGGTATGGTCCGCCCCGTACAGGTGGACGATCCGGGTGTGGGCACGGTGGTTCCGGACATGGGTTTTCCAGTCATACTGCATTTGCCAGAGGTGCCCGATATCGAGGCAGTGGCTGAAGGGGGCCAGGTCCAGGATCGGCTGGCACCATTCAAAGGGGTAGCCGAGGTTCTCGATGCACAGCCGGCGCGGATCCCCGGTTGCGGCGAGGATTGCCTGCACGGGATGGGCAAGGTCGCTTTGCCACTCGGCCACGCGGGCGGGAGTATCGTCCGGTTCGATTCCCTCCAGATGCAGGATCCAGCCGTGCGGCTGCAAGGGCCGGCAGATTTCGATGATCCGCAGGGTCTGGTCCAGCAGGGCCTGCCGTTCCCGGGCGGACGGACTGCCGAGGGCTTTGTCGATGGGAAAGTGGATGGTGTAGGACAGGGCGTGTTCGGCCGCCAGGTCGGCCAGGCAGCGGACCTCCGCGGCATCGGGCAGGTTGCTTTCGCCGCCGGATTCAAAGAAGACCAGTTCCACATCGTCGGCGACGGGTGCGAGGGCGCGGATATTGGGCAGAAGCGCATCGGGGTAGACGAAGGAGGTCACCCCCAGCCGGAACGGGAGCGGGTGGGGTGGGCGGGGCAGGGGCTGGTACGCGGGGGAGTTCATGGATCAGGCCAGTCGCGCGGCCGCGCGTACGCAGGCAGTGCCGAGCAGGAAAGCCAGGGCGGCGCCCACGATGGTTCCATTGAGATACAGCAGGGCATACAGCCATTGTCCATCCCGGAGCATCTGCGCCAGTTCATGGATCAGGGACGAAAGCGTGGTGAAGCCGCCGCAGAAGCCCGTCGCCAGAAGCAGGCGGGTGGTCGGCGAAAGCCACTCTCCGAGGGTGGCGATTTCCGTGATGATGCCGATGATCAGGCAGCCTGTAATGTTTGAGGCCAGGGTTCCGAAAGGGGTGGCCATTGAGGCGCGGGTCATGAGCAGGGTCGCGCCGTAGCGGCAGAGGCTTCCGGCAAAGCCGCCGATGCCCACCAGAAGGAATAGCCAGATCTGGTTCATAGCGCGGGAATCGGTATCAGTTTGCCGCGGGAAAGTCGAGTTCTCTTGCGTGCAAACGAAAGTGGACGAACGGGCGGTTGGATGGCAGAATACCCTGCCTGTAACGCCTATGACTACAACGCAGAATGCATCTTTGCCGCTGCTTAAGAAGCAGGCGCCGATGAACCAGGTGCTCTATGCCTTGATCCCGCTGGCCCTCTCGGGGATCTATTTCTTCGGGTGGCGGGTGGCGGTGATGCTGGCGGTGGGCAACCTGGCGGCCTTCCTTACGGAATATGCGTTTGTGCGCGGCACGGGCCAGCAGGTCACAATGGCTGTATTCGTCACGGGCACCCTGCTGGTCATGGGTTTACCGCCGACCCTGCCGATGTGGATGGTGGTCGTGGGCGCGGTGTTTGCCGTGGCGTTCGGCAAGATGATGTTCGGCGGATTCGGCCGCAATGTCTTCAACCCTGCGCTGGTGGGACGGGCGTTCCTGTACATCAGCTTCGGCGGCTTCATGACGGCGAACTGGAGTGAGCCGGTTCCGGGTGTTGCCGGCGGTTTGCTGGCCTACGCCTCGGATACGATCACCACGGCGACGCCGGGTATGACACTCAAGACCGGCGTGGAGATCCCGTTCCGCGACCTGTTTGTGGGCGCCACGGCGGGTACTGTGGGCGGGACCAGCGCCCTGCTGGCGATCCTCTGCGGGGTGTATCTCCTGTGGCGGAAGATTGCGAACTGGCGGATTGCCGTGCCGGCCATCCTCGGCTTCCTTGGGATGCAGGGATCCCTGTGGCTGGCGGGTGCCCCGAAAGCGGCGGAGCCGTTGCACGCAATGGTGGCCGGCAGTTTCCTGCTGGGGGTGTTCTTCTATGCCACGGAGCCGGTCACGGCCTCCAAGCATGCGGTGGGACGCTGGATCTACGGGGCGTTTATCGGCGCGATGTCCTCGCTGATCGGGGTATTCTCGGTTTGGCCGGCGGGAACCATGTTCGCCATCCTGCTGGCCAATATGTTCGCGCCTATCATGGACTACGGGTTAAAACAATGGGATGCAAAACGTGCGGTAGCGAAAAAGGCGGTTGCGGCGGCGGGACCGCGGTAATCTGTGCCGGCCGTGGTGCGGAACAGGTCAGGACGCTGGGCTTCATGCTGGCGATCACGGTCGTGGTCGTGGCGGCGGTGTCCGGGGCCTACCTGTTGACGGCTGACCGGATCCGGAGCAACGAGATGCTGTTCCTCAAGAGGGCGGTGCTGAAGGCGGCCGGGCTGGCGGTTCCGGCCGAGGCCGCGGCGGTGGAGGCCATGTATTCCGCCCGTGTGCGGGATGCCGGGGTAGCCGACCGGTTCGAGATCCTCGCGGAACAGGACGGGGTGGTGACGGGAACCGTACTGCGGCAGAGCGGGATGGGATTGTGGGGCGCCATCCGGGCCGTGGTCGGGTTTGACGCCGGCGGAGGCCGGCTGACGGGGATTGAGTTCCTGGAACAAAGCGAGACCCCGGGACTGGGGGCGCGGATCGAGGAGCCCTGGTTCAAGGAGCAGTTCAAAGGCAAGAAGGGGCCGCTGGATCTGGTTCCGGAAGGGGCGCAGGATGGCGAAAACCAGTTTGACGCCATTACGGGCGCCACCATCACATCCAAGGGCGTGCGCGATCTTGTGAATGCATGCGTGAAGAGGCAGGCAGCAGACTCCAATGCAAGGTAAGACGAAAAAGGTGTTTCTGGCGAATCTCGGGGCGGATAATCCCGTGTTCGTCCAGATCCTGGGCATTTGCTCCACGCTGGCGGTGACGAACGTGGTCAGGAACACGCTCGTCATGTGCCTGGGTCTGATTTTCACGACCGCCCTGTCGAGCTGGACGGTTTCGGTTTTGCGCCGCTGGATCCCTTCGCGGACGCGGATGATGGTCGAGGTCATGATCATTGCCGGATATGTGATCGTGGTGGACATCATTCTCCGGGCGTTCCATCCGGACATCTCGCGGCAGCTCGGCCCGTATGTGGGGCTTATCATCACCAACTGTATTGTCATGGGGCGTGCGGAGGCCTTCGCGCTCAGCAACCGCCCGTGGCTGTCGCTGGTCGACGGAGCGGCGGCGGGTGTCGGCTACTCCTATGTCCTGCTGCTGATCGCGGTTGTGCGGGAACTCATGGGGTCGGGTACGGTATGGGGTGTCCGTGTCCTTGGCGCGTGGTGGACCAACTGGTCCATCCTGGTGATGGCACCGGGCGCATTCTTTGTCCTGGCGCTTTTCATCTGGTTCATCCGCGCGAAGGTCATGAAGCAGCCTGAACCTGCGAAAGGAGCGGGCCCGTGAGCGAGCTTCTGTATTTCCTGGCGGTTCTTCTTTCGGCGGTCTTCACGAGCAACATCCTGCTGACCAACTATCTCGGGATGTGTTCCTTCCTGGCGGTATCCAAGGAGATCAAGACTTCGCTCGGGCTGGGGGCGGCCGTGGTTTTCGTGATGGCGATCACCTGCCCGCTCAACTGGATGGTCAGCGCCTGGGTGCTGGAGCCGTTGCACCTGGAGTACCTGCGTTTCATTGTCTTCATCGTTGTGATTGCGGCATTCGTGCAGGTTCTCGAGATGATCGTGGAGCGCGTGTCCGAGACGCTGTACGCCAACCTCGGCATTTTCCTCCCGCTGATCACGGTCAACTGCGCGATCCTCGGCGCCTCGCTGTTCATGATCATCCGCAAGTACACGCTGGCGGAGTCGTTCGTGTACGGGACGGGCAGCGGGCTTGGCTGGATGCTGGCGATCCTGGCGATGGCGGGGATCCGGCAGGAGAAGCTCAACCAGTCCAAACTGCCGCGCGGGCTGGAGGGGCCGGCGATCGCGCTTGTGGTGGCCGGCATCATGGCTTTGGCGTTCATGGGATTCTCCGGCATGGGGGGCGGGAACTGAGCCATGATCACGGCGTTCCTTATCGGTCTGGGCGTGATGTGCGCGGTGGTGCTGATCCTGACGCTCGTGATCCTGGCTTGTGATGCCACGATCGCGAACTACGGTCCGGTCCGGATTGTCATCAACGGCGAAAGGGAGATCACGGTCCAGGGCGGCCGGCCTCTGCTGGCGTCATTGAAGGATCACGAGATCTTCCTGCCATCGGCCTGCGGCGGGCGCGGTTCGTGCGGGATGTGCAAGGTGCGCGTGCTGGAAGGGGCCGGCGATCCGCTGGCCACGGAGCTGCCGTGGCTCAACGCGCAGGAACGCAAGGACAAGATCCGCCTTTCCTGCCAGGTCAAGGTCAAGCGACCCCTCCGGATCGAGGTCCCGCGTGAACTGCTTCAGGTACGGCAATACCGCACGCAGGTTATCGGGATGCGTGACCTGACGTATGACATCAAGGAGGTCACGCTCCAGCTGGCGCCCGGCGAGAGGATTGATTTCCAGGCGGGCCAGTTTATCCAGTTCGAGGTGCCGCCGTATGCGCTCGCCGATGAGCCGGTATACCGGGCGTATTCCATTTCCTCGAGTCCGGCCCAGCACGACCGGGTGGAGCTGGAAATACGGCTGGTGCCCAACGGGATCTGCACAACCTATGTGCACCGGTATCTCAAGGTCGGGGACGGTGTGACCGTCAACGGTCCGTACGGCGATTTCCACCTGCAGGAGAATGACCGCGAGATGATCTGCGTGGCCGGCGGATCGGGCATGGCGCCGATCAAATCCATCCTGGCGCGGCTGGCGGAGACCGGGTCAAAGCGCAGGATCCGGTATTTCTTCGGGGCGCGCACCGAGCGGGATCTTTTCCTGGTCGATGAGATGCGCGCGCTGGAGCGAACCTTGACGGACTTCCGGTTCATCCCCGCGCTGTCGGCGCCGCAGGACGGCGCCGCATGGCAGGGCGAGACCGGGCTTGTCACGGCGGTACTCGAGCGGCATGTGACGTCGGTGGAGAATGCCGAAGCCTACTTGTGCGGCAGTCCGGGGATGATCAACGCCACGGTGGCGGTACTGAAGAAGAAGGGGATGCCGGTCGAACGGATCTACTTCGACAGTTTTGGTTGAGCGGGGAGGAAGTGCCATGAAAGAAACGCCCCAGATGAGAAAAGCCCGTGAGAACATGATCCCCGGCCGGTTAAGCCTGCCGGGATTCCTGGGCGGCGAACGGGACCTGCCCAGGCTCCTCGATGAGGATGCCGAGACGGTCAAGCGGCTGGGTTTGACCCATGCGGCCATCGCGGACCGCATGCGGGAACTGCGGGATGCGGGAGCCGAAGGCCTGGGCGAGTTCCTTTCGGTTCCGCCGCATTTCGAGGTCCGTGCGGACTCCGTGCGGGGGCGTATCCCCTGTCCCTTCGGGGAACGGGGCCTGTATCCCAAGACCAGCATCACGGTGCGCAACCTGCGGACAGGCCGCGAGGTCACCTACACCGACCTGCATATCCATCTTGTGGCCGCGCATGGGTTCTACGAGGGGGTCGGGACCCCGTACCGTCTCGAGCCCGCAGACCTGGTGTCTGTATTGGAGGTCCAGCCGAAGGATACAACCCTATGAAACCCACACCCTTCGTTCATGCCGATTTCCTTCTGGAAAACGAGTGGGCGCGCCGCCTGTACCACGGGTATGCGGAGGGCCTGCCGATCATCGACTACCATTGCCATTTGCCGCCGGCGCAGATTGCGGCGGATCACCGGTACCGGAACATCACCGAGCTTTGGCTCGGGGGGGATCACTACAAATGGCGGGCCATGCGGACCAACGGTGTTCCGGAGCGGTACTGCACGGGGGATGCCACGGATCGTGAGAAATTCGCCAAATGGGCCGCGACCATGCCCTGCCTGCTTCGTAACCCGCTCTACCACTGGACCCACCTGGAGCTGGCGCGATACTTTGACATCCATGACCTGCTGAGTCCTGCGACCGAGGAAGCCATCTGGAGTGCGTGCAACACCCGGCTCACCGAGGCGGGATCCACGGCACGCGGATTCATGCTCCGGTCCAAGGTGGTCCTCGTCTGCACGACGGACGATCCCTGTGATGATCTCAGGCACCATCGCGCCGTGGCGGCCGAACGTTCGTTCCCGGTCAAGGTTCTGCCCACATGGCGGCCCGACAAGGGCATGGCAGTGGAGAACCATGCGGTGTTCAATACGTGGGTCGACCGGCTGGCGGAAGCGGCCGGGATGGAGATCAAGACCTTTGACGAATACCTTGAGGCCCTGCGCCGGCGCCAGAAGGCGTTTCACGAGGCCGGGTGCCGCCTGTCCGATCACGGCCTTGAAACGGTGTATGCTGAGGACTACACGCAGGCGGGTGTGGCGGCCGACTTCCGCGCAATCCGGGACGGGCGGCCGCTCGACCTGGCGGCGCAGTTGCGGTTCAAGTCGGCCATGCTGGTCGAGTTCGGGCGGCTGGACCATGAATTCGGATGGACGCAGCAATACCACCTCGGCGCCTTGCGCAACAACAACTCGCGCCGGTTCTCCATGCTGGGGCCGGATACCGGTTTCGACAGCATCGGTGATTTCGAGGTGGCCCGCCCGCTTTCCCGCCTGCTGGACCGTCTGGACCGCGAGGACCGCCTGCCCCGGACCATCCTTTACAATCTCAACCCGCGCGACAACGAGTTGATGGTGACGATGTGCGGCAATTTCCAGGATGGATCCGTGGCGGGGAAGATCCAGCATGGAAGCGGGTGGTGGTTCCTGGACCAGAAGGACGGCATGGAGCGCCAGATCGAGAGTCTTTCCCAGCTCGGCCTGCTCAGCCGGTTCGTGGGCATGCTGACGGACAGCCGCTCGTTCATTTCTTATCCACGCCACGAGTATTTCCGGCGCATCCTCTGCAACCTGCTGGGGCGTGACATGACCGCCGGGCTGATTCCTGCGGATGAAGAGCTTGTCGGCGCCATGGTGAAGGATATCTGCTACCGGAATGCGGCGCGTTTCTTTGGATTCCCGTTACCTGTGGAACCGGAGTGAATCGCGGACCTTCATGAGGCCGAACACCTCTATTCCGGGGAGATGGCTGCACGGATGGGTGCAGCGGGATGGTGCGATCCACGGTTTCCATAAATCATCCTGTCCGGGGGGGATCCTGCGCGGATCGGGGATTACACGGCGGGGAATGGCGGTCAGGCAGGCTCATCCATGAATACGACAAAGGTTCAACAGAAATACGATGCGGCCTTGGCTGGGCTGGCGGCCAATACCCGCAAGGTGTTCGGCTATGACATTCCCGTTCTGATCGAGGGCGGCGTGTATTCCGGGATCTGGCTCGAATGCGGCCCGTTGGAAGGGTTGGTGTATGGGCGGTTTGCCCCGCAGGTGGCCAGGGCCAATCACGACGTCTTCTTTCATCACCAGCGGGAGGATGGCTATTTCCCCTGCTGGGTATGGGGGGATCGCAAGGGTGCAGGCCAGATCCAGATGGTTGTCCCGATCGCCGCCACAGCGCTCGAGACCGCCGATCTGCTGGGGGACGAAGCCTTCCTGGCCCGGGCTTATGCCGCATGTGTGCGATGGGACCAATGGCTCGGCCGGCACCGGAACACCCGCGGCACGGGGCTTTGTGAGGCCTTCTGTGAATATGACACCGGTCACGACAACAGTCCGCGGTTCCAGGGTCTTCCCAAGGAATGCCCGGGTGGTGATGCCGCGATTTGTCCTTCGGCCGGAAAGCTTCCCTATCTGGCGCCGGACCTGTCCGCATCCGTGTATGGGGGGCGCTGTGCGCTCGCGAAGATGGCGGATCGTCTCGGCAAGCGGCCGGAGGCCCAGCTCTGGCTTGACCAGGCGGAGCAGATGCGCGCGTTGATCCTCCGGCATTGCTTCGATCCGGAGGATGAATGTTTTTATGATGTCGACCGCGATGGCGGGTTCGTGCGGATCCGGGGCGATGCCTTAACGCGGGTATTGGGAGAGCATGTGCCCGGACAGGCCCTGTTCGAGCGCATCTACAAGCGCCACATCATCAACCCCGCCGAATTCTGGACGCCTTTTCCCCTGCCTTCCATCTCCATTGACGACCCCGCGTTTGTGCGGGCACTGCCCTGCAATTCCTGGGGTGGCGCCTCTCAGGCCTTGACGGCGCTGCGCGCCCCGCGGTGGTTCCTGCACTACGGCAAGGGGAAGGACCTGGAGCATCTCATGAACCGCTGGGTCCAGGCGATCCTTGATGCGCCCGGTTTCATGCAGCAGATGAACCCGTGGACGGGTGAATTCTCGACCTCCGAAGGGTATTCCCCCGCGATGTGTGTCCTGATCGATTTTGTCGACCGGCTGGAGCTGTTGAAAGCCTGATGGAGCGGGCCCGCAAGGCTCGCGGCGGTTACAAATGCTGGCGGCGGTAGGCCGAAGGGGAAAGCCCGAAGGTGGCGCTGAACTGGCGCACAAAGTGGCTGTGATCATAGAATCCGCATTGCACGGCGATCTCCGTGATCTTTGTTGAGCTGCCCGCCAGCATCTGGCAGGCCTTGTTCAGGCGCAGGCGGATCAGGTACTGCACGGGGGTAACCTGGAACAGTGCCTTGAACCGCCGCTCGAACTGGCTCAGTGAAAGATGGGTCAGGGTCGCCAGCTGCTGAACCGTCACCGGTTCCGGGAAGTGTCGGTCCAGGTATTCCATGACGACGGCCATGTCCCGGTAGCGGCCGGCGGTCTCCATGGCGCGGGTCAGGTCCCGGGTGAATCCGGCGAGGCCGATCACATTGCCGCGGGCGTCTTGGACGGGGATCTTCGTGGTGACATGCCAGCTGATGCTCCGGTCGGCGTTGGGGACCAGTTCCACGCGGCTGGCCATGGGTTTTCTGCTGCGCATGACCTGGCGGTCATCCCGGACAAAGTGGTTCGCCAGTTCCCGGGGCGAGAAGTCATAGTCCGTTTTTCCGAGGATATCCTCCAGCTTTCGGGCGCCCAGCATTTCAATGAAGCCGGGATTGGCGTAGACGAATTCGCTTTTCAGGTTTTTCACGAAGAAATTTACATCGGGCAGGAACTCAAAAAGCTTCATTGCCGAATGAATCAGCGGGGAAACGCCGGACAGGTTCTTTCTGGGCATGCCGATAATTTACACAAAGATGCGGGTTTCATGCAAGACGGTTCCACGGGGTGCGGCTAGGATTCCGCAACGAAATGGGGCAGGGGCTGGTTGTTTGCGGCAGGCCGGAAGGGATTGCGGGGAGACCGGTTTCGTGGAGCTTGTGGAACGGGCGTTGTTGTGGGCGGAGAGAAGCAACAAGGGAGGTGCATCATGGCGAATCGGAAGATACGGATGGGAATGGTGGGCGGCGGCCGCGGCGCTTTTATCGGGGCGGTCCACCGGATGGCGGCGGCCCTGGATGGCCAGATTGAACTGGTGTGCGGCGCGTTCAGCGCGGATCCGGAAAAATCCAAGGCGTCCGGCAGGGATTTGTTCCTTCCGGCCGGCCGCGTGTATGGTTCCTACGCCGAGATGTTCCGGCGCGAGAAGGCCCTCCCGCCGGAGCAACGCATGGATTGTGTCAGCATCGTGACCCCGAACCACATGCATTTCCCCGTGGCGAAGATGGCGTTGCAGAACGGGTTCCATGTCATCTGCGACAAGCCGCTGGCCTTCAATCTCAAGCAGGCGGTGGAACTCGAGGCGCTGGTTCGCAAGACCGGCCTGATCTTTGCGCTGACGCACAACTACACCGGTTATCCGATGGTGAAGGAAGCGCGGGAGCAGGTCCGCAGCGGAAAGCTGGGCAGGATCCGGAAGATTGTCGTCGAGTATCCCCAGGGCTGGCTGGCCTCGTTGCTGGAGAAGACGGGGCAGAAGCAGGCCGACTGGCGGACCGATCCGAAGCGGGCGGGGGTCAGCTGCTGCATCGGTGATATCGGTTCGCACGCGGAGAACCTGGCGGAGTTCATTACCGGGTTGCAGATCGAATCCGTTTGCGCCGAACTGACCACGTTCGTCAAGGGCCGCAAGCTGGATGATGACGGGAATGTTCTGTTGCGGTTCAAGGGCGGGGCCCGCGGGATCCTGTTCGCGAGCCAGATCTCGATCAACGAGGAGAACAGCCTGGCCATCCGGGTTTACGGGGAGAAGGGCGGCTTGGAATGGCACCAGGAGGAGCCGAACACCCTGCTTCTGAAGTGGCCGGACCGGCCGCGGCAGATCCTGCGCACGGGCGGCGGATACGGATATCTTTCTGCGGCGGCGCTGCAGGCCACGCGCCTGCCGCCGGGACACCCGGAGGGGTATCTCGAAGCCTTTGGCAACCTCTACAGGAATTTCGCCGTGGCAGTCCGTGTGGCGCTGTCGGGCAGGAAGCCCTCGGCGGCCGTGATGAACTTCCCGACGATCCGCGACGGGGTGCGCGGGATGGCGTTTATCGAGACAGTGGTCAAGAGTTCGCGCAGCAAGGACAAGTGGGTCAAGATGCCGACCCTTTAATCAAGGCATGGCAATAGCGCGGGGTGCGAGCCCCGCGGGATTCCAAAGGAGAAGAATCATGGCAAGACCAGTCACGTTGTTTACAGGGCAGTGGGCGGATTTGTCGTTGGAACCGCTTTGCCAGAAGGCGAAAGGGTTCGGCTATGACGGCTTGGAACTCGCCTGCTGGGGCGACCATTTCGAGGTGGAGAAGGCCGACGCGGCGTATTGCCGCCGGAAGCGGGAACTGCTGGACCGGTACGGGCTCAAGCTGTTTTCCATCAGCACGCATCTGGTGGGGCAGGCGGTCTGCGACCGGATCGATGAGCGGCACAAGGGGATCCTGCCGCCCCACGTGTGGGGGGATGGGGATCCCGAAGGGGTGCGGCGGCGTGCGGCGAAGGAGATGATCCGGACCGCCAAGGCGGCCGCGACGCTGGGGGTCAAGGTTGTCAACGGGTTCACCGGCAGTTCCATCTGGCACTTGCTGTACGCGTTTCCGCCGGTCTCTCCGGCCATGATTGACGCGGGCTTCAAGGATTTCGGCAAGCGATGGAAGCCGATCCTGGACGAGTTCCGGAAGGCGGGTGTGAAATTCGCGCTGGAAGTGCATCCGACGGAAATCGCGTTCGACATTGAGTCCGCGGCCCGGGCGATCGAGGCGGTGGACGGTCATCCGGCCTTCGGTTTCAACTATGATCCGAGCCACCTGGGATACCAGGGGGTCGACTACGTGGCCTTCATCGAGCGGTTCCGCGACCGGATCTTCCACGTGCACATGAAGGATGTGGCGTGGTCCCAGACGCCGCGCACCTCGGGTGTATTCGGCGGGCATCTGAACTTTGGTGATTCGCGGCGCTTCTGGGATTTCCGTTCCCTCGGGCGCGGGAACGTGGACTTCGAGCGGATTCTGCGTGCGCTGAATGCCATCGGTTATAAGGGCCCCCTGTCGGTGGAATGGGAGGATAGCGGCATGGACCGGGAACATGGCGCCCGGGAGGCTTGCGCGTTCGTCAGGAGGCTTGATTTCGCGCCGTCAGGCGTGGCGTTTGATGCGGCATTTGAAAAGAAGTGATTCCATCATGAAAAAACCCTTGCGTGTGGTTCTTGTGGGTTGCGGGGGCATCAGCGGCGCCTGGCTGGATCCGGCGACGAAGATGCCCGAGTTGCAGATCGTGGGGCTTGTGGACCAGGTGGAGGAGAGCGCCCGGAAGAGGGCGGCGGAATTCCATCTGGAGTCTGCCGAGATCGGCACGGATCTCCGGCGGGTCCTCAAGAAGATTCAGCCGGATGTCGTGTTCGACTGCACGATTCCGGAGGCGCATGTGACGGTTGCGCTGGAATCCTTCCGCGCCGGGTGTCATGTGCTGGGTGAGAAGCCGCTGGCGGACTCGATGGCGAATGCCCGGCGCATGGTGCGTGCGGCGCAAAAGGCGGGGGTTACGCATGCGGTGATCCAGAACCGGCGTTTTCTCCCGGAAATCCGGGCGGTGCGGCAGCTCGTTGCCTCGGACACGCTGGGCGCCCTGACCACGCTGAATTCCGATTTCTACATTGGAGCCCATTTCGGCGGGTTCCGGGACCACATGCAGCATGTGCTGCTGCTGGACATGGCGATCCATACCTTCGATGCCGCACGCCTGATCTGCGGCGCGGATCCCGTCTCGGTCTATGCCAAGGAATGGAATCCGGCGGGATCCTGGTATGACCACGATGCGTCCGCCGTGGCGGTTTTCACGATGAGCAACGGGCTCGTCTACACCTATCGCGGAAGCTGGTGCTCGGAGGGGATGCACACCTCGTGGGAATCCTCCTGGCACGGGATCGGGACCCGCGGCAGTTTCCGCTGGGATGGCGGAAGTCAACTTCGTGCCCAGGCGGTGAAGGAAGTCGGCGGATTCCACAGCCAGATGGAAGATGTGGGTCTCGCGCCCTTCACCGATGCGCAGAAGATCGGCGGGCATGGCGGGCAGATCCGCGACTTCGTGAATTGCCTGCTCGAGGGACGGAAACCGGAGACGGCATCGACCGACAACATCAAGAGCCTGGCCATGGTTTTCTCGGCGATCAAGAGCGCGGCCAAGGGGCGTGAAATCAACGTGGAATGGTAAGCAAAGCGGAAGGCAGTATACGACATGACAAAGCATGAGAATCACCGGGATATCCGTATTGGAACCCTTGTCAGCGGCGGGAGCGACACCGGAAACTACATCCGGAGGATTCTGCCCCACGGATTCGAGAGTTTCTCCGTGACGTTCTGGCAGACGATCGGGACCACGAACCTCAAGCAGCTGGCGCGGGAGGTCAAGGAAGCCATCGGCGACCGCGATGTGGTCATCAGCTCGCTCGGCATATTCGGGAATCCCCTCGAGGACGGGGAGATGGATGCCCAGACCCGCAAGGGGTGGGAGGCGTTGATCGACAACGCGCACCTTTTCGGAACCGACATTGTGGCGGGGTTCACGGGGCGCCTTCGCGGCAAGCCGATCGACGAGTCCATTCCCCGGTTCAAGCAGGTATTCGGCAAGCTGGCGAAGCGTGCGGCGGACAAGGGGGTCCGGCTGGCGTTCGAGAACTGCAGCATGGGCGGAAACTGGCATGCGGGGGACTGGAATATTGCCCACAATCCGGATGCGTGGACCCTGATGTTCGATGCCCTCCCGGCCCGGAACCTGGGCCTGCAATGGGAGCCCTGCCACCAGCGGGTGTGCCTGATCGACCCCATGCCGCAGTTGCGCAAGTGGGTTGGCCGGATCTTCCACGTGCACGGCAAGGATGCCACCGTGCTGTGGGATGTGGTGCGCGAGAAGGGGGTTGGCAGCAACGCGGAGTACGCCTTCCACCGGACGCCGGGATTTGGTGACAGCAATTGGACGGACATCATCAGCGAGTTGCGCCGCGGCGGATTCAAAGGTTCTATTGACATCGAGGGGTGGCATGATCCAGTCTACCGCGATGATTTGGAAATGACCGGCCAGGTGTACGGTCTGAACTATCTCAAACAATGCCGTGGGGGTGCGTTCGTGCCCTGATGGCGGGCAGGGACGTAAAGATGACGCACAAAGAACGGATGTTGAATACCCTGAACCGTAAGCCGGTGGATCAGCTGGCTTACGGGGATGGCCTTTGGGGTGAGACGCATGAGAAATACGTCGCCCAGGGGAAGATGAAGCAAGGGGAGGATGCGGTCACCCATTTCGACATGAGCTGGCGCTCCGGCGGGTGGCTGAACAGCACGGCGGATCTGGACTTCAAGGAGGAGGTCCTGGAGGAGACCGACGAAACCAAGCTCGTGTTGACCGGCAACGGCGCCACGTTGCGCTGGTGGAAGGCCCGGTCCGGAACCCCGGAGCACGTGGATTTCAAGGTCAAGGAACGCGCCGCCTGGGAGGACATGATCAAGCCGCACCTCCTCGATCTGGACCGCCGCCGTATTCCTTTTGAGTGGTACCGGGAGGCGCGGGCGCAGGCGGCGAAGGAGCAGCGTGCGTTCTGCTGGTCGGGTGTTGCGCCCTTTGAGCAGATGCACCCCGTGTGCGGGCATGAGTATATGCTCATGGGCATGGCGCTGGATCCGGACTGGGTCCTCGACATGACCATGACCTATGCCCGCATGACCATCCGGCATCTGGAGGCGCTGTTTGCCGAGGAAGGAACTCCCGACCTGATGTGGTTCTACGAGGACATGGGGTTCAAGGACAAGCCGTTCATGTCGCCGGCGATGTACGAGGAACTGGTCATGCCCGGCCACAAGTTGCTTTTTGACTTCGCCCATTCGAAAGGGCTGAAGGTCATTGTGCATTCCTGCGGGTTTGTGGAGCCGCTGGTGCCGGGGTTGATCAAGGCCGGCATGGACTGCCTGCAAGCCATGGAAGTCAAGGCCGGCATGGATATGCCGCGGCTGGTGAAGCTGTATGGCGACCGGATCACATTCTGCGGGAACATCGATATCCGGATCATTGCGAGCAATGATCGTGACCAGATCGAGGCGGAGATCAACCGCAAGATCAAGCCCGTGCTGAAAGCCGGCAGCGGGTTCATTGTCCATTCCGATCATTCGATTCCGCCCGAGGTCGAGCACGATACGCTGCAGTGGTTCTTCCAGCGTGCCAGTACGATTACCGGCCGGATGTAAAGCCAGTCACCGGTTTGCCGTTGTATCGGATGGGGAGAATCCCTGCAGGATCAATGCGTTCCCTGCGCCATCACGAGACAGGCGGATGGGGCCGGCCTCTGGGGATTGTTGGCGAAAGGTATCGGGATGGGAACCAGCATCGATCTTGCACCTTCTGTGTACGAGCATGCCGCCGCCCTGATCCATGAGACGCCGTGGCGCGTTTCCCGTGATCCTGAATGCCTTTTCCGGGCGCATGCCGAGGCCTTTCGGGTGTACCGCCATGCCCCGGTGGTTGTCGGCGTGGACATCTACAATCTTGAGGCCGAAGCCTACGGCGCAACCATTGTCGAACCGGTCGGCAACGGAATCCCCAGCATATCCTCGCATCCCTGTGCGGCCAGCGATGACATCACGAAACTCGGCGTGTTCGATCCCAGGCGGGACGGACGCATCCCGATGGTGATCGGAGTCGGCAAACGTCTCGCCAAGGCGCTGCCTGGCGCGGATGTCCGGATCCCGGTGAGTGGCCCCTTTTCCCTCGCCTGCAACCTGGTCGGGTTTGACCGCCTGCTCTGCGACGTGCTGGATCAACCCCGGTCCGTCCAACGGGCGCTTGGCCATCTTGCCGTCGGGCAGATTGCATTCGCCCGGGAGATCGCATCCGAGGGGTTGGGGATTGCTTTCTTCGAGTCGGGCGCCACGCCGCCGCTGATCTCACCGGAAGTGTTTGAGGAAATGGAACTGCCCGTCCTCCGGCATATCCTCAGGGAGGCATCGTCGGGGACCGGTTGTTCCGTGCCCTGCATTATCGGCGGCAACACCCTGCCTGTGCTGGATTCGATCCTGGGAACGGGGACGGGCTATATCGTCTGTCCGTATGAGACCGACCAGGAATTGTTCATGCGGCACATGGAGGCTTATCCCGATGTCATGGTTCGCATTAACACCGATCCCGGGGTTTTTGCCGGGAGGGACTCCTCTGCCGTGCTGCGGGAAATGGACCGGGTTCTGGGGCTGGCGCGAACCCGGCAGAAGGTCTGTGTTGGTACCGGTGTTCTGCCCTTTGATGCAGACCCGGTCCTTGTGTTGATGGCGAAACAGTTCGTGCGGCAGAAGACGATGGATCGGCAAAGCTCTCTATCCGGTGACGGGAAACTCCGGCCGGACTCCGCCTGAACAACGGGTCCGTCTGTCTTGGATGGACGAATCCCTTGGCCCGGGTGTATTCTCCTGCGGTTGGAGAGGATCGTGAAACGGCCATGAAATTGCTCCGGGCGATCATAGCGGCGAATAACTGGTGGGTGCGACGGCGGGGAATCCGGGTGAAGCCGGCGGAGGTGCTGTTACTGTTACCGCATTGCCTGCACAAGGATACCTGTCCGCGGAATGTGGTTCTGAGTCTCGATGAATGCCGGCGGTGCGGGCAATGCAGCGTGGGGGAACTGGCCCGGGTGCGGGAAATGGAAGGGGTGGCCGGTTGCATGGTGGGGGGCGGCCGGCAGGCGTTGCAGCAGGCCCGTCAGCCGGGAATTCGGGCGGTGGTGGCGGTTGCGTGCGAGCGGGAACTGGTACACGGGATTCTCGCCGCATGGCCCAAGCCGGTCCTGGCGGTGGGCAACACCACGCCTGAAGGGCCTTGCCGCAACACGATGGCCGATCCGGTCCAGGTTGCGGCGGCGGTCCGTGAATTCACAGGCGCCTAGAAGCGGTAGCCGATGCCTGTAAGGGTGCGCCAGACTGCGGTGTGTTCCACAATCGGGCTGTCAGCGGCTTCCTTGTCGAGGAGGTTCACGCCCGCGGTGAGCGTCCATTCCCAGCGGTTGGCGAACGTGCGCACATAGATACCGTCGAGCCCGCAATGCAGGGTATCGCCGGGATCATACGCTGGGCGATCTGCCCGCGACTCGTCTTCCGAGACACCGTAGAGATAATCCGCCAAGGCTGGGCTTTGCCATTCGAGCCGCAGGGACGGGCGAAAGAATCCGTTCCTGCCGATAAAACGCCAGCCGAGATCGAACGCCGCGGAGAGGCCGTCATGAGAACCCAGCGTATCCCCGCGGACTTCCAGTCCGGTTTCGAGAGGGAGGAAGCGCGGGCCGGCCAGCCGGAGGCCGGCCTCAAGGCCGGGATCGCGGCTGTGCAGTCCGTCGAGCGCGGGGCTGTCCTCCTCGTCGAATGGCGAGAAGCGCCACTGTCCAACGGTGGAGAGGCTGTAGAAAGGCTTGCGCCACACGCTGTACGAGGCGCGCAGGCCGGTGACCTGGAAACGGGGGCTCCGATAGTTCAGGAAAGGCACGGGCAGGAAGCGGGTATCCGCTCCGATGTAGGGGCTCTCGGAAACAATCACGGCTGCGCCTGCCGAGAACCGGTTGGTGACTGGAGGCGGCAGCGAAGGTCCCGGCCGGGAGGCGGACGGCGGAACGGCGGTTTCCGCCATTGCGGCGCAGGCGCAGAACCCAAGACCGGATAGAAGGATCAAAATTCTTGTCATCGTTTGGAGGCATGGTATGCTCCTGCGAGTTCTTTGGCAACCAGAAGCCGTGAAGCAAGAACGGAAATCCGTGAAAATCGGA
>CAIVSY010000050.1 GCA_903908715.1 uncultured bacterium
CTCGCATGTGAACCACGCCCCGGCGAACGACACCGCGATCACTCCGACCGTGGCCGGAAATGACTCCAGGGCAAACCCAACCCGTCCTGCAACCATTTGAAGCCCCTCAACCCACAATCCGTGGGCCAGATAGATGCCGAAGCTCAAGGCGGAGACCCGCGCCAACCAACGCGGAGGAGTTCCGTCGAAAACAACGAGCGCCGACAGGAACAGCGGCACAGTCATGATGACGGTAAAGGCCAAAGCCTCCACCTGCGTGACGATGCACGTCAACAAAGCCACCCCCCACGTCACAACCGGCGCCATTGCGGACAGTCGGGGACATCCAAGCCGGATACCGGAAGGAAACAGCAATGCCAGAACCGCGCCCAGGGCGGCCAACCAGGCCATGTCCCCCATCTGCTTGAGTTGGAACGGCAGGCGCTGATACCAGAACTGTTGCCTGCAAGCAACTGCCGCCGTGAGAAGCGCCAAGCTGAGGACCGTCATCATGCCGATGCCCATCGCGCGACGTCCAGGTCGCGCCGACCATGTCATCAACGGCAACAGGAGCACGGAGCAATAGACAAGCAACGGGACGAAATAGAGCTGGTAACTGGCGCCACCGAGCAGGAACCACCCCCTCCACTCCGTCTCGAAACCGGATCCCGAGGTGCGGTGCTTGAGCCAGCGGGCCATCAGGTAAACAAGCGTCCATCCCAGATAGGCAGGCGCCAGCCGGGCCATCCGTTGCCATGCCAGCGGTCCCGTCGCCGGCGCGGGGTCGCGCATGATCCTGCCCTGGAGCAGGTAGAAGCTCATCAGCACGAAACAGGGGACGGCAAAAGCGGCAAAGCTGCTGAGATGACGCGCCAGGCTTGAGGTGTCGCAACCGTGGATCCACACCACGGCAAATGCCCCGGCAGCACGCAGGACGTCGAATCCGGCGAGCCGAACCCGGGGGTAGTCAACGTCGCTCACAGGCACGCGAGCCTTTCAAACGCCGCCGCCATGTCCGCCGCGCAAGCCGCCCACCGGAAACGCTCCGCGTTCGCCTTCGCGCGCGCACTGAGTTCGCGCCAGCGGTCGTCGCGGGTGAGCGCCTCGTGCATGACCCGCGCCGCCGATTCGGCGTCCCCGGGCGCCACATAGAGCCCGCCATCGCCCCCGATTTCACGGGTCGCGCAGCAGTCCGCGCCCACGACGGGAGTCCCGAACGCCTGCGCCTCGACGGCCGGGATACCGAAGGACTCGCACCGGCTGAACAACGCGAACACCGACGCAGAGGCATACGCGGCATGCAGGTCCTCGCGCGACACATGACCGCATAGCTCCACGGACCGGGCCACCCCGAGTTCCTCCATCAGCGCCCGCATCGCCGTCTCGTACCGTCGATCCGGCCAGGCCCCTACCAACTTCAGTCGAGCCGAAAAGCAGAACCGATCCCGCAGTATGGCGAACGCCCTTAGCAGTGTCCCGACATCCTTGTGGGGCGCCATCGCCGATACTGAAACAATCAACCCGGGCACCCGGGCCACCGACGAACACGCAGCAGCAGCAAAGGTCTCCTCGTCAACCCCCTGGTGCGCAATGAACACGTTCCGCGGGGCCTGGCCGGCGTTGGACCGGTAGGCGGCTTCCATGAACCGTGAATTGAACACCATCACGTCGGCCCGGCGGACCGCATGGCGGTAGGATCGGCGCTGCAGCGCCGCCTTGAGGTGGCCCGCAAGCCCGCGCGACAATCCGCCCACCAGCGCCCAGGGATTCTGGCAGAACACGATCTGCGGGATGCCGCTTAAGGGCATCGCGTGGCCGGCAGGCGTGAAGGCGCCATCGATCCCCCGCGCCCTGCAAACCCGCGCGAGAAACATCCGTTCCCAGGCCGCACGACCCACCCAGTGAGCGCACCCGGCAGGACATTGCACCCACGCGACATTGGGACCAAGATCCCTGACAATATCCCGGTTCCCGGGATGCCAGAGAACAACGTATTCGTGTCGTCCAACGGTCCGTTCAGCCAACCCCTTCAGATGCCCAAGGAGTACATGACGCCCGCTGGCATTGGTGACCGACAAGGCATGGATCAGGAACCGCATGCTGCGTAAGCCTTTCTCAAACCTTCCACCATCCTCTCGATTGAGAAACCCGATGCGCGCTCAAGGCCGCTCCGGCAATACCGCTCCCAGGTCTCCTTCCGTGTCAGCATCTCAATACAGTGCGCCGCAAGACCAGCCTCATCAGATGGGTCAGCCATAAGAGCGGCACCGCCAGCCACTTCAGGGAGGGATGCCGCATGACTGCACACCACAGGACAACCGCAGGCCATGGCTTCGAGTACCGGCCATCCGAAGCCTTCATACAGGCTGGGAAAAAGCAACAGTGCGGCACTCCCATACAAGCCTTTGAGTTCAGAGTCCGTCACATTCTCCCGCCATTCAACCACCTGTCCGATCCCCAGCGTGCGGGCTGATTGACGTAATCCCTTGTCGTCAGGCCCAACCATCAGCAATTTCGCCGGCACCTTTTCCTGGATTCTGCGGAATATCCGCAAAACTCCCTGCCGATTCTTGTAGGACGCACTATTGCCAATATGGAGAATCAATGGCGATTCAGCCGGGTCACGGACAATCTCACCAACACTACACCATTCCCGGGTTAGCGCCAGCGGCACAACCGTTGCACGGTCTTGCTTCACGCCTGCCAGCCGGATTGCATCCTGCCGCGTATTCTCGCTATCCGTAATCACATGACCAGCACGCGACAGGACACACACGCTCTTCTTCATAACCCACAAGGCGGCGGGGCTGGGCTCACGGCCGGGAATACTTCCTTCCGCCTGCAGTTGGGGAATCATGTCATGGCAGGTAATTACACACCTGCGGGGAGAAATCCATTGCCCAACATACGCGCAACTGCCGTCCAGAATGTGATAAACATCCGCCTCTCTTCCGGCCAGCGCAAACCGCGCAACACTCATCCTCCATGCATGCTGGATCCAGGTTCCGATACGGGCCCCGAAAACGGAAGATACTCCCAGTGGCAAGGCAATCCGCACGCGATCCACGTTCGCCGGCGCCAGGGCTGTCCGAACAAGATCCGCATACCGCGGCATACTGCCCCGTTCTCCTTTCGGCGAAGCATCGACAAGCAGAATGCGTCCGATACTCATGTGGTGATCTCAGCCGGAACGATGGAATTCAAAACACCCTCACCCCGACCCTCTCCCGTCAAGGGAGAGGGAATTCCGGATCGTTTCGACACCCCTGTGTCATCTGCTCCTGTTATCAGCATATGGAGAGGAATGAGGAAAGGGGAATTGCACCCGCTAACTCAATCGTTCCGGAACATTCAGCCGGCTGCCGGAGAGACAAAGCCCTATCAGGAATGGAAGAAACAGGCCCACAAACGGATCCCCGAAGATCTGGGCGGAAACAATGCCTGCAATGCCATTTGCCACTACAATCGCAACCAACCCGAAATACATGAAGTAGGCCTGCGTACCGGCTGCCACCCGCAAAGCCTGCCACATGGCCATACCCAGAAACACAACCACCCCGGAAAACAAAACCAGGCCCGGCACACCCATTTCCGCCGCCAGCATGCTCGGCCCGCTTTCCTGCCATATCCGGGGGCGCTCACATTTAATGTGATGGGTTCCTTGGGCGGCCATGCCCAAACCATGCCCCCAGAATCCCGATTGCTGAATGGTGTCGAGTACAGCCTCTAAGCCGTGCTGTTCCATCCTCTCCGCGGCTTCATCCAGCGTGGTTCCATAAAATTCCTCAAGCTCAACGTCCGGCCCGATCCGCTGATACGCGTGCCACCAGACCCCGCCTGCCACAAGTATACAGAACATTATGGGCATCACGTGGCGCGCGCGTTTGAAAACCAGAAGGAGGAGCGCGATGATCAGGGCATAGGGCAACATCATGGCAATCATTTTACGCCGGGCGCAGAACATCAAAGCGATACCGCCCCACCCGGCTAATGCTGCCCAACCAATACGCTGCCAGGCCGCTGACCTGACAGCCAGAATGGTGCCGAACATGATCAGGGTAGCCGCGTGCCAGCCCATTACATCCGGACTCCGGAACAAGCCCGATATCATCTGCAATTCAACTCCGGTCCGTTGTGTCATCCAGTTTGCCCCCAGCGAAGATGTCCCGACCAACCCGCTGGCCGTCCCGATCCCCAGGCGTTCAAGCGGCGCACCAATCATAGCGATACCCGCCAACACGCAGTACCAGGCCATCAAGCGTTCCACATCTCCTTGTGCGTCCGGGAAAAAGGCACCCATGATAAAACCCGCAATCAACGCA
Source organism: uncultured bacterium (assembly GCA_903908715.1). Lineage (GTDB taxonomy): Bacteria > Verrucomicrobiota > Kiritimatiellia > CAIKKV01 > CAITUY01 > CAIVSY01. The sequence goes on from CAIVSY010000050.1 coordinate 4,302, forward strand.
AACTGGGTATAGATTCCCAGTAGTGTGAGTTGCCAGGATCCCGGCGAATAGGTAGCCGAGAGAACAGCCGGCACAATCATACCTGCGGCATAAAACACAAGCATACGAGTGAATCCGGGATAATCCTCCCGAAAACGTTCCCAAGACAAATTCCCCGAGCGCAAAGCTCCGATCATCACAGCGCACCAGACTGGCACTGTTGCCAGGACCAAATATCCTGGCGCACCCGGAGTCAGTTTCCGGACCGGATCCTGCACCATGGCCACCAGGACAAGCGCATACAGGCCCCACTGCCATCGAATGATCGCCACGACGCTTGCCGCAACAAGCACCATCCCTAACGCTACAACCATCATTCGCTCGCACCTGTTTCGGTCGCATAACACAAGGCCTCCAGGACGCCTCGCACCACCGCATCCGGCGAGTACGCGGCCACATGTATTCGCGCGTCCTGTCCCATTGGTTCGCTTTTACCCCGCTCTTTCGTGATACCGGCCACGCATTCCGCCAGGGCCTTCACATCGCCGCAGGGAAATATAAAACCTGTCCGGCCCGGAAGGATCAGATCGGAATGACATCCCACCTGGTCGCTCACAATGGCCGGCAAGCCACATGCCATGGCCTCGTTAACGACCAACCCCCAGGTCTCGCCATTGTCCGACGGCAAGACAAGGCAGTCAGCCGCCACATAAGCCTTGGGCATCTCGCTCTGGTTGAGAAAACCCGAAAACGTGACAGCCGTGCCGACTTCTGCCGCCAGCCGTTCGCATTCGGCCCGCAGTTCGCCATCCCCGACCATCAACAGGTGCCGCGATCGGACCCCGCCGCCTGCCACCGCCATGGCGCGAATGACATCCTGAGGCCGCTTCTTGGGGATCAGTTTTCCGCTGAACAAGAACACAAACGCATCTTCGGGAATACCCCACTGCCGCCTCAGGGCCGGACGATTGCCACGGTGGCATGCGGCTTGGGCCGCAAACCAGGCGTTATCGACCCCGTAGGGCGTCATGAAGATCCTTGATTCATCCACTCCATTCTGCAGATAAAATTCACGATTCGATTTGCCAATCGCCAGAAAGGCGCTGTACTGGCTCAGTAACACCCGATGGATCCAGCGCTTATACCAGGCCCGGGGACGCAGGGTATTGGATTCGCCGCGGACAAGGCAGGGCACACGATACCGGCGGCACGCCCACAGCGCCTGCAGGCAGCTCTTGACCACCCAGCCATTGACAATGACAGCATCGAAGCGTTCGTCACGCAGAATGGTTGCGATTTCCGGAGTGTCACACCCGCCAAACTCCGCCACCGATGGGGTGGTTGCAATATTGTGGAGAAGACGGTAGGCATATCCCTCAAGCAACGGGATGTCCCATTGGAACTCAACGCCGAATCCCGCTCCCTGTTGATTGGCATCAGGAAGGTGGCAGAAAAGCACCGTCAGTTCGATACCGGGCTGCCTTGCCAGCAAACGGAACCAAGGCACCTGGTACTGGATGGGGTGGGTTGTGAGAACCGCCAGTTTCATCCAGAACTCCTACAGCTCTGCGTCTTCGATGTTCAGCTGAGCCTTTGCGAACATCGCCAGAGCGTTGGCCTCAATCCGAGATTTCAGGGCATCCCTCCGGCCGATCAGCACCGACAGTTTCTCGGAAAATGCTTCGGTATTGGTCAACTCGCGAGGATCCATGACACTCTCCTCGATCCCGAACCCAGAGAACAACCCCTCGAACTTTCCCCCATAGGATAAACCCGTCACTGGAACACGCATCCCGAGCGTCGCAATGGCCACATGCATCCGTCCGGTGATGCAGAAATCCACCAACCCCATGATGCATTTGACCTCCGCTGCGGACACCAGGGGAAGAGCCAGAACATCAACGCCATCTCGCACCAGTTTCACGGCCACATGCGACACTAGTTCTTCCTCGTGCTCGATGGAAGAGTGCGGCACGAGTACAAAGCTTGTTCCCGGCATTTTGCTCTTGATCGCCAGAATCAGACGGCAATATACTGATTTTACATCACAATTATCTTGTCCGTTGACCAACACCGGGTTGCAATTGAACGCAACAACAACAGCGGACCTCTTGCGCTGATCCCCAATCCACATCGCCACCCGTTCCGTCAACAAGGATGACTTAGGTTTCAACATGAAAGCGGCATCCGCAACCAAGGTCGCTACGCACCCCGTCATATCCATAAAGCGACGCAGCGAGTTTGGATCCCTAACGAGATAGCGAATCCGTCTATCCATGAGGGGGAACTGCTCCATGACATCGGGATTTGCATTGGGCCTGACACTGAACCCAAGAATGCGTACCTGGCACCCTCGCAATGCTGCAACCTGTGCAAAAGCAAGCATCTGCTCGGACAGGCGGCGCGTATATGCTCCGTCAAGGACATCTGCACCGACCACGAACACCTTGTCTCCTGGAGCCAAAAACCCGACCAGTCGATAAAGAAGAAACAGATCGAACCACAGCCGCAAACGATTAGCGACAGAACTCTTTAGGTTTGAAAGCACACTTCTTCGCGTTATCCGAGAACAAGCGGGCTTGAGCGGCCGCGCCTCGCCTGAAAAACCTTGCCCGAAGACGTTGTCATGGTGAGTTGTCTGGTTCTGCTGCCAGAACCTGCCAAAGAATCCCGCATATCTACGAAGCCAGGAAGGAACCAGATCCCAGCGCAAGCAATTCCCGGAGAAGTGCGGCCATGTCTTCACGGGGTGATATTCGACGAAGACAAGTCTTGTATGTCCTCGCTCGAAGAGGCCATCCATGGCTCCTTGAACAATGGCTTCCTCTCCTTTGCTGCCAGGAAGCGAAGATGGAATGACAACACACCGCACAGCGCCAGACCGACGCAGTCGCGGCAGCCTGGCACGCCACGCCAGAATGCGCATAGCCCCTACGGGGCACACCTCGAACTTGGGTAAAGGCTTACTCAGATGGCTTCCTTCCCACACATAGACAAGCTTTGCCCAGGGACAAATACCTAGTCCAAATGAAACACATGAATTCCTTCCACGATCGGAAACCATCATGTCGGGAGACAAGCCGCCCGGCGACCAGTCGTCCTACCCCATACAAGGTGTAAACTACTCGCGTCCTCCAGAACCGAAGCATTGCCCCTTGGGCATATGCAGGAAGAAAATGAAGATCGGCCATCAAACTATCGGCCCGATGAGTTGTGCGCAACCCCCACTGCCCATGTTCCGGATTGGGTATGCCCCCATGTTCCCCTGCATTTCGCACAGGAACCAAGGTCCGAACGTGATGCTTCCGGCGCAAGGTCGCACTGATCCGTGAATCCCACAAGGAATACCGAGTCATGTCAGGGCATTCCAATTCGTCAACAGTCATGTCCAGGAGCAAACGGGCCACGGATGGATCACCCGCCAAGGCCACGCATCCGCCAGCGTCCCCTTCCGCCCACCTTCTATTGACGACGCGGTACAGCGCTGGCCCACAGGCGTACAGGTACAAGAGCCTTGGTTGGCCAGGCGACACAGTTAGCGGCACCCTAACCTGCCCAAACCCTTGGCATGGCACAAAATCAGCCTCCACCACAACCCAAGGGGCACCCAGCTCTACAGCCCGACACCATGCGGCCCGGTGCGTTAACAAGCATCTTCTGGTTGGTGACCATTTCAATTGCTCCTCGGTGTAGCTTGTCCGCACGACTACGACATTGAACCCTTCCGACAGAAGAGCCCGCTCCAAGTGTCCCACATCTTCCTTGTGCGCGACGACGTAGCACGTCGGTGCCCATCGGCTAAGCGTTGTGTCAGCCCGGCACCCGATCAACCGGGGCGGACTCGACGCCAATTTCCGGGCCAACCACCATGCCCGCAACTCCCCCACAAACTTCACCGGAATATACCAGGGATGCCGCAGATGAAACCGAGTCCGAACCTCGCGGAAAGGACGCCGGGCCATATACCAGAACCGTTCCCAACTTTTGCCGCAGCGCAGGGCGTAGTAATAGTCACCCACGCCATGAAGCGGGGACGCCGAGGTCAGATGCGAACCAAGGCTTCTCGTTCCGCCCGACGGCGTACGCAAGTGCCTGATGGACGCCGATGGTTCAAACCATATCTTTCCCCCAGCCCGGATCAGCCGCTTAGCGAACTCGGTCTCAAACCGATATGAAATCGGAGGGATGAAATTCTCGTCGAATCCACCGACCGCCAAAGCCCGCTCGCGCTTCACGGAGAGATTACCCGCCATTACATTCTCTACCCAGCCAGGCTCCGTACCGTTGAACCCGAATTCCAAATCCCTGCACAACCCGCGGCGCACCGCCCTCCTGTCAGCCCCCGCTCCCTGCCCCGCATCCTCAGGCTGTAAGACCTGACCGACTACTGCCCAGATTTCCGGATCTCGCGCATATGCATCGGCGTGCCGTTGCACAAGGTTCGCTCCGGGAACAATGTCGTCGTCCAGGAACAGGACGATCTTACCGTCGGCTTCCAGCAACCCTCGATTCATCGCCGTAACCACCCCTGGTACATCTTGATAGATCCAGCGAATCACACCCCCCGCGTGCCAATGCGCCAGCGTTCCCCGTATCTCATCCCGATGCAAGGGGGTCTGATCCAATACAATGATCTGGCCGGGCATCGGCTGCTGCTTGAGCAGAAGCCGTACCGTCGCCACGAGGATTTCACCGCGCCCATATGAGGGAATCACTACACTGAAGAGGGACGTCAAGGCGCTCATTTACCCACCCGCCTTGCCGCAACAAGCCCCATGAAGAAATTCTCGATCCCGCACGCCGTCCGTTCCCACGTATACTGCAATGCACGCGCCCGCGCGGCAGCCGACATGGACTCCGCCCGCCCCTCCTGCCCAGCGACTTCCTGTATCATGCGGACGCAACACTCAACGTCGCCGACAGGGAAGAGCAGCCCGTCCCGTCCCGATGTGATCACGTCCGCCATTCCCCCCACTTTCGAAGCCACGACGCAGAGACCTCGGCTCATAGCCTCGAGGAACGCCTTGCCGAACCCCTCATGCAATGACGGAAACACAAAGATCCCATGCGAGTCATAGAGATCCACCAACACATCCACACCAACCCTGTCCTTCAACTCGACGCGCGGCATAACCGCTGGATCAATCAAGGCCCACGCCTGCATATGATCACTTGCCGCAAGCACCCATGTGAACTGCAGAGCCTGATTCTCCTTCAGGACACGGTTCACGACTTTGGCCAGAACATGGGGCCCTTTGTAGAACGCCATCTGACCAACATAGAGGATGCGCCTCATTCGGTCCGGCGTCATAGGCGCAGGCGGCCGCGCATGGAACAGTCCCGAAGGTGCCAACGGCACGCATCCCACACGCTGCAGGGGAATCCCATGACGGCCCACCAGATAATCCCTGCAGTCAACGCAACTGGTCAGGAAAGCATCGGCATATCGAACCGTCTGGCGACACTGCCATGCCAACCCCTCCTGTACCAGACGACTTGGCAAGGAACGCCAGAATCTCGTTTCAGGCACACCAAATGCCTTGCGCCAAGGCCGCAACTGTTCCCTGACCATGAGTTCCCAACCGTAAGTCCGGTGTACAAATACTCCCGGATGACCATGCCGACGATGCTCCCGGGCTGCTGCGAACGACTGCGGGTGGCTGACACTCAGCACGTCATACACCTGGCCCGAACAGCGCCTTGCGATTTCCCGGCTCAGGGCCCCGGGCAGTTCAAACAAACAGTGTAAGTTGCCATGACGAATCCGGTGCGGAAGATCCAGCGACCAAATGGCATCCACCGCGTGCCCCCGCCGACGCAACGCCTCCAAGGTTTCATGCTCCGCTCCGCTAACCCCTGCATAGGGATCAGGCGGAACATCCGTGGCAAAAAGCATTTTCATGAGAAGACCGGCTCAGGCTTGTGGCACGCGGATCGATAGGGACTGAACCAACCGACACCATGTATTCGGGCGAAACACATTATGCCGAAGGGCCTCCGCAAAATAGCGCCGACACCGTGGATCACCATTGCGCCTGAGCATCTCCCCGATGAAATGAGCACCCTCGCCTGACCGCCCCGATTTCCGCAAGGCACCATCACTCCCTGGACGGATCAGGGAGGCTTCTTCGAGCCAGCCGGCCTCCGTCTGCCCCGTGCGACGGCTCCAGAACGCATTAAGCGAGCAACGTCCGATCGCCGCCTGCCTCGCGCGATTATCGGCACTCAGCCCAACCACAAAGAGACGCACACGGAACAATTCCTCAGGAACCATAAGGAATCGACCGCGTTCAGCCAGCCGATACCATAAGTCCCAGTCCTGCCCATAGTAGAATTGCCACCGATACCCACCCGACGACTCATAGGTAGCGCGCCGGAACATGACCGACCCATGGGAACTCGGCCCATCCGAAAGATTGCCGCCCGGCGTGTTGGGCAAGATATTGACGCCTGCCAAGCCCGCTCCGTTTCCCTTACCGATATACAGCGGTTCCCAGTCCGGCCCGCAGAACCCCGTCCAGCAAGAGGCGAACGCTGCATCAGGACAAGCATCTAACGCTTGTTTCTGCTTCTTAAGACGGCCAGGCAACATACGGTCGCCCGCATCAATACGGGCAACATAAGCACCACGAGAAGCTTCACATCCCTCGATTAAGGCACGGGTTAGCCCTTCATTGCGCTTGTGAAACAGCCTGACTCGATTATCCCCTCGCGCCGCATCCTCAAGCACTGCGGCCGTGCTATCGGTGGAGCCATCGTTGATCACGATCAGTTCAAGATACACGCCCTCCTGCGAGAGAACGCTACAGACCGATTCCATTACGGTCTCCGCGCCATTGTATACCGACATGACGACAGAAACATCAGGACCAGTCATATCTCCGCCTCGTCTTCACCCGATCACACCGCCTCGCACGACATCCTGCACGACAGACATACAAGCGTCATTGACGAACAGCCCACACGCAAGCATGATGATGCGGCGAAAGACGGCACGAAAAGCCAGCTGTATTAAGCTCGCGCATCATAGACGTCACGGTTGCAGGGAGGTGAACTTCGATACTCAAGCAGCCTATTCGATTGAAACATCTGAAGAACTGCAGGAACAGCGATACTTGTTTTCAGAACGTTCATCTCCTTAGCCCTCATGCCCCTCGGCGGGATATGAGTCAACACCGACCCACCAGATATCCCGCAGTCGACCATCCGATGCACTGTGCCAGCACGCCATAAAGACGGTACTTCCAGCACCGGGCCAGAAACAACGGGGCCGCTTTCCCAGCCAAGTCATACAGTCCCTTCGATTCTAGCCCGAGCCCCGCGGCTCCACATTGCCTGGCAAGGAGAAAAGCTGCCTTGGCAAAGTGACGCATTTCGGTTGCGCTCTCGTCCACGCCTACCCGGCGGGCATGCTCAAACACGTAGTGTGTGGCCCAAGTGCGGTCGCGCAACTTTCCCGGATCGAATGACGAATCCCGACTGAGTCGGGCTCCTACGTGGTCATACTCTCTCGAGAGCACCTCTGGGACATACGTTAATCGGACACCCGTCGACCCCAACCGGCAGTCGTACTCCCAATCCTCGTTCACCCTCAGATCCAGCCACGGGCCATTAGCATCTATGCATTCCCGACGATAGAGAGGCGTTGATGTCCCCCACCAGCGGTCGGCCAGCATAGAAGGTAGCAGAGTCTCGATCCGCTCCGCCGTTCGCTTCCAGGGAAGTAGATCCTCCGTCTGATCTACTTCCCTCCCAAAAACAGTCCGGCAATAGGCAATCCCCGCCGTGCGGTCAGCCGCCAATGCGGACACCTGCAACTCGAATTTACGCGGCAGCAGAACATCGTCGCTGTCCAGGTACTGAACGAACGCGCCACGGGCCGCCATTCGCCCTGCTTCCCGGGCATGGCCCGGCCCCAGATTGCGCTGGTGAATTACCCGTACCACGCCTGGAAACTCGGCCGCAAGCACGTTGACCACTCTCGGCGTGTCGTCCGTTGAACCGTCATCCACCACAATGATCTCAATCGGCTTGTAGGTCTGCGCCACCACACTGCGCACACAACGTGCGACCAGATTCGGCCGGTTGAACACCGGAATAATGGTCGTGACCAGACCTGCCTGCGTAGAGAACACAGGAACCATCATCAATCACATCTCCCGGTTCGTTATGGAACGACTCCACAACGTGAGAAGCATCAACCGCCAGGCAATGATGCGGAACAGGCTCAAAGGATGAGGAAACCCAAAGCCATGTCTCTGCCGGTCGAAATATGCCTCCATTGCCCGCCGCAACCGCAACCGTTCGGTCCATTCGGCCTCTCGGCAGAGGACAACGTCGCGGGCGTAGGCCCGGAATCCCGGATCGTCGTCCATCCAACTCATCGCAATGGAAGCGCCGAACTTTCGCCGGTCGACGATGCCGGGAGGCAGGAGGTCATATCGTGCCGCGACGGCGCGCAACATGGCCTTGTTCTGTTCTCCTTTCAGGAGCGTCGCTCTGGGCGCTCTGCACGCGATATCGACAATCCGTCGGTCCAAATACGGAGCCCTCGCCTCAACGCTCACACTCATGCTCGCCTTATCAACCTTCATGACATAATGATTCGGCAACTGCCGCCTGAGCTCGAACAGACGCACGCTATGGAACCAGTCTCCCGAGGCGCCTCGGAGATACTCCTCCATGGTTCTGAAAAACGGCCACATCGTTCGGCCGTAACGTCTACACCCGTACATGTGCCACAGCCGAAAGAGGCGCCATAGGGTGGGCCCCCGGAGTCGTCCAGCGACATTAAAGACGGGGTAGCCGCCAAACAGTTCATCTGCGCCCTCGCCGACCAACACGACCTTGATACCCATTTGGCGGCACTTGAGGTACAGCAGCCGTGTGCTCAGCGTCCCCCAGTCGTCGAACAGGTCATCAAAAACCGAGGCCGTTTCTTCCAGGCTATCCCGTATTTCTTTCCCCGTGATCGTCACCTCATGGTGGTCCGAAGCAATGTGCGCGGCGACATCCCGCGCGAAGGGACGTTCATCGAAACGCGCCCCCGCGAAACCCATCGTGACGGTCGTGACCTTCGCGCTTCTCGCCGCCAGCGCTGCCATCAGACTGGAATCAAGCCCTCCCGACAGAAGAATCGCTACAGGCACATCTGCCACCAGATGCTGAGCCACCACTGTGTTCAACGTGCTGTGGAGTCTCTCGCACAACAGCCCTTCGGAGGTTTCCCCGGCATCGGGCTGGGAAGGCAAAATATGGTAGGCCTGCGGGCGGCCCGCCTGTCCGTCCGCCCGAACCACGAGAGTATGTCCCGGCGGGAGTTTCCACACGCCCTCCAGGGCCGTCCGGTTCTCATCGAACATGTAGCCGAACTCCATGAACGAGTTCACCGCGGCCCTCGAAACGGAGAGACGGAACCCTTGCACCGCTCGAAACGCTTTCAACTCGGACGCGAAATAGAATCCCGAAAGGCCCGTCTTCTCCGTGGTGTAGTAGAGGGGTTTCATTCCCAAAGGATCGCGCGCCAAGAATAATTCTTTGCGTCGGTCATCCCATAGAGCGAACGCGAACATTCCGCAGAAACGATTGACGCATTCCCGACCCCACTGCTCATAGGCGCGCAAAACGACTTCGGTGTCGCACCGCGACACAAACATGTGACCGGCAGCCTCCAGTTCCTTTCTAAGTTCCTTGGAGTTGTATACCTCCCCATTGTAGACAAGCGCTGTTCTTCCGTCACGGCCAACCATGGGTTGGTGACCGGCAGCCGTCAAATCAATGATGCTCAGCCGGTTGTGGGCAAGCCCCAACCCGGCGGCCTGATCGTAAAAGTAGCCCCGATCATCCGGCCCGCGGTGCTGCAGGGCATCGGCCATCCGAACAAGCAGCTCACGCGGCGGGCACGTGCTACTGGTCAGGAATCCGCTAATCCCGCACATGTTGCCTCCTTGGCCCCTGTAGCGCGGCCAGGCCCGATATCCACGGGCTATCCTTTCTGCCTTGGACCCGAGTTCGCAGAGATGTGATCCGCGCCTGAACCGGTATTCTCCGCCGCTCCGCCAGCAGGGCGAGCATCGGATTATCCAAACTCTGCTTGCACGGTTGATGCGGATGCCACAGGTGAACAAGGGGTAGATATCCGTAAGGATCGACCCGAAGGCTTTGACACCGATCCCAAAAGTCGTTGTCTTCCCCCCCCCATCCGATGAACTCCTCGTCGAATCCCCCGATGGTATCAAAGGCCGTTCGGGCAATCGCGATGGATCCTCCGCCCTGCGCGTTCTGCATGACGGATTCCACCGCCCACTCCTTGGGGACGGCAGTTGGCGCCGCGCAAAGGGCCGAGGTAGTTCCGGCCGTCAGGCCGAAGATGAACCGCTTGAGGTTGGCCACATCAACACTCGAACCCAGCCGGAATGCGTATTCCGATGCATAGGCCGCAGGAACAAGAAGATCGTTGTCATGGCAGACGAGAATGCCGCCTCGGGCTTCCTTCGCCGCCACGTTAAACGCCCAGGAGCGGCAGAAAAGCATCCCCGGCGTCGGCAATGGTGTATGAACGTAGCGCACCCATCTCGGCAATCGGGCGCCGACACGCATCCTGTCATCCTGTTCAACCACAATGCATTCGAACGAAACACCTGTTTGTCCCGCGATCGTCGCCAACACGGCCAACAAAAGCGGTTCGCGATTCTCACCTCGGTGGCCTATGAGAAAACTGACGTCCGGACGGCCGGCAGATGCCCGAACGCCACCATTCGCACAGACTCCGTCGGAGGCGATGCGATCCGGAAATTCCTTGAAGCCTAGCGGCCAGTCACGAAGCGCCCGATTCAGAAGCAATCGCCCAGTACCTGGAAAGACATTACAAAGATGAATGTCCCGCGTGTGTTCCCATCGGCAAGCGATACCTTGTCCAACAGGATCGGGCATCACGCGGTCTCCGCGATTCCTCATCCAGACCCATGGTGCGCGCCCTCCCTTACACCGCAACGCAAAAAAGCATCGCAAGAAGCGCGGCCAGTCATACAGAAGACATCCAATCCTTTGCTTTGTCGTCGCCATCAACCGCCTCTGCTGTGTACCAGCGTCTTCACCGTCAAGACCACTCATCTTCGTTCCCATCATTCGATTTCTCGATAACAGAACCGCGTGATCATGCAACCATGAAGGAGTCGACCCGACGCACCGTTTGCTCCAGCATACCCGGATCAACCGAGATGTTATTGTATCCAGGCCTGGAAGGCCCAACCGGGCGACCTTCCAGTAACCAGTAACGGTGCTCCAAGGCCCCGGCCAACGCATAGAACTGGGGATTCGGGAAAGCGGGGTCACAAACCTCCACGACATGGCACCCGGCAGGAGCAAAAAGCATATTGGCAAGACCTGTACCATGCACCGAAAGGATAACCGCGGTCTCCTCCATCAAACTGATCTGCTCACCAAGACTCATGTCTTCCATGCAGACGTTTTCATAACCATGGTCTTCGAGTACAGCCCAACATTCATCTTCATTCTCCACACGTCTCCACAGCGCCTTGGCCCGACTGACATAGACCTTCCTCCCACGCCTTTTCCCGGGCTTCGACATCCGCTCCCGCACACGTGCGAGCAGGGACGGCCGATAGTCGTCCATCCCCACCACCGTCAGCTCTCCGACGTGAAGAATCTCCGACTCGAAAACCGGGAGTGCCGCGGAATCCAATCCAAGCCTTTGAATCGATGCATCCACCACACTGAACAAACGGTTCTTGCGAGGCAGAATGATGCCGTCCGCCATGCCCAGGTCCTGCAGCAGCGCTATCTTGGGAAGGTGCCACTGCAACCAATGGGAGTAGTTACGGTCCCATTGCTCAAGAATCCACCTCCCCTTCTCAATGCTCTGAGCAGGGGCGCCATGCCGTAAAAGGTGAACGTGCTCACGCACATAGGCCGTTCCCCGCACACGGAGATCACGGTTGTCGCCAGTCACAATAGCGTAAGATTCGTCACCCCACTGATCGACAAACGACAAAATGCGGCAATCAGGAACCGTTGCCACAAAGGTCTCTTCCATACGGCGGTCCGGAACATCGTAGAACGAGAATCCCCACTTACCCGGGGATCTGGACAGCCTATCGCGCGAAGACAGGTTGCAGGGAAGCGGCACGCTTGAGACCGCCCGGGATTCAATCATATTGAGCGTCCCGGAGAACCCCAATCGCCGACCTGTTGTCTGAAGGATGTAAACTCGCGGGCTGATCGCACGGATGCAGCGGAAACCAAACAGACCGGGCGGCAGACGTAACCTTGAAACGGCCGCCCTGACCAGCCGATCAAGGGTCCGCCTGAACAGCGCAATCAGTGCGACACCCACTTGCTTCATGGTTTTTGTTTCCGCCACAGCCGTCGTCGAATTGCACCCGCCCACCCAGCCAACAGGAAGTACCGCGGGACCAGCCGATGCTTGGGGAGGGCCGGGCTCAGAAGGCAGGGAGGATACAAAACAACGGCCTTCCACAGGGAACGGCAAAGAGCCCTATCGGTCAGTCCGGGATTGTAGCGAAGCTTAGCCAATTGCACTCCTGCCAGAAGTGCCATGCGGCAATGCAGCGGCGAATTAGCTAGCATCTCGCTTTCCCGCACCATGCGCTCACAGCTGGCATAAACCTCTACCTTCCGCTGGTCGCGTTGCGCTTCGTGTACCCTCGTCCGACCGAGGACCCGGTTCAACTTCCTCACCCGGGAACTTAACGCGAGACGGAACCACAATTCAGTATCAGGGCAATATGGGAACCGGTCATCCCACCCGCCTAAACGACGGGCAAGATCAACGCGGAAAAACCCGGACGGCTGCGGAACCCATGTGCACCGCGCGAACAAGGAGAGAAGCGAGTAGGCCCCGGTCTCAATTCTCTGCCGCGGCTCTCCCTCCTTGGACATCATTTCTACATCACCATACACCAATCCCACGTCAGGGGTTGTCCTGAATGCCTCTACAGCGGCCAGAAAGGCACCAGAGGTTGAGAGGTCGTCGGCGCTCTGAATCAGACCGATCTCGCCCGTGGCGAGCGCCAGCCCCTTGTTGACAGCATCGACCGGCCCTTTGTCAGGCTCCGATTGCCATCGTATCTCGGGGACTCGATCGTAGTCATGCAGAACAGTCACCGTGCTGTCCGAGGAAGCACCGTCTATGACCAGGATCTCGATAGGCCGATAGTCCTGGCTCAGGCAGGACTCGAGTGTCTGGCGGATGTAACGCCCTTGATTGAAGCTGGGAACAATGACCGAAACCCGCGGGTTCTCAGGCAGGCGGGCTAGAGTGCAACGAGCCTTCATGGCGTCAGCCTGTCCAGGTCTGCGAGCCACGCCTCAAGTAACAGACGCTCCGCCGACGGAAAAATGCCCGCGCTGATAAGTGCGTCATAGCATGCCTGCAGATTGCCAGCCACGGACTTTTCTCCAGCTTGGAGCTTCAGTGCTCCCAGTAGCATCGCCATCCTGCTGTTTTGCAGGTATCCCGGGACTTCGTCCTCAAGGTCCCGCATCAGGTCGTGCGGGTTACGCTCCTGGACGACATCGGCATCGAAGAAGGCCAGCCCATATCCCGCCGCCCAAAGGCAGCGTTGCGCCACGAAACTTCGCCAGATGTCACACATCCGGAAGGTGCAATGGCTCGGGATATACATCAGGGGATAGGCGACCGGCCACCACCAGGTGTTCTGGGAGTTGAACGGGCACCATTGTCCCGCCCGCAGCAGCAAATCGCCCCGCCGCTCGAATTCGAACGGCCGGTCCATGGTCAGGCGCCACACCGCGTCCACGTCCGGCGAGCCGTTCACCAAACCCTGCTGAACCGGGGCTTCAACGAGACCCTCCACCCTTCCGGAAACTTCCGCGTCGACATGGATTCGATCCAGCGGAAACCCGCGCGGCCAGATGACCTCATCCGAAAATTGCCGGTACGCGTTAACCCACCTCATCCCTTCGCCCCAACTCTCGCCCCGAATCACCCGCGGGCCATCCAGCCGTAGAAAGCGCGAACCCCAGAACCGGATCGGAATGGAGTCGTCATCAGTCTCATAAATGCATTCCGCTCCCTGCCTCATCGCCACCAGATAGCCGGCATTCTTGCGGGCATAATGCCCCTTTGGCAGGAGTGAAGGCAACTTGAACGACATCCGCAACTGGTCCTCATACGACAAGAATTCTACAGCCGGAAGATCATACGCCGTCGGCCCCTTGGTATCGCCAACAACAATCATCCGCGACCCCTGAGGAAGACGCGGGACCAATGCCTTCACCCCTTCCGTTGGCCCTTGTATCGTCGTCAAAACAACTCGCAACATCACAATTGCCTCCGCTATCCCTGCCCTGGATAAACCCCTTTGCGCCACTCTCCGGGAATCCGAACCACGCCACACTGACGCCGGTCGTAAACCCACCCCGCATCGAATCCGGCATCCGAAACACGAAAGGCACAGGCAGCCTTCACATAGTCGAGCCCCACATTCCCCGGACTCCTGGAAGCTCCGACGTCTATTTCAAACATTCCGGGATAGAGCACTCCCGGCGGGATCTCGCAATCCACAGCATACGATTGATCCGATGCCTCATAAGGCCCGTCTTCAGATAATAGCGTGCTAAGAATCACACCATTGGACCTCAACCCTATGCCGGTATGGACTCCCGACATGGAATCAGAGCATGCAACCACGAGACGGATGCAGATCCGCTCCCCCCACTGCACAACCGGCGTAGGCCTGCCTTCCTGCCCCAATACCTCAACGCGATGGATCTGGAAGGCGGACAAGGCCTTGTGTTGAGAAGGCAGAATGTCAACAGCCCCAGATTCCTGTCGCCCCGTCCGCTCATAAGCAACGACAATTCTTGCCGATTCCTGCTTGCCCATCGCGACAGCACCGCCATCCAGCCAAATGGCGGTTTGGCAAAGATTCTGGACGGCCGCCAGGTTGTGACTGACGAAGAGAATGGTTCGTCCGGCGCTGGCCACCTCGCTCATCTTTCCCAGACACTTCGCCTGAAAGGATGCATCCCCCACCGCCAGCACCTCGTCGACAATCAGGATCTCAGGCTCGAGGTGCGCCGCCACCGCGAAGGCCAATCGCACATGCATGCCGGAAGAGTATCGCTTGACCGGCGTGTCGATGAACTTCTCGCAACCGGAAAAGTCTATGATCTCATCGAGTTTCGCCCGGATCTCGTTGCGCCGCATACCAAGGATCGCCCCGTTCAGGTAAATGTTCTCGCGCCCCGTGAGTTCGGGATGGAAACCAGTCCCGACCTCGAGCAGACTGGCGATCCTTCCCTTGATCTTGACACACCCCAGCGTCGGCGCCGTCACACGCGACAGGATCTTGAGCAGGGTACTCTTCCCAGCCCCATTGCGGCCAATAATGCCCAGAACCTCACCCTGCTTCAGTTCAAACGAAACATCGCGCAGGGCCCATACATGCTCGTCGTCATCCCGCAAACCCGCAGCCCCCGTCCGCGCAGCCTGATCGATCCGCAAGGTCGGGTCCGGCTGCCCCCGCATCCGCGCCCACCACCGCGACACATCCTCATGCAGCGCCGTCCGCCCGATGGTCCCGAGGCGGTACCGCTTGCCCAGATTTTCAACCCTGATGACGCTACTCATGAATAAAACAGAAAGCAGAAACGAGAATTCACATTCATCGTTTCGTGTCCTTAAGCTTTGATTTCCTCACCATCGTTGAACAGATCGCTATGACTTCACCGCACTCGCAATGGAGATCAGGCAGCCCATCGTCGTTAATCCCACAATCCTCTCGCAGCAGTTCAATCCACAATTGCGCTTCATCCGCCTCTTGAAGCGCCCCCTCAAGCTTCGAACAAAACCCAGCGCTGGAGCGCGCTCTTGACGCTTCACGAATATGCGCCGCAAAGGACGTCCCCGACCGCAGCAACTGCATCCCCAGAACCCGCACTTCCTCTCGATTACGCGGCAGTCGGGTATACACCGCGATCGTCCTTTATGCTACCCCTTTTGCCCGACTCCTGAATGCCTCCGGCAATCGCCCATAACGAACATCGCTACACGGACAGCTTTCGTCTTTTCCAATCCCCATTTCCGCTTTCTGCTTTCTGCTTTTCCCCTAGACCGTGTCCATGAAGTTGCGCTCGATCCGCGTGAACATGACCACTCCCAGCAGCAGGACCAGCGCGGCAAAACCCGCGCTGTATAGCAGATGGGAGGACGTATACGTCC
>CAIVSY010000051.1 GCA_903908715.1 uncultured bacterium
GCATATGGACGCCGCCGATGAGAAGGTCATACTTCGCCCATTGCGCGATGTCGCCGGGCGTCGCATCCCAGGTTACGCGGCCCCCATAGCAATTCGCTATGCGCGGATACGGCGGACCTGACTGTGCAATCATGCTTCCAATCCCTTCCAGGGCAGGCGGATGGTGGCGCGCCATCCCGCTCCGGTCCGCGACACATCGGTCTTCACTCCTTCGATATTTCCCTTCGGATTCTTGTTGCGCGCGTCGTGAACGAGGTTTCCCGCCGACACCTGCGCCACAGCCACATTGGTCCCCGTGCTGTGGAAATGGCCGGGATCCATCCAGACATAGACACTGTCGTCACGCCACAACTTGATGTTGTCGGGCCCCACCTGGGTTGCCACGATCTCCCTGTCCATGCAGTCGAACGCGACTTGCAGCCCGTCGTCGTTCCAACTCAGGGTGGCTGTCGTTGGCTCTCCGGGCGCCGTGCCCGATCCGAGAACGCGAAATCCGGAGACGGTAACCTCTTGATTTTCCGGCAGGACAATCACGCCGGTCCCGTTGGACGACACCACGGGAAGGTCCGCACCGGCAGGACCGGCCGCCCACAAGTTGACGAGGATACAACAGCCTGCTGTGATCGTTGCTCTTGATAGGCTTCGCATCTGAGTCCTTTTCCTTTTCGCCGATATCTCCTGATAGGAAGCGGCCCTACCGGTTTCTTCCTTCATCGCAGCCGGGATGACCGCCTGCTTTCGGGGCAGCACCAGAACACTGAGGCCGCCCGGCATCGCGTTTCATGACGCTGGCGCTCCCGGATCCAGCGGCAGGCGAACAGGCTGTCCGCCGCGTTGCGCCGACTTGCGCAGGGCCAGGATCAGTTCCTGGTCGAGTCGCGCCTGGAGCGGACCGTAGGAGGGTTCGCCGCCCGTGCACACCGCGTTCACCAGGCTCATCAGGCAACTCGCCACGGCAATCTGGTCGTCGGTCCACTGGACGCCAGCGCGCCGCTGGAACGACGCCATGGGATTCTCCCAGCGCACCACCGGGATATCCGCGTCCCCGGTGCGCGCGATCATGGCCTCGAGGATGTCTCCGCCCGGGGAACTCCGCCGCCTCTCGATCGCCATGAAGTGGGGAACCTCTCCGTCGGGCGACAGGAGCGTCAGCCAATCCTGCCGCTCGTCACCCCGGCTGACCGTGATGCCCATTCCCTTCTCGGCCAGGAACCGGCTGCTCTGCCACCAGCGCAACGGGCAGTCGTAGCCCAAGCTTGTCCAGTGAAACATGCCCAGACGATCGCCCTCGAACTCGACGATGCCATGCTCCTGTTCCTCGGACCGGCCCTCCCGCTTGCCGCTCAGCCATGAACGGTGGGGAGCCAGCGGATAATTGTGCACCGCGCCGGTGACCTGGACCGGCTTGACGTCGAACCCCAGATAGCTGCGCATCACACTCACTCCGTGATAGCCGTGACAGCAGAAATCGTTGAATGCCGAATACACCCGGCCGAACACGCCGGATGCGATGAGCGCGAGCTTGATCTGCTCGCGCGGATAGCGGTGATACTGCTCGGCCACCTCGATCTTCAGGCCGCGCGCGGCCGCCCCTGCGATTATCGCATCAGCCTCGCTCAGCTCGTGGGCGATGGGAGTCTCAAGCAGCACGTGGAGCCCGTGCTCCACCGCCTGCAACCCAACACTGCCGTTCGCCGCGTACGCAACCGAAACAATGCCGATCTGCGGCGCGACATCCCTCATCATCTTGCCCATGTCCGTGTACCCGGGCACGCCCGCCTCCGCGCCCAGGCGAAGCGCCGATTCGCCGGTTCGCGCCCACACGCCGACCAGTTCCACCTCGTCCCGTAAGGCGCGCAGGAGGGGCAGATACATGTAACTCGAACGCCGCGACGCCCCGATGATGGCAACGCGCAATGGTGCGGTCATAAACTCCTCCCTGTCATGCCACGCCGTTTGCAGGACTGTACCCGTAGCGCCCCCGGCCCCGCATGGCTTGCCGCAAATCGGCCCCATCAGTGCCACGATGGCATCCACCGGTTCCCGGCCATACGCCTGAACGCGCGTCCACGGGCGGCGTGTCGGCATGGAGATATTCGCCCACCTGCATCCGGCTGTCCACTCCTAAACAGCGCCTCCTGAAGCCGTGGGCCGGACGGGGTCAGCCCTTACTTCAGGCATTATGGCATTCGGATTCATTCTTTAGATCCTGATCAAGGCCAGCCACCTGTCGGGCAAGTCGATGATCACGCTTCAGCGCAATCGCCAGGCGAGTGAGTTGTACGCTCCCCCACGCCCAGCAGCACCGTCCCCAGCGGCAGGCTGAAGGGTTTGGCAGGTTCGGAGGAAATCATGACCACATGGAGGTTCATATGCCGCCTCCATCGCCAAACATATCCGCTGGCTGTGAAGAGCGCTGATTCTTTACCTCCTTAGCCGGAACGATGTAGTTCAAGACGCCCTCACCCTGACCCTCTCCCGTGAAGGGAGAGGGAATTCTGGATCGTTGCTGCAACACAAGGGTATCACCTTCTGGTGGCAGCATAAGGGGAGTCTTTGGCTCTTCCTCTCCCCTTGTGGGAGAGGATTGAGGTGAGGGGAATTGTGCCCGGCAACTGAATTCTGTCTTAAATGTCAGCCGAAGGGCGGACTCATAGAATTTCCCGGCCGCTTCCCGTTTTCGAGGATCGGTCATGGGCTCAATCAGGAGGTCTGTCTTGCCGTCCGGACCTGTCTCCTCACCGACGATACGGCAGAACGTCCTGCCATCCGGGCCTGAATCTCCCCGGCTTGTTCGCTGTCTCTTGCTGGAAGCGATCATGCTGCACCTGCCGTTTCTGTTGCCTTCACGTCCTGGGCGGCAGGGTTTGCCTGCTCGAGCAGTTCCCTGATTCTCCCGACGACCTCTGGCGCCGCCGTGGACAGTTGCGGGAATGTGGCCAGGAACAATTCGACGACCTTCAGCGCCCCATCATTACCAGGCGCCACTTCAAGCGCCTGAAGCAGACAGGCCGCCGCCTCGGCAAATCGAAGTTGACCCAACAGGGCGGCTGCCAGGTTCTTGTGGGCATGGTACTTATCAGGGATCAGCCCAATTGCCTCCCGGCAACATTTCTCCGCCTCGACCGACTGATCCATCATGCAGAGGCAATACCCCATGTTGTTGTGGAGCATGTACTGCATCTGGGGATCCGCCGGCCATTTTTCCAGGCACTCCCTGAAGCAGGCCACGGCGTCATTGTAGCGACTGACTTTTTTCAGATATCCGCCGATATCCAAACACAAGAAGGACTGCTCAATATAGTCCGTCGAGAAAGGCAGCATTCGCAGTAAATACGACAATGCCCGGTCAGTCTTCCCTTCCGTGTCAAGACTCCAAATTACTTGCTGGATCGCGGACCCGAGGTTTCTATGGGTGTCATCTGGTTTCCCCCAGTTGATCCATTTATCAACGGCCTGATCAATGTTGAAGGGATCCATAGCCTTCGAAGTCTTTCCCAGGAAGCGGAACACGGCAGTGTCGGCCTCCCCGTCGCCAATATCGAGTTGAACCCCGGTCAGACCGGACGCAACACGATAATTCATGTAAGAGTACTTGATTCCACTCATGGTTCATGCCCTCCCTTCGCACATGCCGATCGTCAGCAAAGCATCGCGCTTTGCCCTTGCCTCACGCGGATTGCAGGTATCCAGCGACATACGGACCCGTTGTTTCGTAAAGTCCGGCAGGTGCAGGGTATAATGGCACCACCAAGTCCCGTTGTTGTTCCAAAGGTGATGATTGGGTTTGCCTGCTGGAAGGCGAATGGATAGTTCTCTATCACCGTCTCGTCCCGCCGTAGCCCCGCTCGCAGCGGGCGAAGGCGGAAGGTGATGGTTCGGATGGTCTGCGAGAATGCGAATGGAAAGTTCACCGTCACCGTCTCGTCCC
>CAIVSY010000052.1 GCA_903908715.1 uncultured bacterium
CACGCCGGCCACCATCAACCAGCACGGCGCCGGTGACTATTACCTGCTCAGCGACCTCCTCTGGCGCAGCGTGGCCCTGACGGACACCACCGGCCAGATCATCGAAACCTACGACTGCGACGCCTATGGCAACACCCTGATTTTCGGCAGCCCAGGCAGTGGCGGGAGTTGGTGGGCCGATGGCCCGGTGCCCTTGCAGCACCCAACATGCAGCAACATCTTCACCGGGAGGCGATACGATCCTGAACTAGCGACATACTGCTATCGGATGCGATCCCTCGTCGCCATGCATGGCCGCTTCCTCTCTCGTGATCCGATCTCCCTTAGAGGCGGCATGAACCTGTACGAATACGTCGGCGACAATCCGGCGAGCCGCGCTGATCCAACCGGGCTGCAAAACCCTGGGCAGGGCTTCTTTCCCGGTCCGCTTCCCCCAACAAGATGCAAATGCAGACTGCCTGTTGGCTCTGTAATGGGAGGCAGTATCTGTGCCGTGCAGTTCCAGAACTACGGGGCCACCGGTTGGAAGGACCCGTTTACCGGTGAAGACATTGACGCCGGAATCAGCAATATCAGTGGGATTACTGTGGTTAAGGGTGCCTCGACCCAGAATGATGTACTCGCGGAGGTTGGCCGGAAGAAATGTTGTACATTGTACCTTCTGGGACACCGCGGCGGTCCTGGCAATGAGGGGGGCATTGTCACCTATCCGTATCCTGATGACCCAGAGAAAAAGAGGTACATCATTACACACGGAGAACATGGCGACTCGACGGATTTCGAAAAGCAACTGCGACAGTTGTTTGCAGCCAACGGTTGCCCAGTGTGCGCGATCAACCTCTTCACCTGCGCGGGAGACACGGCCGAGAGCTTGGCCCAAGGTCGCGATTGGCGTCAGCAAATCGCGAACAACACGGGCTGTGTCGTGTGCGGATCACTGACCATTAACGATATGGGTGTACCGGCTCTCGATCCCTGCAAGGGGGTGCCTTGGAAACATGAGTGCGTCTCCCCACAGGCAGGGAAGGCTCTTGGAGAGCCCAATGTAAAGTAGTCGTTCCGATGAGAGGTGCCGCATGTGGCGATTGATTCCGTTCTTCATTGTCATGGTAAGCTCAAGCGGGTGTGACGCCAAACGTAGTCCGAGTCCGAGCTTACCATCAGGCCGTTCCACGGCGCGCCCCGTGTTAGGCCCCAACCAGGAGAAGGCTGTGGAACCTTATCGAGTTACGTGTGACTGGAACGAGACTGCCTGGACGGAGCGTTTGACTGGGTGGCCACAAGGGTGGAATGAACCAGATCCAACTCGCGGGCGGTGGACACCTGAGCTTGCTGGTGCTCTGCGCGAGGACACGGCTGAGGTCCTCGATCTTTACAATGTGCCTTTGACTGACGAGATAAGATCACTGTTGATGCCCCTCAGAAACGTACGGTGGCTTCGCATGTCGGCGAATGTTACGGCAACGGACGTGGTATGGATCGGGCAAATGACGCAACTTCGGGGCCTTTCGTTAGCATACGCCGACCTAACCCGCGCGGACTTGCGGGCCCTGGCGTCTCTTCAGTCACTTCAGTTTCTGGATTTGCAGCGGGCGGTAATGACGAACCGCGAATTTGCCAGTCTGCCGCGACTAGTCCAACTTCAGACGCTATGGTTGGAGGGCCGCGGTGTGACGGACCAATTCCTCGAACACTTGGTAGAGATTGAGCTTCCGGCACTGCGATCTGCAGGTCTAGTGGGTACTTCCATAACTGACCAAGGGCTGGCGCGGTTCTGTTCCTTGTACAACCTTGAGTGCCTCGACATTTCCTTGTCACGGGGGGTTAGTAAACACTCGATCGCGGCCATCTCTCGCATGAGCAAGCTCCGCAAATTGGCAATCTGGGAGACAGGGATCGTCCGGGGCACCGTCATCAACGAAGATGTCAAGCGACTGAAGCAACTCCTTCCGGATTGCGCGGTTTCCTACGCCGACTGAATTGTACCGCGTCTCTGTGGTGTCACTCCTGGGGCAGGAAGCACGTGCATCGGCAGGGGGGAGGTTCTACTCCGGGGAGGTTCAAGGAAACCGTTGATCGTTTCTAGACCATCCCATGTCGTTGTGGCCACTGGTAGCGGGTGGTTGCCGTCAAGACGGTCACACGTTTCCGCCGGAGGTGGGGGACCACCTGATTGCCAAGTACGCCGTACGTTCCATCGTGGACATCGGCTGCGGCTACGGTTTCTCGACCAAGTGTTTCCTGGATAAGGGCTTGGGTGCGATCGGCATAGAGGGCTTCCGCCCGGCGTTGGACGACAACAAGTGCCCACGGCAGTATTTAATGGAGCACCACTACACGGTGGGGCCTTTGCGGGTGGCAGCGCCCACGAAATAACCTCCTCGTTTAATCTCCAGCCGGAGGCCCTAGCTACCAGGGCGCACGGCGTCCCCAGCCGTCGCCTCCGGCTGAGCGTTAAACGAATCGCGACCAATGCGGAAGTTGTTTCGTGGACGATGCTATGGATTCGAGCACGTGCCCACAGAAACAGCATTTCTGCGCCGGGGAGGCGAAGCTACGCCTTGGGGCCGCCGGACCTTGACATTCCTGCGGAAACGCGCGCGGGTTTCCCGGCAACGGCCGAGGATCAGAGGACGCTGACGTATCTGGCTGGCCCCGCATC
>CAIVSY010000053.1 GCA_903908715.1 uncultured bacterium
GCGGCAAACCTTCCATATCCGGGTCTCAGGCACGGACCGCACAAACCCATCGCCTGGAAAGCCCCCGCGCCAATCCGCACACGGCGGCGCCACTCCTCGCCGATACGGGCAGGAGTCGGCTCCCTGGCGATTGCCCGCGGCTCGTACAGCATACGAAAACCCTGTTCCCGGACTTTCATACCCAACACAAAGTCATCCACAATCGTGTTATCCGGGATGTCCGACCAGAACAACTCCGCCCGCATGGCGTAGATGGCCCCGTTGGCACCCAGGCAGGAATCGAGACGGCTCTCCGCATGCTTCATCAGGGTTTCGGCCCGCCAATAGAGATTCTCCCTTGTTTCCATGCCGTCTTCCGGATCCAGGAAGATCAGCCTGCCACAGACACCTCCAACCCTCGGATCCGACAAAGGCGCCACAAGGTGGCGTAAGGCATCCGGCGCGAACATTGTATTGGCATCGGTGAAGGCGAGAACCGGTGGAGCACCGCCCCCGGCCGCGCCGGGAACGGGAGCCGGGGGCATTGCGCTACCCGACAGCAACTTCAGCATCGCGGTCTTGCCTTGATTATTTTCCCGGACCACAACCTCCACATTCGGATGCGAATCCGCCCATTCCCTTGCGATTCCGGCCGTACGGTCCGTCCCGCCATCCACACCGACAAGAACCCGGATCCGATCCGCCGGATAATCCAGGGCAGCCAGATTCTCCAGGCGCTGCCGAATCACCGTTTCCTCATTATGGGCGGAAAACAGGATCACGACCGGCGGACAGTATTCCCCCCGCTTGCCAATCTGGCGGGGGCCGGGGCGGATTCTCCCCGCCACCATCATCACCAGTGGATACCCGATCCACGCATAGGCAAGGATCACGAGAAGAGCGAAAAGGATGATCAGCACGGGTTCCATGGTTCAGCGTCCGGATTCCATCGCCACCGCGCTACCGGTTCACCACTCTTGCCGGAATGCCGACCACTGTGGCTCCGGCCGGGACATCTTCCACCACCACGGCATTCGCGCCGATCTTGGCGCCGGGCCCGACCGTGACTCCGCCCAGCACCTTGGCCCCTGCCCCGATGAAAACCCCGTCCCCGATCACCGGTGACACCCCTTTTTCCGCGCCAATCGTCACCTGATGTTCAATGACCACATTCCGCCCGCCGCGCACGGAAGTATTGATGACAACCCCAAGGCTGTGGACGAGCACAAGCCCCGGCCCGAAGTCGGCTCCCCGCCCGATGATGCACCCGCCAATCACGTTCAGTTTGTTCAGCAGCATGGCCAGCGGAACCAGCCGCTTCTGCTGTGCCCACTGCATCCAGCGGTAGACAATCATGGCATGCGTCCCGTCCGTGAACCGGGCCTTGATGAGACTCTTCAGTTTCTCATCGCCATACAGCCACCGCGCCTTGGCGCAAAGGTCAGAGAGGATATAAGCAAAGGGATTCATAGGTATTGACTGAACGTCCGGGATATTATTGTTACTTAAGCGTGTTGATCATGCAACGGTTACCTGTCAAGGCTATCACCCGGCTGACGGCCTCCCTGAAGGAACAGGGCCAACATTTCGTCAACCTTGGCAGACCATGTCTCATTCCTCATGGAATCACTCAAGGCGATTCGTTGATCTATCGTCAAGGGTGTATCAATAATGCCCCGGACCATAGCCACAAACTCCTCATGGGTATGAGCCACACAACCTGAAGCACAGCGCTGGACCTCGGGTAACGCCGTCGAAACAACGGGACATCCCGCTGCCAGCATCTCGCGCAGTTTGATTGGATTCACCGCCCTCGTCAGGTCGTTAACAATAAAAGGTATAATGCCCACGGTAAAGCCCGCCACGTACGAGGGCAGTTCAGCAAAAGGCTTTGGTCCCGGAAGAGATATGTTTGGGATCCTGCGCAGCAGGGCAACATCCACGTCAGCCTTGCCGATCAGCATGACGCGCACCCCTGGAAGAGCCTGCGCTAATTTCACGATCAGAGCCTGATCCACCCATTCAGACAACAAGCCGAAAAATCCAACCACCGGCAAATCGTCCCCCTGCACGTTTTTGCGATCCGCAAACAGCACTGGCCGGTGCCTTTCCTTGTTTGCCGAAATGGCACTTCGGAAATGATCCCAGTCCACTCCGTGGGGTATCAGCACCGTGTTGGGGTTATGAGCCTTGCAACGGTCGAACAGTTCACACGCGGACGCAATCACCAGATCTGCGTAAGCGCAACAACGTCGATCCATTTCCGTCATCATCCGTGAATCATAGGTACTGAACTGGTCCCAACGATCTACACAATGGTACACAACGCGCGGGGCTTTTTGTGGGGCCATGGGCTTGAGCCGGGACCCTGTTCTCTTATTTTGATATCCGCCAACCCGTCGATCCCTTGTGCCCATTCGCCCGTCAAAACCCCTCATGGCTTCGGCCAACACAGGCACATAATTAATGAATACCGGATCCCGGAATCCCAGCCTCCAACCCCAGAACGCTATATGCAAACGGCAAATCAAACCATTGAACCTTCTCACCAGCCCGAACTTAGGTAGCGGGATGAACAGCGGCGCAAGAACCCATAGCGAGCCAACAGCTCCCGCATCCTGCGCAACCGGGCCAGTGGTCTGCGAGCCCCGCGTGATGTCAGATTCTTTACGCACCCCGCGAAAGGCAGACACAACTTTTCGCATGATCTTCCAACGGTCATGGCCGGACCCCAGGCTTGGAGTCCGCATACCTGCGCCCTCGATCCAGAGCACCCGATATCCCCGCCGCACCAGTTCCAATGCAATCCGGTGCTTACTCGTCGGGTTATCCCTGCCGGCACTCCATGCATTCGCAATGATGACAAAGTCCATAATCACTCAGGTTTCTACACCTTACCCGACTCATTGATCAAATGCACAATTGTATCTGCCATTCTGCGCCAGGAATACTTTCCCGCATACCGCTCCGCCATGGCCTGCCGGTCCACGCTCATTTCCAGCACTTCCTTCAAGGCTGCGGTCAAGCCGGCAACATCCTCCCTCCGGCATAGCCGCGCCGCAGGCTCATCCTGGAGCATTTCGCGGCAGGCGCCCACATCGGTTGCGACAACCGGCAACCCCGAGGCCAGCGCCTCCGCCACCACGTTCGGCATCCCCTCGCTCCGGCTCGTCAGACATAACACATCCGCCCGATTCATCCACAATGCCACTTCCGCATGCGGCCGACTGCCCAGGAAACGGACCTTGTCGGCAATGCCCAGTTCCCGCGCCTGGCGCTCAAGTTGCCTGCGCATGGGGCCGGAACCGATGATGACAAGGAGAAGTGAAGCGTGACGAGTGATGCGTACTGATTGAGCGGACTTAGCAGGAACGAGGCAGTTCAAAACACCCTCACCCTGGCCCTCTCCCGTAAAGGGAGAGGGAATTCCGGATCGTTGCGATACCCCACCGGCGTCATCTTCCGGTGAAGACACAAGGGGAGTCTTTGGCGCTTCCTCTTCCCTCTGTAGAGCAGCGAAGGCCCTCAACATCACATCCGGCCCCTTGACCGGGACAAGGTTGGCAATGAACAAAATGCACTGAGCCTTGCCCACAATTGGACTCCCGACTCCTGACTCCTTCCCACTGTCCCCCGGCTCCCGGCTCCGATACCGGAATAACCCGCCATCCACTCCATTGGGTACAACCTTGATCTTTGCAGGAGGAACGCCCGCGGCCACAAGACGGTCAGCCAGACCCTGGGCGACACAAACGACGCCATTCACCTCGGCACAGGCATCAAGAATCATCCGCTTGCGCAACCTGGCTTTAAGGTGAAAAGTGTCAGAACCGAGGACCATCAACCAGAGTTGCGCTCCCGAGCCACGCAAAGCCCTCGCCACAGCGACGCCGTCAGGGTAAAGCCAGGAGGCGAGAAAAGAGACATCGGACATCAGACCACAGACTTCAGACTTGGGAAAACGAACGGGGCCCCGTGGTACAGACGAAGCATCCATGTCTACTAGCCCCTTCGCGCCTTCGCGTGAGATCCCTTCCTTCGAGGTCTCCTGTCCGATGTCCGTGGTCTGTCGTCTCCCAGCCCGCACCTGACTCCTCACTGCCCGGCAATAGAACCACCAGTTGATCGATCGGCCGATCAGGGGGAGGTAGAAGACCGGCAGGTACAGGGTATTTCCCCTGCTCTCTGCTTGCTGTTTTCCGCTTTCCTGTTCCCTGCAATCCATCCCCTGCATCGGCGCCTTCCACTTCCGGATGGCCGGCCAGCGCCAGATCCGCCATTCGGGCACAAGGCAGATATTTTGGATTCTGGATTCTGGATTCTGGATTCCAATCACCATGGCCATCTCCCTGAACAACTGCGCATTGAACATACCGCGGGTCGGTTCGTCGGGACGTGGATAAAGGTTGGTAATGGTGAAGATCATTGCAGGCGCACCGTCAATCCCCAAATTGGATCATACCCGAACAACACTTATACAGGTTCTCATAACCCGCCAGCGTTGCTTCCATCGAATAGCATTCGCGCACTCTGTGACGTGCGAAGTCCGCCCGAACCTTCATCCCTGCCCGGTCCTGCAGGAGAGCGGATAAAGCGCCCGGCCACTGGTTCTCATCCTGTGGCAGGATCACACCGCACCGGCCACCATCCACCACCCTGCCGCTTTCCCCAACGTCTGTCACCGCCACTGGAATACCCGAAGCCATTGCCTCCAGGAGACTGATCGGCAGCCCCTCACTCCGGGAGGGTAGCACAAAGAGATCCATTTCGGCATAGCTTGGCCTCGGATCCGGCTGAAATCCTGCGAAGGTCACATCTGCCGACATGCGAAGCGCATGAGCCTGTTGCTCCAGTGTTGCCCGTTCCGGCCCGTCGCCGACCATCAGCAATCTTGGCGGAACCCTGCCACCTGCGATTTCCAGTCGCCGGAACTCGCGAAAAGCAGCCAGCAACCTGTCATATCCCTTGATCTTCACCAAGCGGCCGACACTCCCTATACAGGGACGTAGCGACTCGCTGCACGCAGTCCCCCGGTGCAACCCCGACTCCGGCAGCATGCCACTGCCGCCATGATCGTCAAGGCCCATCCTGCGGGACGTCGACACGCCTTTACCCCCATTCTCCTTTCGCCTATTTTCAAGTCCGAGGAACCTCTCCCACGGTATGCCATTCGCGATGACCAGGAGACTTTGCCTGGGAATGCGGTGCCGCACGGAAAGCTCTTCCGCAACACTCTCCGAAACCGCCACGGTCCGGCGGGTCAACCGCCACAGCAGCGCTGTTCGGAACCTGTTGGCCAACCCCTTGAAATGCGGGTTCGTCCCATGTTCCGTGTGAACATGGCAAACACCTGTGCCCATAGTGGCAATGGCCCCATACTGCCAAGCGGCGGCATTATGCGAATGCAGCACAGTCACTCGAAGTTCCCGGAGAAGGCGGCGGAGCCGTAACACGGCCGGGATGTCGAATGGTTTTCGCAACCGGCAGGCCTGCAGGCACCACAGAGACTGGCGGGACTGGAGGGCTCCATTGGGTGGGAATTCGTTGACCTCGGCTGCAAGGGCTCCATTTTCATCCAGACAAACTATCGAGGTAGAAAACGGATTCCTCCTATTGCGATCGTTCGTCCAGTCAACCACGAGGCGCTCCAACCCCCCGGGCGCCAAGGACAGAACAAGATGGCAAACCTTAGGAACTGTCATACCCACCTGCGCAAGCCAATGCAGCCCATCGGCCTTACCTTTCCCCTATTATTCCTTAAAACATCCATGTACGACTCACTGTTCCGCTGGCGAACACCAACGGGCACCCTTCGTCCTGGCACTTGGTTATGTTACCTGCATTGCGAAACAGCAAATGATCGGGTATGATTATTCAATGTTAACTAATGCACCTATGCTGGCGGCGATGGTGGTTTTCGCAGGGGGGCCCCATACCGAAACAAGGACTGATCTGGCTTGCGCCCTGCTCGAACGGTGCCAGCCCAAGCATGTCTACCTGACCGGCGTTGAATATCGCAACACTTCAAGCAATCTTGTTTCCAGAATCCGGTCACTCACGGCCGCATTGCCACATCCTCCAAGTGTAACAACAGACTCCTGCTCCAGCACCCTGGAAAGTTGCCGGCTCATCTCCAGCGAACTGCATCATGCCTATCCAGATGGGGGGACTATCACCATTGTGACATCAGACTACCATGCTGCCCGCGCCCGCTGGCTATTCAGCAGTTTTCTGCCCAAATCATTCCAGATCACCGTATGCGAATCCAAGGATATCCCGCCGAAATACCGATGGTCCACACCGCAAAATCGCCAATTGATACGCGGTGAGTGTTTCAGCTGGCTCTATTGCTGGCCTCTTGGTCTCTCTTTCCGTTGTGGTTTGACTGCAGTGATCCCCCTTGCGACAATCTTAATCCTGACCATCCTGTACACCTCCAAACGCACGTAAATCCCGGATTCGTCCCATTGCCGTATCGACGCCAGGAAGCATATACAGGCCTAGTCTCTCCATTATGAGATTTGGCGACAACCAGCGATGTCCGCCGGATCCATCACGCCACTCACCTGCTTCATATGCCATGGCGCCAGGTGCTGGACGAACTCGAATTGCGCCACGAACTTTGGCGATTCCTCTGTTCCGTGCGCAAGAATCTCCCGCGTCTTCAGCTTGCCCGCCATACGGTATCGCCTGCAACGGTCTGCAAGCAAAGGGTCCTGCACATGCAGGATATCAAACCCCTCATCCCTCAGGATCGGCCAGAGCTTCCGCCAGAAGCTCTTCTGCTCAAGATCATATCCGCTCTTCCAGCCCCAGCGCCAGGTAAAGCCGGGCGCCAGCCGCACCAGCCAGCGCGCCTGCCAGTCGCCTCGCTTGAGACATGGCAGGACCACAACCGACAGGCCACGCGGCACAGGCGACTGCAATTCTGCCGCGCAAAAAAGAGTCACCGACAGTTCTGTCCCCGTCTCCCGACTCCTGCCCCCTGACTCCTGACTCCCATACTCCACCAGCGCCGCGGCTGTATCCAGCGCCCAGGTCTCGATCCCGCGGGTGACGTGGCCTAATCCGGAACTGGCGATGGCAATTTTCACGGTTTCAGGCCTCCAACACCTTCCGGTAATAAGCGACATACTGGGGAATCACAGCGTCCGGGGAAAAGGTTTTAACCGCCCGTTCCCGCGCGTGAGCGCTATGAACACGCATCCACTCCGGGGTGATCCCCTGGATGGACGCGGCCAGTCCACCCTCCCGGCTCATGTCCAAACCCAACCCGCCGGCGCCCGTCATCCAAGTCATGACCGGATGCGAATGGGTCAGGCACGGCAACCCGCTGGCGAGGGCTTCCAGGAGTGCTATGGGCATCATTTCGAACAATGAGGCCAGCGCAAACACATCCATTGCGCGATAGATACCGGGCATTTGATCCCGCCCGCAATCCGTCAGGATCCGATAGCGGCCGGGGATCAGCGACTCCGCCAGCGCCAGGAGTTCATCCGTTTCATCCGTCCTTGCGCCTGCGACGACGAGAAAGGGTGAGGAGGGGATGCGTGCGAATTCCCGGATGAGATGATCCACGCGCTTATGGTTTTTCTTCACGGCTGCGACGCAACCGACGACGAATGCCTCTTCGGGGAGGCCCAATGTGCGGCGGCAGGCCTGTTTTTCCTGCAGATCAGCGGAAGGATGGAACTTTTCGCAATCGACAAAATTCGGGAGAGATGTCCAGAGCCGTTTCATGGGACAAAGGCAAGGCTGAATAAATGCTTTATCGCATGCGAAGCCCTTCGGGCAAGCTCAGGCCAGGCGCCGGGGAACACAAAGGGCGGTCACTTCTCTTCTTTGAATCTCCATTTAACATCGATGTACAGGATGCGAGTGAGGGGGGAAGGGGGAAGAGCAGAGGGGGGAAGAGGGAAGGGCATCCTGTCTATCCTGTTTATCCATGTTAATGAATCTTTGAAACTCAATTGCCATTTAACATCGATCCACAGGATGCACAGGATAAGTCGTCCAATCCCCAACCCTACTCCCCTGCGCCTTCGAGCCAGTCAACGACTACGGGCTTGTTCACCGCCTCATCCATCAGCACCCGCATGGCATCCATCATCGCCTTGGTTTCGGCAATGCTGTTCAGCAGTTTCGCCACCGTCTGCGGATCCGTCAGCGATCCAGCCTGCAACTCATCCGCGGGCTGTCCGAGCGGCTGCAAGCCACGGGCCTTGGCCATCTCGTCAATCTTGCTCATGGCATCACGGATGGACTTCACCAGGTCCTCCGTCGTCATGGTCGAGGCAACGCCACGCATCTGCTCTGCTGCAGCCCCCAGGGCCTGCCGTATCACCGCCAGGTCCTCCAGCGCCTGATTCAGCTGACCCGCCCCGATCCGTTTCTTGACTTCACCGATCGCCGTCGCCGCATTCTGCGCCTCGGTACGCGCCGAGGTAGCCTTCTGCAAGGTCTGCTTTGCCGTCCCGCCGACCCCGGTCAGGCCCTGCTCGATCGTCGTCAATTGGCCGAACACGGTATCGGCGCCCGCCGGATCCGTCACATACCCGAGCCTTTCCTCGATGCTCGAGAGCATATTGGAACTCATTTCCGCCGCATCCATGATCGCCAGTTGCAGGTTCGTGCTGGTTGAACCCACCGAGCCCATCGCAGCCGTCAGGGCCGCCAGGCTGTTGCTCAATGTTGCAGTGGAATCCATCAAAGTCGCCATGTCGGCTGACAAACCTTCGACCTGGGTGGCCACATTCGTCAAGGCCATGATCTCCCCGATCACGCCTGACAACTGCTCAACCTGCGTGCCAAGATTGGTCAACCCGCCAAGTTGGCCCAGGGTTGTGGCCAATCCATCCATCCTCTCATTGAAGTTTGTCAGCGGCACCAGAGTGCCCACCACATCCGCCACCTGCTGGATTTGGACTCCAAGATTTGTAACCACTCCAAGACCCGCGACGGCATCGACCAGCCCGTCCACCTGGGCACCGATATTGGTCAGTGAGCCAAGCTGGCTGATCGAAGCAACCACATCATTCATGTCATTGGTCATATTGCCCAATTGTGAAACGATAGCCGAGATATCCGACAGCTGGGCCGGCAAGTTGGTCAGGCCAGCCAGTTGGTTGACCGAGCTTGCAAGGCTTGCCATCTGACCGGAAAGGTTGGTGACTGCAATCACTTGAGTCAACGCGTTGGAAACGCCTGCGAGTTGATCGGTCACATTGGTCAATGCACTCAGTTGGCCGACGGCATTGGTCAGATAGTCCACGCGACTGCCCAGGTTGGTCAGGCTCGCAACCTGGCCGATCGCGTTGGTCATTACCGCCACCTGATCGCTAAGGTTCGTGATTCCCGCCAGTTTGCCCACCAGATTCGTCACATCCGCCATTTGCGAGGGAAGGTTGGTCAGCCCTGCCACTTGGCCGCTGATGTTCGTCAAGCCGCCAAGCTGTCCGATCGTGTTGGTCAGATAATCAATGCGGGCACCCAGGTTTGTCAGGCCGGAAATCTGCCCGATGGAGTTCGTGATGATGGCCACCTGGCCGCTGATGTTGGTCAGGCCGCTAAGCTGTCCGACTGTGTTGGTCAGATAATCAATGCGGGCACCCAGGTTTGTCAGGCCGGACACCTGCCCGATGGCATTCGTCATGACCGCCACCTGTTCCGTCAGATTGGTCAGGCCCATGAGGTCTGTGACAACATTGGTCAACCCTGCCATTTGCGACGGCAGGTTGGTCAATCCGGAAAGCTGTCCCATCACATTGGAGAGGCTGCCCAACTGCACCGGCATATTGGTCAGGGACGCCAGCATTCCCGGGACATTGGTCAGCGAACCCACCTGGGCGGACAGGTTGGTCAATCCCTGCATCGACACCAGGGCATTGGTCACAAAATTGAGCTGTGCTCCCACATTCGTCAAGCCCGCGATCTGGGCGACCGAGTTCGTCATGGCCGAAACAGCGGAATTGATATTGGTCAAGGCGGCAATCTGGTTAATCACATTCGTGACATAACTCATTTGCGACGACACCGTGTTGATCTGGTTCGTGATTCCCGACAGCCGGGCCATACTGTTCGTAAGTGCAGCCATCTGCGGGGTCAGGTTGGTCAACACCCCCATCTGTCCCACGACATTGGTCACATAGGCAAGCTGACCGCTCATATTCGTCAAGACCGTGATTTGCCCCACCGCATTGGTCAGGGTGGAAACCACGGGTGAAATGTTGGTCAGCACCACAACCTGGTCGATTACATTCGTCATATAGTTCATTTGTGACGACATCGTGTTCAACTGGTTAGTGATGCTGGAAAGCCGGGCCATGCTGTTCGTCAGCGCGGCCATCTGCGGGGTCAGGTTGGTCAACACCCCCATCTGTCCCACGACATTGGTCACATAGTTGAGCTGCGAGCTCATGTTCGTCAGCACCGTGACCTGGGCGACGGCGGTGGTCATAGCGGCAACCGCCGGATTGATGTTGGTCAGCACCACAATCTGGTTGATCACGTTCGTCATGTAGTTCATCTGTGACGACATTGTGTTAATGGAGTTCGTAATGGCGGACAGCCGCGCAACCGAACTGGTAACAGCCGCCATCTGCGGGGTCAGGTTCGTAAGGGCTCCGAGGTTGTCGATTTGGGTGGCCATGTTCGTCAGCGCAATGATCTGGCTCACAGCGCTCGTCATTGCGGCGACCGAGCCGGAAAGGTTTGTGAGTCCTGCCACCTGGCCGATGTTGTTGGTCAGATACGCGAGCTGTCCGGGCATATTGGACACCGTCAGGTAGATATCATCCACGTCAGCCATAAGAGTGGAAAGGTTGGTGACCAGCCCGCTGACATTCCGATCCGTATTGGAAGCCACAAGGACAAGGTTCGACATCGAGCGTTCTACTCCGGCGATCTGATTGCTGATCCCGCTCATGGTTCCGGCAAGATCATCCAATTCCCACGTGGTCACCTTGATTACCATCCGGTCGTTTCCACCGGCGTCGTCACTGCACATGACCACGAAGTCCCCTGTGCCCCATGCAGCCGTAAGCAATTCCTCATAAACCCCGCCAGTCAGTTCTCCCATGGTATCAGAGTACACCGGCGCGCCGCCGGAGACCCGCGTGACCGTGATCGTGACATTCAGAAGGGGCTGGTGTCTGAACAGCACGTTGAAGCTGCTGCCCGCCTTGACCGAGGTCGGCCGCGTCAGGATCCGTGCGGCGGTGCCCGCCACATCGGACCGCAATTGATCAAGCAATTCCAGTACCGTATTCGAGCTGCCGGGGCCGATGACCCCGAGGGTATTGGTCAGGGTTTCAAGCCGGGCCAATGCCTGTGTCGAAAGATCACTCACCTTGAGATCCAGGTTGGTTACCCCAGCCAGGATCACGTCCGCTGCATTGGTCAGAGTATCCAGCTTCGCGTTGACGCTCTGACGGAAGGCGGCCTGGGCGGTTGCCAAGTCCGTCACGTTGGTATTGACCTGGTTCAGCAGGGCGAGAGCTTCCTGCATTTCACTGCCCTGCGGGACAGTGAGTTGGAAGGTGACGCCTGCCGTGTAGAGTGTCCCGGAGAACTCGACCTGCACCTTGGCGAAATAGACGCGTCCTTCCGCCATACCTGTCGGCAGGGTCTGCCAGAAGACTCCATTCAAATCACGGGTGGTCGTCGAGAGGGTCGCGACCAGGGCGCCGGCCGAATCATAGATTGTAACGATACTGCGAGTTGCCTCTGTCAGGATCCTGCCGCCCTTTTCGATCCAGGACGTGGACCGGAAGACCAGACCGGTTGCATCATAGCTGAAGTTGGCCATAACGCGGAAGTCAGGGGCCACCTCCGACTGGGTCATCGGCACATCGTTCGTGCGAGAGGGTTCTGAAAGCCAGTTGAAGACCACCTTGTCATAGAAGAACTCGCGGGACCAGATCGTGTTGAACCTCCCGTACGGATACTCATGCAGGATCAGGTTCGTGGAATTCAGCCCGGACTCCGACCAGCCCGCGCTGTCGACCACGCTCAGGGAGGAGAGGCTGTTTGTATTGGCCGCATTGTATACGCGCCAGTAGATCCTGTAATAAAGGATGGAGAACAGGGCATCCGTATCGTCGTACGGGCCTTCCACAGCCGCATCAAAACGGTTGGTATATGCCGCATCCTGGACCCTGAGCCAAACGATCGGGCTCCTGACATTCGCCACCGTCCACAGGAATTGGCTCAACTGTTCGTGCCCTCTGTCGGCGATCGGCCCTTCCTCATTGACCTTGACCCAATACTCGGGCCTGCGGGCAAGGTCTGTGCTGTAGTAGAGGTCCACATAGGGGACCCTTCCGAGTGTCGTCCATTCCACAAAGGTCGGCTTCTGGGAGTAGTACTCCTCTCCTCCGTTCGGTTTGCTGATGGTGATGTTCGGCGACAGGTAGAAGCCCGCAGAGATATCCGTGATATTGGTATTGTTGTTGTTCGTTACACGGATCTTGGCGGCGCCAAGCCGGGTCGGATCCGAAGGCGTCCAGGACTGGCGAAACACGCCATTCGTGAAGGTCGGAGTCCCGATGATCTGCACGGAAGTGACAAAGTCGTTCAGCGAGTACTCCACGGTGAAGGATGGAGTCACATTGCCCGCCTTGCTCCACTCGATCCAGTACGACTTGTTGAGTTTCCAGAAAACCCCTTCCACGGGGCTGACCACTTCAATCGTCGGTTCCGTCACAATGCGGAAAGGCTGGGAGTACCCCACGGAACCGCCGGAATCGGTCACGCGCACCCTCAGATTCGTGCCGACGGACTCCACGGGAATGACCCAGTCATAGGAGGTTGCCGTGATGTTCGAGGCGATGGGGAACACCGTATTGTCCGGTCGCACAAGATCCACGGTATTAGTCCCTTCGGTGCCGATGGACAGCCATATGATGCTGTTGGTTTCGCCCAACGACCAGATATCCGTGCTCATGGGGCGCAACACCTTGACACCGCGGATGGTGAATGGCGCCGAAATCGCGAAGTCCGTCTGCGTGGCCGACTGGACCTTGATCCGGCTGGTGGCGGATGGTTCCCGGAAGGATTCTATCACCCAGGTCACTGTGTGCAAGCCGTTGGAGATCGGCACATTCACGGCCACCGGCCGTGCCGTATCATAGGTGACGCCGTCCTGGGAGTAGTAGACATTCACAAAGGTTCCCGCGCTCGCCGCAAGGAACTGGATCTGGTTGGTGGTCCCGATGGCCCAGTTATTGTTCGTAGCGGGCGAAAGGATGCGCAAGCCCCGCAGTGTGAAAGTCGGGGAATACGCCACAAACGGAATGGAAGCGTTGGTAACCACCATCTTGATGACAGCGTTGATGGTCGGATCGGCTCCGGAATCCACCGACCAGGTTGCCTGCCGCAGGTCCAGCAGGATTGGCAACGGCAGCAACGGTGTTGTTCCATAAGTTGCGCCGCCATCCGTGGAGAGGAAGAAATCCCCCAGGGCGCCCGGATCAAACCCTGCAGTCAGCCATTGGATGGTTTCATCCGCCCCGATCCGCAGGACGGAACCGAGCGAAGGCGCGGTCAGACGCACGCCGCGGAGGGTGAAGTTCGCGCTAAGTCCCGTATAGGTTCCGGACACGGACTCGGTCACAACCTTCACCCGGCCCACTTCGGATGGATCCATGTCGAAGGAAGGAGTCCACTCCCGCACGTTGCTGCCCGGGTAACGCTCATCATTGGGAGTCGTGGGCAGGACGGTAACCTCGGCGCCGTCATCGGGTGCATACGTGATTTTGACCGAGTCGTTGAGTGTACCGGCCGAATACCAGAGGATGGCGTCGTTTGTAGCCCATCCCATGGTATACATGGCTCCCGCGGTCGGCTTGGTGGTTTTCAAGCCCGCCACGGTGAAATAGTTATCCGAGACGTCCGCCACATTGGTGAATCCCGGATCGGAAGCCTGTACGCGAACCCGGCACTGCACGCTGGGAAAATCGGGCGCGTAGTCAAACTGCCTGGAAAGGAGAGGATATCCCGGCCCGCCCACGTTCGTGTAGGTCGCGCCATTATTATAAGAGAACTGGATCAAGCAACCTCCGCCGGCGGCCGCATACTCCCAGAGCACATTCGTCATGACCCCCATCTTCCAGATCTCGGTTCCCAATGTCGGCGCCGTCACCCGGATACCGGAAATGCTGAACCTTTCCGAGATTGCAAACAGGGTGCCGCCTCCGATGGTCGACTCGACCTTGACACGGGTTGTCTCTCCCGGGATCGCGGGAATCGCCCAGGCGTAACTGTTCACGACAGGGAAGTCGCGGTTTGTGGTGGTCGCCACATAATTCCACGAAGCACCGTCGTCGATGGAGTAATAGATATTCACGTTCGTGCCCGCGCCGCCCGCGGTCCACTGGATAAAGTTCGTGGTGTTCTGGATCCAGACGTTTGTCGCGGTGGGCTGTTTGATGTCAATATCCGCCACAGTGAACGGCTGGGACACGCCGGTCACATTCGCATCCTGCCGGGCAACGATGCGAAGCCTTGCGATCGGGCTTGGGTTCCCGGATGTCACCAGCCAGTCATATCGGTTGGTGCCCACAGTATTCGCCACGCCCTGGGCGACATTGGTCCAGTTAACCCCATCCTCGGCGAAGTAGATATCCACGCCGTTCGTACCGGCCCCGGATGACACCCATTCCACGGTCCCCGTGCTTCCGCGCTTCCATGCGGTGACGGAATTTGGGGTGACGAAACCGATACCCGCGAGTACATACTCGTTATCCGAGATATCCGGATAACCGCCGAACGGGACGGTGATCCTCATGCGCGCATGCTCCGAGAGCAGGTCGTTGTTCGTGGCGGGTATTGACCAGAGATAGAGGTTGGTTCCGGACTGGTTGGGGATGTTCTCGTTGTTGATGCGGACCCAATCCGTCGTCGACCCGTTGCGATTGTAGTACAGCCAGGCCACGCTACCCATGTTTGTCGGCGACAGCCAGGCGACCGAATCAGTCGTTCCGATATAGAACTTTTCCCCTCCGTTCGGGCGAGTCAGGCGGTAGCGGTAGGCCAGCTCGAAGAACGAGTCTGACTGGTCCGTGATGCTGGTGTCGGAGGAATCCGTAATGCGGATCAGGCAGTTGCTGCGGGCGGCCGACTGGTTCTGGCCCGGAGTGGTCCAAACGTACTCCCCGGTGTTCGGGGCATTACTGGTCACGACAGACCAGGAGGTTCCTCCATTATCCGAGAACTGGATGATCATGGGGCCGTTCACTACCCCGGCATTGGTCCATGTGATCGTGTGGGGGACGCCGACGAGCCAGGCATTGTCCCCGACCTCCGTGCCGTTGGGCGCCGTCACCAGCACACGCCCACGGGAATAGGTCAGCGTGGTGCTGTCCAGGGCCGTCTGGTTCAACCCGTCGGAATTGAGGAACGCCTTGAACTTGAATGTCCCTCCGGTCTTGGGATAAATCTGGGCAAAGAAGGCCCCGATGTTGTTGCTCACAGTTGAAAGGCTGCTGGCCATATCCCATCCCAGGCCGGTTACATCCTCCCATGTTCCGGCGTTCCAGCGGTACCAGTTCACGCCGTTATTTCCGGAAATCTGATACCTTACAGAAGCATCCGTGTTGCTCGCCATCCTGTGCGAGAAGGCGAGCAGATGGCCGAAGAAATCCTGGCCAAACCCGTCCGCAGGCGCCACCCATGGATTATCCGTGGGATAGCTGGAGATAGCCACCTTGGCCCCTTGCGACCTCGGCCCCCAGCGGTAATCCTCCGTGGAATAATACAGGCGGTACTGGAAGTTGCTGTTCAATTCGATGATGCCGACAAGATACGCCAGGGTGGATTCCGTGAAGTATGTGTTGGTCGTCTTGTCGGGGCCGATAAACGGCCCGGGCACATCCCCCGTCCATGAGCGGCACTGCATTCTGGCGGTTGAAATCCCCGCCCGGTAATGGTCGTTAATCTCCTCGCCATTGCAGGGCCGGGAACGGAAGGCCACCTCGTCGATCCGGCCCGCGAAATCCCCGCTTCCGTTATAGGCGAGCCCGATCCTGAAGGAGCCTGTATTGGCAACATCGGCACCGCCCAGGGCCGCCCGTGCCTGCATTACTCCATCCACATAGAGGCGCACCCAGTTGCCGTCATACACACCCGCGATGTGGGCCCATTCCCTCATACGAAGGGGAACCGCCGCAGCAACCATCGTGCCATTGACCTGGAAATACGGCAACCCGCCTGCGTCCAATCCCAGGGTATATCCCGGCGTGCCGCCGTCCCGCTTGTCCACAATCACGCGGCTGAAGACATCACTTGGGTTCACCCAGGCTTCCACGGTAAACGTCAGGGTCTCCAGTGTCTCGTCATCTGCCACTTCAATCATCCGGTCTGAAGTCCCGTCAAAGGCCATGCAGGCCCCGAAGCGGCCGCTATTGGTCAACAGGGCGCCGCTGACCGTTCCGTGATTGAGCTGAAGGCTCGAATCCAGTGTTGTGGTCCCGTTGGTCGTCGAATCCAGGTGCCACAGGCCGGACAGATCCGCGCCGTCGGCCACCTGAGCCTTGCCGCAAGGCGTGTCGAGCCCCCACTTCATGAACTCCCAGATTGTCTTCTGCTTGCCGTCGAATACCGGACTGGTGTAACGACCTGCCGCAAGGCTGTTCGCCCCTGCGCCCGAGTAGGCGCCGATCTCCACCTCGCCGATAGCCCGGCTGAAAATGAACACCTCGTCCATTGCGCCCTTGAAATAGTAGTCCTGAGTCCCGTGTTTTCCCAGGTAAGCCTCACCCGTACCCACTCCGCCGTAGCCGGCTCCGAGGTCCAGCATCCCCTGGAGCGCGCCATCCACATAGAACATCAACTGCCGGCCCTGTCGCACGCCGACCGCATGATGCCACGCTCCATCCGACAACGACATCAGAGGACGGCTGGCAATGGCCCTCTGGCCGCCGCCGTTCTTGACCACAAAGGCCATCCGCCCCGCCACCCCGACTACCCCGCCCGTGCTGTTGCACTCGATCGCGAAATAATCCCCGGCATTATAAGAGGAGACCAGTGCGCAATAATTCGTCGCCGAGGTCTTGAACCACCCGCCCACGCTGAAATCCAGGGTGCCGACGCCCAGGGGCGGAATGTAGACGGCATCTCCGGCTCCATCAAACGAACCACCCAACATTCCCACCTTGGCATCCGTCGAAGTCTTTGCATCCCCCTGGGCTGTTCCGTTGAAGCCATTCCCTGTGGCATCCTCCACTCCGTTCAACGGCCAGCTTGTGTCATCCATATGCCAGAGGGCGAGCATCCCGCTGGTAGCGGCCGGGTTGATGGCAGGCGTCACGGATGCATTCAGGTCCGGCAGGGCGATCTCGTCACCGTACCAGCGGGTCCGGTCATCGTTGAATGTCCCCGCGTCCACTTCCTCAACGGTGTCATCCACATACGAACCGCCCGACGCGGTGGTAATCGTCACATTCTCCACGGCCGGTGTTGCCTCCCCGTCGCCGAGGAAGGTGACCTGATACTGGAAATACTGTCCTGCATAGCCACCCAGCGAGGAACCCGGGGTGTCGAAATAGCCGGGCAAAGTGGCCGGACCTGTGAAAGCTGCAGTTGGCGGGTTGTTGGTGCCCGCCCGGAACTGAAGGCGGACAGGGCCATTGACCGCAGTGCGTCGGCCGGCCACTGAATGTTCCGTGATTTCCGCGGAAGTGAGAGCCCGGTTATAGACTGCCAGTTCATCCATCCAGCCTGCGAGGTAGTCGCCGTTTGCGCGCCCCACAATCAGGGCCACGTTGGTCACGGCGAGATCCGAGACCACTGCCACATGATTCCACCCCGGGAGGAGGGTTCCGTGGGGCTTGCCATTCACATACGGGGTTACCACCGCGCCGGACGGGAAACCAACGGTGCCGATGAACCGGTTCGAGAACACGACATAGGTGGTGTTTGCCACAAGCTCAAGTATGCCGTCCGACATCTGTTCGGACCTCATCCACCACTCCACGCTTTGGATTGCACCCAGGGAAGCGATCGTCGCATAACTGGCCCCGCCGTCGAACACGGCAGACCGGTTGCCGAGCTTTGCCAGGTTCGTATAGGTCACGCCGCTTGCCGACCCGTTCTTGCCATTGCCCGAATCATCCCGCCAGTCCGCAAGATCGAAGCGCCACAATCCCCGCAATCCGAAGATATTCGTCGACTGCACATCCGTTCGTTTCCATGAGATCTGGTTAAAGTTGATCACGCTGCCCGCATCGAGAACCCGGGACGTATAGGTGCCATTCGTGTAGTAACCTCCATTCAGTCCTTTGGCCAGTCCGAGATAGGGGGTGTCGGCCAGAGGCGGCACATTAGTCGTGCCCGCAAATTCTCCCTGCAGGTAATCTCCATATGTGGTATCAGCCGCAATGACCTTGGAGCCAACAAATGCAAACGACTCCAGTAACGGGCTTGCGGTCGGCTCTGCTGTTAAATAGGCCTTGTACTGGACAAACTGATGATAAGGGGAAAAGTTCGCGCTTGCATTCAATGAATCCCTCTCATTAACATAAAAAGTATTCACTGAACCATCCGGCCCGCAAAAAGCACCGCCCGGAGGATAAGAGGATGAAGACCGCACCTGTACGGCCAAGGAAGACGCACGCCGGTAGAGAGCTAATATCTCTTCTGCGGACAAGGCTCGGTCATAAACCAAGACTTCATCAATGAGCCCTTTTGAAGTTCGATCCGCGCTGTAATCATCGAACCCGATCTTCAAGTAATCGTCCTGGACAATGGTCCCGAAGGTCCCAGATTGCGATACAACAGGTAGGCCATCGAAGTAAAGGACTCGCTGTGTTCTGCTAATAGTGCCCGCGACAAATGTCCACCGCCCCGTCGCAATCGAAGTCGGCGAAATCATATACCCGCCTGCGGCAAGAACAATTCTGCCATTGTTCTGTTGTTCTAGACCCAAATAAGTTGATCCGGAGTAAGCAAGCAGAATACCGCCCCATGTACTATACGACGCAAGCTTGATCCAACAAGCAAAAGTCGCCTCGTTTTTCCCGTTCAACAAACTGGAATCGGCTGTTATCACATGACTACTGCCATTCAGGCTTACGGCATGACTTCCGAACTTCGCCGCGGAAGAGAACGAAGGGGAGCCTACAGGCGTGCCAAAACTTCCCGCCTTGGAGTCCTGATAGTTGTTGTTGAGGTGATAGATCGCCACGATATTTGTTTCTGCCGGCAAGGCCTCACTTAAGCCGGGAGTATCGACAAGTTGCCGATTCGAGGCCTTGGTGCTGATGGCCTGCCACTGGTTCAAACTGCCGCCATCAAATACTCGGGAGACATAAGTTCCCGACGCCTGATATTGCTGGTTGGATTTCTCCACGCACACCGAAGCATCCGGCCCCACGTTGACATTCACTCGTTCCGTACCGTTGGAATAAAGATATTGCGGCATCCGGGCATCATAAGCGGACTCGGAACGCAGTTTCAGTTTGGCCACATCATCCGCCACCTCGATCTTGACTGGATCCGAGACAACATATTCGGTTGACGTGGTAAAGGGCCATGTATTGGTCAAGGCCGAAGCCAGCAAGGTGCCGAAAAGCGTCATGCTTACGGCAACACTAACAATCCGAAAACGGTTTGCATTCATATGGACCACCTTGGAATCATTCCACAAGAACCTCAACGTCACTGATTACTTAATGTGAGATTACCACAGGGCTATATAAAACTGAATGTCAAAGAAATGTGAATAAGTTCCAGGGATGCAGGGTTGTCGACTGGAGGGCGGCAGGCCAATGCCGCCGACATACCAATCAGGTTGCCTCCTTGTCACTCTGCAACCTGACCACCCGTGAGAGCTATCCCTTCCTTAGCACGCACGAGAGGCTGTGGGCCAACATCCCGGGCCCGATTCCCGGAACACCTGCAGCGATGACGGCCAGACGACGGTTCATGCCGCCCGGCACACCTGCCCGGGCCGCCAGAAAGCGCCGTCCGCGATTCCCTGCATCGAGGTTCCGGTACCCCGGGCCAAACCCGTAGCGAATCGTCCAGGGCCAGACACCCCGGTCCCAGGACCGACTCCTGAAGCGATCCAGAAAGCGGGGAACATAATTGACCCACCAACTGCGGGAATGGACTTCCCTGGGCCACAACCGGTTACTGGTCCCCGTCACAACGACGACTCCGCCCGGCTTCAACACCCGATCCAGTTCCCGTTGCACATCCGCAAGCATGAAACAGGGCACGCACTCCAGGACGCTGGCGCAATTGATCAGGTCAAAGGCATCGTCGGGGAAGGGGAGTCGCCGGGTATCGGGGACATGGAGAAACTTGAGAGAAGCGGTTGAAAATGGAGGGCGTTGCGCTGTCGGCGCCGCGTCTTGGTATGTCGGCGGCAACGGCGTGCCGCCCTCCACCAGGGGAAACCCGTACCGCCGGGCATTCATCAATGAGAGAGCAATCCAGTCTGCAGACACATCCACGGCGGTCACATTGGCCCCCAGACAGGCAAACACGATGGCAGAGCCGCCGACATTGCTTCCGAACTCGAGTACATCCTTGCCTGCCGCCTCGATCCCGTAGGCCGCCAGGAAGGGCGGCAGTTTCCGCCATTGGTAGTCGACATACCCCCCGACCCAGACGCTGGCGGGGTCATAGCCCATGGCTCGGCTTTTTTGCTGAAATAAAGCATCGTCCTCGGGGGACGTTATGACGGGTATGGGATTCATGTAATGATGCTCCGCTCTATTGGATTTGCAGCATCGGCGCTGCACGCCCTTCACGCTGTGTAGTAGCGGCTGTCTCAGCCGCGCTCTGCTCCTCAGCGCTGCACGCCCTGCGTCTTGTGTAGTAGCGGCTGTCTCAGCCGCGCTCTGCTTCTCAGCCGCGCTCTGCTCCTCAGCCGCGTTCTTCACGTCTCATGCCATGCACATTCGCGTTTCTAGACCTCCCCGATTTGCATGATCTCGCCGCGATATGGCCAGGCATCCCAATTTGCAACCAAGCCTTTACGTACCGGATTGTCACGCACGTAGCACCATTTCTCCCGGTAGCTCTCAT
Organism: uncultured bacterium; assembly: GCA_903908715.1. Classification (GTDB taxonomy): domain Bacteria; phylum Verrucomicrobiota; class Kiritimatiellia; order CAIKKV01; family CAITUY01; genus CAIVSY01. The sequence goes on from CAIVSY010000053.1 coordinate 21,010, forward strand.
TGTGACGCAGCAGATGATCGAAGAACCCATCCTGCCAGATGGAGATGGAGGTCGGCTGCGAAGAAAAGGCGCCGCCGGGGACGGCGGCTACTACACGCCCTGCGTCTTGTGTAGTAGCGGCTGTCTCAGCCGCGCTCTGCTGCCCCGGCGCTGCACGCCCTGTGTCCTGTGTAGTAGCGGCTGTCTCAGCCGCGCTCTGCTTCTCAGCCGCGCTCTGCTCCTCAGCCGCGCTCCTCTGCTGGGCATACGCCTTTCCCATCACGCGCTTGAGTCCGCGAACCCACGGCCCCAACTTCGTGTCGCCGCCGATCCGCACGAATAGGTGGACATGATCGGGCATGATCACGTATTGCCCCACCCCTACCCCATGCTCCAGTGCCGCCTCCGCGTACGAGCGAAAGGCATCATGGAGAATCGGTGTCGCCAGAACAGGACGGCGATTCAGTGTGCAAAAGGTAATAAAATAAAGTGGCGGCGTGTAATCCTGAAAAACAAAAGGCAACCGAGGTGGGCGGTGTATAGCGTTGGGCATGGGTAGAAATCCTAGTCCTGTGTAGTAGCGGCTGTCTCAGCCGCGCTCTGCTCTCAGCCGCGCTCTGCTCTCAGCCGCGCTCTGCTCTCAGCCGCGCTCTGCTCTCAGCCGCGCTCTGCTCTCAGCCGCGCTCTGCTCTCAGCCGCGCTCTGCTCTTCGGCGCGGCCGGGACGGCCGCTACTACACGGGCTGTGCGCTTGGGCGTTTACCTGCAATATACCGCGCCAGGATCCGCCACCACTTGCGCGAGACCTTTCGGCCAGAGGCCCAATAATTGGCATAGGCCCGCACCCACAATTTCACGGCCGCCAGCCGGTCGCCCCGCTCAAACGCCATCCAACTCCCCTGCTGGCACTGGATCGACACCGCCGCCGGCTTGTATTCAGGCAGGGCCGACAACGCGCCCCCGGGCGCGAAGGCCTTGTCCAGCACCCGCAATACCTGCGGCAGGAACGTGCGCTCATCCCGGCTCAGGCTTCCCGGCGTTTCCCGGTAGTACACCAACGGGGCATTGATGTGCCCGATATTGGGAGGAAGGAAGACTTTAGACTTTAGACTATAGACATTAGACGCAGCAGATGAGGGGACTTTAGACTTTAGACCATAGACTTTAGACCTGAGCCCCGCACTTCCCGTATTCTCGTCTACGGTCTCTCCTCCCTCTCCCTGGTCTAAGGTCTGTAGTCTGTAGTCTGTAGTCTGTAGTCTGATATCTGCCGTCTGCCCTCCCTCCTTACCCCTTTCCCCTTGCCCCTTACCCTTCTGCCCTCCCCCTAAGGCTGCGACCCGCATCCACAGATCATAGTCCTCCGGCCCGCGGAAGGACTCATCGAACCCGCCAGCGGCCAGCAGCGCCTCCCGCCGTACGAGAACCGTGGATGTCGCCACGCAGTTATGCCAGGCAAACTCTTCCAGCGGAATGAAGATGACTTTAGACTTTAGACTGTAGACATTAGACCGTGCCGTGTTTGGTGGTCCATTGTCTCCAGTCTCCAGTCCGTAGTCCGTCGTCCGTGGTCCGTGGCCCGTTGTTGGTTGTTGGTTGTTGGTTGTTCGTTGTCCGTCGTCCGTCGTCCGTAGTCCATCGTCTAAAGTCCATGGTCTATGGTCTATTGCCTGCAGTCCAGGGTCTATTGTCTGTTCTCCCACCCCCTCCGCAGTCCACTCCGCCCGGGGTCGGCAGTCCGTGGTCCGCAGTCCGTAGTCTCCCCCCCCCGCCACCCATCCACCACACCAGAGAACGACATCGGGCCACTGGGCGGCGCAGGCCATCTGCCGTTCCAACTTGTCCGGCAGCCAGGCGTCATCGGCATCGAGGAAGGCGATCCATTCGCCGGTCGCTTCCCGTATGCCCGCGTTGCGGGCCGCGGCGGGGCCGGCGTTGCGGGGAAGAACGTGAAGAGTGACGGGTGACGGGTGACTGGCAATCCATTTCCTCACGACCGTGACCGTATCATCCGAGGAACAGTCGTCGACCACAATCACCTCGTAACGGGATTCGGGATTCGAGATTCGAGATTCGGGATTCGACAGTTGCAAGGATCCGGCATCCCGCAACCCGCATCCTGTATCCGGATTGAGGTCTGAGGTCTGTAGTCTGTAGTCTGTGGAGTCTGCTTTCGCCCAGTACGTCTGGGCGAAAGCAGACTCCAGCGCCTCCACGATCGTGGATGAGCTGTTATAGGCGGGGATGATGATGGAGATCATGGGAGCGCCTTCGGCGCGGTTATCGGTTATCCGTTGTTGGTTATTGGGAGGCGTACAGACGGAGGGTCTTCAGTCTACAGTCTATGGTCTAATGTCTACAGTCTCGCCCCCCTCCCGCCCCGCCTCTTCCACCAGCATGATAGGGATTCCGTCGCGGATGGGAAAGCGGAGGCCGCAGGCCGGATTCTGGCACACGATCCACCCGGTCACCGAGCCTCCGGCTTCCGGCGGCAACGGCGTGCCGCCCTCCATTCGCACATCGCCCTTGCATTCCGGGCACGCCAGTATCTCCAGTAATTCCTGCCGAATCTCGCCCATGATTTACCTCTCGCCTTGAAGATGATGGAACAGAAGGAAACAAAGGAAACGAAGCTGGGATTGATTGGTTTCCGCCGGAGGCGGAAGGAAAGGGCCTCTTTGTTACCTTCGTTAACTTCTGTTCAAACTCCTCGCATTTTGGTCTTCCGTCTCCAGTCTCCTCTTCCCGTAGTCCGTAGTCCGTCGTCCGTAGTCCCTCCCCTCCCCTCTCCCAATAGTCTAACGTCCAACGTCTACAGTCTCCCCCCCTCCCGCCCCGCCTCTTCCACCAACATGATCGGGATACCTTCCCGGATCGGGAACTGCAACCCGCATTCCTGACTCTCACACCGGATATAATTTCCTTCCTGTCGGACTGGACTCTTGCAAATCGGACAAGCAAGGATATTCATTAAGTCCTTTGATACGGCGCAAGTCATCCATTCCTCCTTGCCGCTATCACGGTGTGGACACCTTCCTCAAGGATTGAAAAGCCATACGCCTTGACCGCCGCATCGAACTGACTTTCCTCACGGCTTTTTCCATGAAATTCGATTGCCAACATCCTAACCCGGTTCAACCATGAAACATCACTACAGAACACCTCACGTTCAGCACCCTCAATATCCATTTTAACCACGTCTATTTGCGAGAATCCCGATAACTCAATTAGCCGCTGCATGGCGAAAGCATCCACCATATTATCATCTGATGCGCCGCCATCCGTGTGACACCGACGTTGGTTCACATGCCCCTTCTCAAGCGGGGCCAGAGCGACCTGTCCATTGCACCCCCAAACCGCTCCCTCAATCACTCTTGCATAACCAAGGGTTAACAAGGTCGATAGATTTTGCCTGAGAATTATCGCATTATCGTGCGCAGCCTCAACACAGAGCAAACTGACCCCTGGCCAGACTCCAGAGAAATACACGCTGGCCAACCCAATATTCGCGCCTAGATCAAGAACCGTGGAGACAGGCCCAGCATGTCGAACGAGAGACGCGTAGACTTTTTCAACAAAGATTTCACTAAAGGTATAATTGTCGTTGCTACCGGGTCCTATGACAATATCCTGCAAGAATGGGTTTCGCAGGGTGAGTCGCGCCGCTTGCATAGCATCCAAATTTCCTCCGCGATCATCTCGCAGGAGTCGCCAATATCGAATCAAGGAGGAAACCGTGAGTAGAGCGCCAAATTCCCGTATATACTCAATAGTCCAAGACTTCATGGTCAACCTAAAACTGTTCAGCAGAGATATGTGTGGATCTAGATATATCGCGCCATGTTCTCCTGATAATAGGCAACGGTTCGGGCAATACCACTCTCAAGATCTGTCATCGGCCTCCATCCAGAAGCCCGAGCAAGTTTGCTGATATTCGTCACGTAGTCGCCTGTTTCAACATTGACATAATCGGCGGGCCAAGGGACATAACGTACAGTCCCCTTACCGACCACTTTGGCTATACATTCCGTCATTTCCTTGAAGCTGATACCCGTGCCACTTCCGACATTGAATACCTCCCCGATACAGGCCTGCGATACGGCAGCAGAAATGAAGGCCTCCGCCAGATCATCCACGAAAATATAATCCCGGATCTGGCTCCCATCCCCAAATATGGTCAAGGGCTTCCCCTCCATCGCCAACCTTATGAACCAATTTACCATGGAATACTTCGAATGCCGCATCTGTGATCTGGGCCCATAGGGGTTCGCTATGCGGAACATGACAACCTTGATGCCATGAACCACGCTGTAGAACATGTACATGTTCTCAGCGGCGGTCTTATTCATTGCATAGGGGGTCCTAGGCCTTAACGGATGCGCTTCAGAGACTGGATTGGATTCAATGCGACCGAATTGCAATCTAGACCCGGAGTGGACAACAAGGGCGTCTGGATTATGTCGGCGAACGCATTCAAGAACATTAAGGTGACCTATATAATTGATGTCAGCATCAAGGAACGGATCCTGCATGCTGTCATTGTGGCTAACCTGGCCAGCCAGGTTGAAGATGACATCCTTTTCTTGAACCAACCATTTCATCGCCTCCTTATCCCGAATGTCGGCAATATTGACGCGCATATCATTTCGAATACTGTCTATGTTGAAAAGATTCGCGCCATAGGGCTCAATGCGGGCATCAACGAGGGTAATGTCCGCGCCGAAGGGAACCAATTTGGCCGCGATCGTGCTGCCAATCATCCCGAGCCCTCCCGTGATCAAGACTCGCTGTCCACGCCAAAAGTCACCTGCATTCATCTGTCGTCTCCTATGCTTCACTCATGACTCTGGCCTGCTCACCCAAAGCCAAGCGATACTGTTCGAGAAATTTACCAACCATCACCTTGCGATCAAATGCGCACACATGGCGTCTGCCCGCTTCACCCATTTCTCGTGCTCGATTTGGATTTTTAACCAACCAACAAATTGCCTGAGATAAATCACGGCTATTGCGCGCGGGAACCACCAGACCAGTCTTCTGATGCAAATTGACCTCCGGGAGAGGACCGTAGTCCGAGGTGATTACCGGCAAACCTACAGCCATGGCATCCAGAAGTGCTAGGGGTAAGCCCTCGTGACTTACCGATGGCAGAACAAAACAATCGGCGTCTAATAAGAGCTCAATATGTTTATCGCTATGCCCAAGGAATCGCACAATCGGCGAAAGAGCTAAGGCTTGCACAAGGGCCTGTAGTTCCTCGGCTTCGTCACCATCTCCGACAATATCAAGAGTTACGCCAGTTCCGGCAAATGGATGCATAGCCTCGATCAGATATTTCAACCCCTTCATTGGATGCAGTCGCGCCACCGTGATTACCTTGAAGCCAGGGCCACTCCCGACCTCACGGGTTCTGGTGAGCGCCCGAAAACGGGAAACATCGACACTGTTCAACACCACTTCACAACGACTATCACTAAAGCCCAACTCTTTACACCACTCGCGGGCACTATACCGGCTCGAGATGCAGATCCGGTTATATCCCCTGGCCGTGAGTCGAGCCAGCATGCGCCGCCACCAGACCTGTCCTGGCACCGGCGAAATAGGGAACAAGGCTACCGACGGGATACCAGCCACCTTTGCCGCCACTCCCGCCACCTCATAACCATGCACGGTCACATGCATGACATCGACGACATTCCTCCTGAAAAGTTGGATGAGCCTGAAAATTTCCTGAACATTTCCCAAAATTGTTTTCAGGGACCTCGGCAAGATGGACAGAGCTATAGATTTGATAACCCATGGATCGGAAGGCTTAACACCTTGGCTGTTTCCCCCGGAATCCATTTTATCCAGCACTTCAACCTCCTTCCACGGGACGCAGCTGATTCCCAATGCTCTGGCTTCATCCATCAAGCGTGAACCACTCAACCCGAATAGCACAGGCTCATGCCCAAGCTGCCGGACTGCAAGCATAAGATCTCGAATATAGAGCTCCGAGCCGCCCCAGCCTTCGATTGATGTGAAATATCCTATTTTCATGAGCTCGTTCAGGACTCATTGCCAATTCCTAAGCTTTCTTGTGGGATGCGAGCCGTAACCTCATGAAATAGATGAAACGCTTGATCTTTTCCAACGGGCTCCGCATGGCCGGCACTGTAAGCCCAGGCATCGTCCGCACAGAAGCTGCGTATTCACACAGCTCATGCTCAACTTGCTGGTCATCAAAACACAAATATTCCACTGCTTGGAAGGATCCGCTCCATTCAAATATCATTTCCACATAACGACTGTCGATTTGTCGGTTTGGCCCCACATCAGCGACAATCGCCCCTCGAATCACATGAAGCGAATGGGGCTTAAAGCGGAACACCAATTGACTTCCTTCGACAGACACCAGCCAGCGGTGATGGTAATAGCCGGCATAGCAGGGATGTTCAACTCCCCGGGACTGCTCGACGATGCGCGATGGGGTCGATATGATTCCTGCCTTTGCTATGCGTTGAATTTCCGAGCAGACCCAGACCGGATCCCTGACATCTTCCAGCACATGCGTACAATTAGCGTAGTCGAAATACTTATCAGGGAACGGCCAGGGCTTATGTTCGCAGATGTCGAGCGTGACCCAATGCTCCTCCGGAATGCCGTCATCCTGTCCGGCACCTTTACGCAGGGCACCTCGGGCCTTGTATGCCAACCCATCAATAACATAATCCGCTCTCGGAAGAGGATTCGCTCCTCCTCCCACATCAACAACCAATGCATCTTTCGGGATATTCTGGATCATTCTACTCCCTATGTCCTCTGCGCCCCTAAAAAGAGGTAAAGTTCAATATGTTGGATTGTCGTCTAACCGAAGCACCGACTCGAAACGCTTGATCATCGCAGCGCATGTCAGCGATTCAGCCCAGGTTTGTTGCCCAGCCTTACCCATTGTCTCGCGCAAAGCGGCATCTCCGGCCAGTCTCACCATCGCTCGGCTCCAGGCATCAATGTCATTGGGACTAACCAGCAATCCCGTTCTGCCATCTGCAACAATTTCGGGGACCCCACCAATCATACTGGCCAGTACTGGCTTCCCCCGGCTCATAGCCTCCAGTAGAACCAAGCCAAATGCCTCGGGTTCACAGGACGCCAGAACCGCCACATCGCCCCCATTGAAGTACAAATCCCCACGCGGTCTATACCCAAGGAACACGACCTCATTCCCCAATTTCAGCCGCTCCGCCTCCTCCTTTACGTCGTTGAAGCACTCCCCGTCCCCGATAAAAATCAAGCGCGCGCGCGGAAGGGAAGCATGGGATGCATTCGTAGCCGACGTTTCATTCGTCCAAGGAATGACATTCGCCCTTGGGTCTGCATCGAGGGAGCCCCCCCCTGATAAGGCCAATCCCCAATGCCCCCCAACCCCCACATTGCCTTGCCCTCCAATGCAACCATTCCCCAATGAAACCTCTTCCTTTCTAAGCATCCCCCATGCCCGCAGCAGGTTCATCTGGCCTTTCCAGCGAACAAACCGAGCTACACAAACGAAGTCGACCGTCCCGTCCGGCTTTTGGGGATAATCCTCCGGCACTGTTAAATCCGGAGGTTCCGCGCCAAGATGAACAACATGCCCCGGTATTGCCGCCACCCCAAGCTTACGCTTCCACAAGTCACGCGACGCTGCTGAATTGAAAATCACCTCGGACACACACCACAGACACAACTTCTCGACACTTGTCCGCACAAAGTGCTTGGCACCCTCATCCTGTCCAGGATGGGTATGGCTAATAGACATAATCTTAGAAAACGGAAATACGACCCTGCAGGCAATAGGCAATGTTTCACACCCAAAATGATTCGTGACAATCACTTTTGTGCCGATTATCTTCCTGACCTTCCACACCCGCTTGATATCGCGCAATACTTGCACCAAATACGACAAGATTAGTGCGAGAAAGATGAAGCAGGATGACTGATGCGTAATGCGTGGCGTGTTCACTACTCCCGCCATCAGCCCTCCGTTATCCGCCCACTGGCCTTCCGCCGTCTTCCCCTCGCCGTGCGGAACCTCAATCACCTTAAAACGGTCCCCATGCTTTGCCAAACCTTTCTTCAGCTGTCCAATGAATGTAGTAACCCCACTTGGCAACATATCCATCATCGGTGGCGAAATAAAGGCTATGTCCTTAGAACGGGTCATGTAGTAAGTCCCAGGGATCGCGATTCACACCTCACTTCTCACTCCGCAGTTATCTGCACAGGCGGCCACGGGATGTTCCATTCACGTATCAACTGCCATACATACTGATGGGCATCTAGCATCTCTTGCGTATTCCAGGATAATCCGGAAACCAACCTCCGGATAAGATAGCCAGGCTCCTTCAGGGCTGCTCGCCCTAACCCCCATACAAAACGCCTCGGATCATCTCGCAGGCAGTCACGGCTCAATCCATAGCCTTCAAGATAGTACTGCTTCATACCGAACAGCATCTTATCCATCCAGCGGGGATCTTGCTTCCAGGATGCAGGAATCCTGCCTTGACACTCCTGAATTGTCTCCTCCGTCATCCGCAGGTTCTTTGCCCGCCAACCCGGCGTCTCGCCCCGCGAGGCCTGGCCCGGATGCACTCGCCACGTGGCGACCTTCTCCGGAGTATAGACCGTGTCCGCAAAGCTCGCCACCTTCATAGCCCAGAACCGGTCGGCAAAGGACTCACCCTTGCCAACATCCGTCCGAAATAGCCCCGCCTTTCTAACAACATCGGTTCTAAACAAGGCCGATGTGATGGACGTCCAGGATGTGCCAAGCTGGGTATGAATGAGAAAATCCACCCAGCCGCTACGACGATGAGCCCGGGCCTGCCAGTCGCCCAAAAAGGATCCCGGGATCCCCTGTGTGGGCGGGATGATCCGCCCGGTGGAATCAATGAAATCGAACTGCCCGACCGCCACTCCGGCGTCCGGATGGCACGCCAACAGTCCCACCAGCGTCTCCAGTAAGTTCGGATAGGCCGTATCATCACTAGTGGCAATATACACATACTCCCCCCGAACCCGACGCAGACATTCGTTCCAGCCCGCAAAGAGCCCCTCGCGAGGCACCTGATACAGCCTGACGCGAGGATCATTCTGGTAACTACCGAAGAACTCCCACGCACCGTCATCGGAATGGCTGTCGCAAACGATCAGTTCCCAGTCACCCAGGGTCTGCGCAAGGATAGACTCCATCCTTGCGGGCAGAAATTCCCGTCCATTCAAGTTTGGCAGGCAGATGGAGATCATGATGAGAGACTGAAGACTGTGGACATGAGACCACAGACCCAGAAACGCTGCGAGACAGAAAGACGTCGAGTCACACACTGCCCCCTAGGTTGCGGCGGCGACAGCGCGCCGCCCTCCAGAACCGGAGCAAGATGGTGATTCCTTCACATGGAGGGCGGCGCGCTGTCGCCGCCGTTTGTGATCGAACGGCCATAACCAGAATCACGGACAGGCAGCCGCTCACACGGAACCTGCGCCCATTGCCTTGCCTTGGCAAGAACCGGAGAAGACAGACAATGCATTCCAGCCTCGGGAGCATCGCCCTTGCGGAGCACCCAGAGGTTAATGACATTATCAAGGCATTTGCCTCGCATCTTGAAGTCCAAATATTTTTCGAAGAGCCTGCCCCGCCAATTCAACTTCAAGGGCTTCCGAAGCCCATAACCACAGAAACGCTCCAATTCAAACCCTGCCGCAACAGCCATCATGCAGAACAGTTCCACTATGATTGGCGTCAGGTGTCCGGTACCATGAACACTATCAAGTTGGAACCACGGCAATTCACCATGGAATAGATAGTCAATGCGGGATGCCTTATCCTGATTATTCGGTGATGTCATCACACAAACGGCTCCAGGCGAGAGAAGGCTTGCCACCTCGCGCAGGAACCTGGCCGGGCTCTCGATGTGCTCGATAACTTCCTGTGCGATCACCATATCAAATGGGCCATGCGGAGTAATGGCCGAAACCCATTCCCTGTTCAAATCGCAGCCGATCAGCTGGTCACACTCACCCGAGAACAATTCAGGCTTGTAGTCACACGCCACCGTATAACATCCCGCCCTTTTCAATCGGGTCGCAAACTCACCTGGCCCGCAAGCCACATCCAGCACCCTGGCCTCATGCTTGCATCCAAGGTAAGGTTCAATCACCGTCCACACCGCATCATGCAACCCTGCCAGTGACCATTCCGGAGGACATCTCATTGCTCCGCCGCTCCCGCTTCATGCCTCAAGCCCAACATAGCCGCCACTCGCTGACTACCCGCGAATTCGCGTGCGAAGGCGCACCCCACAGCCTCCTCCCCCGTTTCGCTATAGTGCACATGATCGATGAAGCACTCCAACGTCTTCGGTACCTGAGCTTCGATATCCAACCAGGTTGCATTATTGGAAACGGAACATTGACGTTGAGCCTCCTTGAGCCGGTTCAGGCCATCCACAAAAACCCGCCAATCCACCCTGCGTCCTTTGTAGCGGTAACGTAGGATCTCCCACATGGCATAGAGTTCCTTTTCATTGATTTCAGGCTTGATCAAGGTCGCATGCCGGCCAACCACCACCGCAAATTGGTTCGTCCGGCCCAGCCCGATCAATTCCTGCAAGGCCTTGATCGACCCACTCTCGACGCCGGAGAGATCCATCAGGGTCTTGTTCGGATCCTGCCAGTATTCGCGAAGATACGCCCGGTTCCGTTCCCCACCCCGTGAGTAATGGTGCCGGTTCAACCGATCCAGGATGATGGACTTGCACAACAATCGTTCCAGCCAGGAGGCCTTCCGGTTTTCGTAGTCGACGTATGCATCTTCCAACACCAAGTCCTCCTCGAAGTGGGACTGGAACCAACCGAAAAAATCATTATTGCCGTGGTAGACAACCACCACGTCCGGCTTCAGCGGCAAGCCCCGCTTCCTGAAGTTCCTAAGGCTCACCTCTGTCGAATAGCCGCTGGTGCCCATATTGATCACCTCGACGCGGCCCGTGCCTAGCGTTTTGTCCAGTTCCCGCTGCAGGACCTCGGGCCAGGTCCTGCCATCGGCCACAAACGCACCCTCTGTACTGGATTCTCCCAGCACAACGATCCTGATGCACCGATTTGGCTTTTCGATCGTCCTGGGATATGGACCCCTAAAGCCAAAAGCATTATACGAAACTACATGAGGAGTCGTTCCTCTCCAACTCGATATCGCACGTGAGTTAGGCACATGCACCCACGCACCAAGGTCGTTATCATGAATCAATAGCACATCTTCAGGCGCAGCATTCACATTACGGCGGGCGAGCATTCGCACGAGAGTATCCGCAACCACAAAGAGAATGAGAAACGATGCTACTAGAAGACATATCCTCTTCACAAAAACCATTGCCACCCTCTTCACTAGACATTTACTGATTACGGAGCTATCAAGCGCGCCCTCGCAGACGGTCCCATCGAGCAAAACAGCGCCTTACCCCTGGACTGCCCACATATATGAGAATCCCCCATATGCTGAGAATCAGATAGCCGGTGAGAAATAATCGGAGCGTATACAGAAGGCCTACACGTCCATCAGCCCTCCAGCGCGTATTCCCTTGCGATCTCAAGACGCCACCTCCAAGGAACAGGCGCCGACTGCGCCGAGCCACAGCCTTGGCATAAGGAACTAGAACCAGTCGCGCAACATTATCTCCGCAATGTCCGCCATAGACCGCCAACCCCGGATCAAGCATATTTGAATTGAACCAGTGATAGCCTTGAAAGTGATAAAAGATGAGTGGCTCATGATTCACCATAACTGACTTATTACTTTTTCTTACTTGGTAGTTTTCGACATTCCATGGAGCAACATTGGCCCCAATGTGCCGACAGACGTGGACACCCTTAAACAGTGCAGGCCAGGAATCCAGGTACTTCTGGTCTGCAAAGCGCCCATCTTCATGTCGGTCGTAACACCATTCGAGACAACGCGCACGCCACCAATCAGCACAGGCGTTTCCAGAGTCGTCGTTTCTGAACGAAATCCACCCCACATTGAATTTTCCGCTGTCCTCGTGCTTCGCTAATCGGTTTGGGAAACGGTGGGGGATGACAAGGATAGACTTATCACCCATTTCTTGAAACAAGGACCTCCAGGACGAAAAAAAGAACAGATCGGCATCAAGGTAAGTCAATATGCGAATCTCGCGACGGGAGGACATCAGGTAACGGCACCAACAGGAGGTGAGCGTGAAGTAGTATTCAACCTTTGATCGAGCGGTTTTCACGGAACGTAATCCTGTGTCCCATGCCTCCAACTCACCTAACCGGATGGGAATGATACCTTCGGCGTTTTCACCACTCACAACGCCATATGCCGCATCATCGAGGCACAGTACGAATAGAGCTACAGGAGTCCCAGGCTCAACTGTCACCAGGGATTCCCACATTGCAAGCCCACGCGAGGCGTAGTTTGCGTCATAATATGTGCAAAAGTGGTACATTGTTCTTGTTCGCACTCGAAACGCCCATTACAGCTGCCTCAGCACCTCGGAGGCGGCCGCACACACCCTCTCCACTTGTGATGCATGCAATTGCGGAAACATGGGAAGGCTGACGATCTCACGAACTATCTGATCCGTATTATCCAGAGGGACGACTGAACCATAGCACCGGTAAGGGGCTTGTTGATGTGCGGCCAAGGGATAATGTATCGCCGTAGCGATCCCGCGTTCTGACATCGCACGAATAAACGCGTCACGCCGCGGCACGCGGATCACATATTGGTGGTAAACATGTGAACATGCCTCGGGTTCAACTGGCAAGACCACACCAGTGGCCGCTAAACGTTCCGTGTAGGTATGGGCTACTGCGCGGCGTGCTTCGTTGTATTTATCAAGCGCTGGCAACTGGGCGCGCAAAATCGCCGCCTGCAACTCATCGAGTCGCGAGTTGACACCTTCGGTTTCACTGATGTAGCGCTGTTTCCATCCGTACTGTCGCAGCGCCTTAAGAGCTTCGACATGCTCCAAACAGCCAGTGACGATAGCTCCGCCATCGCCGAACGCGCACAAGTTTTTCGTAGGATAAAAACTGAACGCACCAAAATCCGCCAATGAGCCAATTTTGGAGCCTCTAAACATAGCACCGTGCGCTTGCGCACAGTCTTCGACAACTGAAATTGCGTACTGTTTGGCGATCACCAGGACAGAAGCCATATCGGCGGGACACCCATATAAGTGTACCGGAATGATGGCGCGTACATTCTTGTTGGCCTGGACAAGGCGCTTTATACAGAGGGCAAGGCTGTCAGGGTCCATCGTGTAGGTAGCAGGATCGACGTCCACAAGGGCAGGTATGCCGCCACACCGACGGATTGCGGCAACCGTCGCAACAGCAGTTAACGACACAGTAACCACATGATCACCCATTCCGACATTACAGGCTCGAAGCGCAAGCTCAAGCGCATCGGTACCGCTCGCCACCGCCACGCAACCGGCAGCACTTTGGTACGCTGCGAATTCTCCCTCAAACCCTGAAACCTCGCGTCCAAGAATATAGGTACCGCTCGCCATAACTCGTTTCATTGCGGCGTCAATTTCATCCCGGTTCTCAAGGTAAGCGGCCAGAGGTGCGGCCTGCGGGATTCTATCAGTAGCTGCGGTGTTCACAGATAATGCTCCTTGCACTTCTGATAGTAGTCAAAGGTCAGCCTCAATCCCCGCTCCAGCGGAACCCGCGGCACCCAGCCGATGCAGGACCGCAGAGCTTCATCGCTCGAATAATAGTCGCCGATATCTATTTTTTTCCTGTCATCCGGGAAGTCCCTTATCTCGATCTCTCCCTCGCCATAAACACGCACCATTACTCGAGCCAAGTCCAGCAAGCTGATAATCTCACCGAACCCGCCCACATTATACACTCGTCCGCATGTTCGACTATCGCACGCGGCCATGAGCATCGCTTCGACTACATCATCTACATACGCAAAATCACGCAACTGAGCCCCACCCCATACCTCGATCTTCTTCTTGGACATTAGCGAACGAATCCAGACGCCAAGAAACGTTTGGCGAGCATCTTTAATCCGCATGCGAGGCCCATAAGTGTTAGTAAGTCTCAGCGAGCACGTTGGGATGTTATACACGTCGTGATACAGGGTGTGGTATCCCTCCCCTGCCATCTTATTCACGCCGTTCACATCAACAGGGCGAACAGGATGCTTCTCGTCGACCGGTAAATAATCCGGACGGCCATAGATCTGTCGCGTACTGGCAAACACAATTGTCATGTCCGGATTTACGTGCCGACAGGTTTCAAGGATCGACAACTGGGCATGGCAGTTGATTTCCATATCCGTGAAAGGATCTGCCATGGAATCCATATGACTTGTCTGCCCCGCAAGGTTAAACATGACATCCTGCCCCTTCAGCAGGCATCGTAAACTGTACCTGTCTCTAACGTCGGATATATTTAGTCTAACATCACTAGGAAGGCCTTGGAGGTTTTGAAGATTTCCGCCGTATTCCGGAATAAGGCTGTCCACCAGGGTTAACTTCGCGCCCTCCTTGGCAAGCCGATGCGCCAGGTTTGACCCGATAAATCCAGCCCCCCCCGTAATAATGACCTTTTTATCGATCCAGAAACTCATGTCTTCACCGCTTTCTTTCGAACCAAGACTACATTATCCAGATAGAGGTCATCATTCGTCGGCAGAACTCGATACAAAAGCAACCCTGCAATATTGACGGGGAATATAAACATAAGCATGAGGATCACATTGACAACTCTGTTGGCAACATGCAACCGCTTGTAAATATAGGCGCAGACCAGCTGGCAAATCACGCGCAGATCGGGCAAGGTCTTCTTCTGTTCGAGAATCTCAAAACCACTATCCGCAAGCAACCGCTTTAAGCCATACGATGTATAACGCATGTAGTCGTGAGGCTGTTCGTGTTCATCCCATATGAACGGTGTTGTGATTAGTAACCGGCCATTCGGCTTCAACACCCGACATATCTCGAAAAGAAGCGTGCGGGCGTCAAAGACATGTTCCAGCACCTGCGTACACAAGGCCGAATCAAAGGATTCATCCGGGAAAGGGAAACCAGCGTTTTTGTAATAGACATCAGCAGCTCCGTTCAGCCGAGCTGATTCCGTATCATATTCCATTCCAATGTATTCTGACGCCACCACCAATTTCTGGTATGGCTTGCATCCACAGCCAATGTCAAGAAGTCGCCCCGTCAGCTCGCTTCCCTTTTGCTTTAGAACCCCATATAGAGCCGCTCGGGCAAAATAAAAGGGATTTACCATGACCCCGAGACATCCAGGAGCAAATGCCTGTCGGTCAATAGCCCGCCACAACCTCCACACTATACGATTCATCCACATTACTTGGCCTGCTGAGACTTGAACAAGAACCCCCGGAATTCAGAAGGAATATTTGCCTTGTCAGGACAGATGAACTCAGTCATCAAGCCGTAGCGTGGTGATAGACAATCGAAGAAACGTGAACGACTCAGGAACCAACATGGGTAGGAAGCCTCATAAATCCATGGAGGCACTCGCTGCACCGTCAACTGCGTCGTATCATCCAAGGTAAAACCCGTGCGATCAAAGACCAAGAAGGGTATTGACAATGTACGCATCCGCGAGAGCCACTCATATGGATGCTGTATATACGCTAAAAACGCTGAACTTAACAAGACTGTCGGTTCAGTGGAACTTACAGCCTCTTCAAACGTTGCACAGAAACGCAGGTGCCCATCCTCAAATTCACGCTTCCCGACTATAACATACTGCGATTGCTCCACGATGCACCAGACTACATCGGGAAGTGATTTAAGAAAGATCTGATTCTGAAAGTAGGTCGACCCGAGAGCGCCACCCACGTCGACAACATGCAACCTACCCTGTGCAGCAGATGCCGCATACATGAGGCAGGACAGGAGGGGCCAATTGTAATCCTGCTGATGAAATACAAAGGAATCTCTTTCAAACGCCGCCTTGCCGTCACGCACTACTCGAGCGGCTGACAATGTCTTCTCAAAAATATTTGAAGATCCGTAGCCACTCGAGGACTTAACGGCACTTTCCCAGTCTAGATAGTTACCACTCCAGCCATAATTACCATCACATCCTGAGTCAAAGCCCATGCTCCAGGCATGCAGGCATTTGGAGACAATTCGTTTCCCAAAAGAGCGACCTCTTTGCTTCAATATCATCCCCCTCTCCCATATTTGCGAAGCATTTCCCGAATCATTCGCATAATCGACCGTACGCGTTCTTCAGCTAAGAACCAAATAGTGGGACGGCTGCCGCATTCTCTTTGCCAGATGCCTTTGACATCAGGATGCTCAACGGGCCGAGGCCATACAGCGGGCGTGGGAGGCACTGACCGAAGTGGCGGATTCGCCCATGATTCGTCGGGGGAGTTTGTAGCGGAGTCGTCAAATCCAATATGCTCAACCATGCTCCAAGGTGGGCGCACGCATAGCCCACCTTTAATAATATGTTGATAGAGGAACCTTACAGCCCAGAGATTCCGGCTCTTCTCGAGTCCGGCCAGCGCGACCAAATCAGCACCGTACTTATAGATATCTATTCTTTTTTGCTTACATCGCACCAGCAATTGTCGAGAGTCAATGTCCATTCCGGCCCATGCCCTGGCCCAGGTCCCCCACACCCAGCACTCTGCTCGACCGTCAAAATAAGGCATCTCCCCCACATCTGCCGGAGTGACCCGCGGGTGCGTCCAAGCTGTCACGCTCATGACTTTACTGTCTTCACGATATCGCTCCATGGCTGCGCACATGTATCGGTACGTCCCCGGCACGCAGACCAAATCATCCTCATATACAATGACGGCTTCGTGTTTACGGAGGACTTCCCCTACTCCAATAAGAATAGATCTCCCTAGCCCGAGGTTTTCGACGCGTTCAGTGATTGCAACTTCACACCAGTCAATCCCTCGAACCAAGGTCCGAACCTCATTAACCTTTGCCTTAGCCGCAGCATCCCGTGGGCCATCACTAAAGACGTACAACAGCGGAATGCGGTTTTCACGCAAGCATGTGAGGGTTCGGCGGGCGTGTTCCGGCCTTGCATACACAAAGAGCACCACGGGTACAGGAGGCACCGAAGACGGTTTCGTGTTCTTTTCCGTTTTCACTCCTGTTGATTGCTGCGCTTTCACTGAGCCGACACCATCCTCAACCTGCAATGAATCTGTCAGGCCCGGACGAGAACAGTCAGATCTTCATCCCGACCGCATCCCAGGAAATAGTCCGCGACAACCTCAGCATGTTTGCATATATAATCGTTCAAGATCGCGTGCAAGTAGTTCACAGGGTATTCCAAACGCACACCCATTCCCAGCGCTTCCATGCCTTTGTTGATCGCATCCTGAATACATCGATTCCTGGCATTAATCCTCGGAAACTTGCATCCCGTCACCGCCATCGCCTCTCCCCTTGGCAGGTTACAGAGCATCTCAAAAAGGCCCGTAAACGCATCCGAATCATTGGGGTCATAGCGATACTCGTGACACAGCGAAAGTCTTGTTTCCAGGCTTAGGGAGTCGACAAACCGATAAACCTGTCTATCCTCGCTTGAGATATACCGCCCCCACTTGTCACTGTTGCGGATCAGGTTCAACTTGTTGATTTCATAATGTTCCGCCATGCGCGCCCAGTTGAGAGCCCATTCAATTCCAGAATGCCGCTTCGCGTCAACTGGATGCCACACGTGATAGATCGTTACCTTCCCATTAATCCATCGGTCCGCCAGTCCGAAATGGATGAGTCGTTGGGCCAAATCCTCATCTTCACGCCCCCATACGCGATAATACTCATCGAAACCTCGCACTTGTACGATAGCAGGCAACGGAAAGCACTGGCAGGTACCCCTGTGCGTTCTAGCCGTCGAATGCGCGATGATTTGCGCAGAAGTTAATTGCGTATAATCTGACATTCCTTTCGGCATGAGTACTGGCGCACAATGTACAATGGACTGTCCATCCTGTTCCCCAAGAAGTGCGCCAAGAAAACCCTTCGAAAAAACAATGTCTACGTCAGTGGTCAGCACCGTCGATGTTCTCGCCATCCGGATACCGATATTCAGCGCGTGACTGCGGTTCCAGGGCCAGCCGCGGGTGTCAGTGTAGATATAGCGGGCGAAGGGGTATTTCTCCACCACAGCCTTGGCAGCAGCCGCCTGTTGCGGCCAACTGCCGTAGTCCACGAAGAGCACCACGAAGTCCTTGCGCGTCTGCGCGGCCAGCGAGGCCAGACACCGGTCCACCCGTTCCGGCTCGCGGTTGCGGTAGCCGAAGATGATGGTCAATGTCGCGGCCGACATTGAAGACGTTAGACCTTGGACGTTGGACTCATGACAAGGGGAAGACTTTGGACTATAGACTTTAGACGTTGGACTCATGGGGAAGAGGAGACTGTAGACCTTGGACGTTGGACTGGGTTGTGGACTTGTCATGTCTGTTGTCTGGCCATAAATTTCTCTATCATCTGAGCACCATACCGCAGGAGAGCGCAAGGAAACTTGTGACACGGGCAAGCGTTCGACTGACAACACCGGCCTCCTTCTCGACTGACCGGATGAGGCCCGCCAGTATGCGCAGGGTCTCTTCAGATGCTTCCGTTAATGTTCGTTGCTGAATTATGTCCAAGTATCCGAGTCGTCCGGCCAAATGAATGAAGTACCGCGTCTCCGATAGCGAACCTCGAGCAATGTGCAGGAAGTGAAGGTAATCCTTGAGGCTTTCCCGGGAAGATCCTTCGACAATATTTGCGGGAACGGAATAGGCAGCACGACGAAGTTGACTTGTCAGGGAATAGATTTCGTCCTTCGGAAATGATCGCGTCGCCTCGTATACCCCCACCGTTAGATCGTCCGCTTTTTTCCACGCTACTATTTTCGTATAATCACGCATCTTGTTTCTTTGGTCTGACGACTTTGTCCATGGTCTAACGCCTATGGTCTATGGTCTAACGTCCATGGTCTATAGTCTAATCCCCCCTCCCCCTCCCACCCCACATCCTCCACATACCCCTTCGAACCTTCATAAGATACCACTTTGGCCGGGATGCCTACAACGACCGCGTTGTCCGGCACATCACTCGTCACCACGGCGTTGGCTCCGATCGCCACGTTGTTCCCCACCGTCACCGCCCCGATCACCTTGGCCCCGGGGCCGATATATACATTGTCGCCGATCACCGGATAGCCCTTACGCCGCCCCCGGTTCGCTTGCCCGATCGTAACCCCCGGCGAAAGGTTGCAATTCTTGCCGATCCGGCTGTGACCGTTGACGATGATGTTTCCAAAATGCCCGATGTAGAAGCCTGGTCCGATCTGCGTCCCGTACGGGATCAGGATGCCGTACTTGAACATGCAATGCCGCAGCATGAGGCGGGCGAGGAGGTGGAGAGGAAACAGGAAGAGATTGGAGATTGGAGATTGGGTTTTCGAATTGGGATGTGTATAGGCGCAGGTACGCATCCAGAAAATGTAGGCCCAAGCCTCGCCACAGAACAGTTCGCGGAGGAAGGCCCGGACGCCTATCCGCCCACCGGTGGCGCGGTAGAGGTCGGAGCGGACCAGGGATTTGTATTCAGTGAAGGTCATGGGGGGATGCGGTATAATGGACTACGGACTACGGAAGGAGGAGACTATGGACTATAGACTTTAGACGTTAGACTGAAGACCAAATGCGAAGACTTTGAACAGAAGCAAACGAATGATTCATGCTGGAGGGCGCCGCGCTGTCGGCGCCGTTCTTCCCACACCGGCGGCAACGGCGTGCCGCCCTCCAGGTGCTCTGGCACCGTTACAGTCTACGGACTATAGTCCAACGTCCCCACTTACCATTCTCACGACTTCCCACCACGCACCGATCGCCTCCCGATACTTCGGGGGCCACAAGGCGGCCTTGATCAGATCCCGTTTGAAGGCCCTCCTGACCCGCCTCCATTCCGCCTCTTCCCCCTTCCCGTCCGTCGTCCGTAGTCCGTAGTCCGTAGTCCTATAAACACGCCCCAGCAACTCAATCCGCCGCCACCGGTCCCGGCCATGCACATTCGCCGCCGGCCGGCGCATGAGGCTCACGTCCTCGAGCGACAGGCCTGAGAACCCCGCCGCGCGAAGGTTTTCCAGCGCGATTTGGTCCGCGCAGGCCTGCTGCTCCTGATACCTGGCGAACGTGATGGCGTTGGCATGGTTGCGAATCAACACCAGCGGCTCGGCCAGATTCGCCGCCCGCCCCCGGCGCATCAACGCCGACCACAGTCCGTAGTCCTGGGCATAGCGCAGCGATTCATCATATTCCAACCGGTCCCTGGAGGGCGCCGCGTCCGCCCTGAGCAGCGTCGTAGGGCTGTCGGCGCCGCTCTTCGAACCATCGGCGGCAACGGCGTGCCGCCCTCCATCAATACCCTGCCGCCACATCACGCTGGAATGTCGGAACCCATTCTGCAGCAACAGGTTCCACCGCAGTGCTCGATCGCCCAGCAGCGGGATCACCGGTTGTGGGTCAACCCGCCCAGCCTCGTCAATCCATTGCCAGCCGCACCCGAGCAACACGACATCCGGATGTGCCTCAAGGAACTCCACCTGGCGGGCCAGCCGTTCGGGACGTGAGACATCGTCGTCATCCTGGCGGGCGATATAACGCCCCGTGCAACGGGCGAGGCCGATGTTCAGGGACTTGGTGAGCCCCACGTTGGCGGGGTTGGTGATCCGCCTGATCCGGGGATCTGAGTAGCTGTCAAGGATCGCCGCCGTCCGATCCGTTGACCCGTCATCCACGATGACGAACTCGAAATCCGTGAAGGTCTGGGCCAGGACCCCGTCCACGGCCTCGCGCAGGTACCGTTCGCCGTTGTAAACGGCCATGAGGACGCTGACGAGGGGGGGGGATGAGGGGGAGGGGTTCATGGTTACATTGGGGCGGTTGGGGGCAAGTGGTGCCGATTGATCAGTTTACAGTCTACAGTCCCTTCTAGTCCGTTTGCACGCTGGTGCCCCTGCCCAGACATCGGAGAATCTGAACAGAAGGAAACAAAGGAAACGAAGTTAGGAGTGATGGCTTCCGCCGAAGGCGGCAACAAAGGCCTCTTTGTTACCTTCGCTGCCTTCTGTTCGAACTCTTCGCATCTGGTCTTCAGTCTTCAGTCTACAGTCTAATGTCTAATGTCTACAGTCCCTTTGCCTCCCCCCATCACCTTGCGATACACCGCCAGTTCCATCTCCACGATCCGGTCCAGGCTGTAGTGTTCGACCGCGAACTGGCGGGCGTTGCGGCCCAGGCGCTCACGGAGAGCGGGGTCCCCCATCATCCGCACGATCGCCGCCCGGAGGCTGACCGGGTCCGTACCGCACAGCAGCCCGGTCTCCTCATGCCGGATGACCTCCCGGATCCCGGGCACGTCCGTGCCGATCACAGGCATCCCGCAGGCCATCGCCTCGATCAGGGTCTTGGGATGGCCTTCGTACAACGAGGGCAGGACGAAGAACGCATTCTGGCGCAGGATGCCCGCAATCTGCGAATGCGGAACGTTTCCCAGAAACTGGACATTCACCTGGTGCGCCTGTGCCAAAGTCGCCAATTCATTGTGTAGCGACCCCTCCCCGACCAGGACCAGACGCAGATTCAATCCCTCCGAGGCAGCAATGAGTGCTGCCAGGTTCTTTTGCTCAGCCAACCGCCCAACGAAACACCCGCTGGCGGCCACGGGCGCCCCCGCAGTGGCCACAGCTTCGGCAAAAGGCCCCGCGGATGTTCCTGTCGACGTCTTTGCGCCAATCCTGACTTGGCTCGAAGAATCATTACAACCGCTCATCGACAGGGACATATCCCCCCTGGAGGGCGGCACGCTGTTGCCGCCGTCCCCAAGCGCCGAGAAATCCACGTAATTCGGAATAACGGTAATCTTTTCGCCCTCTATGCCATAGTTCCGGATCAGCACCTGCTTCGCATCTTCCGTTGTGACTACGCACTGGCTCGCACAGCGGAATGCCTTCGCCTCCATCCGCCTTGCCTCATTCGCCTCGCGGGAACAGGCCCCATAAGCCCGCTCCTCGAATTCAGACCACAAGTACCCGCAACGTGCCACCAGAGGTTTGCGCCACAGCCGAGCCGCACATACGGCAACATCTGATCCCTTCATCTGGTTCGTCTTCAGAATATCCGCGTGTCGCAATACGCGCCAGTGGATGAAGCACGCCATTCTATAATAGAGATCCTCGGGCAAATTCCACGAATTGCAAACTATTCCTATGCCATGCATCCGAGCTGCGTACTTGAGTTCATTCCTGCCCCCATATGTCAGAAATACAACCTCAACGCCGCGCTTACGAAGCTCCCTGTATACCGCAATCTCTCTTTCCAGGATTCCTATTGTATCCCAAGCCGCCAAGGACATGCCCTTTGTAAAAATCACAATCACGTTGAGCCGGCTATAATTTGTCGTAGCGCTTTGCTGCAATGCCAAGGTTGTTGATTGATTGATCATATTTACATTATCGTGGGATAACGTCCCGCAAGACTAGCATGAGTATTACGATGAGAATTATATAGCTGGCGCCAGTATCCCTCCCAGGCCTCGTTTACAGAGAAGCCTCCAGAAGCGGTAATTCGACATAAATGCAGGACAGCCGTGATCAGGCAACCTATTAATAGGGATCCAATTGTAGCTTTTCCTTGGCAAAACGGATCCACTTCTCAAGACTGCCTTCGTCCGCGTTTTTACTAAGCACCTTTTGCGATCCTCGACCTAAATGCATAAACAACACATTGTTCTCATCATCCAGCGCCCTATCAAAACCAAGCGAATCAAAATCAGTTCCCGCAAGTAGAGCACCTTCCAGTTCCGGATTAGTATGTGTGTTTCGGCAAGCGATCACTTCATACCCGGCATTCCTAAAGGCAACTGTAATCTGATCGCCCACATCATACTTTGGCAGTTCCGGCATTACGGACACCCTCAATCGCCTAAATTCCTGGAAGTCGAACAGGCACCCCAGGATATGCACGACCCCTGCGGGGGTCCGAACTGCATCCATCCTCACCCCAACAGCCTTCGTTTTACCGTTCAACTTCGACATCAGATACGAGAGCCATTGCCCGTGACATAATATGGTGTCCATGTGCAGCGTCATACAATACCTTGTGTCTGTTGGAAATTGCAGAAAGGCCGCCTCCAGCGCCACCCCGTTTGCATAACTGCCTGAACCAGGATCATCCCTGATAAGAAGATAATTCACCTTGTTATCCTTCATCAGTTTCTCAATATAGACAGGATTGGAGTTGTTATCGACAACCCAGATTTCATAGGGGCGATCTGTATACTTTATAACAGAACGGATACAGAGACGAACAAGGTCCACGGCGGCTTGGTTCGGCAGTATGGATACAATAACGATTCGCACAGAATCTGCTGAACGCTCAGCGCTGCGCACGACTCTGCATGCGTAATTGGTGCCCGCCACTTTCACTGTGGCTCTTTTTCTGAGCCCCATTCGAACGCACGCCCTAAACATTTCCAATGATTTACGCAGTCTATGCATTTTAATGTTGTGGCAGTTACGCCTTGCGACCAACGACATATATAGAATCACACCAGTCCATGCGGAATACATTGCACACAACGCTAACCACAGGCTTTTCCCACCAACGCGGTCCAGGCCGCTTGTTTGAGCGTGCACATATTATAGGCTCAAGCCCTCCCAGCATCATTAGTGCACACAGGTTGAGGTAATTCCAAGGCGTTATGTGGGTGGGATGACTTTGCTGCCTCACTGGATGACTGGGATTAGGCACGCCAATCTCAAGCACCCCTCCGGGTTTAACATGCGCAGCCAGCTTGATGGCTATTGGGAGTGCTTCGTTAAAGGCCAAATGCTCAAATGCTTGATTTGACGCAACAACGTCATATTCCTTCACTATTGGAATTTCTTGAACCGATGAATAAGTAAATATTTGCGAGGTGTCAGAATCGCAACTTTCATATCGCATATCGTCGATGCCTAGCATCCTCTTCAAGGGCATCTGGGCTCCACAACCAAAATCCAACACTTTTCCTTCAGGACAACAACCGTGATAGTATCTGCAAAGCCATGGGTAAGCGCCGTCCGTGATCGGCAAATCAAGGATATTCCCGAATCGCCTTTGAGCACGAACGCAATAGTCAAAGAATTTCTCATAAGGTACTGTGTCAGCGTGCATCTTGGCCTGCTTCCTTTTTCTAAGAAATCACTTAAGCTGGCAACAGGCCAGATAAAGCTCTGTTATCCCTTCAATTCTGTTGATTTCGATACTGGCATGCAATTGCAGGTATTCACGCAGCACTTTCTCTATAGCGGAAGGAGCCTCCGCTGGCTCAACAAACCCAACACCCGCATTTTTGACGATCTCCGGATGACCTCCTGACTTTCGATAAACGGCCGGCAATCCACAAGCGAGTGCTTCAAGCAAAGCGTTTGAGCAAGGGTCGTTGATGCTAGCTGCAATATAGATGTCGTGCTGCCGCAGAATGCCGGCAAGTATCGGCGAGGCAACCGGTTCAGAGAGGCGAATCCAGTTAAATTCACAAGATGTACGCCCAACAAATCGAAACTCATAGCGGTCCTTGTCTAGATGAGCATCCAAATATTCAAGCGTGTCTGCACCTTTGTTGGGATTATCCGACCAAGCCGTTGAGATCAAACGGACTTTCCTGCAACCGTCTGGCGGAGCAATCCGCCCAGACTCGTGAAATATGGCGGAGTCTACTGCATTCGGTATAACGCAGGGGGAGCGAAACTCATACCCCATGCGGCGGTATTCTCCTAAGCTGAATTCAGACTGGAAGATTGAGGCGTCGGCCAGGTCCCGATTATACTCCCACACCTTGCGATCAGAACCATCGTCGTATCCGCGGTATGAGGCCTTCGGCCCGTCCACCCGATGCACCATCCGGATGTTTGGATAGCGGCGCTTGACGTCGTAAAGATAGGCTGCATCGAAATTCATCGAGTTGAAAAGGCAAGCGCGCGTCCATCTGCCGACAATATTAGCGGAGCATCGAATCCCGCGCTGTTCCACCGTCCGCTTGAAGGCTAGCATGAACTGGTTTCCGCCGCCATAAGGTGGCGGGCGGAAATCATGCATGAGGGCAAGTGGCGGGCGAACCAGAGAATTGATAAAGTGCACCATACTACAATTCGCCTTGCATTGTAGGCCTCAGCTCAAAGATGGAGCTATGACGCTCAGATCTGGCGCGAAACATGCTGGCCTTAATATTTTCAGTCCCTGCAACCCTGTAGGAACACATGCAACCATGCGTCACCCCGTTTAACTTCGAGCAAACTCTTGAAATGTGTGAGCAACACAGAAAATACCGCTTCACTGGAATCCCATTCTGCAGCCTCAAAGGCCCCGCCATGGGCTTGCAACGCAACATCAAACATAGCGTATCCATTCTTCTTCATAACCCTTGCGTGCTCTTTGAAAAAGGTATCCAGATTGAATGCATGGTCCAGGCAATTGGAGTAAACCAGGTCAAAAGTATTGTTGGCGTAGCTCATCTTCATGAAATCACCGGTTACCACGTATGGATTGTTAGGGCCAGGGTTTATGTCAATACCCTGCGCACGGGAATAGCCCATATCCCTGAGCACCTCCACTTCCGTCCCCTGCCTCGCGCCGGTGCAAAGGATAGTACAATCATACCTGAGCAGTCGGGGAACTTCTCGAAAGCGCTCGCGAAAACGTTGACGTTGACTCAACAGATAGTCAGAGGCAAAACCACCCTTGATTCGCAACAGCTCGTTCAACTTCTGAGCCTGGTGCACGAGATACTCCTCATAATCCGAGTATCGGCGGTATCGGACTGTTGCGCCCATTCCGTGATCCCATCCCTCCGTCGCATTGTGCTTTTCCCGGACAGGATGTTTGTCTCGCGTATGGTCGTACGCCTGATCAAGCCGTTGATGCCATTCGCGATAATGACCATATCCACTGCGAGATAGCCGAAGCGCGATATTCTTCATGTGGTACTTCCACAGTATTCTCATACTCCACCCAATTCTATTTTGACATTAATGGCACATGATCGCGTTATTCAAAGACAATCGGCTCTATTTCGACAATTTTAACATCGCCCTGTAAACGCACTCATAGTGTTGGCGCCCGATGTTCTGATACGCAAAATCCCGTACTGTAGAAACGGCTTGGGAACAAATGTTTTGTCTTAGGGCCGGATCCTGGAGCAATTGCCTGATTCGGCACTCCAGCTCGGCAGCACCATCAATCGCGCAAACAAACCCATTTTCCCCGTTCTGAATCAGGTCCGCCGCCATCCCAACCCTCGTAGAAACCAGAGGCACTTCCGATGCCATGCTTTCCAGAACTGCCTTTGGGCCACCCTCCTCCCTTGAGGTAATAAGGTAAAGATCAAGGGCATGATAATAGGGCGCTACCTCCTCCGGAGTGTTCAAGTGGACATGCCGATAAGGGACACCCAACTGCGCCAACCCCCGTTTAACGAACCCCCGCGCCGGACCGGTCAATAACACAGTAATCGACAGTTCCCTGCTGATACGCTCCACCACGTCCAGGAAGACGTCAGGCCCTTTGATCAACTTCGGCTCCAACCCTTCCTCCCACCCCACTCCATCCTTCTGGAATGAGCCGATGACGAAACGATCCTCCGGAATCCCTAGCCGGGCCCGCATGGCTCCGCGCTCGCCGGCCCGCGGCGGCCGGAAAATAGACAAGTCCACGCCAATCGGTATCTGGACAATCTTTTCTTCAGGCACCCCCCACTCCAGCAGTCGATTGCGCATAATGCTGCAGGATACGATGACCTTGTCAATTCGATGAATTTCCCGAAGGAATATTTCTATTGTGCGAGTGAACCCGGGATCAGACCGGTCGCCATGATAGAACGTGACGACGACGCGGTTCGAACGATGGACGGCCTCGTAGCCGCCATTGACAAAAAGATAGAGATATCCGAAATGAACGATCTGCCGCCGTAAATTCCCGGCGTGAGTCACCACAGTAGGCCGCAACGGCGAACAGGTTGCGACGGCACGACAGATATTACGGGCCTCGGCATCGACTACCCATCCGCTGGGTTCGGTCACATAATAGAGATCGCTCCGCAACAATCCTCGAACCCAAGCGATTCCTGCCCGCAAATAATCCATTCGCAACCTGCGCCCTATTGGGAATTATTTTCGCCCGAATGCACACCAGAAGCATCTCATAAAATTTCTCTCACGACAGTCCTGTTAACTGAACCTTTCAGCAGGTTTCCGGCGCCATCCAAAGGTAGCTTGTAACCTATAGGCTGGACACTGGCTTCAAAATCCATAGGGTACGGCTCGAGGTTGCGCCGCTTGACCATATCCTCGTGCACTATCTTGTAATAGTAAGTGCCATCTGCTGGAGACATGTATGCCCCATACCGCTTTCCCCCGCGGACCTTCGCCTTGCAGCCTATGTCATCATCCACGATGTCGGCAGCCACAGGCACTATGGAATGCAGGCGTTTCAGAGAGCACAACCCAGAACCCCTGAACCGCGCCAACATTTCATCCTCCCCGCCTCCTGAATCGATGACACCATCCCCGCCACCGCTTTTCCACGGCCCCAGTTGTCGCCACACCTCGGTACGCGTCAGTGAAGGTATGCCGGAGCCAATGATCCCTTCCCTTGTGTTCTCATAGGATATACAGCTCCAGCCGTTTGAAGATGTGACAATGGGCCAATCGGAAGTGCGGTGAAAAATCCATGACAACTGCCCTAGCCAAGTTGGTTTCGCCACCGGCCCCCACACACGCTGGATCGTCTGCCGCCTGACATAATTCAGCGCAAGGCTTCCATATTCGCGATGCTTCATTAGGGTCTCGGCATATCCCGCCAGCCACTCTCCCTCGACGGTGAATTGAATGTCATCCGGCCAAAGCAACAACAGGTCCCCTCGTGCCAACTGGACGGCACGGTTCATGGCTTCGGCATGAGAGCAATCTTCAATCACAAGTTGATCAAGCCATGACAACGACTCCAAGTAGGAACGCAATCCTGCCTCGCGCGAACCTCCATCGAGGACAATCCACTGCAAGGACGGATAATGGATGCAGCGCCGCATCGACTCTAACGTCGCCCTCAAATACTTCAGACGGTTGAAGCTGATAACTGCAACACTCACTAGGGGGGCTTTCATCATCACCTCCACACACGCTGATCCGTCAACTTGTTTGGTCGCATCGCTACCACTTGCCACCCGGAGGCAAACGAAGCGAAAAACTCGTCGCCTTTCTCATTGCAGCGGTCTGCCTTACGAATCGCCCACCATTCAAAAGCAGGCAGGCCCGCCCCCAAAATGCGCGCAAGCCAGCCACTACCCCTCATTGTCACGGCATACTGGCGGCAAAAATCCACCACTACCGCATGAAACCCACCCTGAGGGCTCATGTTCAAACTGGAGAACCCCGCGCGTTTAAGATTCAATTCCCAATAGTCGCCCGTATACCGTCCATAGTCTTCTGGATCTCCGTGCACCCGGTACATGAAGGGGCACGTGATCAGAACCTGACCGCCAGGAACCAGCACCCTATAGATTTCAACCAGGACCGGCCGCGGATCAGGAACGTGCTCAAGCACCTCGGAACAGACCACCACATCGAACGTACTGCCCTTGAGGGGAATAGCCGCGGCATCCGCGCAGACGTCCGGACGCTTGGCCGTGGAGAGGTTCAGATATGTGACCTGCACTGGATAGCGGCCGATGTCGAACCGACCCCTCTTGTTCGTGCGGGTTCCTCCCAAGTCGAGGACGCGGAGACCCGGGCGCCACGTCTCCGCCTGGCTGGCCAGGAAATCGTCGACAAACCTCCGGCGCAGGCTGTAGCGCAAGTCAAACCGGTATGCCTTTTCTCTCACCCATCCCCCTCCAATGAACCTAATTTCCAATGCTCCCGCTTCAGCCCCCCACCCGCCAGATCACCCTGATGATGGCATTCCCCTCGGCATTACGCTCCGACCTTGGCGGCTGCTCCTCCGCCCATAACACATCCACCTGCGACAACCCCAGCCGCACCCTGAGCCCCTCCTTGTCGCCGAAATCCACCAGATCCACCCCCCCCACCGCATAGCACACCGGAACTTCAACGGCAAGCACGCCGCCAGGCTTCAACACCCTCATGATCTCCCGACCGACCTTCTCTGGGTCCAGTGCATGCTCAAGGGAGTGGCAGGCATAAACAATGTCAAAGACATGATCGCCGAAGGTCATTGCATGCATGTCCATAATTTTGATGTCGGGTCGCACGCTGATGACATCGATCCCGACAACTTTGCATGCTCCATGATGCGTTATATAATCTATTTCTTTTGAGTTGCGGCAACCGATGCACAAAACAGCAGGCGCACTTTCCAGCAACTTCATCGTGGCTAACTGATCCACCAGCAATCGCGTACGAAGCTTTAAGTCACCATGCATGGCTCGATAACGCGTCCTCTGGAACTGGGTCTCCAGATATCGGCGCTGTTTGCCATCAACTTTCCTTGCCAATTTGGCAAATCTTATCTTGTATCTCGTTAGGTTTACTCTTTCAAATAGCCAGTCATAAGTATTCCTGATCGCTTGCTGGATATCTTTCATTTGTTCATCCTTGGGATAATTCGATGTTCCACTCGGCGTCAACATTCACCAAGCCCCGTGCGATCACACCTCCTAAAGGTCTTACGGCAAAGGACCATTCAGGAGCGGCGCGCGTAAAGGTCTCCATGGTGTCGTCGTCGCGTATCGCAAACATCGGAAAATACCGTCCAGGCATTAAATGATGACATCTAATCATCATTGTTACGCAGTAGCGACCTACGGCCAATGGTTCGAATACCTTCCCGCCGGGGTCATTGCTAACCTTCCAGATCACCTGTGACCCCCGCTCGTCCATGATGGCTACAGAAAAGTAAGGTCGGGTTGAGGGCCGGTTTACATTCAGTTCGCATTGCAGAACCAGGGGCTCTGCCATCCCAACCTCGCGACCACTGGCCATAAGCCTAAAATCCCGCACCTGAATGGCTTCCGAGGCAGCCACGGCAACCCCGCTGCCACGCTGCCGTTCCCCTCCCCCAGACCGCCTCTTCACACATAGATCCTGATAACAACTGACGGCCTCAGCAGGCGGTCCCTGATAAATCATTTTGCCCTTATCCAGAACGATCACTCGCCCGCACAGGTTCCGCACCTGTTCAAGATTGTGGGAGATGTAGATGATCGCCTTAGCCTTCTTCTTATACTCCGACAGGTATCGCAAGCTCTTGTTCACAAACGAGTAATCCCCCACCGCAAGCACCTCGTCCACCAGCAGGATGTCCGGCTCGCCATGGATCGCCACGGCAAACCCAAGACGCACGTGCATGCCGGAGGAGTAGGTAGCCAGAGGAGCCTCCAGGAAGTCACCGATTTCCGAGAACTTCGCTATCGAGTCGAACTTGCTATCGATCTCCGCCTTGGACATTCCCAGTATCGCCCCATTGAGATAGATATTCTCCCGCCCTGTCAAATGGGGGTGCATTCCGGCCCCCAGGGCGATCAACCCCCCCACCCGGCCCCGCGTCAGGATCTCACCGGTATCGGGCGGGAAGACCGAGTTCAACACCCGCAACAAGGTGCTCTTACCCGACCCGTTCATGCCAATGATGCCCAGCGACTCGCCCTGGTGAAGATCGAAGGAGATATTCTTCAACGCCCAGAATTCGTCGGCGCGCAACGCTGGTGAAGCGTGATGCGTGACGGGTGATGAGCGAGAAGGCCAGCATCTGCTTGGCAAAAGGAAGTCGCGGGCCAGCTCCCCTATCCCATACCACATGGACCGCTTGAGGTTGCGGCAGAACTTTTTCGAGACGTGCCTTACCGATAAGACTACGTCTTCCGGCAGGGAGAGGGCGGAGGGCGGAGGCTGGAGACTTGAGGGCATATGCGGGGAGGAGTTTG
Organism: uncultured bacterium; assembly: GCA_903908715.1. GTDB lineage: Bacteria > Verrucomicrobiota > Kiritimatiellia > CAIKKV01 > CAITUY01 > CAIVSY01. Next base: position 51,971 of record CAIVSY010000053.1, read on the forward strand.
AGTCGGATCGTGAAATAATAAGAGTTACGTTTTTCTCTGTTTGACGTTTTTTGACATTGCGACGAATATTGAAATCAATTCGTTTACCTCTTTTTCGAGCCAGTCTGAATTTTCATTTTAAAAACCACATTCCTCTCGCAGCAGCTCAAGCCAATACAATGTTTCGTCAGCCTCCTGGGCGCACAGGTCAATCTTTGACAAAAACTCCGCATCTGAACGAGCTCTTGACGCCTCACGGTAATTGGCCCCAACCGAAGTCCCAGAACGAAGCATCTGATGCCCAACAACTTGAACTTCCCGTCGGTTCATCGGCAGTGCGACATACAGCCGAATGATCCGCCCGGCAAATTCCTTCGTCCTTTTTCTCAGATCCTGCGCCATTCTCCCCTTTCAGACTCAAGTCTCATCCCTCAGCCCTCTCTTCACACCATCCTCTCAATCAACTTGTTCTCGCTCACGTAGAACAGCCGCCAGGCCATCATGAAAAACAGAAAGGCGCCGAGGGCACTGATGGCGTAGCCCAGCGGGTCGTACAACCGACCAAACAGGATGAGGTCGCGGCAAGAACAGACCAGATAGGTCAGGGGGTTCCAGCGGATAACAGCGTGCGCAAACGGACTGTCCACCTCGCTGGTGTACACTATGGGACTGGCAAACATCAGCAGCGGGAACAGGAGGTTGACCGCCTTGGACAGGTCCATAGCCACGACCCCGATCAGGGAGAGCAGCAGCCCGATGCCGGCAGCCAGGAAGAACAGCGGAAGCGCCACGAGGGGGAACAATAGCGCCCAGGGACTGGGCACCACCCGGAAACACAGGGCCACCGCCACGCAGAAGACCAGGCTGAACAGGGACGTCGCCAGGTTCTGGGCCACCTGCTTGAACAGCAGGATCTCATGGGGAAAGTTCACCTGCAGGACCAAGTCGCTGCCCGACTGCAGCGTCGTCCCCGCCGCCGTCAGGATCCCCATGAACAGCGTCCAGACCGTCGTCCCCAGCAGCACATAGACCGGATAGGGCACAGAGGATTCCCCGGGGTTGAACATGCCCGTCCCGCGCAGAAACAGCCACATTACTACAGCACTTAAAGGTGTCAGTATAGCCCAGGCCAAGCCGAGAAACGATTTCTTATAGGCTCCAAGAAAGTCACGCTTGAACAACTGCCATATCAGCTCACGTGAACCATACACATTCTGCGCCATGACTGCCCAGGTTCGGAACATCCCTTGCTCGTGACGCATATTGGGGCGCGAAACATTAACGGTGCGCGCTGGGTTCATGCAAACAGCGGAGGCAGAGTGGTTACGACTCATTGTTGTCATCCGTGCGGGTTATGCAGCGATTGGAGCAGCCATAAATATATATTCTAAGACCTGTTTTGATCGGAGATATATCTGGCATTCCCATGCAAATCCTCTTCAATTTGTCCACCTTTCAGGAAAGGGACTATCGACTTCCTCACACATTTTCCCCTGCGATATTTTGCCATTTTCCATTTTGAACTCTCATAGCGTGACACCCAAGGACACCAGCGCCGTATTATCTTTCCAATCGCTGTCATTCGATTAAGCTCACTGATATTGCGCCGTGCATACTGGGACGTCGACCCCTCCAACGAACTGCGTGCCAAGAAGCAGAGATGCAGGCAGCGCAAATCTGCCTTTTCCCAAGAAATGGTCTCATATAGAGATGTCGGAAGCCGGACAGGAAAGTCCGGCTTATATTTAAGAATCCCGCCATGGAGGCGTTGTGTACAATTAGTCCATGATGATATTGCAGAAAAATTGTAAAGTTTGGTCATGGAGCGACATGGGGGGGCCAGGTAGCCTTCGGCCGCCACGAATGTCGCATCCAGCTTTACACAATTTAACACATTGCCATGAACACCCCAAGACGCACGAAATTCCCCAGCCAAAAGCCGCTGCTTAAGGCGCAGCAAACCCTCTGGATCATAAATCTCGTCCCCATCGATACCCAAGACCCAACTCTCAGAACCAGCAAAAGGCTCCACATAGGCATGGGATTCGGAGGGATCGTCTATTGAGTGTATCTCGATCTTTGGATAAATGGACTTCAGACGCAACAAACACTCCATCGTATCGTCCGTCGAGTTGTTATCCAGGACGAGCAGCCTGTCGCAGAAGTCGATCGTGTTCCGCAGCGCCCAAGACACGAATCGGTCTTCATTCCTAACCAACGATATGCCAACAACCTGCATCACAGGAGCATCCTCGCATTGAGCATCCTGCGATAAAGACGAAGCATGACGGATACTTGTGGCTTTGGCCACCAGCGGCACCACCCGATGCGCCCCTCCCACTTCAACACACAGTGGCCAAGAAACCGTACAGCCATCTCCCGTTCATGCCTCCTGTCGTTATCATGCCAGACAATCAAGCCGCCCGGACGAGTGTGACAGGTTGAAAAAGCAAAACTTCCGGAACGCCCATCACTTGCTTGCCTCGCCGATCGAGGGCCATCGATAAAGGTCATATCGAATGCCGAACCATCATAAACAACAGGATCTTTCAGGACATCACGATTCCCTTTCGGGTATACATCGTACAATCGAACGTCCACGCGACTCGTATGCCGATGGCCCGCCAATGCAATCTTCACAAGCTGGACCCAGTCCGCGTTGTTGTCCCAAGAGACTATTGTGGCAGAAGTTTCCTCCATCCAGAATCTTGTAGTGTTCCCACTGCCAAATTCAGCGATGCGCTTAGGGCTGACTTGCCCCAGGAGATTCCGGTAGATCCGAATCTCCTCTTCATTAAGAACGAATTCCTCAAGTTTCATGGATCGCAAACCGCTTTTGGCCACGTCTTTTCTTGCATCGCCAACGAACTATCCGGGATGGTCGATGTCTCACTCGCGGTCACCCCCGTGCCGCAAGCCCACTTCCGCCGTGCATCTTCCGCCCTCACCGTGTAACGTGTTGCCATGCATATTCTTCTCACCATCGACATCGAATCCGCCTACGGCGACTACGAACGGGACGTCCATGCGGGCGGGCTGGGGCTGGATTATCTGCTCGCCTCGCTGCAGGCGTCGGGACTGAAGGGCACGTTCTTCGTCGAAGCCGCCAGCGCGACGGCTAGGCCCGAGGCGGATCTCGCGGACACGTGCCACCGGATCCTGGCGGCCGGCATGGACCTCCAACTCCATGTCCACCCTGAAATGGCCGCCCTGCCCGGCATCCTCAATACCGACGGCGTCCTGTGGCGCAACACCCGCGGGGAACAGGCCCGCCTGATCGCCGCCGGGCGGGACAGACTTGCGAAACTCACAGGGTGCAGTCCCGTCGCCTTCCGCGCCGGGAGTCTCACGGCCAACACCGACACGCTGCTCGCTATGAAGGATTGCGGCCTCACGCTCAGCTCGAATCGGGATCTGGACACTCATAGCTCCATCGAATCGCGGCTGAATGATGTCTTTCCCGTAGTAAATGATGTTTCCACCTTCATGGGCATTACCGATATCCCTGTCTCGGCTTTCCGCAGTCCCCTGCCACGGCTGGATGGCGCATGGCGCCATCTCGAACCTTGCGCCTTGAGCCTGGGGGAAATGACCTCCGCACTCACCGCTATGCACCGGGCTGGTTACCACTCCGCTTGCCTCTTGACGCATCCTCATGAGTTTTACTACCGCCTTGGCAACCGCTACCATATCAACCATATCAACCGCCGCCGCTGGGAAGGCCTCCTCAAATTCCTCAAGTCAGCACCCTGGGCCAAGGTCACGACCTTCGCCTCCCTCCCATCTCTCCTCACGTCTCATCCCTCACCCCTCACCCCTCACCCATCCCCCCCACCCATCAGACTCCCTGTTTTCTGGAGCCTGTACAGGCTTGCGGAACAGGCTCTGAAAAGGGTACACGGGGTGAGCCGTTAGGCGGTAACGGCGTGCCCCCCCTCCAGAGTCGCCTTGGATTGAGCAAACACGGCGTCATACTCCTTCAACATGCGGTCGAGTGAAAAGGCTTCAGCCCAGCGGCGCCGCCCTTCCATCCCCATCCGCGCACGGGCAACATGATCACTGGCGAGGGAACACAAGGCCCGGGCCACAGCAGCGCAGTCACCAGGATCCACCAGAACCCCCGTGTGACCATCCTCGACTATTTCAGGAATCCCCCCAAGCCGGCTTGCCAGAACCGGCCGACCGGCCCGCATAGCCTCCAATAACACAAATCCAAAGGCTTCAGGTTCGGCCGACAACAAGACGGCCACATCACCCGCGGCCAGACAGGCCGCACCATCTGGTCGGTTTCCCAGAAAGAGAACGCTTTCTGAAATACCAAGTGTCCGGGCCAGCTCCCGGGCTGCGTCCAGCCGCTCACCATCACCAACCAGCACAGCCCGCGCGTTCCGCATGCCCGCATCCACTGCCATTTTCCAGGCATTCAGGAACCCCTCCTGCCCCTTCCAGGAATAGAAACGGGCCACATATACAAAATCCACAAAACCGGTCTTCCTCGCAGGATAATCAGATTGCAAGGGCATCTCTGAATCAGGCAATCCATGATGGATCACACCGCCTTTGACCGTTGCGCGTCCAAGTTTACAGGCCCATAGCGCCCTGACTGCACTCGAGTTGTAGATAACGCCTGAAACACAATGATAGCAAAGGCGTTCGATCAGGGAACGGACCACATGTCTGGCCGCCATATCCTGCCCGGGATGTGTATGTGCAATGGCCAATATCTTCCGCCGCGGGAAAACCCATCGCAATGCCAAGGGCAGCGTTTCACAACCAAACTGGTTGGTCAGCAGTACCGCGCCCGTGACGGAAGACCGGATTCGTCTGAGAAAGCGGACATCTTCCCTGAAACGGGTCCCATACCCCAGCAGGAGAAGCATGGATCTCATGGCGGAATGCCTCGTCAACCAGGAGGTATTACCCGGCCTCACCGCTTCCGGAACCACACCCCCGGTGTTCGATCCGGGGTCAAATGGCAATTCAATGAATTGAATGCCCCTTCCGCGCCATTCCGCCTCAACCAACTGCACAAAGGTCGATGTCCCTGCAGGATCCTTCCTCCAATTCCCATGAATAAAGTAGGTGACCGATAAACGGGACATCACAAAATCCACTCCAGCGAATCAGACCCGTGTACTTGAGAGGCAACCCCTAAATCAGACCCCGGTAGGACACTATCAGCGCCCTGTCCATCAGCGGAACCTCCGCCTTGCGCCCCAGGAAATAGAATCCTGATGCCGCGTCGTAAGCCGCCGGCTTCCGGGATAGCCAGCCATCGAGATACTTGAGCCAGAATGCCGTGAGGCGTCCGGCCATAAAAGCCAGCCGGCGCCCGCTTCTGGAGGAGCAACAACTCATCAGGAAGTACTGCCAGGACCACGCCAGCGCCGTTCCCGGGCCGCAGGCAATACCACTATCAATCTCGGAAAAGTCGCGAAACAGGCGACGATGCCCAAGGTGCGTGTAACGTGTGAAATCATAGCAGCCGCCGTGGACCTGCTGCATAAAAGGGGTTTCGGCATACACCACGCCACCGGGCGCCAGTACCCGGTGAATCTCCGCAACGGCCCGCGCCGGATCGGGTAAGTATTCCAGCACCGCCTGCGCCACCACCCCATCGAATGTTCCATCGGCAAAAGGAATATCCTGCGCATCGCACACCAACCCGGTCCGCGAACCGAAACCAATGTCGGTTTCGACGAGTTCAATAGCAGGATCGCTCAAGAGGGCGTCAAACCCCACCCCGGCTTCCGCACCACCAAGGACAAGTACTCTGGGAGGCTCCTGCCATGCAGGTGCCGACAACGCGGCGCCCTCCAGAGAACACCGGGAATTGGAGGGCGACACGCCGTTGCCGCCGTTCCCTGCCGTTGGATCAAGGCTGTTCCTCTCACCTCGCACCCTTTGCTTCACCAGGCTCGCGAATTCCGGCAATACCCGCGCCGCACAAACATTGCCCGTGATGCCGGGGAGAACACGATAGAGGAATCCAGAACCTTTCCGCCGACCTTCGGCAGCGGCGGTCACCCCACCCGAACGATAATCGGAAATCGAAACAAGACTGCGGGATTCGTTCAGCAGCACGGGAATCCCTTCCACCACCGGAAAACCCTTTGCACAAGCCGGCGCCATACAGGTGAACGAGGTGACGCCCGAAGTCAGCACACCCCCGCAAACGGGGCAGCGCAAGGCCTGCACAATGGCTTGACTGAACCGCAGGTTGTCTGCCCCGTTCATGATCAATGGATAATCCTGTTGAAAATAATGATCGAGATATAGATGTAGACCACACTGAGAAGGGTGCCGATCGTGCAATAGACAAACAAATCCCTCCGAACATCGATCAGCGGCGGATGATCCTCCGGTAAGGCCCGTTGCACGAGCACCGGGACCATGTTGGCCAAGCCGAACAGCATAAAAAGCGGGAACACAAAGGTTCGGCTCAAGAAGTAGGCGCTCGCCGCAAAACCCGCAAGCGAAGCCATGGTCATACCCGCGAGGCGCTTCAGATAGATCTGTCCCGGCGTCCGGGGCCGACGCAGGGCAACCAATGAACGCCAACATCCGATGAACCCCAGTTGCAACAGGGAAAACCAAAACCAGTATCCCACCAACCCCATTTCCCCATAACAGGACACATAGGCATTATGCACCGGCCTCGAGGTCTCCGTGGCCTCCTCAATCATGCCATACCCCAGCCCGAATATCGGATTGTGCTTGAAGGCATAATTGGCATCACCCCAGAGCGCGACACGCTCACGGGCGGACTCATCCATCATCTTCCCGCCCATGGTTCCACAAAGCACCAATCCGCCAATCAACGCCAACACACCCGCATACGGCAACCAACGGGCCGGCAGGCGGGTGAAGATTATCGCGACGACCATGGCAATGGCGGCAATCAACCCACCCCGCGATTCCGTAAAGGTGGAAGCTTTGTACAGGAATCCGGCCCCCCCCGCACAAAGCGCAAAAGTAAAAAAGTTCATTCGATAGGGCAGGGCGAAAACCAGCGGGATGGTGCTGACAAGGATCTGCGCCAGATCATTCGGATCCTCGAAAATGCCGAAGAAAAGACTCCGGACCTTGATGGCACCGGTGAACTCATCCTCCTGATAGACCGGCGTTTGCCCGACGTAACCGAACCCCGTCTTCCTCTGCATAAAAGCATGAATCGCCATGATGATGGCACTGAGAACAAAGACCCAGCTCATCATCCTCGCCCGCCGTGGCGTCTGCAGAACCACACACAACAGAATCAGAAAAAAACAGGGGCGGAAGGTGGCCGGAACTGTATCCACAAGCCCCTGAAAGTAGAAATGAACAATCTGGGAAAGAATACTGGCAAACCACAAGCCAACAGCCAGAGCAATCGCAGGCGTGCGGGGGAAGTAGTACGTTTTCTGGCTGGCCTCCATGGCCAACGTCAACAGGGCCACATAGATGACCGCATCAAGCACCGGATACCCATACATCCAGGGAAACAGCCAGTCCTGCGGCCGCCAGAAGACCAGGAACATGAAGATTAATGTTAAGGGGAAAGTCATTGGGAGCGCCTTCGGCGCGGAGATTGGTTATTCGTTATTGGGAGATGCATCAAGGAGAACTGGTTGTCGGAGGATTCCACCAATCTTGTACACCTAATCCCCAATCTCCTTCTTCCCCTTCTCAACCCCGCCTGCACGTTGAAGATACGCAATATATCCGTTCAGTGTTCTTACAGCCCGCGCAACCAATTCCTCGCCCTTCTGAAACAGTGCATCAGAAACCATGCCCTCGTCATGCCCTGTCACCAAATGATCCAACGTCTCATATGCCGAACCACGGGAATTGCAGCCGAATTTCGCGTTATCGAGGTAGTGAAAGCGGCCATACCCCTCGGCAATGTTCGCGGTTGTCGACCGTGCCGCACGAATCAGTTGATCGCCCAAGCGATACTTTTCGTCTTTAGGCAACAATGGCAGCACTTCCTTCGCAACATACACCCGCAAGTCCCGACAAGCCTTCCAACAATCCAAATCACGAAAGGTCCTAAAGCGTTCCGCCATTGCCAATCTCCAATAACCAATCTCGAATCTCTCACATCATACACGCGCCAATTGCCACGCCTTAATATCTTCGAAACGCTTGATCCCCATATTCCCTCTCATTTCAGAATCAACTTCACAATCGGGTTGCTCCACGCTCTTTCGGCCTTGCTCTGAAATGCCTTTAACCGGGCAACCCTGTCCTTGAGAAAATCATGATTCGTGTTCAGGTCTGCAGTCTTCGGCCTCCGGTCTCCAGTCTGGATGCCGGCCATTAATTCAGTCTCGGCCTCCTCCAGCGCCTGCGCCAATGCGGCCAGGCGCTTGCCCATGAGGTCGGAGAGGATGCTGCGGATGATACTGCCGAAGTAATCGTTGGCGATGTAGTAGTCCTTGCGGTCACCCTTGACCCAGACCCGCTTGACCGCACCCCATTGCTCCAATTGACGCACTCCCATGCTGGCGGAACCCTTGCTGATCCCCAGCGCCTCTTTCATGTCATCCAGGGTGCGCGGCGGCTCGCTGAAATACAGGTAGGCATAGATCTGCCCCACCACGCGGCCCACCCCCAGCGCCTGGGTGGTGTTGCCCGCTTCCTCGACAAAACGCCTGACTACCGGCTCATCCATACGCAAAGTTAATCAGAACAGAATATTGGGTCTCACGCGAAATTGCCGGGTGCAGTTCCCCTCACCTCAATCCTCCGAGGCTCGCCGTAGCGCTTGCGCGGAGGCGGCTCCCACAAGGGCAGAGGAAGTGCCAGCGACCCCGCCTATGCCGTCACCAAAAGGTGATGCCGTCGGAACGAACCAGAATTCCCTCTCCCTTGACGGGAGAGGGTCAGGGTGAGGGTGTTTTGAATTGGATCGTTCTGCCTAAGGACCTCAAGTGAGTGGCATCATTCACCGCAGACACAAAATGAATCACTTCAACCGGCTGAAATGAATCCAGCCACGCTCCCGCCCCGTCCATTATGCAACACCCGGCTGGATGCAAATGGATCGTTCAATATGAATTGAATTTTGCTGGATTTTCGCAAAAGAATCAAGGTCCTTTATTCAACATATGGCAAGATTCCACCAGAAGCCTGCGACAACCAAATTTCATCTCTTCCGCAACGGCCACCCTATGTTAATATGCCGAAGTGAATCGCCGCTTCGTTCCATGGGTTTTCACTGCTTGCGCGCTTCTGGCAGCTATCTGGATGCTGCTCGCCTATAGCTCAAGGCAACCTTTCAAGGCTTTCACCCTTTCCGCTAATCATTTCCGCACACTGACGCCAAGCATACCTGGCTGGAAAATCGAATCACTCCCCATCCAGACCCCGGATCCTGCTGAACCGAATATTGTCACATACCTCGTGACTGTACCACCCTCTCCAGCAAGCTTGCCTAAACCCGCTGTCCTCCCTGTATCCCACCAGCATTTTCAGGTCAGGCTGGTCCATGGCTATAACATGCCCATGTGCATGAAAATCAAAGGTTATTCGGTGGAGCCAGTCAGTGACTCGATGCAACCTGCCCCTGACGGACAGTCGTCAAACTACAGAATCCAAACCTGGAAATTGACCTCGGATGCAGGGGAAGTCTCCTATTGGCTCACAACCATGATACAGGCGGATGACTTCAGCCCCTCAGGTCAGGATATCTGCCGCATGGCCTTTCCCCGCGTGGATATTCCCGATGACCCGAATTGGACACCTGACGGGATCAGCATGGAGGACCTGCGACATCCCTTGCAAGCCATGCACCGATGGTACCGCACCCGATGGAATGCGGCACGAATGGACCTGTTGACTTTCCTGCGGCTCAAACAGCCGGCATGGGCAAGCCATGAACAACTTAGCTATGTGACACGGGATTTTCCCGCCAAGGACGACAATCCGGATCCGGCCAGACGAATCGCCGAACTGCAAATGGTACACATTCGGATGCTTGCGTTATTCCAGGACTGGCGCCGGACGCAGGCATCACACCAAAGCAGGCAATAACCAGGGGACTTCCATCCGGCACCAAGATACCCCTCCATTCCCTCCCGCTTCAGGCGAAAGAACGGAGGACGCTCATAAGAACTGTTCGGAATCCTGATTCCTTCTCAACCCACACGCCGTGTCGGCCTGTCTCCCCTACTTCATTTCCCGTTCCAAACCGAAAACCACAATCCGCAATGTGCGCAGGATAATTCGCAAATCAAGTCCGATGGAGAGGTTCTGCAGATAATAGAGGTCGAATTCCAGCTTGGCCCTCGCATCATCCGTGGTGGCACCATAAGGATACCGGATCTGCGCCCAACCGGTAAGGCCGGGCAACAAATTCTCCCGCTCCCGGTAGTAGGGAATCTCACGGGCCAGCTTCTCGACAATCTCCGGACGCTCCGGACGCGGCCCGACCAGGCTCATCTCACCACGCCATACATTGATCAACTGCGGCAACTCATCCAGCCGGTATTTGCGGAAGAACCGCCCCACCCATGTAATCCGCGGGTCATTGTCCGACGCCCAGACCGCACCGGTATCCGCCTCGGCACCGGGCCGCATGGTCCGGAACTTATAGATCCGGAAAATCACACCAAACCGGCCCACCCGCTCCTGCATGTATAATACCGGATGCCGCGGGCCCGTTACCTTGATCAGCAGGACTACTAACCCCGCCACCAGCAATGCCAATACTCCAAAAAGAAGAATGATTACAAGATCCATGAGCCGCTTGAAACGCAAAGCCACCGGCGTGGCAAACCCCTGACTGGCATGCATCAGCCAGTGCTCATCCACCAGACGCAAAGGCACCCGGCCTCCATACGCCTCCGCCACCTCAAGCGGCGTAAGCACGGATACCCCCTCAAACCGCAAACGGCGTAACTGCGGGTAAATCCCGGCCAGATCGGCTTCCCGGTCTACCCCAAGCATGACCACATCTGCACCCATCGCCCGGATCGTGGATGCCACGTGCGCCATTCCGCATTCAATAACCGCCACATCCTCCTGCTCGTCCCGCACAATGCTTCGGCCATTCCCCACCCCGTCGACAACCAGCATGCCGACAACCCTGTGAACCGGCCTAAGGTCCGGCGACCGCACCATGCGGAGAAAATCGCGGGCGGTATTCCCCACTCCCAGTATCACCACTCGATAGCCGAATGATTCCCTGGCAAAAACACGCTGATAGATGATCAACCGCAGGGACAGCCAGAAAATCGAGTAGATCAGGATGGTGTAACCAAGCACACCACGGCCGATCGCCAAGTGCAGCCATGCATAGGAAGTGGCCCCCACAAGCGCTGTAGCCATCAGGATGGAGAACAGCCAATTGACCACCATGTTGAAGCGGGAAAGGCGCAATTCCATGCCGTACGCGCCGGACACATAGTTGGCCACAACAATGGTCAAGGAGAAATACAACCAGATAGAGACGTTATCGGCCACGTATCCGCCGATTTCCGTCGACCCCAATCGAAGCCAGACGCCGCCCAGAATCCCGAAGACCAGGCACAACAAATCCAACGCAGCCATCCAGAGGATCTGCTGCTGCAGGTAGCTTCGATGTGTAGCCATAAAGGAACAAGACGCTAGAAGTTTAACATCCCGTAATCCACTTGATCCCTACTGCAATTTTGTTCCACTTCAAGAACCGTCTCTACTGTTGTCCTTCTTCGAGCACTCCGCGACTTCGCGCGAAAATCATGCATTCCTGTCCCGGAAAAAGACGAATAAATCACTTTGTCTCACGCGAAGACGCGAAGAACGCGAATATTCCCCCATTAACCATCAACCACTCCGCCTGCCCCTCACTCCGCCGGAGTAAAGGTGTGCCGGAACCAGCGGCCGACAGACCGGCGCCATTGAGTGAATGGACCGATCGTTTTCCGCCGCCCGTGCGCATCATAGAGATCGTAATTGTAGCCGTACCGGTACGCATAACTGTAGTACGCATAGTTCGGATACTGATACGCATAATACAAACTGCTGATCCGGTGCATCTCGATGCTGTTGACGATCATCCCGATGACGTGCGCATCACCCAGCATGTCGAGCGAGTATTTGATGACCGGCTTGGACGTACGATTGGCATGGGCAACATAAATCACACAGGCCAGCGCGCAACCACCCAGAATGACCGTATCCGTCACGCGCAGGACCGGCGCCGTATCGAGGATCACGTAATCGTAGTCGTTAACCACTTCCCCAAGAAAACTATCCAGTTCCACCGAGTGCAGAAGTTCCGACGTATTGCGGTCGACCGTTCCCGCCGCCACAAACCAGAGGTTCCCGTGCATCGTCTTGCGGACCACGGAACTCAAGGGCTGCCTGTCGCGAAGGACATCGATAAGGCCTGGAGTCCGCTCCTGCTCGAAGGATTTGTGCAGGACTCCGCGCCGCAGGTCCATATCCAGGAGGAGTACCCTCTTCCCCGCCTTGGCAATCATGATCGAGAGGTTCAAGGCAGTCAGCGTCTTGCCTTCCTTGGAGTCGGCGCTGGTGATGATCACCACTTTCTTGCCGGCTTTCTCCACAGCCCCCATTACATTGGTTCGCAAGGCACGATATGCCTCCGCGGCACCCGACCGGTGCTCATCGCTGACAATCGGGCGGATGCGGCTGACCAGGTCACTGTGCACCCAGAACGGCACCCCCCCAAGGAACGGAACCCCGATCGTCTCCTCCACGTCTGTCATCGACTGCACCTTGTCGTCAAAGAAGAACGCCAACAACGCAAGCCCGAGCCCTGATCCAATTCCAGCAACCAATACGGTCACCATGATCTTGAAGGGATCCGGCCATGCCGGCTTCGGATTCGTGCGTACCGGACGCAAGACGGAGAAATATTCAGCCTTGATCTCCTGCTCGACCCGGATGTCATTCAACTTCTGGAACAGTGCGGCATACATCCCATCCAGCCGCGCAACCGCCATCTGCAGGTGACGGAAGTCCGCACCCTTCTTGCTGGCCATTAGATAGGAATTGCGCCACCGTCGCTGAGCCTCATCCAAGGCCTCAAGTTGCATATCAATCGCCGTTGTCCGATCCTTGACCTTGGTGTATTCCAATTCGGCGAACAGGCCCAACTCCTTGCGAAGCTGGGCGATGTCATCATCCATGGACCTGAGCTTCGGGTTCTCCGGCTGCATGAATGCAGCGCTCTCCTTGCGCTGCTGCTCCAGCCTCGACAACTTCAGACGCAAATCCTGCCACCGTGATTCCGAACCATCCGTGAACGCAGGCTCCACCATGGTCGACACCGGAAAATTGGTCCCTCCCGCCGCCACCACAGCCTTATCCGCACCCCCCACAAGGCCAGTCTCCCGCGTCATGGCTAAGACGCTGTTCACCATCTCGGCGCTCTGCCCCTTGAGCTTGGGATATTGCACCTCGAGCATCCATTTCTCTGTACTCAACTGCTGCTGCCGGCCAACCAGCATGTTTAAATAACCCAGTTCCAGTTGCCCCTTGGCCTGCACATACTCCATCTGGTTCACGCGCTGGAATTCAATCACCTCATCCTCTGCCGCACGGATCTGCTCCTTCAGGCGTGCCAACTCCTCTTCCAGAATTCCCGCCGCGGACCGATAGGACTCCGACTTGACCAGCTCCCGCTGCCGCTTGAACTCCCTGATGACTTTCGCAAGAAAAGCCCGGGCATAAGCAGGATGCGTGTTGCGAACATTCAGAGCCAAGGTGATGCCCGCCCCCCCAACACGTTCAACCCTGAAAGCAGGGTTTAACTGTCGCACATCCCCACCAAGCCTGACCAGCCACCGCGGAGCCAACTCCTCAACCACGCGGGCCACAAACTGCTCATTGTTGATCAGCGAGATATGAGTCTGGCTCTGCTCCCAATGATAACTCTGCGACTGGATCTGGGTACTCGGATCACGATATATCATGATCTGGGTGCTGGTGTCGTACTCCTTGGGCGCGAAATTCAAATAAATCACACCCCCCAGCATGCAATAGAGAAAACAGATGACAATCAGTTTCCAGCGGAACACAAGAATGCCCACATACACACGGGGATCCACTTTCTTCTGCTCAACGTTTTCTGTATTCGGCATAGCAGACCAGGGGAGGGAAGGTTAAGGGTCAATCATAAACCCGGCATCCAAGGCACAATCGCTCACAGCATCATCGAATATACAAAACGTCATCATCGAGGAAGAACACTACCCAAGCAGAATCCCGAAAACAAGCCTGATATGTCAGAACCTGCAAGTGGCACACAATTCGATATCCGGGAGTACCCTCGATCACAAAACCGGGAACCCAGATGATTCCCGGAACCGAACCGCCACGCTCACGAAGAAACGACTGGGAAGATTCACGAAAGGAGTAGGCGCCACCAAGTCCCCGGCAAGTTGGTGAGTCTCGTGATAAAGGCTTGTGTCTCGAACATCCCCGGAGAGTCACGGATCAAAAGGACGCAGATTACGATTCACTCAGAAGAACGCAAACTTGCGCGGGGGGACAATCACACGATCACCAGACTCCAAGGCTATGTCATCCTTGGGATCCCCGTTTACCATCAAGGATTCGCCATCGATCACAAACGTGGTCTCCGCCCCGTCCTTCTGGCGACGCACCACTTGAATCTTGTCGCCCTTGGCAAATCGCGGCAATCCCCCAATCTTGAACAGAAGATGCATTAACGTACAGGGCTCATTCTCCGCGAATTCGATCACCCCGCGCCGCGGCACCTCGCCCAGCAGGAGGATTTTCTTGCCGCCCGTCGTCTTGATCGTCCCGTCCAGAATCGTTGCATCGGCGGCAAACACATAGACCAAATCATTGTTGCGCAGATATACGTCCGGAACCGTCATCTGCCCGTCCGCGTTGACAAGAGGATATACCTCACCATCCGCCGCAGGACCGAAGGGGTTGCGCAACCCGCCACGGATAATCTTCACACGATTGCTTTCCCGATTACTCTTGAGACCGTTAGCCCGGCGCAACGCCTCGGTTAACGGAATGCCCGCACCCGGCCCGATCTTGATATCCCCCGGCCGCTCCACGTTGCCAATCACACCAACCACGTCGTAGGAAGCCTTGGCAATCTTGACCGCAACCGTGGCGTTGTTCAGGTACCGGCCCAGCAGGACATTCCGGATCGCCTGCTCCGCCTGCTCCGCCGTCATGTCCTGAAGAAAAACCAAGCCCACATAACCGAAGTCAATCGCCGAGGAGTTGTTGACAATGTACTTGCCGTTAAGACTGGGATCCTCGCTGACCGATATCCAGAGAATCGTATCCGGCTGAATGGTCGGTTCTCCCGGCTGAACCGCCACTATCGGTACTGCGGCGACCTGCGGCGTGTCAATCTTGGCCTCCGGGACCACTCCAGGGGTCGCCCCCATCGCTACCACAGGAACGGAAACCGCCGGTCGCGATTCGACAACAGGACGCGCCTCTGCC
>CAIVSY010000054.1 GCA_903908715.1 uncultured bacterium
AATCGGCTCCCGGTGACTGACTGAGGTTATCAGCCAGCCACCGGTGCCACACCACCGCATGTGCCGGTCGGCATACGGCGGTTCCGGTCAGACACGGGCATTTGGCCCGTAATGAAGAGTAATCCATAACGTGCGCATGTCGGGAACGCCTTGTTCGTGCAGCCAGCGGTTGGTCAGGGCGCGTTGAAGGATGCTGTTTCCGCTCATCCTCCAATACCCTTTGCGGCTCCGTGTGGCCATGTGCACCTCCTCGCGGGGAATCCCCAAGGCGAGCAAATGGCGGCGGCGGGTCCGCGGCTGGTTGCCACTGCGCTTCGCTCCGTTGCCGTCCTGCGGACGGCCCGTGCCCTTCGGGCGCTCCATTGTTTCCAGTAGTACAACCGCACTCTGCGCCTGACCCATTCGGCCAGTTCCGTCACGCCCGTATAGGTGTGACTGATCCCGAAGTAGTTGAGCCAGCCGTTGACGTACAAGCGCAGTTCGTCAATGACGTCCTGCACCCGGTGTCCCCGGTTGCGGCGGGTGATTTCCCTCACCCTCCGCTTGAATCGCGCATGGGCCTTGGCTGTCCATACCACTCGCCCAGCCGCCCCGATCTGGAACCCCAGAAAGGCGCACTGTTTGAGCGGCGCGGCCTTGCTTTTGACCCGGTTGACTACCAGTTTAAGCCGCTGCTCCACAAACCGCGTGAGGCTGGCCATCACCCGTTCCGCCGCTTTCGCACTCTTCACCATGACAAGGAAATCGTCGGCATACCGGGCAAACCGATGCCCTCGACGTTCGAGTTCCTTATCCAGTGGGTCGAGTACGATGTTGGCCAGTAAAGGCGACAGCGGCCCACCCTGCGGGACTCCTTGAGGCGTGGCCTCGCGGGTTCCATCGGGCATGACCACCCCGGCTTCCAGGTAGCGGCGGATCAATCCCAGAACCTTGCGGTCCTTGATCTTCTCGCGCAACTGATCCATCAGCCGGTTGTGGTTCACGGTGTCGAAGAACGACTTCAGGTCACAGTCCACCGCATAGCGGCGTCCCTCTTTCCAGCAGGCTTCCACTTCCCGCACCGCCTGATGGGCGTTGCGATCTTCGCGGAAACCATAGCTGTGGTCACTGAAGCCCCCGTCATAGAGCGGCGTCAGCACCTGTGCCAGCGCCTGCTGAATCACGCGATCCAGCACCGTCGGCACGCCCAACGGACGTTGCGTCCCGTCGGACTTCGGGATGAACACCCGGCGCACCGGCGCCGGACGATACGTCCCCTCCATGAGCGCGGAGCGTATCCGTGGCCAGTGCTCCCGGCTAAATGCCGGAAACGCCTCGACGGTCATCCCGTCGATTCCGGGAGCCCCTGCGTTGGCCTTGACTCGTCGCCATGCCTTCAACAGGTTCTCCCGCTCCAAGATTTGCTCCATCATGGCATTACTCCCGAACGTCCCCATGCTTCCCTCGTGGCGGCTCTTGACGCTCCCTCGCCTTCTCTGGCGTCTGCGGGAGCGTCATCCTCCACGCGGTCGGAACGTTCCTTTCCAGTTCGGCCCTTCGCTCCACCCGCTTTCACGGGCTTCCTCGCTACTACGGCCTCGGCTGACTCCCCGGTCCGGTTGCCCAGTCCAGAGCCTCCCCAGGTAAGGTGCGCGTTGGTTGCCACTCCGTTTCGCTCCGTTGCCACCCTCCGGGTGGCCCGTCTCGGCTTCGCCTCGGCTCCCGGCACGACCGCCGCATTTACCTCCACGACTGAACCCGCGACTTCGTTGTGTTGTGCCACTTCGTCGCATCGTGGCCGGCCTTTCTATGCGGTTCTTGTTCATCGGCCCGCCGGTTTCCTCTAGCCTTCCTCCCGCCGGTCGGTTACCCTTCCAGCGTTGGCTTCGAGTAGTAGTTCTTTCACACAATCATGTGACGGTCCTCCTACAGGGGACTTTCACCCCATTTACAACGCGCCCATGCTGGGCGCACACA
>CAIVSY010000055.1 GCA_903908715.1 uncultured bacterium
GCATCTGGCGGGAGACAACGCTTGCCTCCCTGCCTCCAGTCAACTATACGTTATCAACAGCCTCGGGGTGGTACACTTTCCGGCTGCCGGAGTGGTACACTTTCCGAATGCCGCCAACAACTACCAATACGTTTTGTCAGTGATGGTGTGCGAATGCCAAATTTCATTCCTCTTCCTCTGATCCTTCAGCCTTCGCCAACCTCTGTTTCCAGTACTTGCACCCAACATCCACCAGATTGGGTGGAATGTCCTTGTTCGGCTTACCAACCGTGGAGAAGTAGGTGCATACACCCAGGAATGTCGGGCCACCAATCTTCTGAAATTCGCACGTCCAGCAGGATTTAACGGATTGTGTCATGAATCACCAAGGAGCGCTCCGCGACATCTGTCCCTCAGTTGCATGAGTTCACCACAACCTCGAAGGCAGGATCGCAGCCTGTTGTCAGGATCCGAACTATCCCGAATCGTATTCGCCTGTTAAGTTCCCTGAAGCGCCTGTTGACCATCCCGATCAGCTCTTCATCAACTAGCGGGTGCCAATCAGGGGTCAACATCAAGGCCCTGATGATCCCATCCTTCCTGCCGATAATGTCACTTCCCTCTATCTTGAAATCATTCTTTCCCTCCTGGAGCGCGTATTGTCCGGTTTGGATTCCCTCAACAATGCAGGAGTAGAAGAACAATTCAGACAGGATTCCCACCTTCACATTGCCCAAGGCTTTCAGCTCAAAGACAAATATGTCATTCCCATTGATCCCAAGCAGGTCAATGGCGCTGTGCCCTCTCGGGAATATCTCATTCGCACCCCTTTTCACTTCATTTTCAAAAACCCCTACGGGAAATTGGCGGTCCATTTCCTCAATTGAAAGAAGCGTTTTCAATGCGGCCGGGGACTTGTTGATTTCACATTCCAGAAGATGTTCGTCTTCATAGAGCGCCTCTCGAGGATGAGCTTTGTTTGCGTCAACAGGCCGTGGCTTCTTTGCCGTGGTAATGAAGTATCTGATGTCATTCTTGCCGGTCCTGAGTTTGGCGAGTTCACAAGCGGACTCCGAATTCGCCACGCCGAACCAGTCAAACAACTCCGCGAATCTCGCCAAGCGGAAGAGAAAACGCTGGTAGTGCGCGTCGTTCGAATCAGCCGTCGATTCCCATGCTATCTCAATCCTTTTTACGCGTTCAGGCACCCAGCGTTTCAGGGCCAGTGCCCATCCCTCGAACGACGACTTGTCTTCCTGCATATTTGCCAGCACACATCTCTCACCCAAGTTCAAGCGCACCGTACCATCGCCAACTTCGTGAAAACCAATGTGAGATGGCAACTTGATTTTGTTGGGTTTAGGGCATCTCGCGCTCAGTTCACGCGCCAGCTTACGATTGTCGTTATCTTGCATGAATCAAACCTCCCGATCTATCGTACGGTCCACCACGCGTTGTCTGCGTGCAGCTTAACACGGTCGAAGAGCTTGGCATAGACTTCCGGTTCGGCGCAGTGTACGGGAACCACTGTGGCTGATGAAAAGGTGGATGTCAAACGCTTCAAATCGGATACGGATGCATGGCCAGATGTGTGGCACTTGTATAGAGGTATTCCCTTTGCGTCGAGCCAATCCCGGAATGGCTTAGTGCTTTCAACCTCGAGATACCCTTCCCACATCGAATACACCACACGTGCACCCTTGAGACAGCCGGCGTCTTCTACATCCATCTGCATACTCGAACGAAACAGCATCACCGAGTTTTGGGCGGCATTCGCAAGGGTTTCGGGATAGATGCGATATGGGCTGTACTCCTTCGCCAGTTCAAATTCCTTATTCCGTTTGATCCGATTCTTCTGAAACTGCGGCAGAAAAACACGAATTTCAGGCCAGTGGGCCTGCGGCAGGTGGGGGTTTCCCGTGGCTTTGAGGATGTGGGCAGTATACATATCGATGATGAACTGACGCCCAGACCGTTTGGCGGCACGAAAGACGGACACCAGGCGGTCGATATTCTGCCCCGAACACCAAACAAGTGGCATTCCGCTGGTTGCCTTGAAAAGGCCGACAAGTTCATTCTCGATATCGGTCTCGGTTGGGAAGCCGGAATCGGTACCTTCTCGGCGAATAGTGGTGCCTTCCATGAGCAGGACATCCACCTTCGCGGGCGGGTGAGCGACCAATCGTTCGAATAGTTTGGCCTTCCGCCCGTGCCCCCGCAGGTCTCCAGTGTAAAACAGGCGTTGGCCATCAGCCTCCACGAGGACGGCATAGCTGTCATAGGCGGAATGGTCCATCAGAAAAGGCGTAATGACGAACGGACCTAGAGTAATGGGCTGACAATCAGCCAAGTGAATGACGTGGTCAAAGGTCCCACCGGAAGGGGTGAAAACGGCTGCTGCTGCCAAAATGCGTTCAGCGGCTTCCCCCATGAGAAAGGTTGTGGCCTTGGGGACTCGGAATGCCAGGCCATAGTGGTCCATGTGCGGATGGGAGAGGATGACGCCAAGCAGACTGGGGTCTTCCTTGTCGAACCCACGGACTGCGGGAAGTTCAACCTGCATTGAGTCATCAGCGTCAAGGGGTGTGCCAAGGTCGAGGACAATCCGTTTGCCCTGGGATTCAAGCTCTATACACGTGCCGCCAATTTGTGCGGCACCACGACGAATACAAACTTTCACTTTCCCGACCTTTCAAGACTTAACATTCCGCCCTGATCATACAAGGGGGCCTAGGACAAATAGTGTCCGTGCAATGTGATTTTCCCAGGCACTATATGTCACATCCTGCCTTGTAGCAAAAAAGAACCCCGCCATGGGACACTGTTTGTCCCACACCCCATGCTACTGTGGGCGCAATAACTAACCATCGTAAAGGAGTGCGCCTCATGAACATCAAGACCGAAGCTGGGAACGTGACGCTGGAGGTTCCGGATATGAAACGGGTGGATGGTCTGCGTGATTACCTGCCGCTGGCGGGTCCGCTGGCCGAGAAGCCCGCGGGAGCCGACTACGGCATCGTCATGAAGCAAGGGGCCAATGAGCTGTGGGGCCTCAAGCAACAGTCCGTGGAATTCGACCAGCGTCAGGCTAAGAACGCCGTTTCGAACAATGCCGCCCTGATCGTCCTGGCCCTCAAACAGTACCTCAGCATCGGTTTCAGCGGCGTCCTGATGCCCTGCGTCTACAGCCGCCCCAAGAAAGCCGGCAACGTCGAGGTTGGCGTGGCGTACTTCGGGAATGCGGAACCAGTGGTTGCCCGGAAGGGGGCCAAGGCGGCGATGGTAAACAGCGATGTCGGACATGACACCGGCTTCTCTGAAATGGTGGCCGGCTTCATGAGCAGCATGTTCGAGGCGTCGGGAAAGAGTGGCATTCCCTTGAGGCCCATCATTGGTCTCGATCACCGTCCCAGAAGCGCCCTCGGATCCATTTGCCTGATGTTCCTGATTCATGGCAAGGATCTATACAGCCTGCATGTCGATCCTGAGTCTAGGAACCCGGTTTGGACAGTCCTGCGATCCATGGATATCCGGCGGGCGTGGAGTCTCCCGTGCGTGCCGTTGGAGATCCCGGCGGCGAAGAAGGGATGTCGACATGGGATATGATCTTGAAGGCAAAGGGGGCAGCTTCCGTTGGCAGTTTGACGACTGGCCTGCTGTCTTGCGGCTGGCACAGGACTACGGCTGGCGGCCAAGCGGGACGATTCTCCTGACCGGCAGGGGATGGCGCTACGATCCCTATTGGTGTCGGGCTTATGACTCAAACGACGGCCAGATGGTCATGCAGACGGATGCCTTGCGGCTGGCGGTCGCCTTGCGCAAGGCGGTGCGTGACCACCTCGCCCATCCAAGAAAGAAGAAACTGGCCAAGTTCATGGACGGTTTGGGCGGCGTGGAGCACTTGATGGAGTTCGCCAAGTTCTGCAAGGCAGGGCCGTTTCGCATCTTCTGAGGCGGTGCTTGTGAAATGGCAAGCATTGCCCCATGTGATTTGATAGCGTCAAGCAGTCTGGTGAAGCACGAGAGAAGCGATGAAGGTGCCGGCCATATCAAAGAGCAAGTACCTGGCGGGGTTGCAGTGCCCCAAACTGCTCTGGGCCCAGTACAACGCCAAACACTGGTTCCCACCCGTTGATGGAGCAACCCAGGCTCTGTTTGATGCCGGACACGTTGTTGGCGACTTGGCGAAGAAGCTTTACCCCAACGGAGTCGAGGTGCCTTGGACAGAGTCGGTGGCGGGGACCCTTGCCGCCACGAAACCGCTGATCGCACTCAGGAAACCCATCTTCGAGGCCAGCATCATGGCCGGTGGTGCCTATGCCCGTGCCGACATCCTCAATCCTGTTGGCCGGGCACAATGGGACATTATCGAGGTCAAAAGCTCAACCGAGGTAAAGGATGTTTATGTGCCCGACTTGGCGCTTCAGTGGTACTGCTACGAGCAAGGAGGTCTCCCGATCCGGCGTTGCCACCTCATGCATATCAACAACCAGTATGTGCTAAATGGGGACATTGATCCTTCCGGATTGTTTGAGAAAGAGGACATTACAGACCGCGTCAAAGAACTTCTTCCTTCTGTGGGAAAACAACTGAAAGGAATGGCTGGAATCATCAATCAGAAGACATGTCCTGAACAGGATATTGGGCCGCACTGCTCTGATCCCTATGCCTGCCCATTGATGGACCGCTGCTGGAAATATATCAGCAGATTTGACGACAATATTTTCACCTTGCGCCGGTTGGGCGGCAAGGCATGGTCACTTTATCAGGAGGGCGTTCTCCGTAATAAGAATATTGGGTCCCTTATCACA
>CAIVSY010000056.1 GCA_903908715.1 uncultured bacterium
GGCATGACGGCCAACCTGATGAGCCTGGGCGGTCTGGCCATTGCCCTCGGGATGGTGGTGGATGCCTCCATTGTGGTCAGCGAGAACATCGTGCGCCACTTGCAGGAGCGCGGTGGTTCCGGCAGCGAAAGACCGGGGATCATCTTCGAGGCGGTCCGGGAGGTGGCGCGGCCGGTGGTATTCGCGATTCTGATCATTGTCGTTGTCTTCCTTCCGCTACTGACGCTGGAACAGATGGAAGGCAAGATGTTCAAGCCCCTGGCCTTGACCATGTGTTTCGCGATGATCGGATCCCTGGCGGTGGCGCTGCTGGTCATGCCGCCGTTGTGTTCGTTCTTCCTGAGCGGCGGTACGGTGAAATGGGAGAACCGCGTCGTGCGGGCCCTTGACCGCGGGTACCTGCGTTTGCTGGATGCCGTTCTGCGCCACAGGGGCGTCACGCTCACGGTGTCGGGTGTGATTCTTGTGTCCGTGCTGGCGTTGACGCCATTCCTGGGCACCGAATTCCTGCCGGCGCTTGACGAAGGGGCGATAGCCGTGAACGTGGTGCGTCTGCCTTCGGCCTCGCTGGCGGGGTCGGTCGCCGTCGGGACGGGCATGGAGGAAAAACTGCTCACGTTTCCCGAGGTGGAGACCGTTGTCACCAAGACAGGCCGGGCCGAGATATCGGAGGATCCGATGGGTCCGGAACAGAATGACCTTATCATCATGCTGAAACCCGAATCGGAATGGAAGTCCGGCCGGAGCAAGGTTGACCTGGTGCGGGCCATGCAGGCGGAATTGGCGGCGATACCCGGCTTGCGGCTGTCGTTCTCGCAGCCCATCGCCCTGCGGGTCAACGAACTGATTTCGGGCGTCAAGAGCGATCTGGCGATCAAGTTGTTCGGGCCGGACCTGGATATATTGAAAGACCACGCCAACCGGATCGCGGCGATGCTTTCGGGTGTGAAGGGTGCTGAGGATGTCAAAGTGGAGCAGGTTTCGGGGTTTGCGCAGATCGAGATTGTCCCGGACCGGCGGAAGATCGCGCGGTACGGGATCAACATGGCCGACATCAACGAGTTGGTTGAGACCGCCGTGGGCGGGAAAGTGGCGACCACCGTGATCGAGGAACAGAGGCGCTTCGCCGTCCTGGTCCGCTTCCCGCTGGAGCATCGCGATGACGTCGAGTCCATCGGGAGGCTCCTGGTACCCGCAGTCGACGGTTCGCGCCTGCCGCTGGGGCAATTGGCGGAGATTCGCGAGGTCGAGGCGCCCGCCCAGATCAGCCGCGAGAATGCCATGCGCCGGGTGGTGGTCGAGTGCAACATCCGGGGCCGCGACATGGGCGGGTTTGTGCGCGAAATCCAGAGGGATGTGGAGAGCCTTACCGCCGGGATGCCGGCGGGCTACTACGTGCGGTACGGCGGGCAGTTTGAGAACCAGGCGCGGGCCATGCGGCGGCTGGCGGTGGTGATACCGGCGTCGATCGGACTGATCTTCGTGATGCTGTTCATGGCGCTGGGCACCATCCGGGGCGCGATGCTGGTGCTGGCCAATCTGCCTTTCGCATTGGTGGGAGGCATTCTCGCCATTTTCCTGCTGGACATCAACCTGAGTGTCGCCGCCGCCATCGGGTTCATCGCCTTGTTCGGTATTGCCGTCGAAAACGGAGTGGTGCTGGTGAGTTTCTTCAATCAACTGGTCAAGGACGGTTTGACGCCCGCGGCGGCTGTCCGCAAGGGTTGCGAACTGCGCTTCCGCCCGCTGATGATGACCACGTTGACGACGCTGCTGGGGCTTCTGCCGATGGTGTACGCCACCGGAAGCGGCTCGGAACTGCAGCGGCCGCTGGCGGTTGTGGTGCTGGGAGGCTTGTTATCGGCGCTGACGCTTACGATGCTGGTGCTGCCGGCGCTTTACCTGCTGGTGGAAAGCAGGGCACGCGGCGGGGTTCAGGCGGTGCAGGATGGGTAAGGGCAAACGCGCTGGTTCCTAAACTTTATTCGATATGGTACGGATGGGATGGGCGCAACGGTGACGGCGCAGGGAGGTCATTGCTTCATGTCAGGGTGGAACGAAAACAATGCGTCACATCCTCCTGACCAAGGAGAGGACTGGTTGATGGTCGAGCGGGTGCGCGGGGGGGATAACGGCGCGTTCGATGCGGTGATGGAGCGCTACAAGCGGCCGGTGCTGAACTTTGTGTACCGCATGATTGGCGACGCGTCGGAAGCGGAGGACGTGGCGCAGGATGTGTTCGTACGGGCCTATCGCGCCATGCTCAAGCCCGGCTTCCGCCGGACCACTGCGGAGTTCTCGACGTGGCTGTTCCAGGTGGCGCGCAACGCGGCGCTGGACTGCCTGCGGCGGCGCCGGCGGCATCCGGCGGAATCGCTGGCGGTTCTGGAAGCGGGTGGCGCAACCATCCCCGCAGGCGGCGCGACGGCCGTGGAGGAGGTGATGGCGCGGGAAACCGGCAACCGGATCGCCGCGGCGGTCGCGCGGTTGCCCGAGGACCAGCGCACGGCGCTCGTTCTGTCCGAATACGAGGATCTGCCGCACGACCGGATCGCTGCCATCATGCAATGCTCCCGCAAGTCGGTCGAAGCCCGCCTGTACCGGGCGCGGCAGTTCCTGCGCGAGCGGCTCGCGAATCTTCTGGAATAGTGGAGGGACGCAATCCTTTGCGTCCGCGAAGATACAATCTCGCGAGGGTTTTTGGCGGTTGTGGCGTTTTACTCTATAAAAGACAGGAGATGGGACCATGTTCGGGAAACCACACGACGCGAAGCGGGATGGCGCGGATGCGGAATTAGGCACCTTGCTCCGGCAATGGCCGGCAATCGGGCCGAAGGCTGCTTTTGAGGCGGATGTGTGGCGTCGGATCCGTTTGGAGGCGGTGACCGAGCCGGCGGGCTGCTGGCAAAGACTCTGGGACTGGTTCCTGCCCCACCCGGTTTGGGCCGGTGTGGCAACGGTATGCCTCGCGCTGGTGGCGGGTATGCTGGCAGGCGTGGTGGCGCCTGGACGGACGCATACGAACCATGCCTTGTTGCAGCCCGGGACCATTGCCGGAAGCTACCTGACATTGTCGGAAGGAGGCCGCCCATGAAGGCAAGAATGGTGTGGCTGGCGCTGGTGGCGGTGGCTGCCATTGCCGTCGGCTACGTGGCGGCCCGCATGTGGATTTGCGGGGCTACCGGGTCCGATGTAGAAAGGCTCCAGGACGTGTCCCATCTGGCCCGTGTGCTGGACTTGCGACCGGACCAGGTCACGGCCATCGGCGCCCTGCAGAAGAACCTATGCGGCAGTCTCGCCGCCTGCTGTGCCCGGCATTGCGCCTGCCGCAAGGAACTGGCATCCGTCCTCGTGGCGGATCCGTTCGATTCCGCCCGCGCGAGGGAGATCCGGGAATCCCTGTGCCGGGCCTATGCGGACAGCGAGATGGCAACGCTGGAACATATCCGGAACATACGGGCGCTCCTGGATGACTGGCAGCGTGCGAAATTCGACCGGATGATCACGGAATCGCTGTCCCGTGCTTGTGGCGCATGTCCGGGTGGCGGATGCGAGTGTGAAACACGGAGTGCGGGAGCAAAACATTGAAGCGGGAATGGAGCAAGGGGAGGTAACCATGAAAACGAAATGGATCGGGATCGTTATTCTGGCTGGCGCGGCGATCGGTCTGGCCGGGTGTGGCGGGACGAAGACGGTTGGAACTCCGGCCAAGGCGGACACGCCGGCGACGCCGCTGGCGGCGATCCTGGCGGCTCCGGAGAAGTATGACGGGCAGACGGTGGTGCTGAACGGCGTGCTGGCGGCGCAATGCGCGTCCCTGTGCGATTTCACCTACGCGGAGGGGAACCAGTCGGTCACGGTGTTCACCGGGGATCCCAAGCCGCCGAAGATCCACGCCGGACAACCCGTGCGGGTGACCGCCTCGGTTCACAAAGGGGAAGAGCAGGTGGTCATCACGGCCAAAGGGCTGGAGATTCTTCCCCGGAAGGGCTCGCGATGAAGATCCTGACGCTGGCTTTCAACAACATCCGCCGGACGCCGATGCGCGCGCTGCTCACCGCGGCCAGTGTGCTGATCGCGGCGGCAACGCTGAGCGTGGTTCTCGCGCTCGACCGCGGGTATGCCCGCGCGGTGAAGCGCGAACTGGTGGACAAGACCGGTGTGCATCTCTACATCACCAAGGAGAACTGTCCCATCGAGGCGGCTTCCGTGGTGGCCCAGGGCGGGTTGAGCCCCCTGTACGTGGAGCAATCGCTCGTGGCGGTGTCGGAGTCCACGGAGGGAATTGCCGCCGTTCTGCCGTTCCAGCTCTTTGCCGAAACCACGTCTGACGGTACGCGGACGGATATCTTCATGGGGGTGACGGATGCGATTCGCCGGGTGCGGCCCGACTGGGTGATCGAGAAGGGCGGCTGGTTCGAGAACGAGGACTCCGTCATCCTCGGCGCCCAGATCGCGCAGATCGAGTTGGCCAAGGTCGGAGATCGCCTGTACTCGGAGAAGCTCGACAAGGAGTTCAAGGTTACAGGCATCCTGCGCAAGAGTTATTCGCAGGATGACGGCATGATCTTTCTGCCCCTTGCGACGGCCCAGCGGCTGGTGAAACGCGAGGGACGGCTTTCGGCGATCGCGGTCAAGTTGACTGACGTCAGCCGGATGCAGGAGGTAACGACACGTTTGAGGGGGCGCATTTCCCAGGACTACTCCGTGATTGGCGCCAAGGAATTGAGTGAGGGGGTGCTGGGCTTTTTTGCCGCGACGAGGATGATCATGTTCGTCATGGTGGGGGTGGCCTTCGGCGTGTCGGTGTTCGGGATCGTCAACACCATGCTGATGGTGGTGATGGAGCGCCGGCGGGAAATCGCCTATCTGAAGTGCGTGGGGGCGCGCCGGGCGGATGTACTCCGGTTGATTACGATGGAGACGCTCCTTATTTGTGTCGTGGGAGGACTGGGCGGTATTCTGGCCGGGATGTTCATTACGCCGCTTGCCGGGTCGATGCTCCGGGGGACATTGGTGGGGTATGTGCCGGCGGGAAGCATTGCGGCGCCTTCGGCGGGAGTGGCTCTTTTCTCCCTGTTGGTGGCGGTCGGGACGGGAGTGCTGTGCGCGTTGTACCCCGCCTGGAAGGCGGCGTCCATCGTGCCGATGGAGGTGTTGCGCAATGAATAGCCTGATTTCGCTCGAAAATGTTTCCAAGTTCTACAAGCGCGGCATCGAAGAGGTGCATGCCCTTGATGGGGTCACGCTGGATATTGCCGAGGGCGACCTGATTGCGATCTGCGGCCCGTCCGGTTCGGGGAAGACCACGTTGCTGAACATCGCGGGATGCATGGACCATGCGTCGAAGGGCGTGGTGCGGATCCGGGGTGAGGAGGTGGAGCGCGGTGGTGAGCGCCGGCTGGCGGAAATCCGCCAGTCCATGATCGGCTTCGTGTTCCAGCAGTTTTTCCTGATCCCCACCCTGACGGTGGAGGAAAACGTGGAGCTTCCGTTGTTGTTCTCCCATCACAAGGCGAACCCGTCCCGGACGGCCGACCTTCTGGAGCGCGTGGGGCTGTCCCATCGCCGTCATCATCTGCCCGGCCAGCTTTCGGGTGGAGAGATGCAGCGGGTGGCCGTGGCCCGCAGTCTGATCAATGAGCCGAAGGTTATTCTGGCTGACGAGCCGACGGGGAACCTGGATTCCCGGAATTCGGCCGCCGTGGTCGAGTTGTTTGAAACCCTCAACCGGGCGGGAATCGCCATTGTCCTGGTGACGCACAACCCCGATCTGGCCGCTCGTTGCCGAAAGGTGGTGCATCTTGAAGACGGCAAAGTGGTGGGTTAGCGCCCTGTTAACCTGTACGGCGGTCTCCTCCGCATCGGCGTCCTTCTTTGCGGCGATGGAAGGCGACGCACGGGCCGCATACTCGGAAGACGGAGGCTCCGAGGGGACAATCGACTCCATCGGCGGTTCAGCGCGGAAGGTGTTTGCCGACCGCCGGGGCGACCGCGTGATCCTGTATGCACAGGGGGAGTGGGCGGATAACCTCTCGGAAGGCATGGTGCACCAGGCCTACGGGGAATGGAAGGGGCCGATGGGACGCTGGAATGTTGCCGCCGGGCGTGTGCCGCTGCCGTGGGGGCTGTTGACGGCATGGAGCCCGGATCGGATGCCCTACAGTTCACCCTATGACTGGACACGAACGTTGTCGTCCGATAACGGCGCGCTTCTGAGGGGAACGGTGGACATCTGGGACTACGGGCTGGCCCTTACCCAGGGGTACGGGATGGAAGACATCCGGGAGTTCCCGGGTCCGGGCAACCTGACAGGCAGGCTTGGAGCGACGCCCGGAGTGGAGGGGAATGTTGCCGCGGGGTTGTCGTTCGCGACGGGAAC
>CAIVSY010000057.1 GCA_903908715.1 uncultured bacterium
AGATCGGAACAAGGTACGGCGGAATCAGTTCCCAAGCCGTGAGTGTGATGAGAAGAAGGGCCAAGCCCCTTTTGCGTGAGGATGACCTCGCTCGGCTGACCAAGGCTATCAAGGAGCGTTCCAGTGCCGCGACAATGTTGCAAGTTACAGTCTGACCCCGTCAGTGACCGGCGGCCTACCCGTCCGCCACGATCAGCTATCGCTATCTCAGGAACGGGCTGCCGATGACGGCCGCCAAGGGCTCGGGCGTCATTTCCAATGCCTATGACGGGGCCAGCCGGCTGGTTTCGACCCGCGTTTCCGGGACCGGCCCTCGCCGCCTCGGGGTCATCGCCGCCTCGGGGTCAGACTGTAAACAGTAAATAGGAATTGACAGGAGTGGTGGGATGGTGGGAGAGTGAGGGCATGCCAAGAGCACCGAGGAAAGAATACGCGGGGGCGTTGTATCATGTGACTTGCCGTGGGAACGGGCGGGGGCAGATTTTTTTTGACGAGGGGGACGCGGGGCGGTTCAGGGAGCAATTGAAGTTCTGCCTGGAGACGTACGGGGTGACGCTGTATGCGTATGCGATCATGCCGAACCATTACCACCTGCTGGTGAGGACGCGGTGGGCGAATCTTGGGCGGTTCATGCAGCGGTTGAACACCAGCTACGCGCTGTATTCGAGATACAAGCACAAGAAGCCGGGGCACCGGCTGGAGGGGCGGTACAAGGCGAAGCTGGTGCAGGGGGATGAGTATCGGGTGACGTTGACGAGGTACATTCATTTGAATCCGGTGAAGGTAAAAGCGGCCGTGGCGTTGACACGGACGGAGCGCCGGAGATTGCTGGAGCGGCCGGGATGGAGCAGTTACGGGGGGTACGTGGACGGGAAACGGGAGGAGGAGTGGGTGAGCTACGAGGTGCTCCGGGAGTTTGGGTCTGGACTCGATGAGGCGCGCCGGCGTTATCGGGGGTATGTGCTGGCATGCCTGGAGAAGGACGACGAGGAACTGAAGCGATGTTTGGGACAAAGCGGGTATGGGATTGGGGATGAGGAATATGTCAAGAGGTTGGAACGGGAGATGAGGGAGGGGCGGAGCGGGGAGGAGCGGGACCGGGATGTGGCGTATCCGCTGGAGCGGATTGGTGCGGAAAGGATCGAAGCCGTGGTTGCGCGGGAATACGGGGTGCCGGTGGAACGGTTGAGGGCGGGGGGACGAGAGAGGGGGATGAGCAAGGCGAAGACGGTGGTGATGGAACTGGCGTGCCGGTTGAGCGGGTGGACGCAGCGTGAGATCGGGCGGCGGTATGGAGGGGTGAGTTCGCAAGCCGTGACGATGGCTCGAAAGCGGGTAAAGGGCCTGTTTGGCGAACAGGAGGTGGAGCGCCTGGCGGAGTTGATCCGATCTGGGTGTTGAGAGGATGAGCGTGGTGGTTGAGTGTAGCATACTTACTGTTTACAGTCTGACCCCGTCTGGGGGCGGGATCCGATGACCGTGCGGTTGACCAGTGTGAGGCAGGAGCGCGCCTTGCTTGTGCAGGTTGTTGTGGGTCGCTCGGGCCGCGAGGTTGCGGCGGATTCCCTCGAGGAACTGGAGCGGCTGGCCGATACCGCCGGCGCTGTTGTTGTGGGGACGCTTTCCCAGAACCGTGAAGCCCCTCATCCCAAGTACTTCATCGGTTCCGGCAAGATCGACGAGGTGAAGGTTGTCTGCCAGAAGACGGGAGCGAATCTGGTTATCTTTGACAATAATCTTTCACCGGTGCAGGTGAACAACCTCGATATGGCGCTGGGGGTCAAGGTAATTGACCGGACAGAGGTCATCCTGCAGATTTTTGCGAGGCGCGCCCGGTCGGCCGAGGCGCAGATCCAGGTGGAACTTGCGCAACTGCAGTATCTGGTTTCGCGTCTTCCGGTGTCCGAGAAGCAGGCCCGGTTCACGGGTGGCATTGGGATGAAGGGTCCGGGTGAAAGCCCGTTGAAACTGCGGAATGCGCCGATCCGGGCGCGAATCCGTGACCTGCAGGGGAAACTGGAGGCCATTCAGGAGAGGCGGCATCGGACCCGTGCGAGGCGCCCGTGGCCGACCGTCAGCCTGGTGGGTTACACCAATGCAGGGAAATCCACCCTGCTGAACAGCCTGGCGGAGGCCGGCGCCTATGTGGATGACCGCCTGTTTGCCACGCTGGATACCAAGAGCCGTCTCATTCATCTGCCGGACATGCGCCAAGTGCTGGTTACCGACACGGTCGGCTTTATCCGGAACCTGCCCCATGGCCTGATTGCCTCATTCCGGTCCACATTGGAGGAGGTGGGTCAATCCGACCTTTTGCTTCATGTGGCGGATGCCGGGCACCCCTACGTTACCGAGCATTGCGAGGTTGTGTTTGATACGCTGCGCGAGATCGGCGCCGATCAGGTGCCGGCGCTGCTGGTTTTCAACAAGTGCGATCGGCCGGAAGCACAGGCGGCCCTGCCCGGTTTGCTCCGCCATTTTCCCGAGGCGCTGGCCATATCGGCCCTTGCCCAGGAAGGCCTGGCCCAGCTCAGGCAGAGGTTGTCCGAAACGGTACCCCGCACGGGACCTTCAGACTTCCAGCACGCTGTTCGTCGTGGTTAATCCGTTGGGCACCCACTGCGGGTTTCTGGGGTCCGCCTGCCATACGCCGTCGACAACGAACTTGTATTCATAGCGGCCGCGCGGCAGGCGCAGGGTGATTGAGAAGATGCCCGCATGCGGTTCATCCACCATGCGCAACTGTGAGGGATTCCAGTCGTTAAACGTGCCGGTCAGGTGTACAACGCTGCCGACATGAGCCACCATCTCGAAGCGGACATTCCTGCTCAGCATTTCCAGCATCATATTTCTCAAGGCGATGGCGCTTGCGGGCTTGGCGATGACACGGGAGGCACCATGGTTCAGAAGAATCGACTCGTCCTCGCTGGTCAATGATCCGGAAAAGATGACAAAAGGCAGCGTGGTATCCCGTCGGCGGATATTCGAAAGGAGCCATAAACCCGTTTTATCGGGCATGTTCAGGTCGGAAATGATCAGGGAGGGCGGTGATTCGGCTGCGCACCGCAGGGCTTCTTCGGCGCCGGAAGCGGCCACCGGGAAGGTATGCGGTATGGTTCTCACAATCCTTTGCAGGAGGTCTCGGATCGCGGCTTCATCATCCACAACCAGAACTGTGTCTGTTGTTTTGTCCGGCTGCATCGCTCCCTCCTTTTCGTAGCAGCGGCGCGGGAATCATGCCCGGCTCGACTGTATGTTCCGCCCCGGGAGATTAGACTACCACCGGGGGGCTTCCGGGGCTATCCATCTTGTCATGTTTTTTGTTGCGAGAAGTGTGTACCGGCAGAGGGCCTTTGGGTATAGTTGCCTCCTCCGAGGATCCCAGCGCAGGGTTCCTTCGGCCATGGAAGGGAACAGATGAAAACATGTGCAAGGCATGAGTCCGATGTTGTGGGGCAGGAGCAGATTGCGGCCCTGCTGGCCTTCCTGCCGGAATTCGAAAGGGAAGGTTTCTGTCCGGGCGGTGTGGTTCCGCTCGACGAGGACGGGTATCCGGAAGAGGCCTTCACGCAGCAGGTATCCCGTTTCTTGGACGCCTGTTACAAGAACGGTTTCATTGTCCGGTTCGATTGGGAACGGTGGGATGATGAGGCCCGGGTCTATATGAGTACTCCGGTGCGTTTGCAGGAAACGGACCTCGTGTTATTGCGGAGACTGTTGACCTGGCATGTGAGGCAGAACCGGTTCGCCCGGGGCCATCTTGCCGAAATGATCGCCCGGGGCCATGTTGCGGCGATCCTGCGCCGGATCAGGGATGTGGCGTCATCATGAGGCGAAGAGGGCGCTTACGCTGGTGGATTGCTGTTCTGTGGGTGGTGGAAGTCCTTTGCCTTCCGCCCCGCCTGGATGCGGCGGATCCACGAGGCGCAGCGGACTGCTTCTATTTTGCCCAGATCACGGATACGCACTGGGGCGCCCGGGGTACGATCGGCATTACGCGGAAGGCTGTTGCGGCCCTCAACAAGATTCCCGTTAAACTGTCGTTTGTTGTGCATACAGGCGACATTTTTGCCGATACGATCCGTGATGAGGGCGTTATGCGGGAGGGTTTGCAGGCCATGCGATCCCTCAAGGCTCCAGTCTACTATCTTCCGGGAAACCATGATCTGCTTGAAGGGGACAGAGAGGAGACGGAGCTTGTGTTCAGCAAGTCATTCGGTCCTCTTCAGCGTGTTATCGAGGTGAATGGAGTGCTGTGCCTTTTCCTTTGCTCCGAGGTTAGCGAAGAGGAGGGGGGGAAGGCTGCGGGAAAAGTCCAGAGGAAATGGATCGAGGACAACATTGGCAAGGATGAGAAGCGGCGGGTTCTGGTTTTCCTGCACCGGCCGCCTGTTGCCGACCGCCTTGCAGCAAGAACACGGGAGGAATGGGGGGAGGAATCCCATCCCCAGTGGGAGAAGTTGTTCCAGATGCGTCCGCAGATCCAGGCATTGGTATCCGGCCATCTGCACCGTGATGAGTTACATTGGATCGGGGCGGTCCCGGTGTATGTGGCCTCTTCCGTGGCACCATTCTGGAACCGGCAACCGTCTGTCCGGCTCTACAGGTACGAGGCGGGACGACTCTCGTACTGGACGATCTACCTCTAGAACCGGAACGGTTCAGTGCGAGACACACCCTCACCCCGGCCCTCTCCCGTCAAGGGAGAGGGAGGTGTGGATCTTGACTCTTCCGTCGAGGGAGAGGGAGGTATGGCTGCTTGGCTCTCCCGACGAGGGAGAGGGAGGTGTGGCTGCTTGGCTCTCCTGTCGAGGGAGAGGGGCTTGAATCGTTGCGAGGCTCCAGCGGTATCACCTTCTGGTGACGGCACAAGTCGAGTCGTTGTCGTCTCTTCAGTGTTGACGAAGGCGGAGTGGGAGCCGCTTCCGCGCAAGCGCTACAGCGAGCCAAGGAGGATTAAGGTGAGGGGGATTGCAACTGGTAACTGAATTCTGTCAAAAAAGGATGGAACCCGGAAAGGAGTAACCGGGTTCCACCCTGTACTGCTTTGCCGCAGACTGGCACTCCCGTTGCCCAGTGTACCTTCGGGATATCGCCGGTTTATCCGGCTCCCTACTTACGGTACACCAAGCAGGGGTCGTATTATGTGAAAGCATAGGGTGTGCCACATTCAAAAAGCGCCAAAATTCGATCCGAAACAGGCATTTCAGCCCTGGAGGAAGACAAAAGCCCTCCTTCCCCAGCCAGCTTGAGACAGGAAATGTCTCACGTGTTGCAGAAGCGCGGATAACGGATCGTATCAGGCAACCTTATAGACTCGGTCGTGTTCATGCGCGTGGGCGGGAACTTGGATGCCGATATTGGCACCCAGACTAGCCCGGGCGATAGGATGATGCTCCATTTCCAGTGATTTCACCTGGGTTACGAAGTCCGATGTATGGCCTTTTATGTGAATGGTGTCGCCGACCGCAACATCCCCCTGGGTGATCTTTACGGTCGCCACACTGAGATGATTATAGAAATGCGTTACAACTCCGATTTCCTGTTCTGACATGGTACACCTCCTCTCTATTCGGATTTTATCACCCGGCGCCTGGGGTGCAACATATAAAGCATGCGGCAATCACCTTGGGAATCCGCCCCGCGGGGGTATGGATGAGGCTTGATTCACAAGGGGAAGGCGGATACCTTATCGACTTGGCTGCAAAACTTGGACACCAGGCACCCAGTAAGTCGGTGCCGGTGAAGGTCAGGCCCTATGCAGCGGAGACCGGCAAAATCCCGTCAGGACCGGAAGGTAGCAGCGGTATGCAGGGCCTTCGGGTGCCGTAGGACGTCTGGCTGGAACCGGTTTCCGGCTTATTGGGTGCCGGGTGTCCAGTCGGCCTGCGGACGAATGCCGCAGGCTGTTCTTGTCTTTGAGGGAACGGGCAGCACAGGAGATAAAGGGAAGCACCATGGCATACGAGGTGTTGGCCAGGAAATGGCGGCCGAAGCAATTTGAAGACGTGGTGGGGCAGGGGCATGTTACAAGGACCCTGCAGAATGCCATTGCGACAAAGAGGATTGCCCACGCCTATCTGTTTGTCGGTCCGCGGGGGATCGGGAAGACCTCCCTGGCGCGTATTTTCGCCAAGGCGTTGAATTGTCAGAAGGGGCCGACGATCACTCCTTGTGACGTCTGCGATTCCTGCCGGGAGATTGCCGCGGGAACCTCCCTGGACGTGATGGAGATTGACGGTGCTTCGAACAACAGTGTGGAGCAGGTTCGGGAACTGCGGGAGAACGTGAAGTTCGCGCCCACCCGCGGGGCCTACAAGATCTACCTGATCGATGAAGTCCATATGCTCAGCCAGGGGGCATTCAACGCGTTGCTGAAAACGCTGGAGGAACCGCCGGCCCACGTGAAGTTCTTCTTCGCCACGACGGAGGCGCACAAGATCCTTCCGACCATTGTTTCCCGTTGCCAGCGGTTTGACCTGCGTCGGATCCCGGCTACGCTGATTGTTGAACAGCTGGGCAGGATTGCCTCGGCAGAGGGGGTGAGGCTGGAGGACGATGCGGCCCTTGCAATTGCCCGCGGAGCTGAGGGGGGGATGCGCGACGCGGAATCCGCGCTGGACCAGTTGATTGCCTTTCGAGGAAACGAGATTCGCGAGGCCGATGTCCTGGCGGTTTTCGGCATTGTTTCGCGGCATACCCTGGAGTCGTTGGCCGAGGCGGTATTGCAGGGGGATGTGGCCGGTATTGTGAGGACGATGGGGGAACTGGATGCCGCCGGCAAGGATATGCAGCGGCTGGTTCTGGAACTTCTGGACTACTTCAGGGCCCTGCTGGTTTTCCTGTGTGCGCCGGATGCCGCCGGGCAGGAAGATCTGGTGGCGTCCCAGCTCGAGACATTGCGGCGGCAGGCGGCGCTGGCGAATCCGGAACGCCTTCTGCGGATTGCCGACATTCTTTCGCAGACGGAGGACCGTTTGCGGTATGCCTTGTCCCGCAGAACCCAGGTTGAGACGGCGCTGATCCGATGTGCGCGTACGACGGCGGTTTCGATTGAGGAGCTCTTGCGCAAGGTGGATGCCTTGCGGAAGGAGGCCGGGATGGCATTTTCCGGCGATTCTGCCGGCGCGGTAACGCCGGCGCCTGTGCGTCGTCCCGCCGCGCCTGCCGAACCGCCTCCGGCGGCCGGTCCGCAAGCGCGTGCGGCCGCGTCTGTCGCAGCGCCATTAAGGAAGCCCGAGGCGCCGGAGGATGAGTTGCAGATGCTCACGGCCCAGTGGCATGAAATCATTGACCGGGTTGGCAAGTCGGTTTCGCTTGCCAAAGGGATGCTCATTGATACGAGGCCGACGGAAGTGACCGAGAGCCGGATCGTGATCGGGTTCGATCCTGAATTCGCCCGGAACCTGGAGCGGATCTGCGGGAATCCGATGTATACGCGGGCCATCCAGGGTGTGCTTCTCCAGGTGCTCAAGCGCACAGTCAATGTGGAGTGCAAGGTTCTCAGCGAGGGGGCGGATGGGCGAGTGGATGTGCCTGCGGATCACACGGTGGAATCCGCGGGAAGCCAGTCCATGTCGGCTAAAGGGGCCAAGTCAAAGCAGGAGTGGGTCAAGGATCCCGTGGTGCGCAAGGCCATGGAGATTTTCAATGGCGGGATTGTGGATATCCGGGAATAGGGATGGAGATGCGGTTATGAATATCATGAAATTGATGAAACAGGCGCAATCCATGCAGAAGGACATGGAGCGTGTGCAGGCTGAACTGGCTGAGAAGCGGGTGGAATTCTCCAGCGGCGGAGGGATGGTGGTTGCGGTGGCCGGGGGGGACGGATCGATCGTTTCCATCAAGATTGACCCCAAGGTGATCAATCCGGCCGACAAGGATTTGCTGGAGGATATGGTCCTGGCGGCTGTGGATGGTGCGATCAAGAAGAGCCGCGAGATGGCGGCGGCGGAAATGCGCAAGGTGACAGCGGGGATGGGGTTGCCGCCGGGCATGATGGGCATGTAGCGGGTTATCGGAAGAAGGGTGGAATGAACGGGCTGGAGCATCTTGACCGTGTGGCGGCGGCGCTGGCGAAGCTTCCGGGGATCGGGCGGCGCTCCGCGGAGCGAATGGCTTACAGCCTGGCCGGGAGCGCTGGAAACGCGTTGAGGGAACTGCTGGAAGCCCTGAAGGCGGCATCCGACAACGTGAGACTGTGTGAACGGTGCGGGGGGATTACCACGCTTGACGAGATGCCGTGCCGGCTGTGCAGTGCGACCGGCCGTGACAGCACGGTGGTCTGCGTTGTCCAGGATCCGTCGGACATTGTGGCCTTGGAGCGGACGGGCAGTTTCAAGGGACGGTACCATGTCCTGATGGGAGTGATATCCCCGTTGCACGGCGAAAGCGTGAGGGATTTGCGGCTGGGGGCCCTGCTGCACCGGGTCGAGGCGGAGGGGTTTACGGAAGTGATCCTGGCCCTGGGAATGGATGTGGAAGGGGAGGCGACCGCCGCGTATGTGGCGGAGTTGCTCAAGGGACGCAATGTCAAGGTGACCAAGCCGGCATCGGGTATTCCGGTCGGGAGCGGCATCCGGTATTCCGATGCGATGACCCTGGCTCGTGCGCTGAAGGGGCGGCAAGTTCTATGACGGGGATGGTGGGATGAGCGGTGAACTGGAACAGCGACTGGCGGGAATCCGCGGAAGGATGGAGCAGGCCTGCCTGAAGGCGGGGCGGGCAGCGGATTCGGTGCGCCTGCTCGCCGTCAGCAAGACGCATGGCCCCGACGCGGTGATGGAGGCGTCCGCCGCCGGTCTGGCGGATTTCGGGGAGAGCCGGATCCAGGAGGCCCGGCAGAAGATCCCGCAGTGTTCCGGATCGCTGCGCTGGCATTTCATCGGTCATTTGCAGTCCAACAAGGTTCGGGAAGCGGTGCGCCTGTTCGAGTTCATTCATGCGGTGGATTCGCCGCGTTTGCTGGAGCATCTGGAGCGCCTCTGCCAGGAGGAGGGCCGGCGGCTTTCGGTCTGCCTCGAGGTCAATGTTTCGGGCGAGCGGAGCAAGTTCGGCATGCAGCCCGGGGATGTGCCGGCCGCACTACGGACGGCGGCCGGCTGTTTCCGGGTCAAGGTGGAGGGCTTGATGACGATTCCGCCCATTGCGGAGGATCCTGCGGAGGCGCGGCCCTTCTTCCGGGCGCTTCGCGGACTGCGTGACCGGATGCAGGAGGAAAGCGGCGTTCCGCTGCCGGAGCTTTCGATGGGCATGTCGCATGATTTTGAGGTAGCGATCGAGGAAGGTGCAACCTGGGTCCGGGTGGGGACTTCCCTGTTTGGCCCGAGACGGAAAGGGGTTCCGGATGAGGCGGTCTGAGTCCGATCTGGAAAGCTATGTCCGGCCGCCGCGGAAGAGGCGGTCGGCCTTGGGGTGCCTGACGGTTTTCCTGTTGATCCTCGGAATCCTGCTTGTTGTCCTGGCGGTGGCCGTCAAGACGCCTGGCGGGTGTGAAATGATCGCCGATTTCCTGCGCGCGCGCACTGGCCTGGGTCTGACGATTGGGGAGGGGCGTGTCAGCCTGCCCTGCGACCTTGTGTTGCAGGAGGTGGCGATTCGCAGGGATCAGGCGCCGGAGGGCGATTTCCGTGCGCGGGAAGTGCGGCTGGGCTGGCGGCTGGGGGGGGCCGAACTGGAGGTGACCGGCATGCGGCTGGAACTTGTTCATGTGGCGGACGGATGGCAGCCGGAGGTTTTCGGCCGTGTGGCGGGGATGCGGGATGTCAGGGAGACCGCGGATCTGTTCGCCGACGTGCCGCCCCGGATGAAGGTTATCCTGCGGGATGCCACGATATTCTGGCGTGAGGCGGACGGCCGGACGCAGTCTTTTGTCCAGGGGCTCCAGTTTTGGTCGGGCGTGTTGGAAACGCCCGGGGGCTGGATGCGGCACTACCAGTTGGAGGCCATGGTGGTGCGTCGTGAGGATGGTGTGGATGGCCGCTCCGTGCAGCGTC
This sequence comes from uncultured bacterium, assembly GCA_903908715.1. Taxonomy (GTDB): domain Bacteria; phylum Verrucomicrobiota; class Kiritimatiellia; order CAIKKV01; family CAITUY01; genus CAIVSY01. The sequence continues at coordinate 9,999 of CAIVSY010000057.1, forward strand.
ACTGGGTGAGTCAGCCCGGGAATCCGCATGTGGAGCTGTTGTATACGGGGACTTGGGATGGCGACATACGCCGGGTCAAGGATTGGTGGAGCAGTCCGGAGGTTCGCTGAATGAAGGTGCAAAGAGCCAGGGAATTGATGAGCGGTTTCGGCCGGCAGAGGATTCTTGTGGTCGGGGATCTGATGCTCGACCGGTATATTCACGGGAGTGTGGACCGGATATCTCCGGAGGCGCCGGTGCCTGTGGTGCAGGTTAGCCGGGAACGGCGCGTGCCCGGAGGCGCGGCCAATGTGGCGTATAACATTGCCGCTCTCGGAGGGCATGCGAGCCTGGCGGGAGTGATTGGCAACGATGCGGCCGGGCAGGAACTTCTGGGTATCCTGAAGGAAAGCCGGATCGGCACGGAAGGGATCCGGGTGGTACAAGGCCGGCCCACGACCGTCAAGATGCGAATCCTGGCGGAGCGTCAGCAGGTGGTTCGCGTCGACTGGGATGGGGCTCCCGAGATGGCTGAGGGCGATATGGCGGCCTTTTGCCGGCAGGTTCGGGATGAGATTGCACAGTGCACTGGTGTGGTGATTGAGGATTACGGGAAAGGCGTTGTATGCCAGCCTGTGATGGATGCCGTGCTGGCGGCTGCCCGCAGCCGGAAGGTGCCGGTGGGGCTGGATCCCAAGGATAACGAAGATCTGTGTATTGCAGGCCTTACGCTGGCTACGCCCAACTACAAGGAGGCCCACGCCTGCGCGGGGGTGCCGATGCGCACGGCCAGTTCCCCCGACCCTTTGGAGGATGCATCCCTGCAGAAGGCCGCGGAAGTCCTGATGCGCAAATGGACGCCGGAGCAGTTGATTGTGACTTTGGGTCCGAAAGGGATGTATGTGGTTCGCGAGGGGCATTCGCCTCACGTGATTCCGACGCGTGCGAGGGAGGTGTTTGACGTTAGCGGTGCGGGGGATACGGTGATTGCCACCTGTGTCCTCGCGATGGCGGCCGGGGCAGGCGGGGATGAGGCGGCGGTGCTGGGCAACAATGCCGCCGGCGTGGTGGTGGGGAAAGTGGGTACGGCCACCTGTTCCCCGCAGGAACTGCTGGCCAGTGTGGAGGCCAATGAACGGTAAATCCAATGGAGTCATCGGGGTCATACCCGCGCGCTGGGGGTCCACGCGGCTGCCGGGCAAGGCGCTGGCGATGCTATGCGGCCGGCCCCTGATCCAGTGGGTTCTCGAGCGGGTCCGTCTGGCGCGGTATCTGGACGACGTGATCGTTGCCACCGATGACGAGCGGATCCGGGAGGCGGTGATGCGCATCGGCGGCAAGGCGGTTCTGACGCGCCCGGATCATCCTTCCGGAACGGACCGTGTGGCGGAGGCTGTGGCGGGACTGCCTGCGGGCGTGGTGATCAATATTCAGGGCGATGAGCCCCTGATGGATCCGGAGTTGATTGACGGGCTGGCAAAGGTTATGGTGGACGAGCTTGAGTGGGACATGGCCACGGCGGCCGCGCCTGTTCAAGGCGAGGAGGAGTTGAACAAATCCTCGGTGGTCAAGGTGGTGTGGGACAAGGGTGGGCGGGCCCTGTATTTTTCGCGGTCCGTGATTCCCTTTGTACGGGATACGCGTCCGGATGGATTACGGCATTGGCGGCATGTGGGGATCTATGCCTATCGGCGGGCCTTTCTGGAGCGGTTAGTTGCGACGCCGCCTTGTGTGCTGGAAATGGCCGAGAAGCTGGAGCAGTTACGGGCGCTGCATCTCGGGGCGCGGATCAAGGTTATGCAGACACGCGAAGCCGGGATCGGGGTGGATACACCCGAGGATATTGCGCCGGCCGAGGCGGCATTGCGGGCTTGCGGTCTGGCGCGGTGAGGGTTGTGGAAGGATGATGGCATGAAGACGAAGACGGTCAAGGTTGGCGGCATCACGCTGGGAGCGGGGAAGGGTTTGGCCCTGATTGCCGGCCCGTGCGTGATCGAGAGCCGTGAAGGTTGCCTCGCTATTGCCGAACGGCTGGCCCGCCTGGCGCGATCCCAGAAGATCCCGTTCGTGTTCAAGGCTTCCTACGACAAGGCCAATCGTTCCTCCGTGCGCTCATTTCGCGGGCCGGGGATCGACCGGGGGCTGGAGATCCTGGCGGAAGTCAAGGCCCGGTTCCAGGTGCCGGTGCTGACGGATGTGCATAGCGTGGAGGAGGCGGGGCGAGCGGCAAAGGTGGTGGATATCATCCAGATTCCCGCCTTCCTGAGCCGGCAGACCGACCTGTTGGTGGCGGCCGGCAAGACGGGTGCGGTGGTGAATATCAAGAAGGCGCAGTTCATGGCGCCGTGGGATATCCGGAATGTGATTGAAAAGGTGGAGAGCACGGGCAACCGCAGGATCCTTCTTACGGAACGGGGTGTTTCCTTTGGTTACAACAACCTGGTGGCGGATATGCGAAGCCTGCTGATCATGCGGGAGACGGGCTACCCGGTGGTTTTCGACGCCACCCATAGTGTCCAGAAGCCCGGGGGTGCGGGGGATCGTAGTGGCGGGGATGGACGGTGGGCGCCGGCGCTGGCGAGGGCGGCGGTGGCAACCGGCTGTGACGGGGTGTTCCTGGAGACTCACACCAATCCGGCGGAGGCGATGTCGGATAAGGATAATACGGTTCCGCTGGCGGCCCTGGCCGGGCTGTGGCGGACCTTGAGGGCGATTCATGAAACGGTACGGCGCGGGTAGGAAAACATGGTTCCATGCGCTCGCCTGCCTGCTGTTGGCGGCAACCGCGTGGGCGCAAAAGGCTCCGCAGAAGACGCCCGGGCCTCAGATCATCCGCGATTTCCGTGTGCCGGAATTCGATGAGAACGGCGTCAAGAAGTCCGAGGTGGTGGGGGAAGAGGCTGAGATTCTCGAGGAGGGACGGGTTAAGATCACCGGGTTAAGGATTGTCCTGTTCCGCGAGGGGCAGGTGGAGGCCACCATTCTTGCGGACCAGTGCACGTTCGACCGGAAGGAGAAGCTGGCGTTCTCGAACTCCGAGGTGAGTATTGAGAGGGGCGGCATGAAGGTTACCGGGCGTGGTTTTCGCTACGCGGTGGACGGCCAGAGGATCGAGATTCTTAATGATTCGCGTGTCGTACTGAAGGATATCAGTGTGTGGAAGGAAGCAGTGGGGAGGCGAGGATATGACCGGTAAATGGATGGTTTTGTTGATGGCTGTCGTACTGGTGGCCCTGCCGTTGCTGGCGGAGGAGCCAGCCCCGGCTGAGGCGGCTCAGACCGTGATCACTTCCCGGCGCCTGGATTTCGATTATCCGAAGCGTACGGCGGTCTTCGAGGGCGATGTGGTGGTCTCCGATGCGCGGGTGACAATCAAGGCGGACCAGATGACGGCGCTTTTCAGCGAGGGTAACCAGCCGGAGATGATCACGGCAGTCGGGAACGTCCGGATTGAGCAGGAGGATCGGGTCGCGACCTGCGAGCGGGCGACCTACAGCGTCAAGTCGGGTCTGCTTGTGCTGACCGGCCGCCCGATGGTGCGGCGCGGGGCCGAGGTGATGTCCGGGTCCCGGATCATTTTCAGCCGGGATGACGACAAGGTCAAATGCGAGGATGCCGTTTTGCGGATTGCGCCGGGTCAGGGCGGGTTCGATGGGTTGTTGAAGAGGTGAGAGGGGAACCAGTGGAACCGTTGATTCACACAGAGGAATTGATCAAGTCTTACCGGGGGCGGACGGTGGTCCAGGGTGTCAGTATTACCGTTCAGCCGGGTGAAATCGTGGGCTTGCTGGGTCCGAACGGGGCGGGGAAGACGACAACCTTCTACATGATTGTCGGCCTTATCCGCGCGACGGCCGGGAAGATCTTCTTCAAGGGCAGGAACATTTCCGGGTTGCCCATGTTTGAACGGGCCCGGATGGGAATGGGGTATCTTGCGCAGGAGCCTTCCATTTTCCGCAAGTTGACGGTGGCCGAGAACATCATGGCGATTCTCGAGACCCGCAAGCTGACGCTGCGCCAGCGCCGCCAGCGGCTTGAGGAGTTGATGGCGGATCTCGGGATTTCCAACCTGGCGAGGCAGAAAGCGTTCACGCTCAGCGGCGGGGAGCGCAGGCGGTTGGAGATTGCGCGCGCCCTGGTGACCGAGCCGGCGATGATCCTGCTGGATGAACCATTCAGCGGCGTGGATCCCCTGGCGGTGTATGATGTTCAGGAAATCATCCGCAGTTTGAAGCAGAGGGGATTGGGCATCCTGATCACGGACCACAGCGTCCGGGAAACCTTGTCCATTGTGGATCGGGCTTACCTGATCTGCGAGGGACGGGTTCTGCGGGAAGGGACGAGTGATTTTCTGATTCATGATGAGGTAAGTCGGGAGTTGTATTTAGGGCCAAGATTCAGTATGTAGTTCCTGGGAGGGTAAAGCCATGGCAATAGAAATAACCGGACGGCATGTGGACGTTTCAGACAGTATGCGGGATTACGCGCAGAAGCGCGTCACGAAGCTGACCGAGGAATTTCCGAGGGTGGACAAGGTGCATGTGATTCTGGACATCCAGAAGTATGTGCATACGGCGGAAGTGATTGTGCATGCCAGCCGGCATATCCGTGTCGAGGCGAAGGCGCAATCCGAGAACATGTATGCGGCCATCGATGAGGTGGTTGACAAGGTGGAAAAGCAGTTGCGTCGCACCATCGAGAAGAGGCAGGAGCACAAGGGAGACGGGAAGCTGCGGGATATGGAGACCGTTCCCGAGGCATAATCGGCCATCACGGCCGGGAGGCGAGATGAGCGAGACGGGTGTGCACAAGCCGAATGTTACGGTAGCCGACTTCCTGGAGGCCGGCCGTGCTCGTCTTGAGCTGGATCTGGTGGCTGGGGAGCCGGGCCTTAATCGGCGTATCGACGAGGCCGCGGTTAACCGTCCGGGTTTGGCGTTGACCGGGTTTTTCAATTATTTTGCACCCCGTCGCCTGCAGACGCTGGGTCATGCCGAGATGGCGTATCTCCAGTCGTTAAGCAATGGTGAAAGGAAGACACGCCTGCGGCAGTTGTTCGAGCAGCACATTCCCTGCGTGGTGTTAACGCGCCGTCACCGTGTTCTTCCGGAGATGGTGGAACTGGCCGAGGCATTCAAGACCCCCGTCATGCGCACGCCGCTGATCACGAAGAATTTCGTCAATGCGGCTACGATTGTGATGGAAAACCTGATGGCGCCGCGCCAGGTGATTCAGGGCACCATGGTGGAGATCATGGGTTTGGGTGTCCTGCTGACGGGGAAGGCCGGGGTTGGCAAGAGCGAGGCGGCGCTTTCGCTGATCAAGCGCGGGCATTGCCTGGTGGCGGATGATGTGACTTCCTGCCGGATGGACAGTTCCGGCGGAGTGGTGGGGTCCCCGATGCGGGCGACGCGGTATCACATGGAAATCCGCGGGTTGGGCATCATCCATGTTCCCAGCCTGTTCGGTGTGGCCTCGGTCCGCGGAGAGAAGCGGCTGGACCTGGTGATTCATCTTTGCAGCCTGGATTCGGTGGCGGCGGATGACCGGAGCGGCCAGACGAGCGGGACGCGGGAGATTCTCGGCGTTTCGGTGCCGCAGATCAATATTCCCGTTGCGCCTGGCCGGGACGTGGCCAATGTGGTGGAAGTGGCGGCGCTGGATCAGTTGCTCAAGCGGTTGGGGCATGATGCGGCGAAGGAACTGGACGACAAGCTGATTTCGATTCTTGCCGGGGGAGGAGACGCGGATGAATAAGCGCGAAACCGGCAAGATGGCCGGGCGAAGCATCCTGGTCCGCGAGATGAAGATTGTGAACCAGCTTGGTTTGCATGCGAGGCCGGCGGCCCTGTTCGTCAAGACGGCGTCGCGTTTCGAGAGTGATATCACGGTGGAGAAGGACGACAACACCGTGTCCGGCAAGAGTATCATGGGATTGATGACCTTGGAGGCCGGATTGGGGAGCCGGCTTACGGTCACGGCCGAAGGCGTGGATGCCGAGGAGGCGTTGGACCAGTTGCAGCATCTGGTGGACAGCAAGTTCTTTGAAGACTGACGGATGTACCGTGAAGAAGCCGCACAAAAACGGCCAAGAGGAGGTTCTGATCCGCGGCATAGGGGTTTCCCCAGGGGTGGTTTTCGGGCCCGTATACCTGGTTACAGGTGAGGAGTCGCAGCCGGAGGAGCGTGTTCTGGCTGAGGAGGATATCGCCTCGGAAATCATGCGTTTCGAGGCGGCGATTATTGAGACCCGCCGTCAGATCAACACCATCCAAAGAAATGTCCAGCGGGTGATTGGCGAGTATGATGCCAACATCTTTGATGTCCACAAGATGGTTCTGGATGACAGTGCCTTTGTGGAGGAAACGATCCGCAAGATCCAGGGTGAACGCAAGGGTGCGGAGGCTGCAGTCCGGCAGGTGGCGACCCGGTACAGCGAGGCGCTGGCGGTGGTGGAGGACGAGTATCTCCGCGAGCGTGTTGCGGATGTGAAGGATGTGGCCCGGCGGGTCCTGCGGAACCTTACGGGCGAAGTGTTGCACGTGCTGGACGGTCTCCGGGAAAAGAGCCTTGTTGTCGCGGCCGACCTGGCGCCTTCGGAAACGGCATCCCTGCGCAAGGATCTTGTGCTGGGTTTTGCGACGGATCTTGGAAGTTCCACCTCGCACACGGCCATCATGGCCCGCGCTCTCGGCATTCCGGCGGTGGTGGGTCTCGGGGATGTGAGCCGGAGGCTTCACACGGGCGACAGGGTTCTGATGGACGGGACCGATGGGGTCATCGTGGTGAATCCGACGGAACAGAGCCTCCGAAAGTACGGCCAGCTTGCCGATGCGCGCCAGTTGATCCGGAACAACCTGAACGCGCTCAAGGAGGAGCCTGCGAGGACATCCGACGGAAGGGCCGTTGTGCTTTCCGCCAACATCGAGCTCCAGGAAGAGGTGGAGGAGGTGCGGAAGTATGGTGCGGACGGCGTGGGGCTTTTCCGTTCCGAATACCTCTACATAGCGCGAAATGACCTGCCCACCGAGGACGAGCAGTTCGAGGCGTACCGGAATGTCGCTTCCGTGCTTGCGCCTGCCGCCGTGATCATTCGCACGGTTGACCTGGGCGGGGACAAGTTTGCGTCCGCGGTCAAGATGCCGCAGGAGATCAACCCCTTTCTTGGTTTCAGGGCGATTCGCTTCTGCCTGGCCCAGCCGGCCATCTTCAAGACCCAGCTTCGCGCGGTATTGCGGGCCAGCGCGCACGGCAAGGTCCGCCTGATGTATCCGATGGTCAGCAATGTGGATGAGGTGATCCGGGCGAACGCCCTGCTCGAGGAGTGCAAGGCGGAGTTGCGTGGCAAGGGGATTCCGTTTGACGAGCACATCGAGGTCGGTGTGATGATCGAGATTCCGTCGGCAGCCTTGACGGCTGACCTGCTGGCTCGTCATGTCGCCTTCTTCAGCATCGGCACCAATGATCTTGTGCAGTACACCCTTGCCGTTGACCGGGTCAATGACCGGGTGGCCCACCTGTATGAGCCGACCCATCCTGCGGTGCTCAAGCTGATCAAGGCGACCATTGACGCCGGGCATGAAAAGGGCATCTGGGTGGGGGTTTGCGGGCAGATGGCCGGGGATCCCCTGATGACGCCTCTTCTGCTGGGATTGGGGATCGACGAGTTGAGCATGGTTCCTTCCTCCGTGCCGCTTGTGAAATCCGTCATCCGCAGTGTAACCCTGGAGGAGTCCCGTGTGCTGGCCCGTGCAGCCCTTGGGGCGGGCACGGCCCTCGAGGTGCTGGATCAGTGCCGGGCGCTTGCCGCGCGGGCGGCCCCCGAAGTGCTTGAATTAATCCAGTAATCCCGGTAGCATTTCCTGTTCCTGCCCAAGGGGAACAAGGCAGGGCGAAACTAGAGGAGAGGAAATCATGGCGGATACGTATCTTTTTACTTCAGAGTCCGTTTCCGAAGGGCATCCTGACAAGGTGGCGGATGGGATTTCCGATGCCATCCTGGATGCCAACTTGCGGCAGGATCCCAAGGCGCGAGTGGCTTGCGAGACATTGGTCAGTACCGGTCTGGTGGTGATTGCCGGGGAAACCACGAGCAGGGCCACGGTGAACTACGCGGATGTGGCGCGCGAGAAAATCCGGGCGATCGGCTACACGGATGCGACGCTGGGTTTTTCGGCTGATAGTTGCGCGGTCATGGTGGCGATGGACCGGCAGTCGCCGGATATCTCGCAGGGTGTGACGGCAGGGCAGGGGATGTTCAAGGAGCAGGGGGCGGGCGACCAGGGGATGATGTTCGGGTACGCCTGTGACGAGACGCGGGAACTGATGCCCATGCCGATCATGTTTGCGCACCGGTTGAGCCGCGCCCTGGCGCAGGCCCGCCGGAAGGGGACATTGCCCTTCCTGCGTCCGGACGGGAAGTCGCAGGTTACGGTGGCTTACAAGGATGGACGCCCGGTGCGCGTCGATACCGTGGTGGTTTCGGCCCAGCATTCGCCTGACGTCAGTTACAAGACCCTGCGGGATGGGATTATCGAGGAGATTGTCAAGAAGCAGATTCCGGCCAAGCTGCTGGCCAGGACGCGATACCTGATCAACCCGACGGGTCGTTTCGTCATTGGCGGGCCGCACGGGGACAGCGGTTTGACGGGGCGCAAGATCATCGTGGACACGTATGGCGGCATGGGCCGGCACGGCGGCGGCGCGTTTTCCGGCAAGGATCCGTCCAAGGTGGATCGCAGTGCTGCTTATATGGCACGGTATGTGGCCAAGAATGTTGTGGCGGCCAAACTGGCGCGTCGCTGCGAGGTGCAGGTGGCTTACGCCATTGGATATCCGGATCCTGTCTCGGTGCATGTGGATACCTTCGGGACGGGTGCGGTTAAGGACGAGAAGATTGCACACGCGGTGACCCGCGTGTTCGGGTTGAGGCCTGCGGAGATCATCCGTCAACTCAACCTGCTGCGCCCGATCTACGAGCAGACGGCGGCTTACGGTCATTTCGGGCGGGCTAATAATCTGGATGTTTTCACGTGGGAAAGAACCGACAAGGTCAAGGCCCTTGAGGCCGCCGTGTAAGCCCCTTGGGCAAGGAGAAGGCAAGATATGGCTACGTTGGACATTCAGGAGATCATGAAGTTGCTGCCGCACCGGTATCCGTTCCTGCTGGTGGATCGGGTGGTGGAGTGTGATGACCAGAAGCGGATTGTGGCCATCAAGAATGTGACCATGAATGAACCCTTCTTCCAAGGGCATTTTCCCGGTACCCCCGTCATGCCGGGCGTGCTGCAGCTTGAGGCGATGGCGCAGACCGGGGGCATTCTGATGAATCGTCTGGCGGGCGCTGGTGAGCGGGTTCCGTATTTCATGGCTATAGACAAGGCCCGGTTCCGGCGCGTGGTCCGTCCGGGTGACCAGATGCGTATTGAGGTGGAGTTCCTGACCATCAAGAGCAAGTTGGCCAAGTTCCAGGGCAAGATCCTTGTTGAAGGTGAACTGGCGTCCGAGGGTGAGCTGATGTGCATGATTTCGGATAAGAAGGTGTCGGAATGACACGGATTCATCCTTCGGCCGTCGTGCAGGAAGGGGCTGAACTCGGGGCGGATGTGGAGGTTGGCGCCTATGCGGTGATCGGGGCCAACGTCCGGATCGGCGAACGGTCGAAGATCATGCCGCACGTCTTCCTGGATGGTCATACGGTGCTGGGGCCCGAGTGCACGGTGTTTCCCTTTGCCAGCGTCGGATCGCAGACCCAGGACTTGAAATACCGGGGTGGGACCACGTTTGTGGAAATCGGTGCACGCACTACGATCCGCGAGTATGTGACCGTGAATTCCGGCACGGCGGACGGGGAAGTGACCCGGGTCGGGGACGGGTGCCTGATCATGGCCTACTGCCATGTGGCACATGGTTCCAAGGTTGGGAACCGGGTGATCATGGCCAACGGGGCGTCCCTTTCCGGGGATGTGCTGGTGGAGGACGACGTGACCATCGGCGGCATGACGGGGGTACACCAGTTCACGCGCCTGGGGCGGTTCGCGATGATCGGCGGGATGTCCCGCATCACGCAGGATGTGCCGCCGTATATGCTGGTGGAAGGGAATCCCGCGGCGGTGCATGGGATCAATTCCATCAAGCTTCAACGATTGAATGTTGCGGCGGAGACGCAGTCCATGGTCAAGAAGGTTTTCCGGATTCTTTACCGGGACGGGCTTTCCACGCGACAGGCACTGGAGAAAATCCGGTCGGAAGTGCCCATGACTCCCGAGGTTGAATCCATCGTCAAGTTTATCGAGTCTTCCGAGCGCGGTATCCTCAAGTGATGCCAGCTGGGCTGGCGGGAAGGTGTCCGGTGGGTATGACGGTTCCAAGAAGCCATTCATGGAATAGCCTGTGGTATCGGCTGGTGTTGTGGGTGGTGTTGTGGCTGGGTTCGGTGCCGTTTGTTTTTTCGCAATCCCCGGTGGCGGGCACTCCGGAAGAGCCGGTGACTGTCAGTCTGACGTTTGACCGGGTGGATGTGCGCGCCTTTGTCAAGGTCATCCAGGAGATTACCGGGCGCCGGTTTGTGGTTGATGAGGGGGTCAAGGGTCAATTAACGGTGCTTGCGCCGCGCGTGCCGGTTTCCGGTGCCTATGAACTGGCCCTGAAGATTCTTGAGTCCAGCGGTTGTGCGGTCGTGGAGGAAGGGGACTTCAGCCGTGTGGTGCCGATGCCGCCGCGGAACACGCCGATGGCCCCCGTGGTGGGTGAGGGGCGGCTGGTCCCGGCCATGGGGCTTGTCACCCGCGTTATCCGTTTGCGCAACGCCAGCGTGGCGGATTTGCGCAAGGTTTTGGACGCCCTGGCGGGCCGCGAGAAGGGGGGCGGCGTGACGGCGGTGGAGGCGACGAACCACCTGATCCTGACGGATACGGCCGACAATATTCGCCGTTTCGAGCAGATTATTGCGGAACTTGACCGGCCGGGGGCTGGAACGGCCAGCGAGGTATATGTGCTCAAGTATGCCAACGCGGTGGATTTCGTGCAGCAATACAGCCGTGTGACGACCGGGAAGGCCGGGATGGTGCGGGAAGGCGTACCCGTAAAGAGCGGTGTGCCGTTGACTTTGTTTGCGGCGCCGCATGCCAACAGTATTGTCCTGGTGGGCCCGGCGATGGAAATCGCCGAGGTCAAGCGGATCCTGGACCTGATTGATGTGGAATCCAAGGTGGGACGTGGAAACCTGCACGCGATATTTCTGAAGTACATTTCTGCCGAGGAGGCGGCCAAGAGCCTCAACGCGCTCCTCGACAAGTCCCTGGGCAAGGATGCGGCAAAGGTCGGGGAACAGCGGATTGCCGTGGAGCCGCTGGCGGCGAACAATGCGCTGCTGGTGAATGCCGCGCCGATGGATTATGAATTTGTCCGCACGCTGGTGGAGCAGTTGGATCAGATGCCTCAACAGGTTCTGATCGAGGTGGTGATTGCGGAGGCGGGGATGGACGATTCGCTGGATGTTGGGGTGGAACTGGCGGCGATCAATATGCCGTCCAAGGTGGGTGATACGGTGGTCCAGGGGGCCAGCACACTCAGCGAAGGCGCGGAGACGCTCATGAGTGCCATCCAGGATGGTGTATTCCCCCGCGGGATCACGGTGGGGGTTGCCCGCGGGACACGGGTTGATGCGGACGGCAAGGTCATCTCGAGTTTTCCTGCGGCCATCAATATCAATGCCCTGCAGAAGAAGGGCAAAGTCCGGATTCTTTCCAGCGTGCCCCTGGTTTCGCAGAACAACAAGGAGGCCAGCGTCAGTGTGGTGAACAATATACCGGTTCTGAAGTCCACGATCCAGGGCGGTTCGGGAACCTCACGTGACGTCATTCAGAATATTGAGCGTGTCGATGTGGGGATCAAGCTCAAGCTGACGCCGCATATCAACCCTTCCAACGAGGTCTGCATGGCCCTCAATCCCAGCATCGAGGCCATCATTGATCCCGGCCCGTCGGGAACGCAGTTCACCCCAACCATTGCCAAGAGGGAGGTTTCGACGACGGTGACGATCCCCGATGGCAAGACGATTGTGATCAGCGGGTTGATTCGTGAGGACCGGATCCATTCGGTCCGCCGGGTGCCGATTCTTGGATCGATCCCGCTGTTGGGCATTCTGTTCCGACACACCGTTGACAGCGTGGAGCGCACCAACCTGATTATTTTCGTCACGCCGCGTGTGCTTGATGGAAGCGAATCGGCGGATGCCGTGACGCGTGACTGGGGGCGGCGGACTGGTTTGGGGGGTACAAACCTGACGGAAGGTGCGGTCTCGGTTCCTGGTGCCGGCAGACCGTAAGGCACTTCTGCAAGGCAGGGTGGCGATGAAGAAGGAAGATCAATCCATCGAGGCGTTGGGCCGTGAAGCGGCGGAACTGGGGGTGCTGTTCCTGCCCGAGGTGGACGATTCGTTCCTGGACGCCTCGCTTGTATCGCAGCTTCCTGTTGAGTGGGTTCGGACCCATGCTGTTCTTCCGGTCCGTATTCGCGGCCAATTGAGCCTTCTCATGGCGGATCCTTCCGATGTGCGGGTGCAGGAGGATGTGGCGCTGGCGCTTGGCGAGGAGTTGCGGCCGGTGGCGGTGCCCCGGAGAGTCATCCTGGGTTGTATCGAGCGCTGTTACTTCAAGGGTCATGGAACGGCTGAGGATTTCCTGCGTGACCTGCCGCCGGTGGAGGGCGGGGTGAGCGAGGGTGAATCGCGGTCCGATGACCTGCTTAAGTCGGCGGAAGATGCGCCTGTCACCCAGCTCGTGAACCTGATTCTGCTGGAGGCTTTGAAGGCGCGGGCCTCGGATATTCATGTGGAGCCCTTTGAATCGCGGCTCCGGGTGCGGTACCGGGTGGACGGAGTGTTGTACGAGCAGGCTTCTCCGCCGAAGCGGATGGAGCGTGCGCTCGTTTCTCGGATGAAGGTGATGGCGCATCTGGACATTGCCGAAAAGCGTTTGCCCCAGGATGGTTCGGCACGGGTTCGCGTGGGCGAACGGGAGATCGACGTGCGTGTTTCCACGATTCCCGTTGCGGAGGGGGAACGGGTTGTCCTGCGGTTGCTGAGCCGGGAGTCATCGGTCCTTCCGTTGGCGTCGCTGGGAATGCCTGCGCAGATACAGCGGATCTGGGAATCCCTTTTGCGCGAGTCCCACGGGCTGTTGATTGTCTGCGGTCCCACGGGCAGCGGGAAGACGACGACCCTTTACGGGTCGATCCGCCAGTTGGACACGAAGGGGCGGAATGTGCTGACGATTGAGGACCCGGTGGAATACCAGCTGCCGGATATTGGCCAGATGCAGGTCAAGCCCAAGATCCATCTTACGTTTGCGGCCGGGTTGCGTCATATCCTCCGGCAGGATCCGGATGTGATCCTCGTGGGGGAGACGCGCGACAGGGAGACGGCCGAGATTGCCGTGCGGGCGTCCCTCACCGGTCATCTGGTATTCACGACCCTGCATACGAACGACGCGGCCGGTGCGGTGATCCGCATGATGGATATGGGTGTGGAGCCGTATCTGCTGGCCGCGGCGGTGCGCGGGGTTCTCGCGCAGCGGCTTGTGCGGCAGTTATGCCCGATCTGCCGCCGTCCGGTGGCTGTCCGTGAGGAGGACTTGGCATTGCTGGGCGAGTCTGGCCGGAGGCTGCGGGGGCAGTCGGTTTATGAGGCGGCGGGATGCGCGGACTGCCTGGCGGGCTATCGTGGCCGGGTTGGGATTTTCGAACTTCTGGTGGTGGATGAGACCATGCAGACAGCCATTCGGGCCGGCGATGCGGCTGCCCGCCGGGAATGGAATGGGAGTGCTGGGAATCCACGGAAGACCTTGCTCGATGATGGTCTTTCCAAGGTTCTTGCGGGGGAGACGACCTTGGCGGAGGTTGTGTATGCCCTGGGGATTTCCGGCGCGTGAAAACCTTTGTCTACAAGGGATACGACAGTGCAGGCGGGGTGCGCCGCGGATTGATCGATGCGGCCGATCTCAAGGAGGCGCGGGAGAAGTTGGTGGTGCGGGGAATCCTTGCGGAGACCCTGGCGTCCGCCGCGGGGGCTGGTGCGCCGGGTCTGCTTTCCCGCAGAACTCCATCGTTCGGGGTGGAGACCCGGGTGGCTTTTTACCGTGAACTGAGTGTCCTGCTCGCGTCCGGAATGCCGCTGGTCGGGGCGTTGGAGGTTCTGCTGGAAGCGCCTGAACTGGGTGCTGCCGCGGGCCTGCTTGCGGGAGTGCGGGACAGGATCCGCGAAGGGGCTTCACTGGCTTCGGCGTTGGGGGATGCCTCGCCCGCGGTGAAATCCTTCGAGAAGGCGATTCTTGAAGTTGGAGAACGTTCAGGGAGTTTGGACGCCATGCTGGATCGCCTGGCCGGTTTTCTCGAGGAGCAACAGCGTGTGAACGAGAAGGTTGTTTCCGCCCTGATCTATCCCGGGATCATTGTGGTATTCGCGATGTTGGTTGCTGTGGTTATGCTGGGTTTCGTGGTTCCCTCTGCTGCAAAAGTTCTCGGGGAGTATGGCGGGCAGGCGCTTCCCTTGCTGACCCGGATCATGGTGGGATGCGGCCGGGTGATGGTCTGGGGTTTGCCGGTTCTTGTCTTAAGCGGCTTTTGGGTTGTCCTGCACATGCGCAGGCGGCAGGCGTCGGATCCTGCATGGAGGAGCGAGATGGACCGCCGGCTGTTCGGTATCCCGGTGATCGGGCGCGGCTATCTGCTGCTGGTGAATCTGCGGTGTGCCCGGACATTGGCCATACTCCTGCGGGGCGGGGTGGGACTTGTGGATGCCTTGCCGCTGGCCGGCCGGGCGACGGGGAGTGCATGGATTGCCCGCCTGGCGACAGAGGAGGCGGAAGCGGTGCGGCACGGGAGCAACCTGGCGGACGCGATCCGCAGGATTCCGCCCCTTGCGGAGGTGCTTCCCGCGTGGATTCAGGCCGGTGAGGCAAGCGGGGCTCTCGACCGGCTTCTGGATACGGCGGGAACGGCGATGCAGCATCGCTGGGACCGTTTTGTAACGCGGACATTGAGCTGGCTGGAGCCGGCGCTGATTTTTGGCGTGGGCTTTTTCGTTCTTCTGGTTGTTCTCTCCGTCCTGCTCCCGATTATTTCTCTCAACCGCCTGATCGGCGGATGAGGTTCTGAAGCACGCACGCTCTTCTTTGCGAACCGGTTCAGCCTTCTGGCCGGGATCGGCCGTCGGCTTGTAGGCGCCAGCGTCAGTTCATCAAGGGTGCAGGAGGCATCATCAGGCGGGCAGGGGGCAGAGGCTGGATTGGCGGGCGCAATAGCGGCGGAAGTGCCCGTATCCCGCTTCCCGGGCCAGTGCGACGGCTTTGTCGAAGGCGTACCCCACATCCTCCGGCGCATGCGCATCAGACCCGAATGTGATGGGGATTCCGCGCTCGCGCATCAGGTTCAGGATCAGCGGGGACGGATAGGCCTCGGCCACCTTACGGCGCCATCCGGATGTGTTGATTTCTATGGCCATACCCGCCTTTGCAATCCTGTCCAGCAGCGGCTGCACCATTTCCTTGAGATCGGTGTCGCGGATGCGGTGGCCGAACTTCTTGGGCAGGTCGAAGTGCGTGATCACATCGAAAAGGCGCAATTCCACAAGGGAGCGAACCAGGGAGAAATACTGCCGCCAGACACCCTTGACGTCGACGGAATCCCACACGTAGAGATTGTCGGGGTTGTCGAAACCCCAGTCGTTGATGTAGTGCACGGAGCCGAGGACGACATCGAAGGGCTGGTGGGGGAGCCAGTCGCGCAGGAAGGGCTCGGCTCCGGGATAGTAGTCGGCCTCGATTCCAAGAAGGACACGGGGGGATCCGCCATCCTGGATGGAGCGGACCATGAGAACATAGGAGGGAAACTGGAGAATGGTCATACGGTGCTTCAGGTCATAGCCGGACGGGTCCGGGGCATGATCCGTGAAGCACAATTCCCCCATCCGGACGGATCTGGCGGCGGCGCGGTAATCCGCGGGTGTGCCGGTGGCGTGTTTGCAGAGGGGGGTATGGATATGGTAATCGGGCGGCAGTTCCGTATCAGCAGTCTTGTTGTTCAGGTCTGGCATGGGCACCCTGTTTGAAAGCCTGACAGAATACCAAGGACGGACAAAAGGGGTCAATTTCGCATTGTCAAATTCTTATCCCATCCGTCAGGGGGCGTGGTATAGTTTGTGGGACAGCAACGCGCATGAAGAAGTCCATTGAATCGACGCTGGAACGCTTGTATGCCCTGCGGACGCACGGGATCAAGCCGGGGCTGGAGACAGCCGAAGCGCTCGTGGCGGCGCTCGGGCATCCGGAGCAATCCTTCGCGGTGGTGCATGTGGCCGGGACCAACGGCAAGGGGTCCGTCTGCGCGATGATCGAGTCGATCCTGCGCGCAAGCGGCCTGCGGACCGGGCTTTACACTTCCCCGCATCTCATCCGGTTCAATGAGCGGATGCGGGTCATGGGCGAAGCCATCACGGATGCGGAACTGGCTGATTTGTTTGAGCTGATCGAACCCTGTGCGGACCGCATTCAGCGGGATCTGGGCGGGCGGGAAGTGACATTCTTTGAACTGACGACCGCTCTTGCGTTCGAGCATTTCCGTCGCAAGCGTGTGCAGGTGGCGGTGGTGGAGGTCGGCATGGGCGGCAGGTTGGATGCCACGAATGTTGTCCTGCCGCTGGTGTCGGTCATTACCCGGATCAGCCTGGAACATACGCAGTACCTGGGGTCGACGCTCGCGGCCATAGCCGGGGAAAAGGCGGGGATCATCAAGGCCGGTCGTCCCGTGGTGTGCGGGGCCATGGCCGATGAGGCACGCGAGGTGATGCGTGCGACCGCGGCCAATCGTGGCGCGCCGCTTGTGGACGCCACGGAGCGGGTCAATGTGCGCCGTGTATCGCAGGGGTTGGAGGGCCAGAAGGTTACGATATCCGGCGCGGATGCCGACTACGGGACGGTGACGCTCCGGATGCTGGGCAAGCATCAGTTGGAGAACTGCGCGACGGTGGTTGCGGCCGTGGAAGCGCTGGCGGATCACTCGCCGATCGTCATTCCGGCCGCG
>CAIVSY010000058.1 GCA_903908715.1 uncultured bacterium
AATAGTCGCCCCGGTCGCCCCTGCATCTGTGGCAGGTGAAGGCGTTTCGCCTTTGGGCTGTTCCGGGGCTGAAAGTATGCCTTGCGATACCGTCTTGGCGGCAATCGCCTCGGCGACATGCTCCACGGCGGCTGGGGATGGGTTCTCCACCCCGGCGGATTGAAGGGCGGCCCCGGCCTTCCGTAGCCATTCCTGACTTCGGGCGGCCCGCAAGGCGGCTATCGCTTCCGGGGTCGAGTGTTCGGCGGCGAGCCTCTGCCATTCCCCGTGCGGCTCCGGGGCTCCGGCGTATCCGGGCCGGGTAAAGATGTCCCACGGCAACAGGCCAACGTGCTCCACGGCGGCGGGGACCGGGGCGTTTTGGGCCGCTGGCGGGGGTATCTCCGCCTGGGAAGGTGTCGGCATGGCCTGCGGCGGTCGGGCTTCCTGGGGCATTCTGGCGGGGGGAGGCGGCTGCGGGGGCACTCTGACGCCCGGGATGTTCGCCCCGGCGCCAATTACGCCGCCAACAAGCATACCCATTCCGCCAGCCTGCCCGACTCCCTCCATAGGCGGTCGGCCAGTGGCGACGTTGATTGCCACCTGTTCCTGCGCCGACTGCGGGAGTTCTTCAAGCACGCCCTCGGTAATCATGCCCTCGACGATGCGCCGAATGACGTCGACGCGGGCCTCGACCGGCTGACCGGCTACCCATGTATCAATGTCGCGGATACCCAGCCTTGCGGCGATCTTGCCGCTCACGGTGCCCAAAGCCCCCGTTACAAGGCCCGATCCGGCCACGATTGCGGCCTGTCCGGGTGTCAGAACGCCTCCAGGCGTCATTTCGCGGACCTGCTCGGTGTTCTGGCCGGCTGTGATTGCCGCCTCGCCAAGCCCTGCGGCGATGGAGCGGCCAGCCGTAGCAGCCTTTCCGCCGGCGGCGATCATGCGCCCGATGGTCGGCAGAGCCATTGCGCCGCGTGCGACCGCACTGCCAGCGAACATTCCGGGGGCCGATTCGACCGCGCTGGACACGATGGCCGACGGGTTTTTGACCGCCTCGACGACCGACGGGATGAATCCGGGCGCTTCATGTACCCTGCGTTGCGCCTCCTGGGCCTCCGGGGAATACTTTCCTTGCCACCAGTCCGACGCGCCCTTGAGGTCCAAGCCGGTCGCCTCGATGGCCTTCCCGGCATAGCCAAGGGTCGGGATGTCCAGGATACCTACGACGGCTTGCGGGACGCCGATCAAACCCTTGGCTGCGGCAACGCCGATGTCGCCAGCGGTACGGCGAAGGATTCCTGACGGCGCGGCGGGTGGCTTAATGGCGGCGGGAGCGGATTTTGCGTCTGTGGATGGTATAGGCGCAAACTCTGGCGGCGTGAAGGACTGCTCTTTGGAACCCGCAAACTCCGGTGGAATAAACTCCGAGTCTTTGAACTCTGGAGGTGTAAACGGTTTTGTAGGCATATCAGTCCTTCACGATCTAATAGTTTACCCTCGTTGTCCCTTGATTCCCTGCTTTCCGTTCCAGATGAACGGTGCGCCGTCCGGGAGTGAATCGTAGTCGGCCTTGGTTGTAACCTTGAGGGGCTGTTTCGCCACGCCAGCCCCCTGCATCGCCCCGGCTGTCGGGGCCGGTTCTGCTCCGGAATAGGCGTTCTCAAGCTCGTCGAGTTGCCGTTGAAGCCTCAGATACTCAAGCGACGGCTGCTCTCCGGCCACCGGCATGGTCTCGGCCTGCTTGGCAAGCCGCTCGTACTTCAGCCGCACCATCTCCGGAATCTTCAAAGCCCCGGTACGAGCCTGCGCCGCCTCAACCCGGCTGTCGGCTCCAAGCCTCACCTTCTCAAGCTCGGTCTGCCGGTCCAAAGCCTTCGAGATCGCCGCGGCGTCGGCAGTCTTTCCGGCGACATTTTCAGCAACCTGCCCACGCTGAATGGCAAGGTCCATCTCCGCCTGCCGTTGTGCATCGGCTTGTTTCGCGGCGAACTGTCTCCTGGCGATAGCTTCCCGTTCTGCCTTGGGAGGTGTGTATCCAATCCTTCCTTGAGCGTTCATGTCCGCCATCTTCTGAGCGTTGGCGTTCGTTCTCGCATCGAAATTCTGCCATTGCGCTTGCATGGCCGCATTCGTTGCTGGGCTGGTTCCGCCGAAAGACATTCCCGAAACACCATCGCCGGATAAACGCTGTGCGTCCTGATCGTTCGCGGATATCTGCGCGGCAATAGCCGGATTCGTGTAGCCGCCAATGATCGCGATATTCTCTGCACCCGTAGGCATGGATGGATTCCATCGCGGACTCATTGCGTATGGAGATTGAGGAACGTAGGCTCCAGATGGAGTTAATCCCCGAAATCCAGCCTCCACGCTGTATGGATTACCGCCGATCCCCGGAACAGAATCCGCAAGATTCGTCGGGGGTCTCGGAAAAATGGCTCCACTCGCATCACGATTGACGGCTGGCACGTTTTGAGGCGCCGGGGTGGAAGGTTGCATGGGCGGACCTTGTTTCCCGTATGCAAGCCTGCTGATTGCGGCGCGTCCGGCATTCCCTGCGGCACCAACGCCGCTTTTGACATCATGCCACAATCCGAACATCCCACGATCATTTATTGTGTTCAGAACAGCACCGGAACCCGGAATAGCGACTCGTAACGAGTTCAATGCTGAGTTTTTCATGATTGCTGGTAGTTGGTTGTAGATGCCCATAGTCTTATCCTTCCTTTCCTGTCTCACAAAGATTCTGTTTTGTCAAGAAAAGCCTTAGCACAGACGCCGCCTTCGCCTTCCCGCATGGCGTACACTTATTCGACTCGATGATCTTTCTTTGCTCGGCAACAAGTTCAGGCCCACCCTCGAACGCGGTAGCCTTTTCGGCCAGCTTGTCGAAGTTGAGAACCGCAAGGGCAATGGGGATCGTCGGTCTTCGGTTTTCGGAGGCATTAGAGATCAGCGGCGGTCCCGAAAGACTGACTCCAGGCGCAAGAATTATTCCGTTCATTGTCATATTCAACTCACTTGAACAGATACGTCGATGTCATCCCAACTGTTTCCGGGGTAGTAGGTGTCCAAAGGAAGGACACCGCTAACTGATCCAGACGGATCACATGGCTCAGATGAAAGAGGAATCCAATAGGTTGAGTTGGCCTGCCACAAAAGAATTGGCGTTGGATCAATCACGACACCTTCAGCGTTAGACTCTGCACTCACGCAATAGTATGGGTGGTACTGAGGTGGACCTCCACCGGGTGTATTAACCCATAATGCACCCAGCACGATTGCGGCTTGCCATTCAACAAAGCAACCATTTTCATCAACTACAGGTTTGATGAAAACCGCACAGTTGTTCCCGCATATTGCGGTTCCCCATCCAACGGTTGCAATGAGCCACGGACTTCCATTCAAGCTGGCTTTATTCGCAGATGAGTTTTCTGGACTCGATGGGGCTGGAGTCGCGCCACATACGTTAGGTATATATGGCGAGAATGTGAATTGGACAGGGCGAGGCTTTGCAATCCAAGTTCCCGCATTGTCGCAACCGGGGTCATTCGGTCCTCCATCCGCATCCCACTCGTATAGCGAGGGACACGCACAGATATTCCAAGGATTCACGATGCAGCACACCAATCCATTGAGCCACTGATGAAAATCATCAAGGTACTGTCTGGTTACCCCGCACGCCACAGGGTAGGAAGGTGTCGGATAGCTGGAAATGAAATTTGTGCAATTTGTGCATTTTGGATTAGGGTCAATTCTCCATCCGTAGTCGTAGTCATGGCATACCCAATTCGCATTCCGAATCGGACCCGGAGAATTGGAAATCAACGGGATGAGCATATCCAGTATGTGTTTCAACGGCTTTTGGCACATATTCTCTGGCTGAAAGTCGGAATCGCAGCAATGGAGATCAGCGTCCCAAAGAACAACATTACCGTCTTCTGCCGTCAGAGCGTCAGCAACAGGATTACAACATTGACCGTTCATCAGTGTGTTGTAGTCAAGGATGATGTCCTGAATCTTAGATGCCAGTTCGCAGGTCATTCTTCCTCCGGATCATATCGGCAGACACATCCTATGCATATTGAAAATCATCCGCTTCGGGTCATCACCCCATGCCACATCGTGCAAGTACCAGAATTCTCCAGCCGCAAGAGTTGGGGGCTCGATATTGTCGGGGGATAGTTGCTCTGATCCCTGCGCTCCATCGCGAACAACCTGCCATGTGAAGTAGAGGTCGAATGATCCAACATCAAGCCAGTCCTCCATCATGTCTTTCGTCATGTACCTGACGGCTGGAACCGATCCACCAGCGTACCTCACCATTACCGTTGTGTCTGAGCCGGATGGCGTTCCTTCTGGCGCGGTGGCGTCCCGGAATGCCTCAACCTGAGCGATCTCCGATCCATCATCTGAAATAACATCTACTGACTTCTGAGTCGGAATCTTCCGCTTCGCATCAGGAGCCACCCATGTAGTATCACCGCCATTGGTGCTGTTTTTCTTGAACAACGGAAACCGCCACTCTGACGTTGGGAAAACCGTCGTGTCTCCGACCTTTCTGATCTGTCCTTCGTAGCGGTGCTTGTCATAAGAAGGATTGTGCTCAATGGTTCTTCTCCAAAGGTCATCCTTCTCGAATGTGTCCGAATCTGGCACCAAAACTGTTTGTCTCGGCTCGCGATACATCTGCTTTTTTTGCTCGGAAAACTGTAACCCCATCAAAAGAGAAGGCGTGTTCGTTATGGAATCAAGGCGAGATTTCAGGTGAAGAATGTCCGCCTGAAGCCTGCTAATCTCTCTTTGGGCATCCGAGTCCATGAGATCAACCCTCTGAATCTCCGCTCGGCTGACTTCCGAGAAGCGTGAAGATGGTCTCTCCCTTTGTGACTTTCGTGGAAAGGTACTGACCATTACTGAGGTGGTTCACTTCGCTTTTGTACCCCTCGAAGTCATCACCGCCGTCTATGGCGCCATGTGCCGAAGAAAGCGAGGTATGGGCCTCTATTCGTATTGTGATGTCCGTCTCGCATGAGTACCAGCGCCCATCTTTTCCCTGGATGATGCGCGTGACGAGAAGACCGCACTCTTTCACAAGGCCTATGACCCACCCAGGGATCAAGTAGTCATAATCCACAAGAGTCTTTCTTCCGTTGTAGAGTCCGTTCTGTGGATTTCTTGAGTAACTTACATCTCCGTATTGTCCGGCTTGAAGTGGGTCTGGAGGGGTAAGAGAATCGTCGATGACCTGAGTTCTGCTCGAACTATGAGGATGCCGCGATGCATTCCCTTGTTCAAGAACCGTCGATGGCATGGCAATGCTGTTGTCAAAATTGATCTCGATATCTTGGAAAATGCTGATTCCATCCGAATCCGAGTAAGTCTTTCCTGTCTGGATTATGGCCCACGTTCCGGCCTGAGAGACACCATCAATCTTCGGACCCGTTACGGATGTTCCGGTTATTGCGGTGTTGTTATTTGTCACAAGAAGATCGTCTACGAGGCTCGGATCAATGCAGGGCCAGTACCGGGTAAGCCTACGTTTTCCTGTAAGATTTACCCTTGCTTCTTCTTTGAGCTTCGCTTCACTTTCAGGCGTGGATTGAGCCACCTTCGTCAATTTTGCATTGATCTCGTAACTTCCATCATCCGAGATCCCGCTTGCGATGTCGCCAATGTAGTATTTCCCTGTCTTTGTTTCGCCCTGAATCACCGGATTTGTGAAGTAGGCGGCGACTCTCAATTCCTGTATGCAGGAGAAAACGGAAGACTTTGAAATGTTCCTCCACAAAATTCCGAACGTGCGCGGCAACGGTCTTGTGTCAGCACCGGACGCTATCAGGCATTCATCATTTGGAAGACTGGTGCTTAATACACTCGTCGCCCACCCGTACCTGAGCACCTGGACGTACATCTTGAGTTGCGCGTTGTACCCGTTCGACACAAGCCGCCACCGGCCGGCCGGTGGAGTGCCTACCGCCGTCTTGCTGTAGGCCACCTGATCGGCTTGCGGATCGTCCACATAGGACGCCTGGGCGCTGAAGTTCGATGTCGGCCCCGTATTCGTCGCGTCAATGAACAGGTCCAAGAAGGCGAGAACCTTGGCGTTATACCCCTTGGCGCCAACAGGTATCCCACGGGTTAGCGTCCGCTGAGAGACCAGCGGGGCGTTCTGGTAGTCCAGCCGGACCCAGTTGGACGCCTTCAGTTCGAGTATTTCCTGGTCGTATGCCATATTACGCCGCCTTCGCCTTCGCTACGAACAACTGGTAGAACTTTCCGGCTTCATCGTGCCTTGCGTTCTCATCGAATCCGCGGGAGACGAGGTAGTCAACGAGGCACGGCCGGAAGCGCACATCCATGTTGATTACGTCCGCGCCGTCGTCAACCTCCTCAAAGTCGATATGGTTCATTTCGGAGTCAAACCGGGTGGACTCCGGGCGCAGGCTGCGAAGCTCAAGAATCCCATCCGAGAGCCAGGAATAGGGTTGCGTAGCGAAGTTCGCTGATGCGTCCCGCCAGATCAGTTTCGCCCGATTCACGATGTCGCTTGCCGTTATGCTCATGTTGTCATCTCCTCGTCACCACGCCAGCCAGCCGAAGCCCTGAACGCCGCAATAGACCGTATTCGCCGTTGCCTCCCATGCCCCCTCGTCGAGCAGCATGTCATGTAGAAGCGAATTCGCCTCGCTGAACGTAAGCCGGGTTTTGGTGAAGGGTTGCGTTACGCTGTTGCGAGTCCACCAGAGGTGTTTCTTGTAGGCCGAGTCATGGAATCCATAGCTCGCCGGATAGCGGAACTTGTCGAAAGCCGGGATGATCTGAATCAGGTTCGGGATGCTGCCGCCGTCCGTGACGAACGTAATGCACGGCTGCGCCTCGAAGCCGTCGCCACGATGCCATGTGAGCGGGTCCGCAAGGTCCAGCTTGAAATCGAACAACGGACGGCTCCACCAGTGGCAGGGTAGGCCGCGCCGCTTGCATTCCGCCTTCGGGATCGGGACAAGCTCGTACTTTCCTGTGAATCGGCCCTTCACTTCGGCAACTCCAATCTCTTCCCGTCGTTCCACTTCTTGACGGCTTCTTCCTTGCTCCGGCCAAGCGCGTAATCGTGACACTCACCGCACTCGATCAACCATTCCTCGCAAATGCCGTCCTGGTCAAACCCCTTGACGGTCGGCGTCTTGTCGCAGCAGATGGAGAGTTTCGTCCCGCATGAGCAGGCGTGCCTCGCGTTTATCGCCACGGCGCAGTCTGGTGAGTGCGTTGTCATGTCACCGTTTCTTTAACCTTGTCCTCGATGCGCTGTAGCCGGTTGGTAACATCCGCGTGACGCTCTTCAGCTACCTTGCGGAAGTCATTTGTGCCGCCGAAGTTCGGTCCATCCCACAACTGCTTAATCGGAATAGGGCGACCCCACTTGCTGATGGCCTTTCCTTCAAGATAGGCAAAGGCTCCGATGATGCCAAGAATTAAGACGATAGCCGTGGGCGTGGACAGGACAAACCGCTTGCCTTTAATGCCAACGGCCACGCCGGGGCGAGGTTGATCGCGGTCCTCAACATGGATGCCCGTCAATCTCTGGAGTGTTTCTTTCATTTTCCGAAAACCGTATGGACCACATAGATCAACGCCGCGCAGACCGAAGCCGTTGTACCGAAAATCCAGAATGCGCTCCACGGCGTAACGTGCGCCATTACTCCGGGCTTTGGCAATCGATCCTCGATGATGCTCATCACCATTTTGGTCAAACCCTCGTTGTGGACTCCCTCCTCGATGCTTCCGCGCAGCGAAATGGATTGATCCTTGAGAACGGATGAAATCCCGGCCATGAATGCCTTTGCGTCAGTCTGTAGTTCGATGATTGATTTCAGCCGCCCGTCTATCCCCTCGGCCCGGCGGTTGTGGTGCTGGATTTCCGATTCGAGCCGTTGCATTCTTGCTTCGCCATGAATCAAAGCCGTCTGGATGCTCGGCTTGCCGTTGTCGATGAAAAGCCGCTCATGGATTTTGTCCACCTTGCGGGCCACGTCGCGCAACAGAGTGAAATCGGCGTCATGCTGACACGGATGCTCTTGAACACTCATTCCATCCTACCCTTTCTCGCTGGCCCCCACGGGCCGCCGCCGCGCAT
>CAIVSY010000059.1 GCA_903908715.1 uncultured bacterium
ACACGTCTGGCGATGGCTCGCAACCATGCCCCAGACCAAAGCCAGAACAAGCACAAGGACTGTCGCCCAGCCCCATGCCCGCACCCAAACCGCCATCGGGCGCTGCCCCCTCCTCAAGGCCGCAAGAGCATCAGCGTATGCGATATTCTCCGCATCCAATTGCTGCGCCTTGCGCCAGCAGGCCTCCGCTTGCAGGAAGAGACCCTGCTGGGCGCAAATCCGCGCCTTTAAATCAAGGGCTTCGGCCTCGGTGCATTCCCCCCGCGAGTAGGCTTCGACCAGCAGGTTCAGGGCTTCGTTGTACCGGCCTCTTCGCGCCAGGGCACGAACCTCTGCCAAGTTAGCCTGATCCTCCGCGGGACAACTGTCTTGTCCTTTATCCTTGTCCTGTTCATCCATCATCTTGCTTCCCGTCCGGGTTAGATGACTCCGCCGACCCGGTGATCAACGGCAGCCTGCTCCTCGCGCGGCAACATCGTGATCAACTGGCGGTTGGCCGCCTTCAAGCCATCCGCATCATTGTTGTTGATGGCCCTGCGGCCCTGGGCAATGATCTGTTCAGCCTGTGACACATCCCTCATCGATTGCAGCCGGCCTGTCAGGTAATTAAACCTGGCAACATGGAACGCAATGAGCCCGTCAAGCACCTTGAACGTCAGTGCGCCAAAATCACCCGATACACGCTTCAGGTAGCCGATGTCACCGGAATCCACGGCACGCTGATGCTCGTTGATCAGGGACTGCAGGCGGTTCTTGTCGGAAGCATCCCCGTGCTGGTTGATGATTTCCTCACAACCCTTCCGGCTCTTCTCCGCCTCCTCAACAAGCGCCGGCCACTCGGATGCATCTTCCACCTCATCCACCGCTGCCGCCAGTTCGCGAGACCGGCGTTCCAGTTGCTGGAGAGCGTCCGGTTCCTGGGCCGCTGCGGCTGCCAGTTCGTCCACATGGCGCAACAGCTGCTCATCCTCGATCCTAGCAAGAGCAGCTTCCGCCTTGAGCGACCGGTTGGCCCCCAGCTTTCCGCGCGCCTCCTGCAGCCGTTTCTTCTGTTCTTCCACCTGCTTGCGAAGTTCCGGCAGCGACTCATGCGACCACTGCAGGGATATCTGCACATGAAAATCCTCATCCAGCGCACTTACATAAGCCTGCGCCCGGACCTGCTGGGATTCATCAATCATGACGGTAACCTCGACCTGGCTGCCGGCAGGCAGGTCACGGCGAATATCAGCACCGGTAATGGTGATCTTGCCGATCAAATGGTTCCTCACCGCGCGATCATTCTCACCCTCAAGAACCGGTATGGTCAACGTGTCCTCCGCATGACCGGCCCGGAGCGCAACAACCGTGCGATGGTCGTTGGTACCTCGAGCGGGCAGTTTTGTTCCCTTGCGGACATAGGGGAGCATGTCCTCATTCGCGAGGCCGATGCCGATGGTACTGGACAACGGTGGTTTGTCGGGTACGACACCAAGGGTATAGGAAATGCGCTCGGGCGAAACCGGTAGCCGCGTTCCAGTGACATCACACAACTCGATGTCGTACTCGCAACGTCGCTTCTCCTCGGCGAAAAGCTGGGTCATGAATACCCCTTCTCCGCCAAGGGTGATTCGCCCGGAACGCCACTTGGTCCGGGTGTCCACAAATTCAACCGTACACCCCTTGGGATCCCGGCCCGCAGGCGCAAGAATCCGTCCTCCAATGTCGGGATCCGCAGCGTTGCCCACCGGCTCATGCTCAATTTCAATGCGCCACACACCGGATGGAAGCGCTTCCGCAACCCCGGTATCCGGCATTCGCTGTGTTCCCGCAAAAATCGCCGCACCGCGCGCCACAACCGTAACGGGATCAATCCCGAATTCCAGCTGGGCCCCCAATTCCTTTTCGACCGCCTCACGCATCCACGGGTTCAAGGTCGATCCACCCACCATAAGAACCTTGCTCAGTTCCTTACCTGTCAATCCCTTATCCTTTAAGACCTTGCGGCAAAGATTGAGAGCCCGCTCGACGTACGGCTTGCCAACGGAAATCACATCCTCAGGCGTCAGCGTGTACAGAAAGTCCACGCTTTTCCCATCCGCGTCCTCGCAAAGCCCCTCGATGTATATCTCATGGGGTGCCCGTGTCCTGCAGACCTCGATCTTCGCCTTTTCCGCCGCATACTTTAGGGAGCCGATCGCCTTCTGCCATTTCGGGTTGCCCCGCTGGAAATCGGGCAAATTGTGCTGTCCCTTGACGACCGGAATCAGTTTTTCGGTTGTGATATCCCAGTCCAGCAGTTTACCGCCCAGGAAATTATCCCCATCATGGTTCACGACTTGGATCAGGCCATCGCGAACCCGCATAAGAGCCGCATCAAAAGTTCCACCACCGAAATCGAAAACGAGCCAATAGACGTTTTCGCTCGATGATTGGAATCCGTACGCAAGCGAGGCCGCGACAGGCTCCAGGAGGAGGATGCACTGCTTGAATCCCGCTCCCGCAATCCGCGCAATCCCTGCCTTTGCCTCCTCTTCGGATGTTCCGCAGGCCGCCCGCCGCGTCGCAGCCGTCTGCGGCAGCTCAAATGCGGCCGGCACAGTGACAACAGCAGCCCGGACTTCCTCGCCCATATTGGTCTGCACGTCCATTTTGAGGGATTTCAGAACTTCCGCGGAAAGCTCCTCCGGAAGCATCTCCCGCCCACTGCGGACAAACTTCTTGCTCCCGCTGTCCCTCATTCCCATACGTAGCTTGAATTCAAGATCCCCGTTCTCCGGATCATCCTTGAGCGCATGCCCCTTGGCTTCCTCCCCCACATGGAGGTTTCCGCGCTTGTCAATCCAAACCGCCGAAGGTGTGATCACCGATCCCGCCTTGTTGGGAATCGGCTTGGCGTCCACGCCATCCACCACAGCAATCGTGCTGTTCGTGGTTCCCAGATCAATCCCGAAGTCAATGGTCATTCTCTTCATGCCTGCTCTCCTTTTTCCGCCGGGGCGGGGTTTTCTGAAATGGTGGAACCTGCAAGGGGATTCTCATTTACCTTGCCACTGGATTCCTGCGCGATATTGGGGCTTCCCTGCCTGGGAACAGCCACAAAAACCTCCGCCCGCTGCACCAGATGCCCATTCCAATACACCATGGGCAGAACCGCCTCGGTAACGGTTTCGAAAGTTATGCCATCGGTCGGAACAAAATCCAGTGGACGCATCATGGCCTCACCGCCGGATGGATAGCGTTTCCCCGTCGGATCCACCACCTCAATGCCACATTTCTTGATGGCATCCACGCCCTTGTTGAGGCGCCCGAGTGTGCGTCGCGTCCTCGGATCATCATCCGCTGTGTCCTCGTTCTGCCATTCCTTCTTGAAATGCTTGGTCTTCAGATACCAGAAACATGTGGCTACTTCCGCAAGCGCCGCAGCCGTTAACGCGGATTGCCGATCCTCCCGCGAATTCTTGCGCCCCTTGGATGAATCCTCCCGCACCTCTGCCACCGGTTTCCGCGGCAAGGCCACAGTCACCGCCGGCTCAATCCGCCATTCCGAAGGATATGCACCCTGGCGCATTTCATCCATCAGCCCGGAAAGGCCAAAAGGTGCAAGCGATGATCCGGAGGACCTCCCGCCGGATCTGGTTCTGCTGGACCTGTTTCTCTTTGTCATTCTGTTTCTCCCTGGCAACTGCCATCCTTATGCATTACTACCATCACGATTCCTTCTGGTTGCACGGCTCACCCCGAAAAACCCATCTGCCTCTTTGGATCATCCCGGACGGCTTCCCCTGCAACTCAACATTTTTTACCGCAATTAACGCAGATGGACACGTCTTCCGGATTCCCCTTGCCGCAGGAGCCGCAAAGCTTGATCTTGGACCAGTTCCCCTGCGACTTTGGCATGGGGGGTGGTTTTGGATCCTTGCCATCCTTGCTCTTGCCGCCGTCTTCCTTTTTCGCCGCCTTGTGGGAAGGCTGATCCAGATCTCTCAGCCGCGGCGTACGGGACACCGTACCCTTTGGAGCAACTTCCTTTCCATCCGACTCAGGTGAATCACCGAGGAACCACGACTTACCCAGTTGGGAGGCAATGACCTCCGCCTGGGTTACATCGTTCTCCGGACGAATTCCTTCCGGAAGGCTGGGAGCCGAGTGTGCTGCCTTGTAGGCTGCGACAGCCTTATGCCGGAGTTCCTTCAATTCCCGATGTGCGCGCTTATGTTCATCGGTGGCTGCCGCCAACCACTCTCCTGCCATCCTGCTTTGCCGTTCTGCGGCGGCAAGGGCTGTGTCGGCTGCCGCGCGCGCAGGGTTCGGACGCCGGAGCAGACGAGCCATGAATCCCTGGCTCTCGATAGCCCTGTCCACCGCAACGCGAGCCCGTCCGACCGAAAGCCCCGAGAGTTCAAGCCCCTTGCTGAGCGCCTCTACATTCTGCTTCGCGGATGCTTCCACCTCTGCCTGCTCAGGAAAACGATTCGCACCCCCCGCATCCAGGGCTGCCTCATGCCAAGCTTCAATCCGTTCCGGCCATTCAGAGTGATGCCTGTGGCAATCCGCACAACGAGGCACGTATACGTCGCCATATTCGCAAGACACGCCGCTGCCAAGCAGGAATTTAACTTTCTTGACCGGCCCATGCATCGGAACGGCAATCGCACAGGATTCAACGCCAGGCCGAACACCGCAGAAAAAGCAAGTACCGGAAGCGGAAGTGCCCAGATTCACCGGCATCCGGTACGTCCGGTTCTTGGTCAGCTTCGCAGCCAATGCTTCTGCGTCCGGAGTTCCGTAATAACCGCAGTCCCTTGCCGTCTTCTCAATCCCCTCCTTGTTGCGCAGAATTCCGGGATCCTTCGGGTCAAACCTCGACGCCAACGCCAGATACTGCATGGGTTCGCTGATCGCCCCCAGGAACGTCCTCTTCTTGCTCTCGACATCGCTGTTGTGGCGGGACGAACACGAGGAACACATCCACATGGGAAGTTCCTTCAACCTGAAGTTCGTCCAACTCGTGTAATGACTGCTGCCGCAGACGGGGCAACTCGGAAGTTGCCACGTATTCATTGTCGGCTGCGGCGGCTGGCAGAGCGCCATGATGGTTGCGGAGTTCTTGTTCCGTATATTATCCATCAGGGTCTTGAGTACCCCGCTTTCCGCGTTGAATTCACCGATCGCCTCGTTGAACTTGCGAATAGCTTTGATACTCATGCAGTGCGCTGCCGCGCGAACCAGGGGAAATCCGATCTCCTTGTCCATAGCCAGCAGGATTTCCAGCGCGGCATCAAAACTACCTGCCTCGGCGTGGGTTCGCGCCTTTTCCAGTTCCGCGATGACTTCCGGTGTGAGATCCCAATAGCCCGGGGCACACCAGTCGTTCCCGCTCTTAATGTTCTCCTGGTCGATCCGGATGTTGTCAGAAATCTGGTCCTGCAACCTTTGGCCGATGGCGATACCCTTGGCGATCGCCAGCAACTTCGCGCCCTCCGCCCAGTTGTTCGTCGCCTTGCAATAGGCAACCTCAGCCAGATTCATGGCCTCCGCCACCTCGTCGTGCACCCCCTGCCGGGCAATATCATTATCCACCACGAGATCATGCACCGTCAGGAGCGGATGGACGGCCTCGTACAGTTCCCGGATAATCCGGTCCCCGTGATGCGGTTTCTTGGTCCACCTGTTCTTGGCCGAGGCAACGGCAGCGGAAATCCGGCTTCGCAGCGGAGTCAGGGCCTCGCGCATAACCGCATCCACAACATCGTCCCCGTATCCGGACTGGCGAATGACCGCCAGCACCGCCTGCGCCCCCTTGGCATCCCCCTGTTCGGCAGCCGCAACCGCCTGCCGGGCGAACGAAAGCACAACCATGCTCGGGAGCGAATGGCGCAGGCGCCGGGCAAAACCGGTGGTCAGGCGAACATCATTCATCTCCCCAATCCGCGCCCGCACTCGATCCCAGAAAGCTTCCTCGGCCAGCGTTTCCTTCCAGGCCGCCAGCGCCGAAGAAGCGTGCCCATTCGGGCTCGGGCTCTCCAGGGCCAGCAGATGATCCATCACGGCCAGATTGTGAAGAGCATGGACTGCGGAGCGCGACCCAGCCACCATCTGTTGCCAGGACTCGCGCGCCGCCCCCACATTCCCCCGTTCCAGAGCCGCAATCCCGACATCACCGTCCGGCGCCGAAAACCAGAAGAATTCATCCAGGAAACGCGCCACGGGATCGTTCATCCTCTCAATCGCCTTCGTAGCCGTCTCTGTCGTGGGAGGAGGATCCATCGGAAACAACCCGCCACCTGCCCCGCCATCGGCAACCAGCCCAAGCTTGCGTTGCATCTCCAACCGCTTCTGCCGCTGCCGGACCTCGGCAGGCCCCGCCTTGACAGGAATGGCAAGAATCCGGAACAAGTTATTCCGGTACAGGCCGCCATTTGCCATGGCCAGCAGTTCCTCGCTCACCTGTACCCCGGAAGATGTGTTGTTCTCTTCACTCATGGCGCCCCTCTTTTCAACATCTGCTCTTGGACGATTTGTGTTCCTTCTTGCCAGTACTACCGCATCCATCCGTCAACGTTGCGTACCCGTTCAATTTTTTTGCGAGCCATCCCTGCACGGCCCTGCCCCACCGCCTTTACCCTTTCTGGGCAGGCTTCCGGTCCTTCTCGCCAAAACAAGCAGTTGCAACCTGCATGATGCCTTTACGCCAAAGCCTGACATGGCATTCATAACGGTCCCGTATGGCCATGTCCTTGCCCATGGCCTCCTCCATTAGATCAGCAGCCAGGGAGAGTTTCGCGGGATCCACGGCCGCCTGCAACGCTTCACGGACAAGCTCCTGCGCATCTGCCCTGCTGTCGCGGGCAGGAGGGGTGATCGCGCTGGACTTGGCCGCGAAGGACGACCGGCTGGATTCCTTCCGGGAAGCCGCAGGCACCCATTGCTCAAGATCCCGCAACAATTCAACCGCACTGGAATACCGGTCCCCGGCCTCTGTCGCCAGACACCGGAACAGGATCGACTCGAGGCCGGGGTCCACCGCAATATTGTAGATACTGGGGGGACGGATCGGCCTTAGGAACCGGTTTGCGTCCGCAACATCCCGGTCACCGAGCAGCGGAAAGGGCATCTGATCGGTCAACAACAGGTAGATCGTTGTGCCGATCGCCCAGATGTCGGCCGCCGGGGAATCATGGTTTTCCAGCGATTCGGGCGGTTTGAACCCCAGGGTCCCCTTGGCGCTGACCAGCAATGTGAGAGGATTCACGGCCTTTGCCAGGCCGAAATCACTTAACCTGACCTGCAAGCCATCACCGCTATACCCGACAAGGATGTTCTGCGGCTTGATGTCCCGGTGCACAATCGGCGGCGAAGAAGCATGTGCCACCGCCAAGCCACGGCAAATCTGCTTGGCGATTTCAACAACCTGGTCAACAGGGATAAAGGCAGCCCCGAATGACCGCCAGTAGCGCTCCAGCGTACCCCCGGCAACATACGTCATCGTGAAATAGCCGAACACCCCTTTGTCCGCCTTGAGGACATTCGCATCATAAACCTCCACAATATTGGGGTGCCGCATGCGGGAAAGAAGTATGGCCTCGGCAATGTTGGCCTCGGTTTCCTTCAAGGTGGCGCCAACGGCCTTGAACACCTTCATGGCTTGGCGCCCCATGAAGCGATGCCGCACCCGGTAGACCTCGGCAAACGCACCCTCTCCAAGCAACCGCTCAACCTCGTACGTCTCGCGTACGGTCTCCCCTTCCTTGAGAATACTCATGGAACTCGCATCCCTTCCCTTACTGCGGCGCGCATCAAGGGTGGCACCCAGCTCTGCGCCATACACCATCGGCCCAGCCGCTCAACGCCTGCAGCCGTCAACGAGGACACGGCGGAATGACCGCAAGCCCTCGCGTGAGCAATAACCGCGATATACAGCGCCTTTGCCGCATCCCTCGGCAAGGTATCGCCGACATCCATCGCCCTCTTGGCATACTCCTTCATCCGGACCAGCATCTCGCGGGGCATATCCCTCCGCTCCAATACATCCCCGAAGGTCCATGCATGCCCATCCGCAGGAGCCGCAGGGGGGCAGTAGCCCCCCTCAGCCAATTCAGGTTCCACCGGCGCCTTGAGCAGATGCTGCAGGATGGCAGACAGGTCATGGGCCGACCAAGAAGGAAGCTCGTATTCGTCACCCCCCATCATGGTGCAAAGCGCCGCAAGGCTGGAGCTTTCGGGCAAAGGCTCTTTTCCCTTTTCCATCGATCCTCCTCCACCTGTAATTACCACGGCATGTCACCCCGGTTGCGTGAACGCATGAGAATTCCCCTCAGATCAGCCATCTCCCCCTCAACATCATCCGTCTCAGCCGCATACGTCCCGATCGATTCCCTGAGACATCGCAGGAACATGCGCTTTGCCGTAACCAGAAGGTTGATGGCCTCGCGCGGGGAAGAAAGATGGAAACGGGCTACAAGTTCCTCATAGGGAATCTCCGGCTCATCCTGATACGCGGGCCGAACCACACGGCAATAGAAAACATCCCACACATCCCCCCTGGACTTCTGTTCGCACTCCACCTGCATGCGTTCGAGGGCCGCGGTCACGGTCTGACGCGCCCAATCCTGGTCGAACCGTAAGGTCTGATCCGCTTCCACGGGAACCTCGGGAATATTGTCTCCCTCCGCAGGAGTCACCGGAACACGCGCCTGTTTGGCAAACCAGGTGGCCACATAGTTGTTCAGGGATTTCAGGACCAGGTTCCGGAACCGACCCCGGGTGTGATCCGCCTTCTTGAAAAGCCCCCCGCGCACGATCTTGTCCGCCACAAACCCCTGGAGGACATCATCCACATGATCCGGCGAAAGACCTCGAACCCTGAGTAGATATCCCTGAAGCGCCGGGAGGTACACACGCAGGAGCTCATCCTGCGCCAAACCGCTAACGGAAAAATCCGACATCCCCGCTTCTCGCACCGCCGCCCAGTTTGTCACGGGGAAAAATTGCCGCTTTACGTTGCCGCCAGGAGGAACAGCGGCACAGTCTCCATCCGGAATTTCCTGCGTGAAGGAAGGATGACGGCTCATCATCTTCTGGCAACAAGAAAGTCCATTCCTGGATAGCAAAGGCACACACCTTGATTGGCTGCCCAAGAACCCTAAACGTCGTGATGTTGTCACGCGGGTACCGGAAACACAAGAAGTAAAACATAGAGAAGCAAACCCCATCTCCGGTGGCCCCCATGGTGGGAATGTCAAGATCCCGAAAATGCGCCACACAACAAGGAGTGATACGCATTTCCTGCTCGTTACTAACTGCACACAAACATCTTACACGCTTCAGAAATTCAAAGAACACAGTGAATCCGACCAACACACGTAAAAAAACAGCGACACCTGATTAAGTTTTTCACATTTTTACGCAACGAACACACAAGTTTCGTGTAGTATTCGGTAAATACAGGTGAATTATGAAACTTTCTGTTTCCGTTGAACTAGTCTGGCAGTTGGCGGCACGGGAGGCGATGGCCGGTGAATTCAGGGAAATTGAACCTGAACATGTTTTCGCAGCTGTCCTGAAATTCTCTGAAATGCCTCCCCAACTCATGGGAAACCTTGGAGTGGATGCCGACGTCGCCGCATTGCTGACGTCCGACGTACAGGCAGTGCGCCAGGAAATCCTCTCCCATTCCATCGACAGCACCAGGGTTCGCCGCCAGCTGCGAACGCTCCTCGGTAAAGGCGGAAACCCCTATACGGGAGGCGCTTTACATCGGTCTCAAAGCAGCCGGAATGTCTTTTCCACAGCAGCTACCCTGGCAGAGGAGTCGCACAGCGAAACCCTGGCCGCCGTACACCTTCTCAAGGCACTGCTAGCTTCTCCCACCTCCGCAATGAATCAGGTTCTGAGTCCCTCATCCTCCCCGGCAACCCAATCGCCAAAGTCACTCCCGAGGATCGACGCCCATGGGCGGGACTTGTCAAAACTGGCGACAGAAGGCCGTATCGATTCCGGCACACGGCGTCAGGCCGAGTGCAAGGCCATCCTGCAATCGCTGCAACAGGCGAACAGGAAAAGCATCCTCCTGATCACAAACCATGATGAAGCCGCACACGCCGTGGTCTGCTCGGTGGCATCCGCCATGGCTGGAAAAGAATCCCGGAAACCGCTGGCGGGACGTCGGATCATTGATGTGACATCCGTGCCTGAGTTGCTCGGCGCAGATCCCGGATCACAACAGGTGGCCGTCGAACTCCTTTCCGAGGCGGCTTCAGCGCCTGAGGTTCTCCTTTACCTTCCAGCCATTGGCACAACCTGCAGCAATACCCCCCGACAATCGTACGAGTCATTCCTCAAGTCGCATCTGCGAAATGGTGCTGTTCAATGCATTGTCCGCACCACTCCTGACGTGTACGAGAAACTGGCAAAATCCGACAAGACATGGAAGTCCATGGTCGATGTTTTCCACATCAGGGAAACGCCGGATGATTCGCTCCCACAGGAACTCTGAAGAGGTCTACTATGTTTACTGAAAGAGCACAGGAAATCATTGATCTGGCAAAGGACTACGCCTTTTCAAGCGGCTCGGTTGAACTGAACCTCAAGGCCATGCTGGCGGCCATGGGAAGTCAATCCGAGGCCGGCGTATTGCTCGCCGAGTCCCTCGGGATTTCCCCCGAGGAACTCAGGGCGGCCTGTCCCGAAATGCCCGAACCCGCCGCTTGCCCCGGGAAGCTTCCGCTGAATGAATCTTTCCGGAGTATGCTCGAGACAGCCAAGGAACTGGCCGACCAGGTCCCCGACCGTTTCCATCCCGGCATGATGGATCTACGCCACGTGGTTTGCGCCATTGCCATTTCCCGCGAGGCATGCGGAATCCTCAATGTCACCCCGTTGGCGCACGACAGCGCCACGGCATTGCTGGCCGCATGGTATTCCCAGGATGCTAACACCCTTGGATTGGAGGAATTAACCGAGCGGCTTCGCGGGCTGAGGGCGAACCTTCTCACAAAGGTATTCGGCCAGGACCATGCGGTCCACGCCTTCGTAGAAGGCTTGTTTAACGCTGAGGTGGTTGCCGCAGCGGATAAGAAACGCAAATCGCCGAGA
This sequence comes from uncultured bacterium, assembly GCA_903908715.1. Taxonomy (GTDB): domain Bacteria; phylum Verrucomicrobiota; class Kiritimatiellia; order CAIKKV01; family CAITUY01; genus CAIVSY01. Next base: position 11,077 of record CAIVSY010000059.1, read on the forward strand.
GCATTATTTGTGTTCGCCGGCCCGCCCGGAGTCGGCAAAACCTACCTTGCAGAATTGGGCGCTTCCGCCTTGGAGCGCCCCTTCAAGCGGTTTGACATGAGCGCCTTCTCCGGCCACCATCAGAATGAACAACTGGTGGGGATGTCCAAGAGCTATCATGGCGCTCATCCGGGCACCCTCACGGAATTCGTCGAGAAGAATCCGACCGCGGTCCTCCTGTTCGATGAAATCGAGAAGGCTCACACCAACACGATTCTCCTCTTCCTGCAGATTCTGGACAACGGCTCTCTCGAGGACAAGTATCACGAGCGCAATGTTTCCTTTCGCAACACAACCATTATTCTCACAACCAACGCCGGACGGAAACTGTATGACCGGCCCAATGTGAGCGGTGTACACAAGGCCAACGCCACGTTTCACCGCAAAACGATTCTGGATGCCCTGGAAAACGAGATCAACCCGCAGACGAGGGAACCTTTCTTCCCGTCTGCCATTTGCTCGCGTATGGCCACCGGCTATCCGGTCCTGTTCAACCACCTTCGCGTAAACGAGCTCGAACGGGTTGCACGTGCCGAGTTGAGCCGCATTGCCTCCCTTTTTGAGCGCCAATACTACAAGCGAATGACATACCACGAACTGCTCCCCATGACCCTCGTCCTCCGCGAAGGCGCCAGGGGGGATGCACGCACCCTGCGATCCCAGACGGAAACCTTTGTCAAAACGGAAGTCTTCAAGTTTTGCCAGCTTTTCAAGACAGAACGTCTGGAGGACGTCCTGGAACAGGTTGACCGGATTGACTTTGCCCTGGATGGGACGCTGGACGCACTACCCGTCGAGGTCAAAGGACTTTTCGAGCCGCAGGAACGCCCGCGCGTTCTCCTGGTGGCTGACCCGAACCTCGCGGAACTCTACAAGACATCCATGCCCCAGATGGAATGGCTGACAGCTGTCACCAGCGAATCCGCCCTCGACACGCTTGCGGAAAACGAAGTCGATCTCGTCCTCCTTGACCTCTGGGTCGGCAGCCAGTCGCAAGGCGGGGAAGCGCCGGCGGAGCAATTTGACCATATTCCAGCCGCCTCCAAGAGTCTCGACAAGGGCCAGGAGTTGTTGAAGAAACTCCATGAACGACTGCCGGAAATCCCCGTCTATCTCCTGTCGCTTGCCGACGCCGAAAACCACTCAGATGTACAGGGATCGGTGGACGAGGAACTTTTCATGGCCTGCGTACGCGGCGGCGGCGCCAGGGGAATGGTTATCAGCCGCTTCAGGAATACCAAGGACGCAGACTGGGAATCCCTGCGGGAACAGTTCGCGTCAAGCCTTGTGGAAACCTGCCGGAGGCTCTATCGGGAAAAGGCCGCCGACAGAATGGGTCAGGAACGCAAGGTGCTTGGCTTGGACACCGTCCCCAGCATCGACCGTGAAGACAGGGGGATCAGGATTCTCCTCCGAAACCTCGGTCTCACCCGTGCCATCGCCGCAGCCGATGCCGGCGAAGTACTCGACGACGTGGAACGACCCCGGACACGGTTCGATGATGTCATCGGAGCGGACAGCGCCAAGGAGGAACTCCAGTTCTTCATCGACTTCCTGCGGAACCCACGGCGGTTTTCAGCATTGGGGCTGAGACCACCCAAGGGCGTCCTTCTTCACGGGCCGCCGGGAACCGGCAAGACGATGCTGGCCCGCGCCATGGCCGGTGAATCAAACGTGGCGTTTCTCCCCGTATCGGCAACAAGCTTCGTCACCATGTGGCAAGGCAGCGGCCCTCAGAACATACGCGACTTGTTCGCCCGGGCACGCCGCTATGCCCCCGCCATTATCTTTATCGACGAGATCGACGCCATCGGCAAAGTCCGTTCCGGCACCCCGGGATCCGGACAGGGCGAGGAAATGGCGCTCAACGCCCTGCTGACCGAGATGGATGGATTCACCAGCGCAACACCCGATCGGCCGGTTTTCCTCCTGGCGGCCACGAATTTCAAGATCAAGACTGAAGATCAGGAATCACCCGAAAGGTCTTCCCGCACACTCGACAATGCACTTGTTCGCCGATTTTCGCGAACCATCATGGTGGATCTTCCGGACCGGGCGGCCCGGAAGAAATACTTGAGCCAGCGCCTTGGACAGGCCAAGCGCCAGACGTCATCCGAATCGACAATCGACCTCATGGCCGAGAAATCTGCCGGCATGAGCGTCGCAAACCTCGAGCAGGTCATCGAAACCGCCGCGCGGAATGCCCTGAAGAAGAATATCGACATGAGCGACGCTCTTCTCCTGGACACCCTCGACACAATCCGGAACGGAGAAATCAAGGAATGGTCAAAGGAATTGCTGGAAAGCACCGCAAGGCACGAGGCAGGCCACACCATAATGTATTGGCTCTCCGGATGGCTGGCGACAGAGGTTACCATCATTGCCCGCGGCAATTACGGCGGATACATGCAGCCTGCGGAAGAACAATGGAGGCGTCAAATCGAGACGAGGGAAGAACTACTGGCACAGATTCGGGTAGGCTTGGGCGGGCGCGCAGCCGAATGGATCTTTTACGGCAAGGACCATGGCACCACAACTGGTGCCTACGGCGATTTGGCGGGCGTCACAGAACGTGCACGCATGATAATCTGTAAATATGGCATGGAGGAGGAATTCGGGCTGTTGGCCACACCGGAGCTTTTCCTGCATGCGGCAGCTATCGGCAGCCCCATGTATCAGCGGGCAAATGAGATCGCCAACAGGATCCTGAAGGAGCAGATGCAGAAGACCATTGAGCTGTTGTCTGCCAATCGGAACCATTTGGAGACCGTCGCCAAGGCCCTTCTGGAGAAAAACAGGCTCTACCGGAAGGATCTGGAACAACTGCTCCCGCCCCCTGCCACAAAAGGACCGCAAGGCGAATCGGCATCGGGTTGAACTCATCGATTAGAATCGGAAGACCATATCAAGGATTCGGCCGACATGCGAACAACATCGGGGTGGGAACAAACGAGCATTGGAATGCCGTTCCGGTATGCATGGACCCGTTCTCGCGGCAGTCTCTCCCTCCTGCTGGTTTGGATCTGCGCGGGATTATTCCTTGGGGTCAAGGTAATGGACCTGCTCAGGATTATGCCTCAGCGGGAAACACTCGCCCTTCTGGGCCTTTCCCACACGGGCCTGGTGGTTCATAAGTACCTGTTCCAGATTGTAACCGCCCCGCTGTTGCACACCAATCTTGCCCATCTCGTATTCAATATGCTTTCCCTCTGGATGCTCGGACCTGAAGTGGAACAAAGGATGGGGCGCTATCGGTACGCGTTATTCTCGGCACTTTGCGCCGCGGCAGGCATGCTCGGCTTTTTGCTCTTCAACTGGAATACCGGCCATTTTGTCATTGGTTACTCGGGTGTTATCTTCGGCCTGCTGGTTTGCCAGGCGACCTACTTTCCGGACAACAGAGTGGCCATCTTCGGCTTTTTCATGATGAAGATGAAATACGCGGTCTTGCTGCTGGGAGCCGTAGAACTCTACCTATCCATCATCCCGGAAGATGGCGGCATTGCACATGCCTCCCATCTCTTTGGCGCTGTAGCCGCGTTCATCTATCTCCGCCTCCTGGGGGGGCCGAATCGAAAACGCCCGAACCGCATAGCCCCACCCGCGCAGTTCATCTCCAAGGAAATCCGCAACATGAAACGTCGCATGGATATGCCAAGGGAACTCTAACCCGCCCTCGCAGCCACTCCTGCCCCGCAAAGACATGTTGCAACCAGCAGACGCCCTCCTCACCCGGAAACAATCTGTTGATCTTGCGCCGTAACCGCACAACGCATTCCTTACGCCGATTCGCCGGCTCATCCCCTGGCCGCAGGCTCATGGCTGAGTGAGTGCTCAGCCCTTGCCAGCTTGGCGGAAAAGGCGCCGCACCGGAATAGCGCCGTCCAGCGCCGGAGCACGATCCACCCCCCGAACCGCAACAGGTTGTTTCGCCAGGCCCGGTACCAGACCCGCCACCCGAAACGGATGTTCCACAACGAAAACACCAGCGCCGGAAAGACCAGCACATTCCGCCCGATCGCAAACATGTCACGGAACCGGTAGAACCGCCCCATGATCTTCCGGATCGCCGCATGCATCGACTCCGGCGTCAACGGCGGATCAGGCAGGAAAAGGGGAAAGTTCCCGTCGTAATATTCCCATCCGATTTCGTCCCGGGGAAAGATCCGGTGATCCGCCGCCAGCCGCTCCGTCAGCCCCGTACCCGGCAACGGCACCGGCAACAATACCTGGATGCTGTCGAGCCGGCTCCGGCTCACGAAGTCCCGGAAGCGCCGGACCCTTTCATCCGCCCCGACTGCCAGCTGCACGCCATGCGGCAGAGGATAGCCGAAAATGAACATGCCATGCACCAGGAAGCCCGCCCGGTGGTAAAGCCGCGTCAAGGCCGTCATCTCTTCCGCCCGGATCCGTTTATCCATCGCAGCCAGTTCCTCCGCGATAGGCGACTCGTATCCGATGCAGACCGTATTGATCCCCGCCAGCCGCATCGCCTGCAGTAACTCACGGTCCCGCCCCCGATCGAGCCGGATCTGCACGGTAAAATCCAGCCTGACCCCCGTTGCCTTCTGGTACTCGGCCAGCAGCCGGCACAAGCGCAGCGTGTCGAAACGGTTATGCCCGAACAGATCGTCCACAATAAAGAAGTGCCGGGCGTTATGCCCTTCCAGAAGCGCAGCAATCTGCTCCATCACGCGATCCGGAGTCGCCGCCCGCGGATGGCCCTTCACTGTACAGAATTCGCAGTGCATCTCACAACCGCGGATCCAGCCCACGGGGTACAACTTGACCTTGGCATACCGCAGCAGCCGGAAATCGGGCAGCGGCAATGCGTCGAAATCCACGACCGGCTCGCGGTCAGCCGTCCGGATCAGGGCCCCGGCGCGCAGGAAGGCGATGCCGGCCACCCCGGCAGGATCGCCGCCGCCCCGGATGGCGGCAAGAAGTTCCCGGATCGTGTACTCGCCTTCGCCCAGCACGACATAGTCGATCCCGTTATCCAGCGCCTCCCGTATATTGTCACCTACGAAGTGCTGGCCACCGCCGATGGTGGTTACGCCTTTTGCCTTGTAGAACCGCGCCAGCCCGTACAGCCGTGGGATGGTGCTGGAGAGGCCGCCGTAGAATCCCGCCACATCCGCCCGCCGTATGGTCTGCAATGTGGCATGGTCTGGGTGCCCGTTACTGTCCCGCGGTCCGAACCGGCGGTAGTTATTCTCATCGATGACCTCGACGTCCCAGCCGGGCATATGGCTGACAACGGTGGCAACGGTGAGCGGCCCCAGCGCGGTCGTCTTGCGTGCGATCCGGGAATAGATATTGAACGCAGGGTAGGCGGGTTCGATCATACGGAACCGGCACGCATTCAAAGCCGTGTTCATGAGAACCTCCTTCCACTTTATCCCAGCCCCGAATCACCCTGCCCCAGAGACCTGTTTAGCACCGCCGCGCCGATGTGTCCATCCATCTTTGCGCCCTTTTTTTCGCTCTGTTCTGTCACGGGATTGATGAAAGACTTATCTGCTGGCGTCGGCGCGACAACGTCTGAAATCCGTACCATTTTCACTGGGCACACCAGGAAACCCCTCTTGAGGGGGTGATTCGGGTCCAGTCTGAATCGGTCTAGCGGCATTTCCGATCTGCTGTTTTTATGCGCGTGACACAGTTCTGGCGGCCAGAATGGCATCGCGTTTTGCCCTTGCTTCTCGTGGATCACAGGTGTCCAGCGAGATACGGACCCGTTGCTTCGTGAAGTCCGGCCGGTGGATGGTGTAGTGACACCACCAGGTCCCGTTGTTGTTCCAAAGGTGATGATTGGGATGGCCAGAGAGAATGCGAATGGAGAATTCTCCATCACCCTCTCGTCCCACCGTAGCCCCGCACGCAGCGGGCGAAGGCGGAAGGTGGTGGTTCGGATGGTCCGGGCGGACCCGGACAGCCAGTGTGGCGTTGTTCATGATGCGTAGTCCTTTCATCGGTCTCGCGCACCAGGAATCCGGCAAACAAAAACGGCCGATCCTCATCAGGACGGCCGTTTTCATGCCCGGGATTTTTGCTTCGTCCCGCCTGGCGGGGCGCACATCCCCTGAGGCGCCTGCCTCAGGGAAGCCACCGTGGGATCCCGTCCCCGGTTGGCAGGTCCTGCCTTTCTGGCAGAACCATTCCTGATGTCTGCGGGTAGTAAAGCACCATCCCTGCCACGGAGCAAACAGTTATTGTGTCATAAGAAGAGAGGGATCAGAGGTGATCGGACGCGAGGATGACAGGAAGACAACTGAGTTCAGATGAAAATCTATTTACTGTTTGCATCCGTCATCAGGAAAACCCTGATTCCAAGTAAGGCCCCAAGGTTCCTCCTTCGCCGGAGCGATTCAGTTACCGGTTGCAATTCCCCTCTCCTCGATCCTCTCCCACAAGGGGAGAGGAAGTGCCAACGACTCCCCTTATGTCGTCACCAGAAGGTGATACCGCTGCGGCGTCGCAACGATTCAGAATTCCCCCTCCCTTCGCGGGAGACGATAAGATCCACACCTCCCTCTCCCTTGATGGAAGGCAACCAGTTCCTCTCCCTTGATGGGAGACAACCAGTTCCATACCTCCCTCTCCCTTGATGGGAGAGGGTCGGGGTGAGGGTGCTTCGAACTGAACCTTTCCGGCCAAGGCTACAACGGGCAAGTCACGGTTCAACGGCACATGGGTCGGAGGTCGGGAGCGAAGGCTGAATCCGACCTTATTCAAGTTTCCAAGAGATAGGTTGGCAGGAGCACAGAATAATCCTGTATATCCGTGTTCGATTTACACCCTCTTACTCTCGCTTTTCTGCCGGGCGCGGTCTTCCTTGGTGAATGCCACTGTATCGGACTGTCCGGACCGAAAGTCCGCAACCCGTTCTGACGCGCTGGACAGCGCCATCGCCGTCCCATCGGCATCCTTGTCGAAAACCATCAAGGAACAGAACCGGATACCAGTCCTGACCGCATCATCAATGGCGGCCAGATCGGCGCTGAGAAAGACGAATTGCCAACCGGACTTTTCCTGCTTTGCCTTAATCATCTTCTCAACCTGTGCCTTGTCGAATTCACGGCTGGAATTCTCCTGCCCGTCAGTAATGATGACCATGACAATGCGGTCGGGGCGCGCCTTTGTCGGCAGTTTGGCCAGACTCTCGTCCAGGTCATTGATCCCGCGCCCCATCGCATCCAGTAATGGCGTGCCAGCCCGCGGAACATAGGTCTCCAACGTCAGTTCCGGCACCTCCCCCAGCGGCTTGAACGTACAGAGGACCTCATAGGGATCCTGGGTGTCGAACTGCGCCAGCGTCATGGTGGCCTTGCCGGGCTCCGCCTGCTGTTTTTTGAGGAAGGCGTTGAATCCGCCAATGATATCGTCACGGATGGATTCCATGGATCCGGTCCGGTCAAGGATGACGGCGATATGGACGTAGTCGTTTCGGGCACTGGATGAGGTTTTTGTTTTCATGCCAGCATCTTCGCACAGGGGGTGGGACAAATAGTGTCCGTGCTTGGCAGGGAATCTTGATCGTTACTACGAATTGCCCGAAGCCCCCAGCACCAGCAGAAACAGTTATTATACTGGGGGGCGTCAGAAGTCACTGTATGCTTGCAGCGGAACTGCTACGCAGTTCCATCGAAGTCGCGTATCGATTCCGCTACCGGAAGGCGTTGACTTCTGTTGTTATATATGGTCGCTCGCCATGTCCTCTGATCGGGGACGGATACTGGCTGGAACCTGATGCCATGGCCCGCCAATGTTCTTGTCGCTATGCCAATATTGGCCAGCCGATTTCCAGAAAGCGCCAAACATTCGGCGATGGAGATTCTTGACAAAAAGCTCGTTGAGGATATCCGATGGCTTGGTCCTATCCGGCCAGACTAAGGTCCGGATGATGTTGCCCTGCTCCCAGCGATCCGTTAATGTCCGAGAGCCGAACTGCACCGGATCCGGGCCTGACATGGAGCCAGCTGTCGGATTCGAACCGACGACCTGCTGATTACAAGTCAACTGCTCTACCAACTGAGCTAAGTCGGCATTGGAAACGGACTAGAAATATGCTTTTAAAAAACTAAAAAGCAAATTTATTTCCAGCAATTATTACAAAATCAGAGATATTGATTCTTTATTCC
>CAIVSY010000060.1 GCA_903908715.1 uncultured bacterium
GACCTGCGCATTACGAATGCGCTGCTCTACCAGCTGAGCTATGTTGGCTTGGAAATCGGCGGCCCATACCATAGCGAATTGCCCGTCCCTGTCAATAGCAGGCTCGTCATTCGAGGATTGACAACGCCACTCGCATCGGGGAAATATTAACACAGTAAATATGCACAAAGACACCGTAGAATTAGTCTGCAACGTCGGAGAGCTGGTTACGCTGTTCGAAAGCAAAGCCGGCATCGAGGGCTTCCTGCAGAAAGTCATCAGTCTTGTGGCCTACCACATGAAGGCCGCAGTCTGCTCGGTGTTCATGTACGATGAGGCAACCCAGGAACTGGTCCTGACCGCCAACCAGGGCTTGAATCCCGATTTCGTGGGGCGCTTCCGCATCAAGCTGGGAGAAGGCCTGGTCGGGCACACCCTCAAGACCCTCCGGCCGGTCCGCGAGGCGCGGGCCTACGAGAACCCGCAGTTCAAACCCGTGCAAGGGATGGGCGAGGAACACTACCAGGCGTTCCTGGCGGTTCCCATCATCCTGGGTAACCGTCGCGTGGGCGTGCTGGCGGTGCAGGACCCCCAGCCCGATTATTTTGACGACAACGATGTAAAGGCCCTCCGGGCCATCGCCGCGCAGTTGGCCAGCGCCATCGAGGGCGCCCGCCTGCTCATGGGGATCGAGAAACCGGGGACAGCCGCACCGCCCAAGACCAACGCGGAACCGGAACCCCACGACAAGGGATGCCGCCGGTTCGTGCGCGGGATCGCCGCGTCCGAGGGCGTTGCCATGGGCAAGGCCCTCGACATCACCGCTTCCAGCCGCGACTGGCTGAATATGCCTTTCACCCCCGCCGTGGCCTTGTCGGAAGAGGATTTCCTCCGCGCCATGCGGAAAACCGAGGACCAGCTGGCGGATATCCAGCGGCAGATCGGCGAACGCATGTCCGACGTCGCCACGCTCATCTTCGATGCCCATGTCCTCATCCTCAAGGACTCGGGATTCTCAGGCGAGATGCTGGAGCGAATCCGCAAGGGTCAATCCCCGGACCAGGCTGTCCGCGAGGTTGTGACGAAGTACATCACCCTGTTCTCCAAGAGTTCGCACCCCGCCATGCGGGAAAAGATCACCGACATCCAGGACCTTGGCCTGCGGCTGCTCTCCAACCTTCTGGCAACGCCGGACGATTCCGTGGATTACTCCGGGCGCATTGTGGTTGCCGGTGACATGCGGCCCTCCGACCTGCTCAAGCTGTCCGCCCAGAAGGCCGAGGGTCTTGTGCTGGGCGGCGGCGGGGTCACGGCCCACATTTCCGTTTTGGCCCGCTCCCTCCGCATTCCCCTGGTGGTCGTCAACGAACCCCTCGTCCTTCAAACGGCCGAGAAGAAGGAGATCCTCCTCATCCTTGACGCCCGCCAGGGCAGCGTGCTGGTCGATCCCGCCCCCGATGTGATCGAGCGGTATCGCATCCTGATTGAGAACGACCGGAAGACCCTGGAAACAGCGATCCACGTGCTGCCCCAGACGACCACCCGCGACGGGGAGCGCATCCAGCTCCTGGCCAACATCAACCTCCTCAGCGAGGTCTCCACGGCCCAGCGCTTCAAGGCCGAAGGGATCGGCCTCTATCGCAGCGAGTTCCCCTTCATCGTACGGAACTATGTCCCTTCGGAAGAGGAACAATACCGGATCTATTCGCGGCTGCTCGACTCAATGCCGGACCGCGAGGTGATTCTCCGGACACTGGACCTCGGGGGCGACAAGATCCTCGCGTATTACCCGTCCGCCGGCGAATCCAATCCGTTCCTCGGCTTGCGGGCGATCCGTTTCACCCTGCGGAACAAGGATATCTTCTGCCAGCAGCTGCGCGCCATGCTGCGGGCCGGCGCCAACCGGCAGCTGAACATCATGTTTCCGCTGATCTCCTCGCTGGATGATTTCCGGCAAGCCCGCGAGGTGGTCGAATCCTGCGAACTGGCCCTGCGCAACGAGATGGTGCCGCACAACGCCTCCCCGCGCCTGGGCGCCATGGTGGAAATCCCGTCCGCCGTGGAACTGGCTCCCGATATCGCGCGGGAAGCGGATTTCCTCTGCATCGGAACCAACGACCTGATCCAGTATACCCTGGCGGTGGACCGGACCAACCAGATGATCGCCGATTACTATGTGCCCCACCATCCGGCCGTCCTGCGTTCCATCCACCGCGTCGCAAAGGCTGCGCTCACGGCCGGGAAACCGATCTCCGTGTGCGGCGACATGGCGGGCGACGAGCGGCTGGTACCCTTCCTGGTGGGCATCGGGATCCGCAAGCTGAGCATGGAAGCCAACCGGATCCCCCGCATCCAGGCCATCATCGCGGCCCTTACCCAGGACGGCTCCCGCACACTCGCGGAAGACCTTCTCAAGCTGGGCAGCGTCAAGGACGTGGAAGCCAGGCTGGGAATGGTGCGCTGATCGTTCCTGTTGCCGCGGATGCGGCGGTCAGCCGGCGTGGACCGGCAGGGAATCCGCAGGCATCGCGGACAGGGGCTTCAGCTTCTGGTCCCGTCCGGAAACAACGGGGTCCGCAACCGGCCAGGGAATGTTCAGTTCCGGATCATTCCAGAAGATCCCCCGCTCATCCGCGGGCGAGTAGTAGCGGCTGCACTTGTACATGAAATCCACCGTGTCGCTTAACACGCAGAAGCCGTGGGCGAACCCGGCGGGAATGAACATCTGGTAGTGATTATGCTCCGACAGATAGGCCGACACATACCGGCCGAACGTGGGGGAACCGCGCCGCACATCCACAGCCACATCAAAGATCTCGCCGCGCACCACCCAGACCAGCTTGTCCTGCCCGTCGTGGAGCTGGTAGTGCAGGCCCCGGAC
>CAIVSY010000061.1 GCA_903908715.1 uncultured bacterium
CCAAAACCAATGGCAAACCCATCCTCTTGCTGCGATATGAGGGAACTGGACCAGACTGGAGCGTCTAACCTGCCGGAAGCTTCAACGCACGTCGTGGAAGCTTCAACGCACAAAATAGGAAGCTTTGCATGCACCACGACAGAAGGACAACAAATGCTTGCGTGCGATTTCGATAGCGAGTAGATTGTGCGCGTTTTTCGCTCGGGTGGTGGAACGGCAGACACATCAGTTTGAGGGGCTGATGATCGCAAGATCGTGGGGGTTCAAGTCCCCCCCCGAGCACCATTTTCCAGGAATTGCGCCGTGAGCAACCGCGTGCAAGAAGGAAAAGTACTCCCCCGGATGGCATGCATATGAAGATCCTTGTAGCCACGGGTAACCGACACAAGTTTGCCGAGATTTCCGCTATATTTGCGGTACCCCATGTTCAATTGTGCGGTTTGCATGAGTTCGAGAATGCTCCAGTTGTGGAAGAGAATGGGTTGACTTTCGAATCTAACGCGATTTTGAAGGCGAGTGTGTTAGCCCGATTTACGGGGGGGTGGGCATTGGCGGATGATTCCGGCCTGGAAGTGGAGCATCTGGGGGGGGAACCGGGGGTCTGGTCGGCACGATACGCTGGGTTACCCTGCAATGACTCTGCGAATAATGTGAAGTTGCTTTCGCGCATGAATGGGGTTGAGGATCGCAAGGCGCAATTCCGGTGTGTAATTGCCCTGTCAGACCCTGCGGGGGCGTCCCGGACGGTGTCAGGTGCTTGTCCCGGACGCTTGCTGACGGCGCCTCGTGGTGCGCATGGATTCGGTTATGATCCGCTTTTTGTTCCGGATGGTCATGATCAGACATTTGCCGAGCTCGACATAGGGGTCAAGAACCGGATTTCCCATCGGGCAATGGCATTGCAGGCGGCTTTGTCGGCATGGGGGCAGGTATTGGCGGATGATCCTGCGACCTGGGCCGACTCCGGACGAGACCATTTCTGATCGTCTGGCGCACGTCATGTTCGATCGTTGAGGCTGAGATTTTGGTGCTTGTCATCCGACGGCCTGTCGGGTACTTTCCAGAGTCAGCTTCCGACGAGCTTGTGTTTGCGTAACAGTACTTTAGAAGAGGAATGGCTATGTTTGAGTTACAGTTTAATCCGGGGTACAACACCTTCGATTCTGATTCGTACACCGTGAACCTCAACAATCCACGGGAGCCACAACTGTTTCGCAACACCTTCCCCTACGACGAGGTGCCCCGCATCGGTTTCAATCACCGGCTGGTTCCGATGAAGATGCCGAGGGAGATCTGGGTTACGGATACGACCTTTCGCGATGGCCAGCAGGCTATGCCGCCGTACACTGTCAAACAGGTGGTCGACATCTACAAAATGATGCACAGGCTGGGCGGGCGGAGCGGTCTGATCCGTCAATGTGAGTTTTTCCTTTACACCAAGAAGGATCAGCAGGCGGTCGAGGAGATCCAGTCGCTCGGATATCGGTATCCTGAGGTGACGGGGTGGGTTCGTGCAAGGCGGAAGGATCTTGAACTGGCAAAGAAGATGGGGTTGAAGGAGACGGGAATCCTGACTTCCTGTTCGGATTATCACATTTATCTCAAGCTCAAGATGACGCGGCGCCAGGCGTTGCGTGAATACCTGCGTGTGGTTCAGGAGGCGATTGATGTAGGCATTACGCCCCGTTGCCATTTCGAGGATGCCACGCGCGCCGACTATTATGGTTTCGTGGTCCCGTTTGCCTCCGAACTGATGAAGCTAGCCAAGGAGAGCAAGTCGGTGGTCAAGATCCGTATTTGCGATACGATGGGGCTTGGGGTCCCGTATCCGGGCGTGGCGATGCCGCGGTCGGTTCCGGGGCTGATCTACGGATTGCAATATTATGCGGGCGTGCCGAGCGAATGGCTGGAGTGGCATGGCCACAATGATCTTTATCTGGTGACGGCGAATGCGGTGACCGCCTGGTTGTATGGCTGTTCCGCGGCGAATGGGACGCTTCTTGGGATCGGGGAGAGGACCGGGAACCCGCCCTTGGAAGGCCTTGTGATCAACTATTTGCAGCTGCGCGGAAATGACTGCAACGTGGATACCACGGTCGTCACGGAGATAGCGGAGTATTTTGAGCGTGAGCTCAAGGTGCAGATCCCAGCCAACCAGCCTTTGATCGGACGCAGTTTCAACGTGACGCGGGCGGGTATCCACGCGGACGGGCTGCTGAAGAACGAGGAGATCTATAACGTGTTCAACACGGAGAAACTCCTCAATCGTCCGGTCGATCTTGCCGTGACCGACAAGAGTGGTCAGGCGGGAGTTGCCCTCTGGATCAAGAAGTATTTCAAGCAGGCCAAGGCCCCGGTATCCAAGAGTGACGCGGGAGTCCAGAAGATCTACGAATGGATGATGACGCAGTATGATGCGGGACGGACAACGGCCATTACCGATGAGGAACTGCTGGAGCAGACCAAACTGCACCTGCCGGGCTGGTTGAAAGAAAACGGTTATGCGGTTTGAGATTGTAACGTTTGGTGACCCGGTCCTGCGCGCGAAATCGACTCCGATTGATTCCGTGACCGCAGATCTCAAGAGGGTTGCGGACGGGATGCTCGAGACGATGTATGCCGCCGAGGGGCTCGGTCTTGCAGCACAACAGGTAGGGCGAACCAGCGCTATGTGTGTTATCGATATTCCGCCTGAACTGGATGTGGCGGAAGATGGGAAGACCCGTTTGCATCCCGACCTTCCCATGCCGCTGGTTCTTTTCAATCCCTGTATCCTGTCGAAAAGCCAGGACCTGGTGCGTCGTGACGAGGGATGTCTGAGTTTTCCGGGAATTCATTCGGCGGTTCAGCGAGCAGCGGAAATCGATGTTGAGTTCGTAGACTGGAAGGGGCAACTGTGCACTCTGCATTGCCGTGGTCTGGTCGCCCGAGCGATTCAGCACGAACTGGACCATCTGGGTGGAGTCCTTCTTGTGGATCGCATGTCGGCGGTCAAGAAAATCAGTTTGGCCGGGCAGTTAAAGCGTTTGAAGCAGAAAACCGAAGCCCGGTTGGCCGCGGGCGCAAAAGCTCCATAGCCGGTCGTTCCATCAGGCGGGCGCTACGGGGCAGGCTGAGGATTGGCAGGAGCTGCGGCGGAGTCCGAAGCTGCGGCGGTGCGAGCTGCGGCGCGGGCTTTGCTTCGTTTGACAAACTCAGCCGCGAGATGCCGGTAGGCTTCCGCACCCGCGGATTTCCCGTCATATCGCACCACCGGTAGCCCGTGACTGGGCGCCTCGCTGATACGGATATTCCTCGGGATTATGGTCTCGTAGACCTTGTCGGCGAAGTGCGTCTTGACTTCATCCATGACCTGCTGGGAAAGATTTGTGCGTCCATCGAACATAGTCATCACAATACCGTCGATTTCCAGCGCAGGATTGGCGCCTGAATCGCGGAGCCGGTTCACAAGCTGGGTGATGACGCTTAATCCTTCCAGGGCGTAGTATTCGCACTGGAGCGGGATCATGACGCCATCGACGGCGGCGAGCGCGTTCATGGTCAGGATCCCGAGGGATGGGGGACAGTCCACCAGGATGTAATCATAATGGGATATGGCCCGGAGCGGATCCAGGGCATCCTTGAAACGGTGCAGATAGCGGTCCTGGCGGGCTACATCAACTTCGGCTCCGGCGAGATCAACCTCGGAGGGGATGATGAAGAGTCTTTCCATGGAGGTCGCTTGCACCTTTTCGACCAGGCGTGCATTACCGAGAAGGACATCGTAGACGCTGGCGCCCGGAACGGCGGCAACGCCGAGGCCACTGGTGGCGTTCGCCTGAGGGTCGAGGTCGATCAGCAGGACGCGCTGTTTCCGTTCCGCAAGCGATGCGGCCAGATTGACTGCGGTGGTGGTCTTTCCGACTCCGCCTTTTTGATTCGCCAGTGCTATGACATTCGGCTCCATGCGTTATCCTATGATCCCGGACTTCCTGGCATACGCGAAGATGCCGCCTGCCTCAACCACGGGGGCTACAGCACCCAGTTCCTGCAAGGGGTAGACGGCTCCGGTGCCGATCACCTTGAAGTTCGATGCAGAGATGTCGATTTCAACCTCATCGCCGGTTTTCAGGTTGTCGCACAAGCGGTTGGGAGTCTCAAACGGGTACAGTTCCCCGGTTGCGACCGCGTTTCGGAAGAAAATCCGTGCATAGGATTCGGCGATGACGGCCTTGACGCCCGCGGCGCCCAATGCGATCGGGGCGTGCTCACGGGAGGATCCGCAGCCGAAGTTCCGGCCGGCGATAATGATCGGGTAGAGGCCCTTCGCCTGACCCTGGGCGACAAAGGCCGGATATTCGTCCGGCAATCCGCAGAGCGCATAGGAACCGAGCTTGGCATACTCCTCTGGGATTGTAGGGACCAGGTTCAGGTACTGGGCAGGTATGATCTGATCGGTGTCAATATCATCCCGGACAACATAGACTTTACCTCGAATCGTCTTCATCGGGTGCCTCATTTAAAGGTAATCACGTGGGTCTTCTATATGACCGGCGACGGCTGAAGCGGCGACGGTTAACGGGGATGCCAGATAGATTCTGGACTGCTTGGATCCCATACGGCCCGGGAAGTTCCGGTTTGTGGTGCTGATTACGGCCTCATTGGAGCGGGTGCGGCCGTAGGTGTCCTCCGGCCCGCCGAGGCATGCAGCGCAGGATGGCGGCGCAATATCCTCGCATCCAGCGTCGGCAAAGATCTGCACAAGCGACTTCCCGTGGATTTCCTCGCGGATCAGACCTTCAGCGACTTCCGTTGTGGCGGGTACCAGGAAGGTGGGGATTGTGACCTTGCGTCCCCTGAGGATGCGTGCAGCCGCCAGGAAGTCCGTCAGTTTCCCTCCGGTACAGGAGCCGATGTAGGCTCGGTCCAGCTTAACTTCACGCCTGGAGCGTGCCGTGGCATAGTTACTCGGTACGTGCGGCTCGGCGACGCAGGGTTCAAGGGTTGCGGCATCATAGACGCGCTCCGACTCGACACGGGAATTGCCATCCCCGTAGATCGCCTCAAACGGTTTGCGGGAACGTTGCTGGACATAGGCAAACGTCTTGTCGTCCGGCTCGATGATGCCGTTCTTGCCGCCGGCCTCGATGGCCATGTTGCAGATGGTCATCCGCTCTTCAATCGAGAGGCGTCGGATGGCCTCGCCGGTGAACTCCATGGCGCAATAGCTGGCTCCGTCGAACCCGATATCGCCGATGATTCGCAGGATGATATCCTTGGCCATGAGGTATTCAGGGATCGTGCCTTCGATGCGGAAACGGAGGGTTTTGGGCACCTTGATCAAAAGTTTTCCCGTGCCCAGGATGAATCCTGCATCGGTGTTCCCGATGCCGGTGGCAAAGGCGCCCAGTGCGCCATGGGTACAGGTGTGCGAGTCGGTTCCGAAGATGACCTCCCCGGGGCGGACATGGCCTTCCTCGGGGAGGGCCACGTGACAGACGCCCTTGTAGGTCCGTGTGCCGGGGTCATAGAAGTAAGGAAGCCCCTGTTGTTTTACGAATGAGCGCAGGGTGTCTACGTTCCGGTGGGCCTTTTGGTCGGCTGTGAAGATGTAGTGATCCGGTATGATTACCACACCGGAAGGATTCCAGACACGGGCATTGGCGCCGAATTCACGGTGGAAGACGCCAATCGTGCCCGGACCGCACACATCGTGGGTGAGCAGGATGTCCACCTTGACCCAGACGTTGTCACCCGGACCAAGGCAAGCCTTGCCTGCAGCTTTCGCCAGAATTTTCTCTGTGATTGTCATTCCCATGGATGTTTCCTTTGCAGCATACCGTTCCCCTCCGCGCGTTTCAATGGCGGTGGGACTTCACGAGGGCGAAGAAGCGGTCTTCGTATTCGGCAAAAAGCCCTTCCTTCTCAAGACGCTTTCCCAGGGCGTTTACCAGGGCGGGATCCTTTCTGGCGGCCTCAAAGGCCGCTTCAATATCCCGGGTTTGGGATCCGCTGCTATTATTGGATGTCTGAGAAAACATCTGATGCCGTTCCATCTCGCGGACGTTGCCCGGGAAAGAGTGCGAGGTTACCTCAACCATCATCTTGAGCAGGCACACTTCCCAGGGGCTGTCCACGCCCACGACGACGGCTGCCATGGGGTCTTCCTTGCGGCACACCGCATCCTGGACCCGCTCTGCCACGCTATCGAGATTGTCGGTGACGATTTCCTCGCTGATTTCCTGCTTGCGGATGACAAACCCGTATTGGAGGATGCGCAGGTCCTGCATATGTTCACGGAGCCATTCCATATAGCGCATGGCCTCCTCGCCGAATCCATCCAGACTTTCGTTGCCCATCGTGGGCGTGATGATCTGGGGTTTGTGTGCCTGGATGCGGCCCGTGCGGATTCTTACCTTGTTCACGGCGTCCATCAACTCGCTGACCATGTGGTAATGAATATCCGTGACGCCGAATGTTTCCAGGCGCCGGGAGGGCGCCAGCACAACACGGGTATTGTGTATGGCATACCAAATATCGGATTGGCTCGGCGGTTTCATGAATCCATACCATATCAAGATCGTCCGTCGTGAGACAATCAGATAAAGCGCAAGGTGTGGAGGATTGCCACACTGGCCAGCAGGGCCAGCAAGGAAACAATCCACAACAGGTGGATGGCGCGGGTTACATCCGAGGGGGTTGGACCGCGGAATTCCGCTCCGAAAACGGGGTTGTCGGATCGGGTTCCATCGTATGTAGCCGGCCCACCCAGGCGGATATTGAGGGATCCTGCCATGGCCGCCTCCGGAATTCCCGCGTTCGGGCTGGCGTGTTTCCCGTGGTCACGTAAGGCCACACGCCATGCATTGCGCGCATCGGCGCCTGCAATCCAGGCGGCAACGGGGAACAGCAGGCAGGACAAGCGGGCGGGAATGTAGTTCAGGACATCATCAAGGCGGGCCCCGAACGTTCCGAACCGCAGGTATCGTGCGTCCTTGTGTCCGATCATTGAATCACACGTGCTGGTCGCCTTGAAGACCCAAAGTCCTACCGGTCCTCCCACCAGGGCAAAGAACAGCGGCGAAAGAATGCCGTCGACGGTGCTTTCCGCAACCGATTCAATGGCAGCCCGACTGATGTCGCCGGTGTCGAGATCCCCTGTATCCCTCCCCACAATGCACCCGACGCTCTTCCTCGCAGCCGGTAGGTCACCGCGCGCCAGATCTTGTGCGACGCGGCGTGCATGATCGGAAAGACTTCGCGTGGCGAATCCCGATGCCATCCAGAGTATAGACAGGGCGATTCCGGCACGGGGGGCCAGCCGGTCGGCCAGGGCGCACGTGCCACCCACCACCAGCGCCGTAACGGCAAGGGTGCCAAGGACCGTCAGTGTTCCGGCAACCCTTTCGTGGCTGGGCAGAAGGTGCCGCGTCCAGTTTTCAAAAGTCTGGATGAGCCATCCGATCCCGCGGACAGGGTGTGGCAGGCTTGGCGGATCCCCCACGACGATATCGATTGCATAGGCGGCGGCAAGAGACAAAGGGGTCATGAGCAACCCTCCCGGAGTGACCATTCATCCATTTGCCGCATGTCGATGTGTTGTTCGACGAGATCCGTGAGGGCGTCAAAAGGATCCCGCTCCGCTGGCGATGAAGGGGGTTGCTCCGAGAGACCCCGCCGGCCTAACAGCCACTGGATGAATTGGTTCCGAAAAGGCTCTTCGTCGAAGATTCCATGCACATAGGAGCCGAAAACCAACCCGTTGGGGGAAATGGCGCCATCCATTTCCAGGACGGGTGTATCCCGGCGGAAGGTGATGGCGATGGCGGGGGTTTGCGCGGGAGTTGTTCGGCCCGCATGGATTTCGTAGCCGGAAATCCGAGTGCCGGGTTTTGCGAACGGCAACGGGTGGAGAGTGCTTCCTCTCACCTGGGCAAGTTCCTTGACAGGCGTGAGAACGGTGTACACATCGAGGAGTCCGAGCGCATGGGTTTCGCCTGGAGATCCTTCCGTACCCTCTGGATCCGAGACCTGAATACCAAGCATCTGGTATCCGCCGCAGATTCCGAAAATGGGGATTTGTCGGCTGGCTGCTGCCCGGATGGCATCCGACATTCCGGTTTTCTTCAGGCTCATCAGGTCGCCGCGTGTATTCCTGGTGCCAGGCAGGAGGATAAGATCCGGATTTCCCAGTGTGGCGGGCGCATCGACATACCGCAGCGCAACGGAAGGGTTTTGTTCCAGTGGCAGGAAATCGGTGAAGTTGCTGATATGTTCCAGCTGGATCACAGCGATATCCAGCACCGCCTTCTTTCGGCTGGGACAGGAGGGGATGCCAAGGGAATCCTCTTCCTCGATATGGAGCGATTCGTCAAATGGAAGAACTCCGAGGACGGGTACACCGGTCAGTTGTTCGATTTGACGGATACCGGGATCCAGGAGGGATTTGTCGCCCCTGAACTTGTTGATCACAATGCCTGAGATAAGGCGCCTGAAACGCTGAGGAAGCAGGCTGATCGTGCCATAGATTGCGGCGAAGACACCGCCGCGGTCGATATCCGCCACAAGAATGACCCGGGCCTGCGCATGTTCCGCCATGGCCATGTTGACGAAGTCCTCCTGCATGAGGTTGATTTCCGCCGGGCTGCCAGCGCCCTCCAGAATGATCAGTGCATGAGCCTTGGCGAGGCGATCATAGGCGGAACAGGCGGCCTCCCGCATGGTTTTCTTCAGGCTGTAGTAGGACTGGGCGTTCAGGGTCCCGACCGGGTGCCCGTTGACGACGACCTGGGATCGGCTTGAGTCGGTTGGCTTCAACAGGATCGGGTTCATGTCCGTGGTCGGCAGAATGCCAGCTGCCTGGGCTTGCATCGCCTGCGCACGTCCGATTTCGCCACCGCCTGCGGTTACGAAGGAATTCAGGGCCATGTTCTGCGCCTTGAAGGGAGCGACATCACAGCCGTGACGCCGGAAGTGGCGGCAAAGGGCTGCAGCGAAAATGGATTTTCCGGCATGGGATGCGGTCCCGACCACCATGATCGCGGGGGTTATGTCTGGCTTGGTTGCAGGAGCAGGGGCGCTGGAAGGCCGAAGAGCGGATGAAGGGGGACCTAGTTGCCCCAGCGTTTGAATCAAGTCCAGGGTTTCGTTTTCGGGGCGGACGGCAAGGCGGACGAAGGATTCCCCTAGGCCTTCGAAATCGCGGCACGAACGGATGAGAATGCCTTGCTGGAGAAGAGCAGCCTGAATGCCGGATGCGGTCCACGGAGCAGGTGGGCAAGCCAGCAGGAAATTGGCGTGAGATGGATAGACTTGCCAGCCAAGATCCTGTAGTCCGGTTTCCAGTTGCTTTCGCAGGATGGCGGTACGCGTGCGGGAACGCTCAAGATAGTCCGGATCCTTATACAGGATCTGGGCTGCAGCCTGCGCCAGGGCATTGACGCTCCACGGCAGGATGGCCGTGCGGATTTTTGCGCAGGTACCGGGGTGTGCACACGCCATGCCCAGTCGCAAGCCCGGTATGGCAAAGAATTTCGTTAACGACTTCACCACGATAAGGTTGGCTGGCAGGTCGGGTCGCATCAGCGTTCGTGCCGAGGCGTCGGGCACGAAATCCATGAAAGATTCATCCACCGCGAACCAGGCGGCAGGATAGGATAAGGCCATAGCCCGGATCCGATCGGGGGACAAGACTTGTCCGGTCGGATTATCGGGGTTCCCCAGGAAGATGAGGCTACCCGGCAGGGGGTGGAGGTCCGAAAGGGCACCCTCATACGGTCTGCCGGGTGAGCGGAAGGTGAGGGGGGATGCGGGGATCCCCGCGGCACGGCAGGCTTCCGAGTAGCCCGAATAGGTGGGTGCGATCCATCCAGCTTGTATGGCCAGTGTTTGTGCCAGCCAGAAGAAAATCTCCGTCGATCCGTTGCCTGCGAGAACGTGGTCGGGCGGCAGGCTGTGCTCCGCGGCGAGAACCTGTACAGCGCGAGAAGCGAACGCATCCGGGTACTTTTGCAGATATTGCAACAGGTTCGCAGGGGGGAAGATCACCTGGGGGGGCGGTCCTAGAGGGTTGACGTTCACGCTGAAATCAAGGCGCAGAGGGGGCGCTTCGATGCCGAGTTGTTGAGCGATCGCCAAGGGATCGCCGCCATGGAGCGGCGTCTGGGAGTCAAAATTTGCTGGGAGGGGCATATCAGACAGGTTGCAAAGTGCAGGCCAGGAAAACCAGCAGGCTCGTTTCGACGATTTCATTGGTTGCGCCGATCAGATCGCCGGTGACGCCCCCAAAGGTGTGCTTTAGCCAGAACCGGATCAGGACAGCCAGGGCCAGTCCTGTGGCCAGCAGTAGCAGGCCGGGCCATCCGGCGACGGCCGAGCAAGCCATGGCCACGATGAGTGCAAGAATCAGGTGTGCGGGGCGCGACTGTTGTACAAAGACTCCTGCTGTTCCGCCTTCGGGACGCGCGTACGGGAGAGTGGTTGCGACCACTGCCTGCGCCGCACGCGCGGCAAGGAAGGGGACGATTACAAGCATCCATTGGCCGGAGGATGCGATACGACCCAAGGCCACTGTCTTCAGGACAAAATCCGCCACAATAGCCAACACTCCGAAGGCGCCGGTGTGCGGATCCTTCATGACGGCCAGTTTCCGTTCCAGCGGGCCGCGGGCGCCTAGTGCGTCCGCCATGTCAGCGAGCCCGTCAATGTGGAGCCCTCGTGTGATCAGAATGGTGAGGGTTGCGGCCAGGACGCCGGCCCCCATGGGCCAATCGAGGGGCACCAGAATGTGCAATATGCCTGCGGCCATCAGTCCAATCAGTGCGCCGACAGCCGGGAAACACGGTATGGCATCCGCGAAATTGCTGGCATCCTTGCCGGGGAACGGAAGGAGTGTGAGGGTGCGCATGGCTGTGACGAAAGGGCCTATGTCCAAGCGGTTCATGTCCTCAGGAGTGCGAGTAAATCCCATTGTGGCGGCAACTTGCGGAGCAGATTGGGGCCTTGGGAGAATGTTGTCAACTGGTAAGCGACGATTCTTGACCCGTTGAATGCCGGTCCGGTATCGTGTGGTGGATTCACGTAACGCAACGGACGTCGTTCATGCTCATCATTGTTGAATCGCCAACCAAGGCCAAGAAGATCGGGGCCCTTCTCAAGGTTCGGACGATGTCGACTGTTGGACATTTCAAGGATCTGCCGACATCGGAATTTGGAGTCGACCTCAAGACTTATGATCCGGCTTTTGTCTACCATGAGAAAAAGGTTCAGCTTCCGGATCAGCTTCGAAATGCAGCCTGCGGGGAAACGGTTATGCTGGCGGGTGACCCGGACCGCGAAGGGTACGCCATTTGTCGTCACATTTTCGAAGAGATCCGAGGAGTGGCCAAGGAATGTCTCCGCATGGAAATATACGAGGTTACCGAAAAGGGGTTAAAGGAGGCATTAGCCAGGGCGGTTCCCTTTGAACAAACCAATGAAGGTTTATACCATGCTTTTCTGGGGCGCCGGGTCGGTGATCGGCTTGTGGGGTATATTCTTTCCCCCATGGCCAGCCGCAGTTTGCGCCAGGTCTGCAGTGTGGGGCGGGTGCAGTCACCGGCAGTGCGGCTTGTCGTGGACCGCGAGAGGGAAATCCGGGCTTTTAAACCGGCACCCTATTGGGTTCTGGCCATCCAGCTATGCAAGGGGGCCGCTTCCTTTTCGGCCATTCATTGCCGGGGAAAATTTGATCGTCAGGCCGATGTGCAGGCTGTTGTGGAGCGAATTCGTGCGCAGACCCATGCCTTGACGGAGAAAGTGCAGTACAAGGAGACGCGCCAAATGCCCAAGCCGCCGTTTACCACGGTTGATCTCCAGGCTGCGGCTGCATCACGATTGAGGTTCACGCCTGAACAGACCATGAAGCTGGCTCAGGCGCTGTTTGATCACGGTTTAACTACCTATCATCGTACCGATTCTGTGCGGATGGAAGAGGCGTTTATCGAGAAAATCCGTGAGTATTCCGGGAGGGTTTTCGGGCCGGAGTATGTCCCTGCCAAATCCAACCTGTTCAAGTCAAAGAACTCCCAGGCCGAGGCGCACGAGGGGATTCGCCCGACCCACCTGCACCCGCCGGAGGAAATCGAGGGATTGATGCAGAAGGAACAGCTGGGGCCTGATCATGCCCGGTTATACGATATGATTTATCGGCGAGCTGTCGCGAGTCAGATGGCAGCCGCGCGCTATGATGCGACCCAGCTGCTTTTTGATGTGGCGGGAGAGCCATTCAAGGCGAGTGGGCGGGTTCTCAAGTTCGAGGGTTTTCTCAAGGTGTATTCCGAGGTTGCCGAAGAAAAGGCGGTTGGCAAGTCGGACGACGAAAAGGATAAAGGGGTCGAGGAGGAGCGGGATCAAGTCCTGCCTCTTGTTGAAACCGGGGAGAAGTTGCAGAAGACGAAGGAGACGGTTGAGGAGAAGAAGACAAAACCGCCGGGGCGATTTACCCTCGGTTCATTGGTCAAGGAGTTGGAACGGCTTGGGATCGGGCGGCCATCCACGTATGCAAGTATTACGAAGAACATTACCGACCGCGGGTATGTCAAGGAGGAGAAAGGGAAGGTGGTTCCCCTGCCTTCCGGCGAGGCGCTGATTGACTACCTCCGTGCAAGACATACGTGGGTGATTGATTATGATCTAACCAGCCGCATGGAGGCGATTCTGGATCAGGTGGTGGACAAGAAGGAAACCTGGCAGCGCTTTTGCAAGGCTGTTCATAACAAGATGGGTTATGCTGCAGCTCCTGTCCGGTCGCCCAACGGCGGGCCGAGCGATGCGCAGTTGAAGTATGCTTCCTATCTTGCAGGACGGGACAAGGTGGAGGTTCCTTCAGAGCTGATGAAGAACGGCAAACTCCTGTCCGAATGGATTTCACAGCGTGTTGCGGCAAAGGGGGGGGCGGTGGAGGCGGGAAAATAGACTCCTGGTCCGGTCAATGCCGGGAACGTACTGTTCTGCGTGCGGCAAGGGTTCAAAGCTGGGCTTGCAAGTCAGGAGAGGGATCACTACAGTTAGGTCGTTCATAATGGAGTGCTGCCATGCCAAAATTCCGATATGTCGCCATGGACGCCAAGGGGCGTGAAGTTGAAGGGGTTGTGGATGCCGAGAATGAAGCGAAAGCGGTAGCCATGGTGCGGGAGAAGGGTGTTTTCCCGACGAGCATGACCGACGTTTCGGCTGGACGGGGTGGAGTTGGCAAGCCTGTTGCGGCGCGTGTCAAGGCTCCGGCCGCGCAGGGTAAAGGCCTCCGGATGGAGATTCGGGTGCCGGCGTTCCTTTCCGGGATGTTCCAGGGCCGGGTCAAGACGAAGCAGCTAATGGTATTCACGCGGCAGTTGGCAACCTTGCAGGATGCGGGTCTGGCGATTGTGCGAGGGCTGCATGTGTTGCAACGGCAGGAGAAGAATCCGCAGATGTATACGGCTATCACCGGAATTGCCGAGGCCGTACAGAGTGGAAGCACGTTGTCCGAATCCATGGCGCAGTATCCCAAGGTTTTCAGCACTTTCTATGTCAACATGGTCAAGGCGGGTGAGACGTCAGGCGCCTTGCAGACGGTTCTGACCCGTCTGGCGGAATTCATGGAGAAGAGTCAGAAGATCAAGAACAAGGTCAAGGGTGCGATGGTGTATCCCATCGTGGTCATGGTTATGGCCCTTATCATCCTTACGGTCCTGATGGTTTTCGTGATCCCAAAATTCAAGGAGATTTTCGAGGACTTGCTGCAGGGTAAGGCGTTGCCCCCCCTGACGCAGTTTGTGATCGGGATGAGCAGTCTCGTGGCAGAGCGAGGTCTGTACCTGCTGGGCGGAATTGCGGTCTTCGTGGTATTGGTGAAATTGTTAATGAAGACCAGTCGAGGGCGGAGGATTATGGACATCCTGAGGCTCAAGGCACCTGTTTTCGGACAGCTTGTGCGGAAAAGTGCGATTGCGAACTTCACGCGGACATTGGGCACTTTGTTGACGGGCGGTGTGCCAATCCTGCAAGCGCTTAATATCGTCAAGGAAGTGACAAACAACGCAGTGCTTGCGGATGCTGTGGCGCAGGTGCATGACAGCGTCAAGGAAGGTGAGACAATTGTTACTCCGTTGGAAGCATCCGGTGTATTTCCCTCCATGGTCGTGAGCATGATCCAGGTTGGCGAGGAAACCGGGGCGCTACCTGAGATGCTGATGAAGATTGCAGAGACCTATGATGATGAAGTAGATACGGCGGTCGAGGCAATGACTTCGATCATTGAGCCGATCATGATTATTTTCCTGGCTGTGGTTGTTGGTACGATTGTCATCGCGATGTTCATGCCGCTTGTGACGATTATCGGAAGCCTGTAAAGGGTTTGCAGTGGTCCGGTTGGGCGAGAATCGGGTTGGGGACATTGTGGTGATTTGATATCATTCGATAAGGGTACTTCATGGCTTGGGTAATCCAATATGAGAAAAACCGGCGGAAACGGCGTGGATCTTTTACGCTGATCGAGCTGCTCGTGGTGGTGGCAATTATTTTGATTTTGCTGGGGTTGTCGCTCAAGGTCATGTCGATTATCAACCGCAAGGCGACCACAGCTAAGACGATATGGATACTGGAGCAGGTCAAGAATGCATTGGGTTCTTATTATTCAACGTATGGGTCCTATCCTCCAGTCTCCTTTGTGGGGTATGAGTATGAAAGGACGCCGATGTCGGATCTTCCGGCGTTGCCGCCGTCTATGAACTGGAAGACGGGGATGGTCTACTACATTTATTCGGATACCAAGCACAATGCCGAAGCAACTCCATGGCAGCATTACTTGAAAGGCATTGGATCGTACGGTATGGCGGAGTATTCCAACCGGGTTGGGGCGGCGTGGGTTTTCTGGAGCAATAACACGCATAGCGTTTATGATGCCTGGGATCGGCCTTTGAGCTACCGGGCTGAACCCCCGGATTATCAGCGTTATCTGCTTTGGTCAGTTGGGCCGGACGGAGCGGATCAGGGCGGGGGCGGGGACGACATCGGGGTCCAGGCTGCGGAGTGAAAAATGGCTGGACGATGGACTGCGTGGGTTTTGGAATGGAAGAGAGGAGTCAACGGCTGTGAAGCGGAATGACGGCAGCAAGTGCGGATTTACCTTGATTGAACTGCTTGTGGTGATCGCCATCATATTGTTGTTGGCGGGTATGTTGCTGCCTGCGTTCCAGTATGCGCGTGAGGTGGCAAGGAAGACCAAGGCCAAGGCGGAAGTCAAGCAGATGGAGGTGGCATTCAAGGCTGTTCAGAGTGATTTTCGCGGATGGTCCACGATCGGGGCTTCTGCGAGCGGTCGGGATGTGGACACCACGGTTGTCCAATTCCTGAGAGGTGGGAACAGCCGGGGTGTGGTGTACATGGAATTTGATGCGACTTCCACCAATTCGGCCGGTGCGTTTATTGATCCATGGAACAACGTGTATCAGGTTGCTTTGGCGTCCGCAGGTTTCATTATGCCGTATGGGGGTGCGCCCGTGTACCGGGAAATCGGTGCATGGTCCCGCGGAAAAGATGGGGCCAACAACACAAAGGATGATGTGACCAGCTGGTAAAGGCTCAGATTGCATTGTCATGTTCCGGGTGGGGAATCCGGCTGAAGGGAAAAGGGTGAGTTGTGAATAGGCCGAACAGAGGAGCCAATAAAGGTTTTACCCTGCTTGAGCTTATGGTCGTCGTGGCGATCATAATGATCCTTGCAGGTATCCTTATGCCTGCCATGGTGAAGATCCAGCAGAAATCAAAGATTCGTAAAGCGCAGGCGGAAGTCAAGAACCTGGCGACCGCGATACGGGCCTATCACACGGAATATGGGGAATGGCCGGCCAATCCCGCGGCGGGGGGGCTTTGGATCAACAACAATAACCTGGTCATCGGTTGCCTCGTCGGATCAGGAAATCCGAAGAAGATCAACTTCTATGAGGTGAACGACACGACGGTCGCGCTTTGTGATCCCTTCCGGTCCAATCTGCCCTATCGGATCGAGATCAGTGTGACATCGAACTATGTGAAGGTTTATTCCTTCGGGCCTGACTGTGTGGCGGGTGTGGACGACATCGAAGTGGAGCACTGACAACGCATGAATAAACGGCGTCGGAGTGCATTTACGTTGATAGAGCTTCTGGTGGTCATGGCCATCATGGCCCTCATGATGACCATAGGCGTGGCAGGCTACTTCGGGATCCGGCGGGGTGCAGACATGCGTGCCGCAGTTTCCAGTGTTAGGACTTCGTTGATGCTGGGTCGGCAGCAGGCTGTCACCAAAAGGCAGAAGGTGCGGGTTGAATTCGTGATTTCCGGAGCTACCAACCTGGTGCGTGTGCTGATTGAGAAACCCGGTTCTGGATACCAGTTGGTGCACCAGGAGACGCCCCTGCCTGCGGGAGTCGAGTTCATGGGGTTCCCGTCGCCTGTCACATTTGCGCCGTCGGGGACAGCGGGAAGCACAACACCGACGGAGGTCATACTGCAGGAGAAGGTGGCACAGGCAAACGGGACAAAGAATTTTACAACCATCCGGGTTTGGCCATTGACGGGCATAACGAAGGTGCAGTAAGGAGTGGGCCGATCATTGGCCGTGCAGACCATGAAAACAGGGTGCAACAAGGAAGCATTCACACTGGTTGAGGTGGCGCTGGCGACATTGGTTGTCGGGTTGGGTCTGCTGACTATTTTCAGTTTGTTTCCTTCCGGATTACGTGCTGCGGAGGAGGCAACGGGTGATACCCGTTGCGGGTTGTTTGCGGAAGTGATGATGAATGGGTTGCAGGCCAATGGAATGTCGGTGACCAATTGGGATGATTGGTGTGACCGGAGTTGGATGTACGGCGAACTGCGTTTCAAGGTTCTGCCCGGCGCTGCAACGATCAATACAGGCGTTGTTTCGGAAGTTGTATTCCCGCAGGGCGGTACAGACTGGCTGAGGTACCGGCTGACGTTGGACTTGTCAAACTCGAACCGGTATTGGGCTGTTCTGGAGGTTGAGGATGGCCGTTTTCCTTCCGGTATTCTGGTGTATCCGAGCAAGTTTTATACGGAGTTCCCGTATATGGGGCGATAGTCTCTTGCGTGCCGGGTTATGATCTTGCATTACGGAATAATGATTGGTGACAGGGGAATTATGGAGAATCGGAAAAGATCCGCGTTTACGCTGATTGAGCTTCTGGTGGCGATGTCCATACTCATCATCATCATCCTGATCATCGGCATGTTCTTCCAGCGTGCCTCTGTTGCCTGGGATACGGGGTCAAGGCGGGTGGAGTTGCTGCTCACCGGCCGGGCTGTCGCGGATTTCATGGCGCAGGAAATGCAGCAGGCGTTGCCTTCGTCTGATTTTGATGCTAATGGCGCGATGGCGGATTTCTGGATCCTCGGTGATGCTATGGGTGCTTTGCGGGCGACGCAGAAGGTGCATTACGCCGCAACAGCAGGCAAGGCCACGCGTACAGCCGGCGGTGTCACGGCGGAATTGTCGGAGGGGGTCACGGCGTTGGATTTCTCGGAAGGCGATCCGGGAGAGTTCGGTCTGCCTCTGTGGGTTGACATCAAGGTGACGGTTTCCAACGAGGTGGACGTAAAGACATTTCAGACCCGGGCCACTTTCCCGAATCGGGCCCGCGAAAGGATGTAGTCAGTCGTGAAGATAGGCGAGCGGGAAAGAACGTTCGTAAAGGAAGCCAGACCATGATTTCGACTCCAATAGCAGGTGCATCCGATGTGAGAAGCACAAGGGGTTGCCGATATTTGGGTGATCGAAGTGGGGTGGCGCTGATTCTGATCATCGGTCTTCTCGCTCTTATGATGGTCATGGGAATGGCCTTTTCGGTCTATATGAGGACCGAGCGGGTTGCCTCAGGGAATTACAAGAGTGATGTGAGGACTCGCCAGATGCTCTATGTGGCCCTGAACCGGGCATTGCAGGACATTAATAGCGGCTTGGGCAGTGCCAGCTATCCGCCTTGGTATGTTACCAATTCCGTCGGGTACGGGGATGCCATGGCGATCACCAATGGTATCGGATGGAAATTGCTGCCGTCTTCCGCCATTGCTACGGGTACGACCTTGCAGTGTCAGTGGGTGGATGTCGGTCAAGGTGGGGTAGAGGGTCGGATCGCCTATCTTGCCGTCAACTGTTCGGGCCTGTTGGATGCGAATCGGGTGGGCGGCGCAGATCGCTCTGTGGGGACCAATACCCAGGAAATACAAGTTCTCAACCTGTCGGAAATCAAGAATGAGACGGTTTTTACCGGTAGCCGGCCCTACCAGACGCAGCAGGATCTTTTGGCTGCGGGGACAAACACAGGTGCGCTGTGGGGGCCTCCATCCCATTTTGTCACCTTTTCCGCTTACCCTTCGAGCAATCTGGTCTATATAGGCGGAACTGCGGCTCAACTGGTGGCTAACCAGTCTGCAATCATGGCGGGGTTCGTCGGTTCAGGATTTACCGCATCACAGGCTGGGGCGCTGTTCACGAACCTTGTGGATTATGTGGATGGCGATTCCACTCCCGGGAATCTTGGCAATGCTGGAAGCGGAGTGCCGGAAGGGCCGTTTGTCGAACCGGTATGGATGTTGAACGAGGCCTATGCGACGAACTACGTAACCTTTGCCTATAACGGCTCTAATTACGTTGTCAGTGGCCGTGTTATCGTGTCGCTGGAGTCAATCTTTCCGTTTCTGCAAGCCGATTCTTCCGGTTGTACGTTAAGCTATCAGATCAGGTTTACCAACTGCACAAGTTCAGTTTATATGCCGTCGGTCAACCCGTTGGCGCGCTATGACGTGCCGCTGACGATGGCCCCTATTTATGCGCCTTTGTCCCATCTGCCTTTGCCGCAAGGGAATATTGCGGGGGGTACGGTAGCCGCGGTGCCTCCGCAGATTTCCATGGAGGCGCATATCACGGCATGGATCAAGAAGGGTGGGGTGGTGGTTGATTCTGTGTCGAATTCGCCCCTTGTCATGACATGGAACATGACTCCGGCGGCGAGCGGAACAAATTACATTGCCCGGGGACAGGTATCGTATGAGTGTCGTGATCCGAGGCTAAACCATGTCGCGGCTCAATGGGTCAGGAGTGCGACCGGGACCCCAACGCCGGGTGCGATGAACAACGCAGCCTCGCAGTGGTTCACGGGGCCGTTGGGAGCGACACGGGATGGTGATCTGAGCATGTATGTGGCAAACAGTAATTTGGCTGTGGTGGGTGAGTTGGGCTGCCTTTTCTTCGGGAACGCCGGCGAGACGGTGCGATTGTACCGGCACGGCACCTTGAATCCCGGGTTGATGCATCGTGTACTCGATTATTTCACAACGGAAAACCCCTCAAATACGGTTGCCAGAGGCAAGGCGCATCTCGGTACGCGCCAGAGAGATGTAATGATGGCGGTTTATGATGATATGCCGATTGACATTCCGGGCGCTGGCACATCTCGGCTTGGTGGTGCCTTGCTGGATACGGTTGTTAATACGGTGATCGGTATGACCAGCACCAATTCCGCGGTAAAGTTGTCGGACTTGGGATCCATCAACTGGGCAAGCCTGTATCCGACGGCCACGTATCCTGGATCCACGGATCTGGATCGCGAAGCTTTTGTCCGGAATGCGGCAGGTTTAATGGGAATGCGCAACAATTACTTCCTGATCCTGTTATATGCCCAGTCGACGAAGGCAGTAGCCGGACTTTCAGACAAGAGTGTGCTGGCCGGAGTGCGTGCGATTGCCGAAGTGTGGCGGGATCCGGTGAAGAATGCCGAAGGGCGAAATCCTGTTGTCGTCAGGGTATTCAAGATCCTGAATGACTGACGAAACCCTTTGCCCGACCGCTGGATTCGGTCGTCGTACAGTTGCCGGATATCCGACCGTAGTCGTATGGGAGCCGTTCTTGTTCCCCTAAGAGGGCAGCAGGCCTGGGCTGTCGTCGATATCCTTTCTCAGGCTTTGCTTCTGAAACGGTCTACTTCTTTAGGAAATAATGGCGCTCGACGATTACTTCCGCAATCTGGATGGCGTTCTGTGCGGCGCCCTTCCAGATATTATCGCCACTGCACCAGACGATCAGGCCGTTATCTGTCGACTGGTCTTTGCGGATACGCCCAACCAGTACATCATAGTTCCCTGAGGCTTGAATAGGCATCGGGTAAACGTTCTTCTTTGGTTCATCCAGGAGTTTGACGCCAGCCGTTTGCGCGAGGAGGCTTCGCGCCTGTTCGGGGGAGAGGTTCTTCTCGAACTCGGCATGGATGGCGATGCTGTGTCCATTGAAAACGGGGACGCGTACACAGGTTGTGGCAACGCGGATGGCATTGTCTCCAAGGATCTTGTGGGTTTCCTTGCGCATCTTGATCTCCTCCGTGCTTTCGCCGGAGTCATCCTTGAATGATCCTACGCAGGGCAATACGTTAAAAGCGATCTGGTGCGGATAGACTTCGTTTGCCAATGGTTGATTGGCTGCCCAGGCCTTGGCCTGTGCCTCCAGTTCCCTGACGGCTGCGCTTCCCGTTCCGGAGACGGCTTGGTACGTGCTGGCAACGAGGCGTCGCAGCTTGGCGGCCTTATGCAGCGATGCCAGAGGCATGAGGGCGATGATTGTGCTGCAATTCGGATTGGCAATGAAACCCTGATGGGCTTGCATGGCTTCAGGATTGATTTCGGGAATAACCAAAGGCACCCTCGGATCCATGCGAAAATCATCGCCATTGTCGATCACGATGCAACCGCGCTTGACGGCTTCCCAGCCAAGAGTCTGGGAGGCGCCCTTTGCTCCCTCTGTCCCTGCAAAGAAAGCGAAATCCATTCCGTTGAACGCGTCGGGAGCGGCGACCTTGACCGGGTAGGGTATTCCGTCGATGACTTCCTCGCGCTCACTGCGGGCGAGAATAGTCATTGACTTGACGGGGAAATTGCGTTTCTTGAGCAAACGGACCATTTCTGTTCCGACTGCACCGATGCCTACTACACAAACATTATACTGTTTCATGATGACTCCCTGTACTGTTGCTATGTCCGGATCGTTGCCTGCTAAACCCGTTCTGCAACGAGGTCTCCGACTTCGGTGGTTGAGAATCCCATCTTGCCCGCCGCCAGGCTCTTCAGCTTGCTTGCGGTGATATCCATGACCGCGTTTTCGATCGCCTTGGATGCTTTTGCCTCTCCGAGGGTTTCGAGCATCATTGCTCCGGCGCAGATGGCTGCCAGGGGGTTGATCACATTCTTTCCGGTATATTTCGGGGCGGAACCGCCGATGGGTTCAAACATGCTTACGCCCTCCGGATTGATATTGCCGCCTGCGGCGATCCCCATGCCGCCCTGTGTGATCGCGCCAAGATCCGTAATGATATCGCCGAACATATTACCCGTAACGATTACGTCGAACCATTCAGGATTCTTGACCATCCACATGCAGGTTGCATCCACGTGATAGTATTCGCGCTTGATGTCCGGGAATTCCTTTTCGCCCATTTCGTGGAAGGCGCGCTCCCAGAGGTCATAGACGTAGGTCAGAACGTTTGTCTTTCCGCAAAGGGCGAGGGTCTTCCTCTTGTTTCGCCGGCGTGCCAACTGGAAGGCGTATCGCAGGCAGCGGTCAACCTGGAAACGGTTGTAGACGCTTGTCTGCATGGCCACTTCGTTTGGGGTTCCCTTGAGTGTGAATCCGCCGACACCGGTGTAAAGGTCGCCTGTATTTTCGCGCACAACCACGTAATCAATGTCGTCCGGACCCTTGTTCTTAAGCGGGGTTTCGACACCCGGATACAGTTTCACAGGCCGAAGGTTGATGTACTGGTCCAGGTCGAAACGGAGTTTCAAAAGGATCCCTTTTTCCAGGATGCCGGGCTTCACGTCGGGATGGCCAATCGCCCCGAGGAAGATGGAATCATGCTTGCGCAGTTCATCGGCGGCGCTGGCTGGAAGGACCTCGCCGGTTCGCAGATAGCGGTCACCGCCAAAATCATATTCAGTCAGGTTTAACTTGAAATTGAATTTCGAGGAGGCTGCCTTGAGAACTTTAACCCCTTCCCGGACGACTTCCGGTCCGGTCCCGTCTCCGGGCAACACCGCGATCTTGTACGTCTTGCTCATAGTATTTCCCCTTTTCTGGCTGATACGTCCTTGCTTCTGAAGGCGCGGAATGTTACCTGAATGGGAGCGCAAAAGTCCAGACAAACCTTGGAGCGGTTATGGAATTTGATTTCCGGCGTCGAGCGGATGTTGTCTTCTTCCTCCTGCGGGCGGCAGTAAAGTCGTTTTTCCGGAATCGCGGTTTGGAAAAGGCGGCTGTACTGGCGTACAACAGTTTCTTTGCACTTTTTGCCATTCTACTGCTTGTCCTGTTTTTCGTTGGGCAGGTGATGGCTTCTTCGCAGGCTGCGATGTCGGCGGTTGAGCGAATGGCGGCGCAGCTCTTTCCACTTGGAAGCGACAGTATCATGGAGGAGGTGCGCGCTCTTGCGGAGAAAAGGGCTTGGGGACTTCTCAGCGTGCCGATTCTGCTGTGGACCGTGGCACCATTGGCTTCCGCCATGCGTGGAGCTTTTGATCAGGCTCATGGTCGCGAGCGGGCGCTACCTTTCCTGAAGGAGCGGCTTCTGGATGGTTTTGCCATTCTATTGCTGTTGTTCCTCCTGGTGGCACTGGTCATATCGGAAATCGCTTATGCGGTTGTCATTTCCCTGCTGGCGGGCCGTATGCCTTTCCTGGTCAGGATTGCCGACATAGTGGTTCCACTGGCTGTGGCTGTCGGGCTATTGGCCTTTTTGCACAGTGCGTTCATGCCTGGGCGGGCGAAGTGGGGTGCTGCGTTCGGCGGTGCGCTGGTGACTGCCGTCCTGCTGGCCATCATTGGCCCGCTTATGACAGCCGTCATCCAGTTCAATCCCAGTTTTGGCCTGGCTTTTGGTTCGCTGAAAGCGGTTTTCATCCTCCTGCTTTGGGTGCATGCGGCGTTTTCCGCGATATTGATCGGCATCGAGGTCGCTGCGGCCATTCTGCGCAGGGAAGCATTGCTGGTGAAGGAACTGTTCGAGGCCCCCGGCAAGATTGGGCGAAGCATCCGCAGGCTGGGCCACATGGCGGAGAGTCATGGTGCGGGGAGTGTGATTTTCCGGGATGGAGAGTCCGGGGAGTGCATGTATTTTATTGCAGAAGGGGCCGTGGAACTGACCAAGGGTGCCCAGGTCCTGCGGGTGATGAAAGCGGGTGAATATTTCGGGGAAATGGCTTTGCTGTTAAAGGCCGGGCGGGCAGCGACCGCTACGGCTTGTGCGAACGGGACGATCCTGATCCCAATATCCATTTCAAACATGGACAGGATTCTCGGTCAGAATCCGAAGATCGTGATGGCGTTGCTGAGGGAAATGGCGGATCGCCTGCGTGCGGCGGATACAATGATCAAGGAGTAATCGGGATCAGGCCGGTATCGCCTTCTCAATCGTGGCGCCACAGAGGACTCGATCGCCATCGTAGCAGATGACTGCCTGTCCTGGAGTTACCGACATTTGCGGTTCTTCAAAATCCAGCCGTAAGACAGGATTGCCGTTTGTGACCGTAGCCGAAAGTCTGGCTGGGGCTTCCCGGTGCTGTTGCCTGATCTTAGCGAGGACCTGCAGGGGCCGGGTGGGTGGGGCTTCGATGGAGATCCAATTGATTTCGCCCGCCAGCAGGGCAGAGGAGAACAGATCCTGTTGATCGCCTACGACTACGGTATTGGCACACGCATCCAGCCTGACAACGTATAGCGGGCCACGGGTTCCGCTGAGGCCGATTCCCTTGCGCTGGCCGATTGTATAATGGATAATACCCTTATGTTGCCCCAGCACGTTCCCATGCATATCCACAATGGGGCCTGGGGGCGGCGATTCATTGGAAAAGAGCACGCTGTAGCTTCGGCTTTCAATAAAATTCTGGCTTTCCTGTTTCTCGGCCAAGTCCGGCCAGCCGATTTCACGGGCGATTTTCTTGACTGAATCCTTGCGAAGCGAACCGAGTGGAAACAGTGTGGTAGCCAACTGTTCCTGAGTAAGGTGTGACAGGAAATATGACTGATCCTTTGCAGGGTCGACGGCCCGGAGCAGCATGAATCGTCCTGAATCCGGATTGACCTCGATCCGGGCGTAATGTCCGGTGGCAAAGGCATCGAAAGCGATGCCCAGGGCATGTGCCCGTTCCGGGAGTAGCCCGAACTTCATCCTGCGGTTGCAACGGACGCACGGATTGGGCGTGCGCCCAATCCTGTACTCCTGTCGGAAGTAAGTGAGGATTTCGCCGGAGTACTCTTCCGCGAGGGGAATGACATGGTGCGGGATGCCGAGGCGTCCGGCGAGTGCGGCTGCAGCCTCGATGTCGCGTGGTTCCCCTGGCCCGAAGCATCCCGACAGTCCTTCGTCCGGAAGCGAAACGCTTCCATCCCAGATTTTCATGGTCAGTCCCACAACCTGGTAGCCCTGTTGTTTCAACAGGTAAGCTGCGATGGAGGAATCCACGCCACCGCTTAACCCTACGGCAATCACTTTCTTATTCGTTGCCATCTTTTTTACTATACTGAGTTCTCTGCGGGCGGGCAACCGGGGAGAATGGCGGGGATTCCGGCGGTTGAATATTCTGGTTAGCAATACCTTCTCCAAGGTGACAATTCTTGACCCCGTGGCATGGCTCGGGTAATTTCTGCCAGACAAGGCGTATAGGGCAAAATCGAAAGTTTATCTGATCCATGGTTATCGTTTCCGGGAGATCAATATGAAGCGGACAATAGTAGTGGCGATCATGATTGTTGTTGCCGTTGGTTGGATGGCTGGCGGATGTGGGCGGGGACGCGAGGGGATTACAATGGCGGGTTCGACGGCTTTCCAGCCTTTTGCGGAGAAGGTTGCGGAGCGGTATATGTCCGCCCATCCGGAAGTCTCGATAACAGTGCAGGGGGGTGGTTCTGCCATGGGGATTCAGGCTGCACAGTCTGGAGCTGCGGAGATTGGAATGGCCGACTTGGTGAAGCTGCCGCCTGAGGCAGCGGGGCTTCGGGAGATTGAGGTGGCGCGGGATGGCATTGCCATGATTGTGCATCCTTCAAATCCGGTCCGGGGTTTGACGCTGGCGCAGATCCGCTCCATTTTTAACGGGAAGCTGCGAAACTGGAAGGAAGTTGGGGGGGAAGACAAGCCGATATCCGTTGTTTCGCGCGAGGCGGGATCGGGAACTCGGACGTCCTTCGAGCAGATTGTCGGCGAGATTGACCTCCTGAATGATGCGATCATTCAGGACTCGAACGGGACCATACGGGAAACGGTGGCGAACGATCCGGGGGCCATCGGGTATATCTCGCATGGTTTGCTCAATGACCGGATCAAAGCGGTGGATGTGGATGGATCCGCCTGTACGGAGATGGCCATCATGAGCGGGGCTTATACGCTGGTGCGCCCGATCTTCCTGCTGTGCAAGCCGGATGCGCGCCCGGTATGTGTGCAATTCCTGGAATATATGCGGTCCAATGAGGCGCAGGAACTGATCCACGATAATGGTCTTATCAGGGCTGGGAAGTAACCGGACTGGCAGGGCGGAAGGTTGTCCTGTGCGGAGATGACGGGCGCATGAAAATGAGCGGTGAAAAGGCGGTGCGATTTGGTTTGATGCTGCTGGCTTTTTCATCGCTTGCGAGCCTTTTGCTTATTGCTGTGTTCATTCTCAAGGAGGGCGTACCCTTTATTATCCATTACGGGGTTCGTGAATTCCTGCTGGGTTTGAACTGGCAGCCCCACAAGCAGGAATACGGCATATACCCGATGATTATCTCGTCGTTGTGGGTGACGATCGGTGCGATGTTAATCGGTGCGCCCCTCGGTATTGCCGGCGCGATTTTCCTGAATGAATTCGTTCCGCGGACCGTGATGCGGATTATCAAGCCGACGATTGAACTGTTGGCGGGCATTCCTTCTGTCGTCTATGGCTTTATCGGTGTGATGGTGCTCGCCCCGTTTATCCGTGCCTATATGGGAGGGCCTGGGCTTTCGGTGCTTGCGGCGTCGGTCATTCTTGGCATCATGATTCTGCCCACGATAATCAGTATTTCCACGGATGCAATTGGCGCTGTGCCGAACACCTATCGTGAGGCGGCCTTGTCCCTCGGCGCGACAAGGTGGCAGAGTGTGTACATGGTCACGATCAAGGCGGCGCGTTCGGGTATTGTGGCCAGCATCATCCTCGCGATGGGGCGTGCGCTGGGGGAGACGATGGCGGTTATCATGGTGGCGGGAAATGCAGTTCGTGTGCCGCATACGCCGCTCGATTCGGTCCGCACGTTGACGGCCAACATCGCGATGGAAATGGGGCAGGCCTCCGGGATGCATCGCCAGGCGTTGTTCGCGACCGGAGTTATACTGCTTTGTGTGATCATGCTGTTGAACGGTATTGCGATTTCCGTGGTGAGAGGAGGCGTCAGGAGGAAATGAGAATACCTCCCCGCTATTCCCAGATTCTGGCTGTTGGGCTGATGGGGGCTGCCACGCTCTTGACTCTTCTGGTCCTGGTCTTTGTGGTGGTGTTTGTACTTGGCAAGGGACTGCCGGCGGTGAACCTGCAGTTCCTTTTCGGCATGCCGCGGGACATGGGCCGTGCCGGGGGAATTCTGCCGGCGATTGTCGGAACGGTGCTTCTACCCCTTGTGGCTATTGCCATCGCTATGCCACTGGGGGTCGGGACCGCGGTGTATCTGGCGGAGTATACACGCGAGACCCGGCTGACCAAGGTTTTGCGGTTCGGAACGGACTGCCTTGCGGGCATACCATCGATCATCTTCGGTCTATTCGGGTTTATTTTCTTTGTTGTCATGCTCAAGATGGGGTGGTGTCTTCTCTCCGGCGGCCTGACGTTGGCGATTATGATTCTCCCCACGATTATTCGCACATCGGAAGAGGCCATACGGGCGGTACCCAACGCCTATCGTGAGGTCAGTTTTTCGCTCGGTGCCACACGGTGGGAGACCGTGCTGAAGGTCGTGTTGCCCAATGCCTTGCCTGGAATCGTTACCGGAGTGATGCTTGGGGTAGGCAGATCCGTTGGGGAGACGGCAGCCGTGATTTTCACCGCGGGATCGGCTTTGAGGTTGCCCGCCACGATGTTTGATTCGGTGCGAACGATGGCTGTCCACTTCTACATCCTGGCCCGGGAGGGCATATCGGCGGAAAACGCCTACGGGACCGCGGCCGTGCTGATCATCTCCATCCTGCTGATCAACCTGGCCACCTATGGCATGATGCACAGGATGCTGGCTGCGAGGACCAAATGAGCGGCGATACGAACAGCAAGCTTGTTCTCCGCGACTTCAGCGTGTTCCACGGGAAGGATCACTCGTTGCGGCGGGTCTCGATGGACGTCAAGACCAACCGCATTCTCGGTGTGATCGGACCGGCAGGTTCAGGGAAGACAACCTTTCTGCGGGCCTTGAACCGTCTGAATGATCTGACTCCGGAAATACGCACTGAGGGGACGGCGCTGCTGGACGGGGATGATATCTATGGCGGCAGCTATGATGTGGTTCGGCTGCGCAAGCGGGTCGGAATGCTTTTTGCCCTGCCTGTGGCGTTGCCAATGTCCATTTACGACAACGTGCTATACGGCCCGCGGCTTTCAGGGGTTCGTGACCGGCGCCGTTTGTCTGAGGTGGTTGAGCGCAGCTTAACCGCTGCTTTTCTGTGGGATGAGGTCAAGGATCGACTCCAGATGTCGGGTTTGCGGTTGTCCGGCGGTCAGCAGCAGCGGTTATGCCTGGCTCGCGTACTGGCCATGGAGGAACTGGAGGTTATTCTGCTGGATGAGCCCTGTTCAGGTTTGGACCCGATCTCGACGGCCAAGATTGAGGATGCCCTAACCATCCTGAAGGATCGATACACAATCATACTTGTGACTAACAATACCAAGCAGGCTGCGCGTGTGGCGGATGAAACTGCGTTCTTCCTGATGGGGGAAATGGTTGAAATGGGGCCCACGGGCACCGTATTCACTGTTCCTGCCGATCCGCGGACAGGCGAATATATCACGGGAAAATTCGGGTGAGCGGCATGATGGACTGCGCCATAACGGTACGTGACCTGGACCTGTACTACGGGACATTCCAGGCGCTCAAGAAGGTGCCGTTGGATGTCATGCGTCACCGGATCACGGCGCTAATCGGTCCATCCGGTTGCGGCAAGTCGACCCTGCTGCGGACGCTTAACCGTATGAATGATCTTGTTCCCGGCGTGCGGATCCAGGGGCAGATCCTGCTGGAAGGCCGGGATATTTATGCGGCTGACATGGATGTGTGTGCCCTGCGGAAACGGGTTGGAATGGTGTTTCAGCGTCCGAATCCCTTTCCGCTTTCCATACGTGACAATGTCACCTTCGGGCTGCGGGTGGCCGGCCAGACTGATCGGGACGTTCAGGATGAGGTGGTGGAGCAGTCGCTCAAGGGGGCCTGGCTATGGGACCAGTTGAAGGATCAGTTGAACCGATCGGCCCTGGAATTGCCCATGGACCAGCAACAGCGATTATGCGTGGCGCGGGTGTTGGCGGTGGAGCCCGAGGTCATTCTGATGGATGAGCCCTGTTCCGCGCTGGACCCGATTGCAACCGCGAGAATCGAGGAACTGATGCTCGATCTCAAGACTCGTTATACGATTGTGATCGTTACGCACAACATGCAGCAGGCCGCAAGGATATCGGATTACTCCGGTTACATGTTGCTGGGGGATATGGTGGAGTTTGGCGCCACGTCGGGCGTGTTCACAAGCCCGAAGGACAAGCGGACACAGGATTATGTGAGCGGACGGTATGGTTGAATATGGAGGGTGATGCATGCAACGGCATTTTGATGAGGAACTTCAGGCTCTGAAACTGCAATTGATGAAGATGAGTGCCCTGGCCGAAGCCATGATCAGTGAAGCGGTCAAGGCGCTTATGGATCGGGATCCAAGCAGGGTCCAGACGGTGTATGAGCGGGAGAAGGAGGTCAACCATCTGCAGGTTGTCATCGATGAGATGTGTCTCACGCTGATTGCTCTTCACCAGCCAGCGGCGGGTGATCTGCGGTTCATTCTGGGCGCGGCCAAGACCAATAGCGACCTTGAGCGGCTGGCTGACCTTGCCGTGAATATCGTGGATGAGGCAAAGGAATTGATGGAGCAACCGCCCTTGAAGCCCTTCGGCATCCTGCCACGGATGGCGATACTGGCACGCACCATGGTGCGGGATAGCCTGCATGCGTTCGTCAATCGCGAACCAGGCAAGGCGCGGGAGGTTCTGTTGCGGGACGACGAGTTGGACCAGCTCAAGCGGGATGTCACGGCCGAACTGACGGATTACATGAGCCGGGATCCATCGGCGGTTTCGCGGGGACTGGCTCTTGTTCTGGTGGCCAGGAACCTCGAGCGGGTGGGGGACCACGCCACGAATATCGCGGAGAACACTATTTTTGTTGTCGAGGGCCGGGATGTACGGCATCACGGCGGTTAAGGAGAAACGGATGAATCTTCTCGGGATCGATATCGGCGGGACAAAGACTGCCGTTGTAGTGGGAAATGACAAGGGACAGATTACGGCCTCGCGCCGGATGCCGACACCTTCGGATACGATTGAGCATTACCGGAAGCGGCTTGTTGAGCTTTGTCATGAGGTGTTGCAGCAGGCAGGCATACCGGTGTCCAGCGTCGATGCCGTTGGGATTTCCGCGCCGGGACCGCTGGACTGCAGGCGGGGAGTCCTCATTGCACCGCCCAACAATCCAGGGTGGCGGGATGTGCCGATCGTCGAAATGGTGCAACAGTCTTTCGCTGCGCCCGTGTTCATGAACAACGATGCCAACGCATGTGCCCTTGCCGAATCGTACTTTGGCGAGCACCGGGGTGCCCGGAATCTCGTGTATCTGACGTTCAGCACCGGGATGGGGGGCGGGATCATTATGAACGGGGATCTTGTGCAGGGGGCCACGGACACGGGGGGCGAGGTTGGACACATGATCCTTGAGGCTGGCGGCCGCCTTTGCGGTTGCGGACAGCTGGGATGCTGGGAAGCATATGTGGGCGGGCGGAAGGTCGCCGAGCATCTCAGGGAAACCATTCGGTCCGGCAGCGTGCATACGAGCATTGTGGAGAAGGCGGGCGGGATTGATGCAATCAATATGCAGGCTTTTGAGGCCGCTGCGCGCGAGGGGGACAGGTTTGCGCTGGCCGAGTGGGATGCTTTCACGGAGCGTGTCGCCCAGGGAATCGGTGTTCTCATCATGGTCCTCAATCCCGACGTTGTCATCCTCGGTACGATCGGCATTCATGCCGGCGAGTTTGTGATGGGACCTATCCGTGACAAGTTGCCGAAGTATACATGGAAGTGGCCGCTGGAAGCTTGCAAGGTGACAGCGAGTTCGCTTGGCGGCAAGATCGGGGAGCTTTCGGCCCTGGCTGTGGCTGCCTCCGGATTGCGGCATTCAAAGTCCGTCCGGCAGGCTTGATGACGTCGGTTGGTTCAAGTGGAAGATCAAGATGGTTGTTCGAGTTCAGGAGTGTTGAAATGCTGGAATTAAAACCTGATTTTGAGAAGGTGCTGGACCGTTATGAAGCGTGGTGGAATTGCTCCATTGTGGATCGGCCACTGGTTTCACTCACAGTGGCAAAACCGGAAGACCGTCTTTTGCCTATGCCCCGGAAGAGCCATGGCAGCCATCGTGAGCGCTGGCTGGATACGGAGTATATCGTGGAGAGGGCTTCCATTTCACTCAGGAATCATGTGTTCCTTGGCGACAGTCTCCCTGTGACGTTTCCAAACCTCGGTCCGGAGGTCTTTTCCGCCTTTTACGGCTGCGAGATGGAGTATGGTGCGGATACGGGGTGGAGCAGACCCATTCTGCATGACATGAGCGAGGCTTCCCTGGCCGGGATCAAACTGGACAAGGGGAATTTCTACTATCGCAAGGTGCTGGAAATCATGGATGCCATGATCGAGGCTGGACGTGGAGTCTTCCTCGTGGGGTATACGGATCTGCATGGGGGTGCCGATGCCCTGGCGGCATTCCGCGATCCCCAGGAACTGTTGTTTGATACCGTGGAGAATCCTGAGGCCGTGAAGGCTCTGTGTGACCGGATCACTGATGATTTCCTGAACGTGTATGATTTGTACCACGACAGAATCAAGGCCGCAGGAATGACCAGCACAACATGGTGCCCCATTACCTGTAAGGGTAAGTTCCATATTCCTTCCAATGATTTCTCCTGCATGATCTCCGATGAAGCTTTCGAGAACCTGTTTGTCGACGGGATTATTCGCGAGTGTCGTCACATGGATCGTAACTTATACCACCTGGATGGCCCACAGGCTCTTCGCTTCCTCGATCGATTGCTGGATATTCCGGAAATCCACGCCATTCAGTGGGTTCCCGGTGCCGGGCATGATTACTGGGGTGACTGGATCGAGGTTTACCAGCGGATCCAGTCGCGCAACCGGGCGGTTCAGATCAATAGCGTTCCCTATGCCGACTTGCCGCGCCTTTTCTCGGTGTTGAAGCCGGAGGGTATCTGGATTAACGGAGTGTCGGGCATTTCCACGCAAGAGGAAGCGGAGTCAGCCCTGCGACTGATTTCAGGATGGACCCGGAGGATTGCCTGAACCGGTGACTTGCCGCAGGGTCTTTTCCCGTCGCGGAAGTTCCTTTTTCTGCAGGTCGGATATGGCAAATGACAGGGGAACTGTATGACGAAAACGGAAATCCTCTACGGAAGGCAGCCGGTTTGCGAAATGCTTATTGCAGGGCGTCGAGCCGTGCGTCGGCTTATCATGGCGGATAACGTGCGCCGTTCGGCGGCCATGATTGTCCAGTTTGAAAAACTTGCGGCCAGACGTGAGTTGGCGATCGAGACAGTCCACCCGCGGGAACTTGACCGCATATGCCGGAGCGGGAATCATCAAGGTGTGGCAGCGGAGGCCTCTGAATATGTATATGCCGAATGGCACGATCTTCGTGAACCATCGGCATCCGGACGGCGACCTGCCTTGTACCTGCTGGTCGATCACGTCCAGGATCCGCAGAATCTTGGATCCATGCTCAGGTCTGCGGATGCGGCAGGTGTTACGGGCGTCATCATACCACGCAGCAAGGCGGCATCTGTGACGCCTGCCGTGACCCGGGCGTCCGCGGGCGCCGCGGAGCATGTGTCTGTGGCCATGGTGGGAAACTTGACCAATGTCATGCGCGATCTCAAGGAGGACGGTGTTTGTCTGGCAGGACTGGAAGCGGGATCTGAGTCGACGCTGTACACGGTCGCGGCTCTGACAGGTCCGGTGGCCCTTGTCGTCGGGGGTGAGGATGAGGGGCTGGGCCGGTTGGTTCGTGACCTTTGTGACGTGCGGATCCGGATACCCATGCTCGGTCGCGTCGGTTCGCTGAATGCCGCGGTTTCGGCGGCGATTGCCTTGTTTGAAGTCCGGCGCCAGCAGGCGTGAGCAATCAGCCCTTCGTATGCGCGATGTTGCTGCCATGAAGGTGCCTGTCAGAACGATCCTGCATGTTGACATGGATGCATTTTACGCTGCCGTTGAGCAGTTGGATAACCCCGTATGGCGTGGCAAGCCTGTGATCGTTGGGGCTCCTCCGGACCGTCGTGGTGTTGTTGCCACCTGTTCTTATGAAGCCCGACGGTATGGTGTGCACTCCGCGATGCCATCCCGAGCGGCTGGCAAGCTATGTCCATCCGGCATTTTCGTGCCTCCACGGATGGAGCGGTATGAGGAGGTCTCTGCGATCATTATGGGCATTTTTCTGGAGTTTACTCCACTGGTTGAGCCGCTATCCCTGGATGAAGCGTTCCTTGATGTCAGTGGTGCGCCGGCACAATGGGGGGGTGGAATTTCCATAGCAAAGGAACTCAAACGTCGAATTTGTGAAAGGACTG
Source organism: uncultured bacterium (assembly GCA_903908715.1). Classification (GTDB taxonomy): domain Bacteria; phylum Verrucomicrobiota; class Kiritimatiellia; order CAIKKV01; family CAITUY01; genus CAIVSY01. Next base: position 32,925 of record CAIVSY010000061.1, read on the forward strand.
GTGGCTTGACTGCCTCGGTGGGGGTTGCGAGAAACAAGTTTCTGGCGAAGGTGGCCAGTGACCTGAATAAGCCGGATGGCTTGACGGTTGTTCCTGACGACGTCAACGGGGTGATTGCATTTCTCGCGCCCTTACCGGTAAAGAGACTGTGGGGTGTCGGGAAGGTTTCGGAGGAGCGATTGAGCCAGGCGGGGATCCGTACGATCGGGCAGTTGCAGGTTCTGCCCCACGCCGTACTGGAAGAGTATTTTGGTGTCGCCGGCGCAAAGCATATTCAAGAACTTTGTTCCGGAGTTGACGATCGTCCCGTTGAAACAGCCATTGAGGAGAAGAGTTTTTCCGGGGAGCATACTTTCGATCAGGATTGTGCAGATATGGAGAAGGTTCGCCAGGTTCTTCTGGAACAGGTGGAGCGGGTCGGGGAACGACTGCGCGCTGCAGGGAGGACGGGGAGCACGGTTCATATCAAGGTGCGATTTGGTGATTTTCGTACGATTACCCGCCAAACGGCAATCAAACCACCGACTGATAGCGATAAGACCCTGCGTGATGCGGCCTTTACGTTGCTTTCCAGGGAAAATATTTGCCAGCCTGTCCGGCTCATCGGGTTTGGGGTCAGCGGGCTTGCGCATTCCGGGAATGGTGAGCCGGTGGGGGAGCAGTTGCTGCTTGGTGACCTGTTGCCTTCCGGGCTGGATATGCGCCAGGCTGCATTGGATAGGGCGGTTGACCGTTTGCGTCAGACCTTCGGACGACACGCCCTGAAGCGGGGACAATGGCGAAGCCCAAGCGAATGATACCTGCAGGGTTCAAGGATCCTGGATATGGAGGCGGGTTTCGGTAACGATTACACCACTCAGAACCAGCAGGGAAATCAGGTTTGGGATAGCCATGAAGGCATTGGCGATATCGGCGAACGACCAGACGGTGGGGAGGGAGATGACGGAACCGACCATGACGGCGGCAACCCAAAGCCATCGGTAGGGCAGGATGACCTTTTTGCCCCAGAGGTACTCGGCTGCCTTTTCCCCGTAATACGACCAGCCCAGGATGGTTGAAAAGACGAAGGTCAACAAACCAAAGGTCAGGATGACGGGCCCGATGACGGGAAAGTCGGAGAAAGCGGCTTTTGTAAGCAGAGCGCCGTTCAGGCCGGAATGCCAGTGCCCCGAATTGACCAGAACAATGCCTGTAAGGGCGCAGACGACAACCGTGTCCCAGAAAACTCCGGTTGCCGAAACGAGGGCTTGTCGCACAGGGTTGCGGGTCTGTGCGGCCGCGGCGACAATCGGGGCGCTTCCCATGCCCGCTTCGTTGGAAAACAAGCCGCGGGCAATGCCAAAGCGCATGGCCTCACGCATTCCAGCGCCAATGAAACCACCAATGGCCGCATGACCTGTGAAGGCGGAGGAAAAGATCAGCCGGAGTGTTTCAGGCAAGGTCTCAAACCGGAGTACAAGCAAAAGCAGGCATCCTGAAATGTAGAATACGGCCATGAACGGAACGAGCTTTTCGCAGGTTCGCGAGATGGACCGGATGCCCCCGAGGATGACGACGGCCGTCAGGATGGTCAGGACGGTGCCTGTGGCCCATCCGGGAAGGTTGAAGGTTTCGCGGGCAAGGGAGGAAATGGAATTGGCCTGCACCATATTGCCAATCCCAAAGGCGGCAACGGCAGTGAAAGCGGCAAAAGCGATCGCAAGCCACCGGGATTTCATTCCGCGTTCCAAGGCGTACATGGGGCCGCCCGCCATGGAGCCGTCGGCCATTGTGATGCGGTATTTGATGGCAAGGACCGCTTCGCCATACTTCGTCGCAATCCCGAAGACTCCGGTAAGCCACATCCAGAAGACCGCTCCCGGTCCTCCGGCCGCAATTGCTGTGGCGACACCGACGATGTTGCCGGTGCCGATGGTGGCGGCCAAGGCCGTTGTCAGGGCGCCGAAATGGCTGATGTCACCTTCCCCCTCACGCGTCCTGGAAAAGGACAAGCGGATTGCCCGGAAGATGTGGCGCTGAATGAACCCGAGGCGGAATGTGAGAAACAGGTGTACACCAAATAGTAACGCCAGCATTGGCGGGCCCCAGACGATCGCGTTAACCTGCTGTAGAAGAGTTTCAATTGCATGCATGATTTCCATCTCCTGAAATCAACGGATTAAGTCCGGCAAAGTACTCTACGCGGAGGAGAATAGGCAAGCCGGATTCGGTGCCGGTTTGGGAGCAGTTCGGGGGATTCTGTCCAGTGCTCAGTTCAGGGTGATTCTCAGGGGATTTCGGAATCGGATTCCTTCAGGCCTTTTAATTGGTCATTCAGGGCTGAGCCGAGGGGGTCCAGGCGTTTCCCGTCGAGGATCTTCTGAACGATGGCTTTTGTGTCGCTGGAAAAATCACCTTTCATGATCCACTTGAGGAACCCGGGATCAGTTCGGGCAAGGACGCTGATCTTCTCGCCTTTCTTCTTTCCGAAATTGATTGCGATGTCCCCGTCGACCCAGCGAAGTTTCCCGTCGCGATCGGCCCAACTGGGATCGCGCAGGTCACAATAGCGCGACAGTTCATCCATATTGGACGGCAGGTCCTTGTACCGTTCCAACTGGCCTTCCAGAACCCTGAGGGTGGCGAGAGCGTCCGCCTCGGCGCGGTGCCCGTCAAGCAGGAACTCATCGCAGTAGAATTTCAGGGCGGCTGTGAGGTCGCGCGGTTCCTTCTTGTGGAAGATACGTTGGGCGTCCACGATACGCCGGTTGGATATATCGAATTGTATGCTCGCCCGAAGGAATTCCTCGGTCAGCATGGGCAGGTCAAAGCGGATCACGTTGAAGCCGGCCAGGTCGCATCCGTTGAGGAGTTTGTAGATTTCCGGGGCGAGGTCTTTGAAAAAAGGCTTATCCGCGACGTCTTCCGGCTTGATCCCGTGGATCGCGGTTGATTCGGGCGGTATGGGTATGCCGGGGTTCATGAGGAAGGAGCGTATTTCCCTCTCGCCTTTCGGGGGGCTCAGTTTGATCACGGAGAGTTCAATAATCCGATCCGTGCGGGGGTTGATCCCTGTGGCCTCAATATCAAAAACAGCCAGAGGGCGTTCAAGGTTCCATTTATGCATGCATGGCTCCAGTCTTTTCGACACCTTACTGAAGGCTTACCGGAAAAGCAAATGCAAGACGGGCGACCCGGAGCCACATCCGATGCTGCTATTGGGCGGCAGCGGCGAATGGCCTGTCTTGACACGCCAAGGAACGGGGACTATGGTACGCGTGTTTTGATCCATTCATGATAGGAGACATACGTGATTCGAGCCAAAGTCATCGGGGCGGGTGGGTATGGTGGTGTGGGGATCATCGAATTGCTGGCAGCCCATCCGGAGGCGCGGATTGCCTGTCTTGTGGATATGGTTGATGTAGGGGCGCCGATCAGCAAGGTCTATCCGCATCTTGCGGGTTTCTGTGATATGCCGATCCTTGATCCGGCCGACCCGGCGGCGCAGCAACCGGTGGATGTGGTTTTTACCTCCACACCGGATGGCGTGGGCATGAAACTGGCAGAGGGGATTCTGGCCTCGGGGGCAAGGCTCATCGATTATAGCGGGGATTTCCGTTTCAACACGGCGGAAAGTTATGCGGAATATGCCCGGCGGATTGGCCGGGAACCGGAACATGCCTCTCCCGGGCTGTTGACGGACGGTGTGTACGGTCTTGCGGAATTGCACCGCCATCGGATTGATTCCAAGCGGCGGATTGTGGGAAATCCCGGGTGCTTTGCTGTAAGTTGCATTCTGGGTTTGTCCCCGGCCGTAAAGAGTGGATTGATAGATCCGTTTAGCGCGATTTGTGATTGCAAGACGGGAGTTTCCGGCGCCGGCAAGAAGCCCAATGCCAGCTTCCATTATCCCGCCCGGTATGATCACATGAATGTCTACAAGCTTGCCGGCCACCAGCACGTGTGCGAGATTGAGCGCGAGTTAAGCTTGCAGGCGGGTCGTGAGGTTCGTGTGACCTTTACGGCCCAGGTGGTGCCTGTCTGTCGCGGGATCATGTCTTGCCTGTACGGACAGTTGACGGAGGACCGCAAGGTAGAGGATGTGATTGCCCTTTATCGTGATTTTTACAAGACGAGTCCTTTTGTCCGAGTGTTTGACCGCAATGCAGCCATCGGGTCCATGCACGTGCGGGGGACGAATTTCTGCAATCTGATTGTCGATGTTGACGCCCGGACGCGAAAGTTGAGGGTTATCTCGCATATCGACAACCTGATGAAGGGGCAAGCAGGATCCGCCCTGCAGAACATGAACCTGATGTTCGGGCTGCCGGAAACGACAGGGTTGATGCGGGCTGGAATGTATCCATAATCATTGGACAGGTGCAATAGCAGGACAAGAAAGGAATGGAAACCATCATGGAAGATATCAAGACGATTATCACGGAAGATGTTGAAATCAGCGGATCGATCAAGTGTACAGGCGGGGTTCGGCTGGGCGGTAAGGTCAACGGGGATATCACAACTGCGGGGGATGTGCTGGTTGAGAAGACCGCGGCGGTCAAGGGCAATGTCTCGGGGAACTCCGTCACGGTTCAGGGCATGATCAAGGGGAATATTGCCGCACGGGAACGTCTGGAACTCAAGGGGACTGCCAAGGTGGCTGGCGATATCAAGGCCAAGCGGCTTGTGGTGGAGGAGGGTGTGAGCCTTGTGGGTAAGGCGGAAATCATTTCCGGCGAGGGTTCGGGAGACCTCTCGCAGGATATGGAGTCTGCCGCGACGGAGGATGCCTCGAAGGTGGCCGATGAGGAAAACCGGGGGGGGCCAGGCGTTCGCAACCCCATGGATCCGCGGACGCGGCCCGGCCAATTGTTCGCGCGTAAGTAGCGCGGTTGGCAGGCTGGAACGTTCATAAGGGAGGACAGGCAGATGGCGACAAAGCATGGTCTCGGCCGAGGGCTAAACGCTCTGATTCGTGATACGCCGGCGCAACCAGCAGTAGCGCCTGAGCCAGTCAAGCCGGCATATCCGGCGGTTGATGTCACGGCCATCCGCCCGAATCCCTTTCAACCCAGGCGGGTCTTCGTCAAGGAGGCGCTGGAAGAACTGGTCGAGTCGGTGCGGAGCCACGGGGTATTGGAGCCGCTGCTGGTCCGGCCGCTGGAGGACGGCGGGTATGAGTTGATTGCCGGTGAGCGCCGTTGGCGTGCCGCGCAACAGGCTGGTCTCAAGAAAGTTCCAGTGGTGATTAAGGAGGCGGGTGATCATGAGGCACTGGAATTGGCCCTGATCGAAAACCTCCAGCGCAGTGACCTGAATGTCATTGAGGAAGCCGAGGGATACAAAGTCCTGGCCGGCAAGTTCAACCTGACGCAGGATGAGATTTCCCAACGGGTCAACAAGGCCCGTGCCTCGGTTGCCAATGCCCTGCGCTTGCTGAGCCTGCCGTTGGAGGTCCGCCGGTTTATCTCCGAAGGGCTTCTTTCCGCGGGCCATGCCAAAGTGCTCCTGGGGCTAGCGGTTGAGGCTGAGCAGTGCAAATTCGCGGAGCGCACGGTCAAGGATGGCCTTTCGGTGCGTGATTTGGAGCGAATGGTGGAGCATGCCCGGCGAATCCCGCGGAAGCGGAGGGAGAGTCGTGATGACATCCCTGCCATTCATGTGCAGGACCTTACAGACCGCCTGCATCAGCATCTTGGGACCAGCGTCCATGTCCAGCCATGCCGTACCTTGCCGAATGGCAGGAAGGTCAAGGGTTCCATCCAGATCGATTTCTATTCGAATGACGACTTGGACAGGATCCTGGATGTTCTTGGGGTAGCCGAGAAACCCTGATGAGGCGATGGGTTCTGCTTCTCCTGCTCCTGGCCGCATCCATTCATGTGGGATGCGGGCGGGATCGTTCTCACCCTCCCATGCCGGGAGTTCCGCCTGTGCCTTTCAGTGGCGAAGAGGCGATGGCGGAGTGCGAGTCGTTTGTCCGCCTTGGGCCGAAATCGGCTGGCACCAAGGAGTCGCGCCAAGCGGCGGAGTATATCAGGGATCGCTTGAAGGCCTTTGGCCTGAAGCCTTGGGTAGATGAATTCGAGGATCCTGTTCCGGGCGGTACGGGGGTCTTTCGCAACGTCACAGCAGTTCTTCCCGGCGGCTCTGGAGAAATCCTGATTCTTGCGGCGCACTATGACACCAGGGTTGGGGTCAGCGAAACATTTGCGGGCGCCAATGATTCCGGTTCGGGAGTGGGCCTTCTCCTGGCTTTGGCCCAGGTGTTGTCCGGCATATATCCCGGGAGTGCGCCGGAACTTCGTTTCCTTTTTCTTGATGGCGAGGAATGCCGCCGGGAATATGGGCCTGCGGACGGCTTGCATGGCAGTCGTCATGCGGTGCGGCAGTTACAAAAGGCTGGTGAAGTCAGGAAAGTGAGGGCTATGATTCTGGTGGATATGGTTGGCGATCGGGACTTGACCGTAACCATTCCCAGGAACGGGACTTCTGCCCTGATCCGTCAGGTCCTGAATGCTGCGGCAGATGAAGGTGTGCGGGCTTCTTTTGGAATCCACCCTGGGGTTATTCTCGACGATCACCAGCCTTTTCTGGATGTCGGCATTCCGGCCGTGGATGTGATCGACTTCCAGTATGGATCTTCGCCCGGTGCAAATGATTACTGGCACACGGATGAGGACACGATGGAGAAATTGGATGCCAAGAGCTTGGGGAAAGTTGGGCGGGTCTTGTTGCGCCTGATTCAGGGAACGTGGGGGGCGAGCCACAATCAAGTTGACGAGTAGAAGAGGTTTCGGGCATTATCCCGCCCTTAAACACGGAGGACGTTGATGGCTTTCAGAATCGAGGTAGTTCCTTTCCTGCTGGTAGCGCTGGCTCTTTGCGGTATTCTTGCCATTCTGCTTAGGGTGGTTCGTGTATCATGGCGTAAGTCGTTGGTGTACAGTGTGTTCGTGTTACTTGTCCTTTGTCTTTACCTGTTGTATTTTTTCCGGGACCCCGTGCGAACGCCACCTGCGGATTCGGCGGCCATTGTCGCGGGTGCAGAGGGGAAAGTCATGGGGGTGGTGGATGTGGATGACCCGGTTTATCTCAAGGGGCGTGCCGTGCGGATCAGCATTTTTCTGAGCCTCATTGATGTTCATGTCAACCGGGCGCCGATTTCAGGGCGCGTCGAATCGGCTGCGTATTTCCGCGGGGCTCGGCATTTTACATTCCAGGAGAAGTCGTCCGACCTGAACCAGCACAGTGCCATCTTGATTCACGGGGAGGCGGTGGACTGTCTTGTGAAGCAAATTGTGGGACCGGTTGCACGGAGGGTCGTCTACTGGCTTGAACCCGGGCAGATGCTGCAAAGAGGGGATCGAATCGGGATGATGAAATTCGGCTCGCGCCTGGACATGTACCTTCCCGTCGACAAGGTGGATGTTTTGGTTAAGAAGGGGGACAAGGTGAGAGCCGGTGAGACTGTTGTGGCACGGTTGAAGGCAGCGAAGGAGTAAATGCGGATGAAAACCGTACTCAACTGGCGCCAACTGATCCCGATATCGATCACCCTGATGGCCATGCTTTGTGGTTTTTTCAGCATACTGGTCACCATGGAAAGCCGCGGTTTACCGATTGGCGATGGCGGGGTGTATCATCGATGGGCCGCGTTGTTGATCATGCTGGCCATGATCCTGGACGGGTTGGACGGAAATGTGGCCCGCAGATTGAAAGGTTGCAGCGAGATGGGGGCGGAATTGGACACATACGTGGACATGACGGCCTTCGGGATTGCTCCTGCTGTGCTCATTTACACTGTGATGCTGGCGGGGCATGATGCCAATTCCGCGGCACGCACGTTTTGGCGCGTGGCCATGACTGCGGCGGTTGTACTGTCCGGCGTGGTGCGCCTTGCGAGGTTCAAGGCAAGGGACCCGCACCGGGGGCAGATGGGATACACGGGGCTGCCGATTACCGCTTGTGCCGGATGGGTGGCAATGCTTGTTTTTGTCAGCCAGAGCAAGCCGTTTGAGCGGTTTTCGCTCAGTCAGGGGCCTGTTGCGATGCTGTTTCTTGCCGGTGTGCTGTCCTTCATCATTCTTCAGGTTTCCAACGTCCGGTATCCCAAACCGACAAAGCATCCTGCACTGTTTATCCCGATGGTAGTGATGGTGTGTGTGCTTTTCGTGCCCGGAAAGATTCCTGTATACGCGGCAGCTTTCATGGTCATCATGGTGCTGAGCTATATCATGCTGGGGCCCCTGTACATGCGTCGCGCGATGCGCAAGGAACTGGAAGCATCGGCGGATGCGAGCAAGGTAACCTCTTGTGGGCAATGAAGCGTCCAACACCCTGCGGGAGATTCTGGACCAGAGTGGGGAATATTTGCGTTGGCTCAAGGAGGAGGGGGTTGGGCAAATTGAAGTTTCCCGCCGTATTGGCGCTTCCCGGCAACAGGGGGTGTTGACAATGAAAACCCTGCCGGACGGAAAACGCGTGCAGACGGCGGGACGCATGTCTGTGAAAAAAACGGTTTCGGCTGAATTGGCGACCGAGCCGGCTGGCAGCAAGCCCCGTAGCGTGCCTGAAATAGCGGCGGAAATTGCAGGATGCAAGCGGTGTGTGCTTTGTCGCACTCGCACAAAGACGGTTCCAGGACAAGGTAACCTTTCGCCGGAAATTCTTTTCGTCGGTGAGGCGCCTGGAGCAGATGAAGATCAGCAGGGGTTGGCGTTTGTTGGTGCGGCCGGACAACTTCTGACGCGCATGATCCTGGCAATGGGCCTGCAGAGAGACGAGGTGTTCATTGCCAATATCCTGAAGTGTCGTCCGCCTGGGAATCGAGTTCCGACTCCCGAGGAGATGGAGACCTGTCTCCCGTACCTGCAGGAGCAAATCCGCTGCCTTCAGCCAAAGGTGATTGTCGCTCTGGGGGCTACAGCGGTGCGCGGGCTGTTGCATAGCGAAACAGGGATTACCAAGCTACGCGGTACATGGCAGGAATTTCAGGGAATTCCAGTCATGCCGACCTTCCATCCCGCCTATTTGCTCCGCAATCCGCCAGCAAAGAGGGAAGCATGGGATGATCTGCAGGCGGTACTGCACAAGGTGGGCAGGACACCGCCCCCTGTTAAGCCGGTCAAGGCCTGATAAGCAGTGCAGCGCAGTCTTACTTTTCCCGGTTGCTCGGGAAGAAATCACCGAGTTTCCCCTGTGGTTTTGGGGAAATAGTTTTTCGTTTGATTTCCGCACGGAGATTCCGTGTCATGCGTTCAATTTCCTGAAGGAAGAAGTTGCAGGAGAGTGTTCGGATTCCTGCCGCTTCGACCGTTTGTCGTTCCTGACGATCTGAACTGATGACCAGGGTGGTTCCCTGGGCGCCATGATCGGTGGCGATTCGTTCGATGATGGCATCGGCCGATGCATTTTCGGATGAAAACAGTACTTCCACCCGTGCCGCCTCGAATCCGGTTTGCCGTCCTCCGATGGTGCCATCGAATACAATCGTAATCCTTTCCGCAAGAACGCCCAGCAGTGTCTCCATTTGTCGGACCAAGTCATTCCGGGCCAGAGAGAAATCGTTAAGAACGAGGGGACGCCGACATGGATCCGCATGCAGCAGGTTGTTGCCGTCAATGATGATCCATCGTGCCAGCAGTTTCATGTGAGTGAATACGGTTTGAGATTCGCTATGGGGCTCACTATACTCTCAGGGTGGGTGGAGGCAAAGGAATCCTTGGTGGGACTTGCAGGCGGGGCATATTGAGTGTGGAAAAGATTGTTCATCCCGGCGGGTTAAGAGCGTGGCTTCAGCAGCGTGGAGAAACGGGTCCGGTTGCAGTGGTGACTGGGACGTATGATATTCTTCAGCCCGGCAATCTTCGCGTACTGGCGATGGCTCAGACTCAGGCTGCGGCCGTTCTTGTGATTCTTGAGACCGATGAGCAAGCGCGGCGGCATGCCGATGCAGGCCCTCCTCGGAATGCTCTCGCTCATCGGATGGAGATGATTTCCAATTTACGCAACGTGACTGGGGTGACATGGGGTGGAAGGGATTTGTTTCAGGGATCCATTGCGAGCGGGCAACCGCTTATTTGGGTCGTGGGCGAGAGGGACGCAAACTGCGATGAGATGGGGCAGCGGCTGCTTCAGGAAGGGGCCATCCGGGTTACCGTTGCAAACCTGCCGGGTTGCAGCACAGAGGAGGTTCGTTGTGCCATTCGTGAGAACCGTACCCCGGTTCTCTTGCCTGGAGGAATGTATGATTCGGTTCTTCCGGTCCGTGGCCTGCCGTCACGAGGAGGCAGGGTTACGGTCAACGGATGCTTTGATATTCTCCACATCGGGCATATCCGCTTTCTTGCCCGGGCGCGTGCTATGGGGGATTCGCTGACGGTTCTCATGAATGATGATGCTTCCGTTGCTCGTTACAAGGGGTTGACACGCCCGATCTTTCCTCTTTCGTTCCGCCGGGCGGCGTTGCTGGCATTTGAAAGGGTCGATGAGGTCCAGCCGTTCGGGGGGGACAACCCTTTGGAATTGATGGCGCAGTTGCGGCCGGATATTCATGTCAAGGGAGGGTCGTTTGAGGAGTCGCGGGTCAAGAGTGAACGGGAACTGATGGAAAGCTGGGGAGGACGTCTCGAATGCACTCCGATGGAAGATGGTTTCAGTACTTCGAACTATATTCGAGGTGTGCTGCAGCTTGAAGGTTAGAATGCATGTGTCTGGGATATTCGGCGTCGTTGTGTTAGAGTATAACCATGAAAGAGGAACTTCCGGAGATTGACCAGAAAGACCTGGTGGAACTTGGATTGCTGGAAGGTGTGGCGATCCGGATGCCCCGGGATGAATCCGTCTTGCGGGCTCTGGCGGATTTCTATACGCGGGTCGGACGCTACGAGGATGGTCTTTCTGTTGACCGTCGGCTTGTCAAACTTTGCCCTGAGGATCCGATGGTATGGTATAACCTTGGTTGCAGTCTTGCCCTTCTGGGTATGCGGGCTCCAGCCCTGCGTGCCCTTCGGCGTGCCGTCACCTTGGGGTACGACGACGTCGAATGGATGAGCCGGGATCTGGACTTGCGTTCCCTGAGGGAGGATCGGGCATTCAGGATTCTCTTGAAGAAGCTTTCTGGCGAGAAGATGAACAGCGCCGGGAGTTGATTGCGCCAAGGAGGGAGATCATGCATTCGTGGGTGTTGCCTTTGGCAATGTTTGCAGGGTTGCCATTGTCGCTTTCCTTTCTCTCGGTTGGTTGCAACCCCGCCAATGGACCGCTGGATGAGGACGAAGTTTGGAATGCGGAGCGCCGCGAGATGGTGGATGTCCTTCGCAGGTATGGCATACGGGATTCCCGTGTGCTGGATGCGATGGGGCGAGTCAAGCGTCATCGGTTCATTCCGGAGCGGTTCCGGCGTCACGGCATGGCTTATGGAGATCACCCCTGTTCAATTGGAGAGGGCCAGACCATCTCGCAGCCGTACATCGTTGCGTACATGACGGAGAAGATGGGAATCCGTGCGGGAGAGAGTGTGCTGGAGATCGGCGCCGGCTCGGGTTATCAGGCTGCGGTCTTGGCGGAGGTGGGGGCGCGCGTGTATTCCGTCGAAATTATTCCTGCTCTTGCCGATCATGCACGCGATGTCCTTGCCAAGGAGGGGTATGGGGAGAAGGTCAGTGTCCGGACGGGTGATGGTTATCAGGGCTGGGCCGAGAACGCGCCGTATGATGTTGTGATCGGCACCTGTGCGCCGGAAAGCATACCAGAGGCTTTAGTGGAGCAGCTCCGGGAAGGTGGACGCATGATCCTGCCTGTGGGCGAACTGATGAACCAGCGTTTGGTTGTTGTGATCAAGCGGAATGGGCATGCGGTTGTTGAAGATGACTTGGCGGTGCGTTTTGTGCCCATGGTGTCCGGCAAGGGGACTGATTGGGTGGATGGAATCAGGTAGGGTGGGAAATGCGTGTTCAGGAGGGGGTGGGAGAATGCTGAAGGATCTAGTGCTCAAGAACCGGAGTTTTCGCAGGTTCAAGCAGGACTACATGGTGCCAGAAGGAGTACTAAGGGAGTTGGTTGACCTTGCCAGGCTCACGGCATCGGGCGCGAATCGTCAGCCGTTGAGGTATGTGTTGTCCTGCAGTCCTGCGATCAACGAGCGGATCTTTCCCTGTCTGGCCTGGGCCGGTTATTTGACTGCCTGGCGTGGTCCGGAGCCGGGTGAGAGGCCCTCCGCATACATTGTCATGGTGGCGGATCCTTCTGTTGTGTCGGGCGGATTCGTGGATCCCGGGATTGCTGCGCAAACCATACTTCTGGGTGCGGCCGAGCGCGGATTAGGCGGGTGCATGATTGGGTCCATTAAACGCGAGGAGCTTGCTCAGGTCCTTGATTTGCCGGTTGTGCTCAACGTAATCCTTGTCATCGCTCTTGGTAAGCCTGCAGAAACCGTTGTTCTCGAGCCCGTAAATAACGGGGACATCCGGTATTGGCGCGACGCGAATGGCGTGCATCACGTACCTAAGCATTCCCTGGATGATGTGCTGATCAAGACGTTATGACAAGAGACAATACGACGCTATGCGATTTCAGAAATAGCGACAGAACGTCACTCTGATTTCTAAATCGTAATATTTATAACTTACTCGTAATCAGTTTATAATAACGCATCATGTTGAATTTGTTAGTATGGTATGATAATTGCTTTGAGTTATGCGTTGAAGGAGGTGGGTTATGTTTGATCCATCAAGACTCACGCAAAGAGCGAGTGAAGCGGTTGGTGCGGCTCAAGAGTTGGCGATTCGGTTAAGTCATCAGGAGGTGGATGGGGAGCACTTGCTGCTTGCCTTGCTCCGGCAGCAGGACGGTTTGGTCCCGAGGCTATTGGAGCGTTTGGGTATTTCGCTGGCGCCACTGATTGCGAGGACAGAGCAGGAACTGGAGCGGCGGGCGAAAGTTCATGGCGGGGCGACCGAGGCTGGGAAGGTCTACGTCACGCAGAGGCTGAATCAGTTGCTGGTGCGTGCTGCGGACGAAGCGAAGCGACTCCGGGACGAGTATGTTTCAGTTGAACACCTGATGCTGGCCTTTCTTGAAGAGGGCAGCCGTTCGGTGGCATTCCGCTTGTTGTCGGAGACGGGCGTAGAACGGGCCGGTTTCCTGAAAGCCTTAAGTGCGGTCCGGGGTAACCAGCGGGTTTCGAGTGTCAATCCGGAAGGGGCCTACGAGGCCTTGCAGAAGTACGGGGCAGATCTTGTTGAAATGGCCCGCCAGGGGAAAATGGATCCGGTCATCGGGCGGGATGTGGAGATCCGCAGTGTCATCCGGATTCTCTCGCGCAAGACGAAGAACAATCCGGTACTGATTGGTGAACCTGGGGTCGGGAAGACTGCGATTGTCGAGGGGTTGGCGCATCGGATTCTACGGGGGGATGTTCCTGAGGGACTTAAGGAGAAGACCATATTTTCCCTGGACATGACGGCATTGATGGCCGGTGCAAAGTACCGCGGTGAATTTGAGGAGCGGCTGAAAGCGGTACTGACCGAGATCAAGGCGGCGGAAGGACGGATTGTGCTTTTCATTGATGAGGTGCACACGATTGTCGGGGCGGGTCGCACGGAAGGCTCCACGGATGCCGGGAACATGCTCAAGCCGATGCTGGCCAGGGGTGAACTGCATTGCATTGGTGCCACCACGCTGGATGAGTATCGGAAACACATCGAGAAGGATGCGGCTTTGGAGCGTCGCTTCCAGCCAATTCAAGTGGAAGCTCCGACAGTGGAAGACACAATTTCCATTCTGCGCGGGCTGAAAGAGCGGTTTGAGGTTCATCATGGGGTGCGGATCAAGGATGCCGCGCTGGTGGCCTCCGCCGTGCTCTCCGATCGCTACATCAGTGACCGCTTTCTGCCGGATAAGGCCATCGATTTGATGGATGAGGCTTGTGCATCGATCCGGACGGAGATTGATTCCCTGCCGGCTGAGTTGGATGAAATCACGCGGAAGGTCATGCGCCTCGAGATTGAGGAGACGGCCCTGAAGAAGGAAAAGGATGCATCCGGAACCGAGCGAGTGAAAACATTGCACAAGGAACTCGCGGATCTCAAGGCTCGTGCCGATGCGATGCGTGCACAGTGGGATAATGAGAAGAGGGCCATCGCCGGTGTGCAGGGCGTCCGTGAGAAATTGGAACAGGCCCGGCGGGAAAGCGAGGAGGCGGAGCGCAAGTATGATCTCGAGCGGTTGGCGAAATTGCGCCACGGCGTGATTCCGGATCTGGAACGAAAGCTGGCGGGACTTGAGGCGGCCGGACAGAAGGATGGCGGGCGACCATTGTTGCGGGAAGAGGTGACTGAGGAGGAGATTGCAGCCGTTGTGTCCCGCTGGTCAGGTGTGCCGTTAACCCGTCTCTTGCAGGGGGAGCGGGAGAAACTGCTGGCTCTTGGGGAAGTGCTGCATCGGCGTGTCGTGGGTCAGGAAGATGCGGTTCAGGCTGTAGCGGATGCGGTCCTGAGGGCACGTGCCGGGTTGCAAAACCCCCGGCGGCCAGTCGGGTCTTTCCTGTTCCTGGGGCCCACTGGTGTAGGTAAGACGGAACTGGCCCGCGCGCTTGCCTCAGCCCTGTTTGATTCGGTGGAAAGTCTGGTTCGAATTGACATGAGTGAATATATGGAGAAGCACACGGTGTCGCGACTGGTAGGGGCTCCACCGGGATATGTGGGGTATGAGGAAGGGGGCCAATTGACCGAGGCCGTACGGCGCAAGCCGTATTCCGTGATCCTTCTTGATGAAATTGAAAAGGCGCATCACGATGTCTTCAACATCCTGCTCCAGATCCTGGAGGACGGACGGCTGACGGATTCGCATGGGCGGACGGTCAATTTCAAGAACACGATTGTGATCATGACCAGCAACCTTGGGTCCCCAATCCTGCTGGAAGGCATTGATGCCGAGGGGCGGATCAAGGAGAGTGCCCGTAGGGAAGTCATGGAGGAATTGCGGCGTTGTTTTCGCCCCGAGTTCCTGAATCGGGTGGATGACGTGGTTCTCTTCAAGCCCCTGACGCCGGAGGAGACGGGACATATTGTAGACCTCCAGATGGATGACCTGCGGTTGCGGCTTGCCGGCCAGCAGATCCATCTTGAGGTAACCGCATCGGCGCGGGCGGCGCTTGCCAAGGAAGGCTATAGTCCGGTGTACGGCGCAAGGCCGCTTAAGAGGTTGATCCAGCAAAAGGTTGAAACCCCGGCCGCACGAATGGTCATTGCCGGCGAACTCCAGCAAGGAAGCGCGTTGAAGGTCGACGCGAAGAAGGGAAATGTTTCACTTGAATCCGTTCCAGGGCATTGAGGGAGGAATACTTTGCTGGATTTGTTGATCCCTCCTGATCAAATGATGGCTTGCCATACGACTGCGGCGTCGGGATACTTCAAAGGAATGCAGTGAGTGCGGACATGGCGTCAGGAGTACGGTGTGGAAATGAAGGAGCCGGCAGGAGGGACTGTACGAGGGTACGTGCTGATGTCGGGTGGCTTGGATAGTCGCCTGGCTGCGTGTGTTTTGAGGGAACAGGGTGTCGCGGTAACTGCCATTAGTTTCACCAGTCCGTTTTTCGGTGCTGACAACGCTCGTGACGCGGCCTTGCGTCTGGGACTGCCTCTTGTTGTAGAGGATTTTACGGAGGAGATTCTCCGCCTTGTTGAGCATCCCCCGCATGGGTTTGGTTCGTACTTGAATCCTTGCATTGATTGCCATACGGCCATGATCCGACTGGCAGGGCGCAGGGCTGAGCAGGACGGGTTCCAGTTTGTTGCAACCGGGGAGGTGCTAAACCAGCGTCCGATGTCCCAGAACCGGCGGAGTCTGGATATCGTAGCCGATGGGTCGGGCTACCGGGATTGGTTGATTCGGCCGTTGAGTGCCCGACTCCTTCCGGAAACCGAGCCGGAACGGCGGGGGTGGATCGATCGTGGCCGGTTGCTGGATCTCAATGGGCGAAGCCGGAAGCCGCAATTTGCCCTCGCGGAAAGATACGGTGTAACCGACTATCCCGAATCTGCAGGCGGCTGCCGCCTGACTGAGCCCAACTTTTCGGCTCGCATGAAGGATCTGAGGAATCACGGTTGCGTCTCGGACGTGCACGCGATTGAGATGTTGCGATACGGTCGGCATTTCCGATTGAACAGCAAGGTCAAGGTTATTGTCGGCCGGGATGAGGCGGACAACAACAAGTTGGAACGTCTTGCCCGTCCTCGGGATGCGCTGCTGGACACCTTGGAGGTGCCGGGCCCGATTATTGTGGTAACGGGTCCGTACAATGATGATGACTTGTTGCTTGCGGCGCAACTAGGTGTGCGCCACAGCGACCGCAAGTCCGGGGCGGTTGAGGTGCGGATCAGGACGGGCGGGGGAGAGTGCCGCGTTAGTGTCGTTGGCTCGCCGGACGAGGTGGTGAATCGGTTGCGTGTCTGTTGATGACGAATGGAGGTTCCTGTGGCGGGACAAAGACAGAGCGAATGGCTTCGAGGAGAAGCCGAGAAATGGGTTCGTGACGGCTTGCTGACAGAAGCCCAACGAATCGCGTTGCTGCAAAGGTATCCGGCCTGCAGGGGGGGCAAGGCTTGGGGAACGATTCTTTTCAGCTCTCTGGGTGCAGTGATCGCGGGATTGGGCGTGATTCTCCTCCTGGCGCACAACTGGGACGTCATTGGCAGGATTGAGAAGTTGGCCATTGTTGCAGGGAGTGTTCTGGCCACGCATATTACCGGCCTCTTTTTCTTCCGGAGTACAGAGAGGGAGAGGCCCCTTGGCGAGGGGATATGCCTATTCGGCAGCATGCTCTTTGGGGCTGGAATCTGGCTGGTAGCGCAGATTTATCACATTGATGAACACTATCCGAACGCTTTCATGGTGTGGGGGTTTGGCTGTCTCCTGATGGCGGTGGTGATGCCCTCTATTCCCCAGGCAATTCTTGGAACCATTCTCGTGACTATCTGGAGTGTGGCGGAACGTGGTGAATTTGGGACCCCCATGCTTCTGGCGCCCTTCCTGGTCGTCGGGATATCGGGGTTCATGGCATATCGGTATCGCTCGCGGTTGCTGCTTGCCGTGGTTATCCCGGCTTTCTACCTGACATACGGGTTCGTCCATCCGCGCGGTGAATGTACCCCCTGGATGGTTTACCTGACCATCATGAGCTGGTCAGCGACCATGCTTGCCCTGTCTTACCTGGTCAGACGGAACGGGCGGTTTACCGAGTCGAACCTTGTTCTGGCTGTGTGCGGGTGGCTGCCATATGCAGGTGTTCTGTACGTGATGGCTTTCCCGGAGGCATCCCGCGAAATATTCGATTGGGAGCGGCATGCAATGGGTTGGATGCATTTTGTCTATTGGTTGCTTCCGGTGTTGGCTTGCTTGTTTTTCTGGGGGATCGTGGTACGGGACTGGGTTAGCGGGAACGTGGAGCGTCGCGAAGGGGAGCTTGGGATGGAGGTTTTCCTCATTCCCTTGACCGTGCTTCTGGCGATGGCGGACCTGTTCTATCTGAGGATCCTGGGGGGGTGGGTTGTCGCAGGACCCTTTAATCTCGTCTTGATTGTGATTGCAGCCTCCCTGGTAGCCTCAGGGTGCAGGTATGGTCTGTTGCGTACCACGCTGTTGGGGACGATCCTGATGGTGCTGGTGATTGTGACAAGATACTTCGATTTGTTCGAGAGCCTTCTGGTTCGCGGACTGGTTTTTGTGATCATGGGCGGACTGCTCTTGGCGGAGGGGATTGTGTATTCCCGTGCAAGGAGGCAGCGAGCGACAGGAGACGTGTCATGAGGGTATGGCTCACATGGGTTGCCGTTGCATTGCAGGTCCTCGTGCTTCTGTTTATGGCGGGTGAGCGGGAATGGGTGTATCGCAATGGGCAGAAGATCTGTCTCCGGACACAGCCTGTGGATCCCAGGGATCCGTTCCGGGGTGATTATGTGCGGTTAGACTATGATGTGAACTGGGTGACAGAAGACCGGATGGATGCGACTCTCTCCGGGGCGAATTCACGCACGGCGGGGCAGCGTGTTTATGCCATTCTTGCAGAGGATGAGAGTGGCCGCTTTTCGGTTGAACGCCTAACGCGCCAGAAGCCGGAGTCAGGGCTATATCTTCGCGGGCGAACGGTCTATTCGACTGGTCGGTCCGGAGTGCAGGTGCAATATGGCATCGAGGCGTATTTTGTGGCTGAAGGGAAAGGGAAGGCCATTGAGGACGGGCGGAGACGGGGTAATGTCCGTATCCCCATGGATATGGAGGTGGCGATCGGTCGTGGTGGAATGGCGGTTCTTCGATCTCATCGCTTCTGCCCATTGGGTGTCGGGCTGGAACTTGACATGGCAACAAACCGACAGGTTCGGGGGGCGACGGTTTCGATCGTCAATGTGTCGTCCAATGATCTGGAAATTGTTGATCCTGCCTGGAAGGGTTGTCTCCGTCTGGAGTGTGATAACAGGCGGAGTTGGTCCGGGAATGCTTGGGAGTGGGTGGGAGGCAAGGAAATGCCTTCGATTCCGGATTCGGCCGGGGTGATTCTTATCAAGCCCGGCGAATCCAAGTCGGTTGCTGTTGACCTGTGTAAGCCCGAGTGGTTTGTCTATGAGCCGGGCAAGGCGCCGGTGCCACTGCAGGAGATCGGCACGGTTGCCGCTTTCCGGTTTGTGTATTTCGTGCCGCCTGCAGGAAAGTCCGATGAAGACCGTCGTTGCGACAGAGTCTGGCGCGGGGAGTTGCGTTCCCAGTTGTTTACTACGCGCGGGCGGTGGGACTGAAGGTGTCCTGATGGGGAGAACCATGAATCGGATACTGGTGGCTGTTCTGCTGGCGCTTGTGATTTGCATAGGACTCGTCCCGGTTGGAATCCATATCGCCAGTCGTGATCTTCCGCCGCCGGAAGAGGCGGACCTGCAACTTGAGAGTGTGAAGATTTCCCCCGAAGAGAACGCCTACACTTATTTCCTGGAGGCAGGGAACAAGCTGTATTGGCCCACGAATGCCTGTGTATTGATCGCATATCTCGAGGGGAAGGGGGCGGATGAGGCGGTTGTTGATGAAATCATTTCCCGTAATGGAACGGTAATCGACCCGGTTCTCCGCGGTCTTGCCTGCGAACGATGCGTGGTGCCTGATGTCACGCGGTATGATGTGCAACTTCCGTATCTTTCGCCCTGGCGGAACATCGGGCGGGTCATGGCGGCCAGGGCCCGGAAAGAGCGAATGGCAGGGCGATACGCTGATGCTGTAACCACATGCCTTGGATTGCTTCGTTTTGCGGATATGATTCAGGTGGAAGCCGGAGGTGTGATCCACTACCTCGTTGGGGTGGCCATCCTGGACCTGGGGCTGGATCAGGCATTGGCGATTGCCCGTGACAAAGGCACTCCTGAAAGCGACTTGAGGCGACTTTCCGCCGGGCTTGGGGATCTGGGACCTTTTGTGCCGGGCCTGATCCGGGCTATCAAGGTGGAATACAGGGTCGCATCCAATGCAGTGGAGGAGGTTGGAAACAAAGCATTAGGCTTGACCGATGTAGTGGGCATGGAGCGAACGGGTCTTTCAAGTTTCCTGAGGAAGAGGAGGATGCCGCGTTATATTTTCCAGCCCAATCGGACCCGGCGGATGTTTGCCGACCTGTACCGCGGGATGATCCGGAGCGCGCCGGACAATTATTCCGCCATGGCGCCTGTTGACTTGGAAAGGGAACTGGGCTTTTCAGGGAGCAAGATCAAGTGGATGATCCGTCCCAATGCAGTGGGGCGAATCCTTTGCAGCCTCATCGCGCCATCGATCCATTCCATACTGGAGCGAAGATGTCGGACCGAGTGCAGCGTGGCGGCTGCACGGCTGGTTACGGCGTGTCATCTTTATTCGCGGACAGAAGGGGGGTATCCACCCGACTTGCAATCTCTGGTTCCCAACTGGCTTCCGGCCATTCCGCTGGACCCCTACGATGGCCAGCCGTTCCGGTATGATACGGGGCAGCGGGTCATCTATTCCGTGGGTGCGGATTTGAAGGATTCCGGGGGCTCGGATCACATGCCGGACGGCGCGAAGAACGAATCGGAACGGCTGGGGCGATGGAAGATGGCCGATGCGGTTTTTGAGCTATGAGGCATGGTGGGCGTTACTGGACTCGAACCAGTGACCTCTTGCATGTGAGGCAAGCGCTCTAACCAGCTGAGCTAAACGCCCCCATCAAAGGCGCGCATAATGCAGGGAACTCTTAAACCTGTCAAGCCTGTCATTTGTAGAACTCCGCCCTGAACATGGCTCCGGGATTCCCAGCCGGGGCGAGAGAGGATCATCGCAACTTGATGCCGAAACCGACAAGGGGCGTCGTCACATAGCTGCCTTCGAGAAAAATCCCGACTGAAGGGGTGAAGTTGTACATAAGTCCAAGGCTGAGCAAGGGATTGATTTCGGTTGTGATTTCCTTGCCGCCGGAAGGAAGATCTTCCTCCGTTTGCGAAAAATCGATCCCGATCGCGCTGTAAAGGTGCAGGTCATTCAGCAAGGTTTCGTCACTGGTTACCAGGGAAAGGGATCCCCCCAGCACGTTAATGGTGTCTGTGTTTGCGTAGTAGAAGACAGGCCGCATGGCAAGATCACAAATGAAATCACCAGGTGTGCAGATCGTTGAACCAAAGGCTCCCGCGAAATCCATCGTATCCTTTTCAAAATCGATTGCCCCAAGATCAAGGAAACAGCGGAAGCTGTCGATGAAACTGAACTCCTGCCTGATTCCATAGAAGGACAGTTCGTTGCCCATCACTGCACCTGGAGTGAATTCCAGGGTGCCGGGATCGGTCAAGGCGGCAGTTTCCGCTATCGGCAAGCCAATGAGTTCGGCGTGGAGAGGCAATACGGGGAGGAGGCCGACAACAAGCAAGAACGAAATCTTTCGAATGGTTTTCATAGGGCATCCTAGAGCTTGTTTTTGTTCCGGCTTGCATAATGCGAAATCCTTTCCGGCGGGTCAAGACCGGGGTCATTCTCCCGCAATATTCCGGATAGGGGGTACGGCCGATGGGGGTTTGGCCTGGCGTCTAACGGCCAGCCTGAGAACAGGTCAGGCTTAAATTCTTAACCTGGACCGTTCCTTTGAAGTCGCCACCGATTCTCATTCGGATGCGAGAGCCTTTGGCGGGAATGGTGAATGTACGCCTGGCACGTGCCCACCCATTTATTCTTGCTGCTCCGGGCTCCTGTGAGTAGAAACTCAGGCTTTCCATACCCGGTGCATCCCCCTCCCGGAGCAAAGAAATTCGGATGCCGACAGTTCCCTGGAAATCCGGTGATTTTGCAAATAGAGCATCGGGATAGAATTGCATTCCCGGACTCACTTGAATTTCTACTGACATAATGTGCATGGGGTATCCCCGTCGAGAGGACGAGAGAACGAAGATGGATCTGTCATTCGTTTCCTGGAGAACTTCAACCCACTGATGGCGCCTGTCAGCCAGTGAAATCGTCCACCCTGATATCACGGCATTCCGGCTTGAAGCAGGCGGATGGTGCAGCAGGTTCCTGCCCGGTTCAAAAACCCTTGCGTCGGCGACAGGCAATGAGGTCATTCCAATTTCCCCGGGCTTGGCGGAGTACCTGAAGAGCAGGAGGGCCGATACTGCGATTGCAAGGGCAAAAGTCCCAAGCAGTACGGAAGCGGCAGCCTTCCATCGCTTGACACGGTTCTCCAGGAGTTTGATTGTCGCAATCCCGGTTACGCCGACAGCGGATTCCCCGGGAAGTGTTGCAGGTGAAAAGTCCAGTCGTTCCCGTAACGGAACAGAGTCCCGGCGGGGGTCGGCATGAAGGACCACGCTGGAAGCCGGATCAATTTGATGGCGTTCATACTCCTGCCTGTGGGCATCCAGATCATACGGGATGCGACGCCAGAAGACTGCGTTTGCGGTTGTGTCGTAGATGCAGTACGAAGCGCGTGGATCGTTATCCCTGGGGCATCCGACGGATCCGACATTGACGAGGTACCGCTTACCGGATTCCAATTCAAAGTCCTGGGGCGGTATTGCGTGAGGGGTGCCACTGGATCCCAGCAGATAGAGGGCCGGCTGATGGGTGTGGCCGGCAAAGAGCAGGGGGTGGGGGAAGCTCTTCCATGATTCAGCTGCATCCCGTTCGTCGAGGATATACTGGAACGCCTCCGGTACGACGAAATCACCATGGGTGCAGAGAAAGGATCCACCATCCAGCAGCAGGGGGAATTCAGCCAGGAATGGTATGGCGCGTTCTCCCAACTGCCGACGGGTCCGCCGAATCGCTTTCCTGGCCTCCGGATTGAACAGGGCATCGTTCAGTTTGCCGCAGACCACCGCATCGTGATTGCCCATGACGAACGAATGGATGTGGGAGTGTGCGGATTGCAGGACTTCAGCGGGGGAGGGGCCGTATCCCACAACATCACCCAGACTGATGATGTGTTCCACATGATTGCTTCGAATATCCAGGAGAACGGAATTCCAAGCCTGAAGGTTCGCGTGCAAGTCTGAGACAATGGCATAGCGCATGTACGGCTTAATATATAACTAAGCCGATAGTGTGCAAGGGTAATTAGGCGCAGTGCGGGCCCTGAGTCCCGGTTCAGTCACGCCAATGCACAAAGATTTTCTCGGCCAGAGTATGATCCACGGTAAACTGGCTGTGGCCGATGGCGAAGATGTAGGAAGGAAACAGTCGGGTCAGGCGGATATCCGACCCCGGAAGAATTCCCATGGCCATTAATTTTTGTATCTCCCGGCTATCCCGGGTACTCAAATAGGCGACCACGCCGGATTGACCGGCTCGCCCGTCACAAAGCGGCCCGACTTCGCGGACATGATCCCGGGCGGCTGAACGGCAACATTCGCCTCGCGGGATGGTGCGTCCGTGCGGGCAGGTCAAGGGGTGGCCCAGTAATGTGCAAACCCTGTCTTCCAGTCCCGGGCGGAGCAGATGTTCAAAATGGCAGGCATCTTCTTCCGCCTCGGCATCCGGGACCTGCAGGATATCGCGCAACAGGCATTCGGCCAGCCGGTGACGACGCACAACCTTTTCTCCGGCTTCCAATCCTTTGCGGGTCAGGACCGGCAGACCGTTTTCAAGGCGGACGAATCCCTGTTCCGCGGCTGCTGCAAGTACATCTGTATTCATGGATCGGATGGGGTGTGTAGGTTCCGATTCACGGGCGAACAAATCCTCTAGTATCTCTTCGATTTTCGCGTCAATCATGGTTCCTTGCCTCCATTGACCACCTGCGTGGATCCTGTGCGCCGGGAGAACCGGTTGAATATCCGTCTCAACCATGCGGCGGAACGCGGTTCCCGCGGCATTTCGCATCCGCAATGCGGGCAGCGTATCCTGCGGCAGCCCTTGCCGCTCAAACAGCCCTTGCACGCTTCCTCGGCTGCCAACTCGTCAAACAACTGATGACAGAAAGAACATTCCATGGGAATACCCTAGTAGCCTATGGCTGTCAGGAGCACGTGGCTCAGGTAACCGGCCCCGAAAGCTGTCAGGAGTACCCCGGCTGAAATCCAGAGGGTGACGCGTGTACCCCGTTCCTTTTGCATGACGAGGAATTGAGCGATACAGGGCAAAAAGAGGGTCAGGGTAATGGCCGCCACGGTCAGTTGATGCGTTGTGAGTGCGCCACCCTTTACCAGGTCATAAAGACCCGCCGCCCCATAGTCACGTCGGAAGAATCCGAACAGAAAAGCAACGGCCGAAGCATCCGGAAGCCCAAGCCACCCGACAACCGGCTGGAGTCCGCGGATGAGAAGGGAGAAAACACCAGTGATATTCCCCACCCAGATGAGCAGACTTGCAAGCAGGAACATCGGCAGGATTTCCTGGAAGTACCAGACCATCCTTGTGTAGGTCTTGATCACCACATTGCCCAAAGAAGGCATGCGTAATGGAGGCAGCTCCATGTAAAACATCGGGCGTTCCCCGGGCAGGACTTTGGCGGCGATGAACCCGCACAGTAGCATGATAAACAGGACTATCAGGGCCCAGGCTGCCAGTGCCGACGGGTGTTGCCCAAGAAGACCGAGGATGACACCGAGCTGGGCCGAGCAGGGAATTGCCAGTGCGAGAAGAAGGGTGCAAAGGATCCTTTCCCTGCGGGTTTCGAGCGTTCGGGTAACCAGCGTTGCCATTGTGTCACACCCGAAACCGAGCACAATGGGGATCACCGCCCTGCCGTTCAATCCGATACGTTTGAACCCGCGGTCCACGAGCAGGGCCAGTCGCGGGAGGTAACCGCTGTCTTCCAAAACAGCAAAGACAAGGAAGAACGAGCCGACAATAGGAAGAATGATCGCGATCGCATACCGCAAGCCCAGGGTAAATATCCCGTATTCCCCGGCCAGCAGGTCCCGGACTGGCACCCAGGGGATTGCGGCCGTCTTTGTCGTCACCCATGGCAGAAGGTGATTCTGGAAAACTCCGTCCTCGATCAGGTCAACCAGGGTTCCGGCGCCGAACTGGCCGACGAATTTATACAAGGCAAAGTACAGGACCAGCGCCACGAGTGGATAACCGGTGATCGGTTGCGTGCAGATTCTCTCAAGAAATGTCCGGAATCTGCCCGGCTGTTGACTGGGATTGGCCACGCAGTTGCCAGCGATCCTTGCGGCATGGGAACGGAGGGCGAGTGCGACATAGTAGTGCGGGGAATGGTTCAACCGGTCTCGTGTGCTGGAGACAATATTCAGGATGGCGGCGGCATCGCGGTCATTATTCTCGCGGACCAGGCGTTCCCTTTCCCGAAGGTCCCCCTGGAGGATAAGACCGGCGCGTGCGCGCGGCGCAATGGGGCTGGCGGGGGAGAGCAGGGCGGAGATGTCCATCATGGCCTGCTCGATGATCGTTCCGTACCGCGTCAGGTTCAGGGAAGGAGCGGGCGGAGTCGCGAGCGCCTTTAAGAGGGCTCCAACGCCCTCGCCGCTGAGCGAAGATGTGGCCACGACCGGGATCCCAAGCTCAAGAGAGAGGCGATCGATATCGATCCGGATTCCCAGGTCCCGCGCCTCGTCAATCATGTTCACCGCGAGGATAATGGGCCGGCCGGTTTCAATGAGTTGCAGGGTCAGCCCCAGCATACGTTCCAGGTTCTTGGCGTCGGCCACGTGAATGATGGCGCGCACGTTCTCCGAGAAAAACATATCGCTTGCGACGCGCTCCTCGTCCGTGATTGGCACGAGACTGTACATTCCGGGCGTGTCGACGATTTCCGTCCGTGTGCCACCGCAAGGAGCGAACCCCCGGGAAAGTTCGACCGTTGTCCCCGGATAGTTTGAAACGGTTACATACTTCCCGGTCAGCTTGTTGAAAAGGGCACTTTTGCCTACATTCGGGTTGCCGACGAGCAGCACAAGGGGTGGAGTGCCGGTCATACCGGCCTCGGTTGTGCTGCGTGCCTTCTGCAAAAAAGGTATTCTTCCCATGGTGAAGGGCTTATATTGTAACAGCTAGCAGGGCAACAAACCAGCGGGAAATCGAAATGGAAGCCATCGCGAGAACATGTGCGGAATATGAATTCCTGGACGCAGGCGACGGGGGCAGGCTGGAACGGTTCGGACCTTATGTGTTCAATCGTCCCTCGCCTGTGGCCCTCTGGCGCCGCGAGCATCCTGCTTTATGGAAGGATTGTGCCGGAGACTACCATCGCAGCAGTTCCGGAGGCGGACATTGGACGTTTTCCCGCAAGCTACCCGAAACATGGCCTCTGCGCTGGGATGATCTTGTCTTTCATGTCAAGCCGACGGGGTTTGGGCATATGGGCCTTTTCCCTGAACACACCTGTCATTGGGACTGGGTTGGCCGGCAGGTGCGGCAAAGCGAGGGCACCTGCCGTGTCCTGCATTTGTTCGCCTATACCGGGGCGATGACCTTGATGGCGGCACGGGCTGGGGCGGAGGTTTGCCATGTGGATGCCGTGCCGGATATGAATGACTGGGCGCGCAGGAATGCGGAATCCAGCGGGCTGGCCAAGGCTCCGATCCGCTGGATCAGTGATGATGTCAGTAAATTTGTCGCCCGGGAAGGCCGTCGAGGGCGGCAATATGACGGGATCATCCTTGATCCTCCCAGTTACGGCAAGGGGACGGGTGGGGAGAAGTGGATCATTGAGGAGAATCTGTTACCCTTATTGGAGATGCTGTTGCCGTTGATGAGTGCCAAGCCACGCTTTGTGCTATTCACTTGCCACACGCTTGGCTTTTCCCCTGCGCTGATGAAGAACCTGCTGGTTCCATGGATCGAAAGCTTCGGGGGTCAGCTTGAGGCGGGGACAATGGTGATGCAGGCGCGGGGGTGCAAGCGAGTCCTGCCAGCGGGTTTCTTTGCCCGGTGGCAGAAGGACCGGGCATAGGGGGGCGCGAGGGATCAGGGGAGCGCTTCCACCGGCGGGATCAGGAAATCCAGATAGGCATTCCAAATTGTTGGGCCCCAGAGGATCCAGACCAGCGCTGCCAGGGCGATGTAGGGGCCATAGGGAATTCGGCTTTGCATTTCCCTCTTGCCTGCCGCCACCAGGCTAATACCGACAATCGCCCCAAGGAAGGATGAGATCATGAGGGTGAACAATACAGCGATCCAGCCGAGATACGCTCCGACAGCGCCCATCAGCTTTACATCGCCGAATCCCATGGCGTCCTTCCGGAACACCAGTTTCCCGAGGATTGCGATGAGCCACAGGATCCCGAAACCGACAAGGGCGCCGATGAAGGATGAGCCCAGTCCGCCATAGAACGCCGCCTGGTTGTGCAGGACCGGGAACAGGGTGCTGATCAGAATGCCGGAGATCATGCCGCCGATGGTGACGCGGTCAGGGATGATCATATGCTCGAAATCAACAAATGTCCCGAGGACAAGGCCAAAGACTGCCAGCCAGTAAACAACAACGAGGCTCAAGCTGTTTACCGGTGCCAGGCCGAGTACGCGCGCTGTGCCGTCGGGGCCATACTTCAGCCAGACGAGGACGAACAGGCCTGCAACGAGAAGTTCCACGAGGAAATAGCGGGGCGAGATCCGGATGGAACATTTTCTGCAGCGGGCGCGCAGGGCGAGATAACTCAAGAGGGGGATGTTGTCGTGCCAGTGGATGAGAGCCCCGCAGGAAGGACAATGGGAGCGGGGGCGGATGACCGATTCCTCCCGCGGAATCCGGTGGATGCACACATTCAGGAAACTACCCAGACATGCCCCGAATGCGAATACGAGAAGAGCGGCGTAGATCTGCCAGACCGGTCCCATGATGAGAATAGCTTCCGCGAGATTCATTTCCGCTTCACCTTGCTGGGACCGCTATTCTGGAAGGAATCCGTATCCTGGAGCCACATGTTTGTTGTCTTGTAGAAACCCTGCCAGCCCTTGCGGATGGCGATCCCTGTGTCCCATCCGAAGGCAATCAGCATAGCCGCCACCAGCGCTCGCAGGATATACTGGTCCGCTTGGGTGAAAAGGAAATACAGGGAATATCCCGGGATCAGGGCGCAAAGAACCCCCTGAAACGGGTCCTCCCCGAAGGCGAAAACAATCACCGTGATATGCAGGACCAGCAAGGCCCAACCTGCGGACTCGATGAGTATAGTCAGACGTGCCGGCGGCACGGCTCCCGGCCAGAACCGCATCCAGCAGAAGACAAGGGTCATCAGCACAAAAGCCGCCCATGGGACAACCTTGTTGAGAAATGCATTCACTTTGCGGTTGCGAACCCTGCGGCGGACAGAGGGCATCTTGGCCTGGACCGTTTGGAATGTGTTCAGGGATGAAGCCGTTTCGCCAGTCCTGGCCTTGCGACGACCGCCAAAAAGACTTCGCCGCGGCTTGGGTGGAGGTGGTTCCTGGGCGGCGGGTTCCTCCGGGGCGCGCATGGTTAGTCGCGGGCGGGTTTGGTCGGATACCTCCGGTTGGCGCGCGGGTATGGGGACCACCGTCCTGCACTGGATGCAGGTTAATGTCGGGGATTCAATAAACTCGGAAACCTGTATCGTGTTTCCACAGGAAGGGCACTGGAAAGTGATATCCGCCATATATAGTATGCCTCTGGGAGAAGCAATTTGCGTAAAGAACGGGCTTCATGCAATCACATTCCTCGCAGGATGGCAGAAGCACGGTCTGGCGGATACTATTCCAGCTTTTTTTGTCTTGCGCAAGAGCGGGTTCTGAGACATTATGCGCGGTTTCGTGTTGGTGGGCTGGGTCGCGTCCAGGGGTTCTGGATGGTGTCCGGTCCGTGTAACAAGAGTCTAAACCATTATTGAATCGAGCCAGTATGGCAAAAAAGCAGAACAAGGGCGCCACTGCAGTGGTGGAGAGCCCCGAACGCGTTGAAATGGCGCGCAGGTACGCGGAAACCCTCAAGGACTTCACCGAGGGGTCTATCGTTCCCGGAAAAGTGATCGAAGTACGCTCCGACGGCGTGCTGGTGGATATCGGATACAAGTCGGAAGGCATGATCCCGGCCGATGAGTTTGGTGATCTGGCCACCGTGAATGTTGGTGATGTTTTCAATGTGCTCCTGGAGGCGATTGAAGACGATGAAGGAATGGTCATGCTCAGCAAGAGCAGGGCCGAGCAGCAGGAACGATGGAATAAGGTGCTTGAGACCTATAAGGAAGGCAGCCTTGTTCAGGGTTCGGTCCGCAGTCGCGTCAAGGGCGGCTTTATCGTAGATGTGGGCGGGGTGGAATCATTCCTGCCTGGATCCCAGGCGGATGTTTCGCCCGTGTCGGATCCGGATGGTCTGGTGAACCAGACGCTGGAATTCAAGATTATCAAGATCAATGACGATCGCCGCAACATTGTGCTTTCACGGCGCGAGTTGCTTGAGGACCGCCGACGTGACCGCAAGCGCGAACTGCTGGCGGAGATCAAGGTTGGCCAGGTCCGCAGGGGCATGGTGAAGAACATCACCGATTTCGGTGTGTTCGTCGACTTGGATGGTCTGGATGGACTGCTGCACATTACGGATATGTGCTGGGGCCGGATCAACCATCCTTCCGAGATGGTCAAGGTTGGCCAGGAACTCGAGGTTATGATCCTGGATGTCAATCTGGACAAGGAACGGGTTTCGCTCGGGTTGAAGCAGAGAACCGCCAATCCCTGGGACAATATCAGTGCGAAGTACCCCGTTGGCAGCCGTCTGCGCGGCAAGGTCGTCAACCTGGTGCCGTACGGCGCCTTCGTTGAGATTGAGCAGGGTGTCGAGGGGCTTGTGCACGTATCGGAGATCTCCTGGACCAAGCGGATCGCCCGTGCCTCGGATGTCCTGTCCGTCGGGCAGGAGGTCGATGTCGTGGTCTTGAATGTCAACAAGGACGAACAGAAGATCGCTCTCGGCATTCGCCAGACCGAGGAGAATCCTTGGGACGGGGTGCGCGAACGGTATCCCATTGGCGCACGGGTACACGGCAAGGTCCGCAATCTTACGTCGTACGGCGCCTTTGTGGAACTCGAGGAGGGGATCGATGGCATGGTTCACGTGTCGGACATGTCCTGGACCCGCAAGGTGAATCATCCTTCCGAAATGCTGAAGAAGGGCGATGATGTTACCGCGGTGGTTCTGGAAGTCGACCCTGACAACCAGCGCATCAGCCTTGGGCTGAAGCAGGCGCAGGATGATCCCTGGAGCACGATTGCCTCGCGCATGAAGGTGGGTCAGATGGTGACCGGCAAGGTGACGAAGCTGGCCTCGTTCGGCGCGTTTGTGGAGATCGAGGAGGGGATTGACGGCTTGGTGCATGTCTCGCAGATCAGCGACGAGCGCGTGGAAAAGGTGCGGGATGTCCTGAAGGTTGGGCAGGAAGTCAAGGCGCGGATTGTCCGGATTGATCCTGTGGATCGCAAGATCGGCTTGAGCATCAAGGCGGCCAGCGTTCCCAATGAAGAGTTCGAGGTCAAGGACGAGATGCTGGAAGGCCTGCGGCCGGGTGAGGATCTGGTTGATTTGGCAGGCGCCTTCGACGCAGCGTTTGGTGCGAAGGAGGAGGAGTGGCATCCGGGTGGTAAGTCCGGGGGCGATTCCAAGTAAATCCGTCATGAGGAAACGTAGCGGGGCGCTCCGGGTTACAGCGGGCGCCCCGTTTTTTTCGTTGGCAACAGGGTTCCGTTGACCATTCCGCACGGGGGATGTCGCAGCGGGCAGGTGAGGGCTTCGGGATAAGGACTCAAACGATGGACAATGTGATCGACGTGCTCAAGTCGCGGGGGTTGTTCGAGGATATGACGAGTCAGGAATTGTACCGTCATGTTGCAAGCCCCACCGTGGTGTATGCCGGTTTCGACCCGACTTCGAGCAGCTTGCAGGTGGGGAATTTCGTGACGATCATGGGGTTGGCCCATTTCCAGCGCTGCGGTCACAAGGTTGTGGCCCTGGCAGGCGGCGCCACAGGAATGATTGGCGATCCGTCTGGAAAGGAATCTGAGCGCAAGTTGCTGACCCCCGACGAGGTGGCACGCAATCTGGAAGGGGTGCGGGAGAACCTTTCACGGTTTCTGGATTTTAACGATTCCCGTGCGCCCGCATGCATTGTGAACAACAATGACTGGATGTCCCGCTTCGGTTACATTGAGTTCCTGAGGGATATCGGTAAGCACTTCCGGATGGGTACCATGCTGGGCAAGGAAAGCGTACGGGCCCGGATGGAAAGTGATTCCGGAATGAGCTATTGTGAATTCAGCTACCAGTTGATCCAGGCGTACGATTTCCTTCATCTCTGGGATCAGCAGGGGTGCCGCGTTCAGATCGGAGGCTCGGACCAATGGGGGAATATCACCGCCGGGGTCGAACTGATCCGCCGTTTGCGCGGTGGAGAGGCCTATGGGATGACCTTTCCGATCATCTGCGACAGCAATGGGCAGAAGTTTGGGAAGAGCGCAGGCAATGCGATTTATCTGGATCACCGCAGGACGTCCTACTACGACTTCTATCAGTTCTTCATGCGCATTGAGGATGTGGACGTTATCCGTTTTCTCAAGATATTCACGTTTCTGCCGCTGGAGGAGATCGCCGAACTCGAACAGGAGATGAGCCAGGCGCCGGAAAAGCGTCTGCCGCAGCGCAAGCTGGCGGAGGAGATGACGCGGACGGTCCATGGGGCGGATGGCCTGACTGCGGCCATGCGAGCGAGCGAAGTGCTGTTCGGAGGGTCCATGGAGGGGCTTGGGTCGGGGGACCTTCTCAAGGTGTTTTCAAACGTTCCTTCGGCGGAGATGCCGACGGAGCGCATTCTTGAGGCTTCGGTTGTGGATATTGCCGCCGCGTGCGGGCTCTGCAAGAGCAAGAGCGATGCGAGGCGGTTGGTGACCGATGGCGGCTTCTACGTCAACAACATCCGTGTGACAGATGTTGCTGCCAAGGTCCGCGGGGACATGCTGGTGGACGGTTGTGTCATGGTTCTGCGGGCCGGTAAGAAGAATTTCTGTCTCGTGAAGGTTTCCGGATGATGATTTCCGCTGGGAGGAGCCTGTAATGAGCCACGACTGGATTGTTGTTTCCGGCGCGCGGGAACATAATCTTCGGAACATTACAGTCCGTATTCCGCGGAATGCGTTGACCGTTATTACCGGACTGAGCGGATCCGGAAAGTCTTCCCTGGCGTTCGACACCTTGTTTGCAGAGGGCCAGCGGCGATACGTGGAGAGCCTGTCGGCGTATGTGCGCCAGTTCCTGGACCAGATGCAGAAGCCGGATGTGGACTATGTGGAAGGCCTTTCGCCAGCCATATCGATTGAGCAGAGGACCGCGGGATCAAATCCGCGATCCATTGTCGCGACTACAACGGAGATTCATGACTACCTGCGCCTGCTGTATGCGAATATTGGACAGGCGCATTGCCATCGTTGCGGCAAGCCTGTGCGCGGGCAATCCGCCGAGGGGATCGTGGAGATCTTGCTGCGGCTGCCGGCACGGACGAAGGTTTCGCTGTTGGCGCCTCTGGTACGCGGGAAGAAAGGCGCCCATGAAGCGGTTTTCGATCGGGTTCGTAAGCAGGGGTATGTCAGGGTTCGGGTGGATGGCGAGCTGCTGGAAATCGAAAAGGTGCCTGTCTTGGACAAGAAGAAGGCGCACACGATTGATGCGGTGGTAGACCGGCTGGTCATAGCCGACAAGATCCGATCGAGACTGAACGATTCAGTTGAAACGGCCCTTCGTCAGGGAGGCGGGAACCTGCTGGCCCTGACTCAGTTCGAAGGCGATAGCCGGTGGGTAGAGACACTGTATTCGGAGAAGCACGCCTGCCCGGATTGCGGGATCAGCTTTGAGAAGCTTACCGCGCGGCATTTTTCCTTCAACAGCCCGTATGGAGCCTGTCCTGACTGCTCGGGTCTCGGAACGAAGCTGGTGTTCGACGAGCGGCTGGTTGTGCCAAATCCGGCCTTGTCCATCGAGGATGGGGCAATCCAGGCATGGCGGCGCGGGGGACGTCGGCTGATCCTGTATTACAAGGGGCTATTCAGGGCTCTGGCCAAGCATTACGACTTCAGCCTCGAGACCCCGTTTGCAAACCTGCCGGATAGGATCCGCCGTATACTCTTCCACGGTTCCGGGGACGAGCCGGTGAATTTTGGTTATTGGCGCGGCGGGACATACAGGACGTATGAGAAGCCTTTTGAGGGAATCCTGCCCAACCTGCGACGAAGATATGAAGAGACGGACAGCGATTTTACTCGGCAACGGTTGCGGGATTATATGAGCCGTCGCCCCTGTCCGTCCTGCAAGGGGGCAAGATTGAAACCTGAGACCCTTTCGTGCCTTGTCGGTGGAAAGTCCATTGTCGAATTCACGCGAATGTCTGTCCGTGATGCACGGGCTTTTCTGGAAGGGATGTCGCTGACCGAGTCGGAGAAACTCATTGCGGGTGAGGTGCTTAAAGAGGTCGGGGAGAGACTCGGGTTTCTCGCCGATGTGGGGTTGGACTACTTGACTCTTGACCGGGAGAGCGGGACGTTATCGGGTGGGGAGGCGCAGCGGATCCGGCTTGCCACGCAGATCGGTTCAGGGCTTGTCGGGGTGCTGTATGTGCTGGATGAGCCCAGTATCGGGTTGCATCACCGGGATAACGAGCGGTTGGTTGCGACCTTAAAGCAGTTGCGGGATGCGGGCAATACGGTTGTCGTTGTCGAGCATGACGAGGATACGATTCGAACGGCGGACTACGTCATTGACCTCGGGCCAGGGGCGGGCAGACATGGGGGTGAGGTGATTCATCAGGGAACGGTTCCGGAACTGATGTCCAACCCGAATTCCCTGACGGCACGCTACCTGCGTGGGGAGCTGGCTATTCATGTTCCCGGGCAACGCAAGGCTGCGGGCGCCGATTGGCTGCAGGTCATGGGATGCACGGAGAATAACCTGAGGAACCTTTCGGTGAAAATCCCGATGGGACTGCTGGTTTGTGTGACCGGTGTATCGGGTAGCGGAAAGAGTACTCTAGTCGATGAAATCCTTCGGAAGGCGCTTTTCCGTCGCCTCTACGGTACCGGGGATGTGCCGGGCTCGCACCGGCGCATTCTGGGCGCTGAAAAACTGGACAAGGTCATTGTAATTGATCAATCCCCGATCGGGCGTACACCGCGGAGCAACCCGGCCACCTATACCGGCGCTTTTGGCCCCATTCGCGACCTGTTCGCCGCCCTGCCGATCTCCAAGGTTCGCGGTTACGGGCCTGGCCGTTTCAGCTTCAATGTCAAGGGCGGACGTTGTGAAACCTGCAAAGGGGATGGGATCCTCAAGCTCGAGATGCATTTCCTCCCGGATGTCTACGTGACGTGTGAGCAGTGCCAGGGGTGGCGCTATAATCATGAGACGCTCGAGGTCCGCTATGCCGGACGCAACATCGCCGAGGTATTGAGCCTGACCATTGACGAGGCGCTGGACTTCTTCATCCATGTGCCTGCCATCGAGAGAAGGCTAAGGACGCTCTCGCAGGTCGGATTGGGATATATTCAGCTCGGGCAATCTGCCACAACGCTTTCCGGCGGGGAGGCCCAGCGCATGAAACTGGCATCCGAGCTGAGCCGCCAGGCGACCGGTCGAACGCTGTACCTGCTGGATGAGCCGACGACGGGATTGCATTTCGCGGATATTGAACGTTTGCTGCACGTGCTGGAGCGGTTGCGGGATGCCGGGAACACGGTGCTGGTCATCGAACATAATCTCGACGTGATCAAACGTGCTGATTACATTATCGATCTGGGGCCGGAGGGTGGCGACGACGGGGGTTGCTTGGTGGCGGAAGGAACGCCGGAACAGGTGGCGCAATGCGAGGCATCGCACACGGGGCGTGCGTTGCGCGGCCATCTGGAGCCGATGCGCCGGAGTAGAGAGGGCAGGCAGGAATGAATCGGATGACTCTTATCGCCTTGCTGGGGTTTGTGTCGTTTGCCGGTACGCTGTGCGGGGGCGACTCCGAGATGCCGGATCCTGTTGCCATACGGGCGGCTCTGGAGGATGGCTTATACGACTTGGCGGCGCGTCAAAGCTCGGTTTACCTGCAGAAGACGCCCGTGTCGGATCCGAAGCATGGGGATGCCGTGGTGCTGATGGCGCGGGCTTTGCATGGGCAGGGCCGCTATAAGGAGATGATTGCCACGGTGGGTGACGATGCCGCAAACCTGCGCACATCCGAGTCCGGCGCGGCTGTCTACTGGCAGGCAGTGGCCTTTTACGAACTCGGTGATTGGGTCCGGACACTCGCGAGTGTGGAGGGGTTTGCCGCGCGGTACCGGGGAAGTCCCTATGTGCCGCGTGCCCGCCGGTTGGAGGCCTGGACCCGCCTGAAAAGCGGGGAAGTTCCCATTGCCATGGATATTTTCGCGCGGATAGACCGGGAGTACGGGGATACGGCAGACGGCCGGCAGAATCAATTGGAATGGGGGCAGGCGTTGCTGGGGCAAGGGGATTTGGATCGGGCCCGGAATGTGCTGGGGAAACTCGTCGAAGGCCCTGCTGCCAGCGGTGAAGTGCAGGAGGGCAAGCTCTGGATGGCCCAGGTCATGTTGCGATCCGGCCAGTGGGAGAAGGCGTGGAACTTGCTTAACGTTGTGGCGGGGGATTCCGTAGTGCGGGTTGACCGGCGTGCGCGTGCACTCCTTGCACTCAGCGAGATTGATGGCGGACAAACGAACTATGAGGCGGCCGCCAGGGGGGCTGCGCAAGCTGCGGAAATCGCGCCGACAGAATTGTTGCGCAATCGTGCGGAGGCTTTGCAGGGCCGGTGGCTGATCCGTTCGGGGAAACTCGATGAAGGGGCGGTCCGATTCCGGAAGGCGATTTCCGCGGCACCGGGTGACCCTGTGTCCGGCGCACTGCAACTGGAATTGGCCGGGGCTTATCTGGATGCGGGGAAATACGAGCAGGCGGCGGAGGAATATCTCTATTATCTCGAGAGTTTTGCGGGTGGACTCGGGCAGATACAGGCCTTGCGAGGGCGGGGAGTCTCCCTGTGGAACCTGCGTCGCCATGCTGAGGCGGCTGCCATTTTCGAAAAGGCTGCCGGTTTGGCGACGGATTCGCGGGAAAGGTCCGAATTTCTGCTCAAGGAGGCGGATGCCTTGTTTGCCAATGCCCAGTACAAGCTTGCCTATGACGTCTATGGGAAAGTTGTGCAGGAAACACCGGTTGTGGAATGGGTCCCGCAATCCCTGTTGCAGCAGGGTGAATGCCTTGCGCGGCAGAAGGAGTGGGAGAGGGCCGAGGAGTGCTGGCGCGGATTGGCAGGTCGCTTCCCGGCCAGTCCGCATGCCGAGCGTGCGCTTCTCCGGATTGCGGAGTGCAGGGAGGAAAGGGGATCCTCTTCAATGCAGGACGCCCTGGCCGCCTATGACGAGATGATTGCCGTATTCCCGCAGGGACCCTTGTATCCGGAAGCCCTGTACCGCCGAGGTCTGGTCAATTACCAGTTGCTGCAGTTCGGGGACGCGGTCCAGGATTTCACCAAGGTTGTGAACGAGCACACGAATTCGGTGTTTGCGCCGCAGGCGCTTTTCATGAGGGGGCAGTCTCTTTACATGATGGGGCGCGAAGACGAGGCGGTGCAAGTCTGCCGGGCCTTCCTTGAACGCCATCCGAAGTCCGACTGGGGCCCGCGGGTTCTTTTCTGGCTCGCGGAATTCGCTTTTAACCGCGTGCGTTTCAAGGAGGCTGAAGAATTGTTTGTCCGGCTGGCTGCGGAGTATCCGGCGGATGCGGGCGCGGACCGGGCCTTGCTGTGGGCCGGTCGTGCGGCCATGCGGCAAAAGGAATATCTTCGCGCTGCCGATCGTTTCGCGAGTCTTGCGGAAAAATATCCGGCAAGTCCTGTGATGGACGAGGTGCGCTTTCTGCAGGGCGATTCCCTTTCCGAGCTCGGGGAGTTTTCCCGGGCGATTGTCGTTTTTGAGGAGCTTATCCGGAGACATCCCGCAAGCAAGCTGATCGGGGCGGCCTGGGGACGCAAAGGCGATTGCCAGTTTACCCTGGGTGCGACCGATGCCCGGAGGTATGAGGAAGCGATGGAATCCTACCGGTCGGCGGCGCGAAGTCCGGGCGTGTCGTTTGACCTGGCCTTGCAGGCGGAATACAAGATGGGCCGTTGTTTCGAGAAGCTGGGCCGGAAGGAGGAGGCATTCGAGCGCTATTACACGCGTGTGATGGTTCCTTATCTTTCCCAGGAGGGAAAGGGTGGCTGCAGTGATGCGGCTGCCGTCTGGTTCACGAAGGCGGCCTTTGCGGCGGCGGATATCATGGAGGCGGAGCAGAACTGGAAACGGGCCGTGCGGATGCTGGAACGGGTGGTTGGCACGGGTGTGCCTGCGGCGCGCGATGCGCAAGCGCGGATTGATCGGATCCGTTCGGAACATTGGATCTGGTGAAGGTGGTGCAATATGTTTGAACTTGTGCGAGAGGGCGGATGGGTTGCCTGGATTATACTCGGGTGTGGCGGGCTGGCAGTGGCGGTCTTCATGGAGCGCGTCCTGAACCTGCACCGGGCGAGGATCAAGTCCGAGGATTTCCTGACCGGAATCCGGAATAATCTTAGCCGGGGAAATGTGAGTGAGGCCCTGGCCATTTGCGAGGACACGCCGGGCCCCGTGGCGGAGATTGTGAAGGTGGCGATCATGAACCGCAGTGCGGAGCGGGATACCTTGCGGGCGGCCGTGGAAAATGCCGGACGGATTGAGATCGCGCGGATGGAGCGGCGTCTGGTGGTGCTGGCAACGCTTGCGCAGGTTTCGCCCATTTTCGGCCTGCTTGGAACGGTGCTCGGAATGATGCGGGGTGTCCAGGCAATGCGCGTGGCGGCCCCGTTGGTTCAGGCGACGGATGTGATCGGGGGCCTGTTTCCTGCGCTGGTTTGCACGGCTCTTGGTCTGGCGGTTGCGGCACCCTGCTTTATCGCCTTCAATTTCCTTGTTGGCAAGGTTGAGAAGATCGTCATCGACATGGAACATGCTTCCGGTGAGATCCTGAATTTCCTGGCCAGTCACTCGGGGGCGGAGGAGTCCGGGAGGAGTGTATGAGCATTCGCGGGCATGAAGCACCCAGGACTGTGGGATGGTATGTGGGAGGGTTCCGCCGCTATCGTCCCGAGAACCGGCTCAACCGGGGTCTGGTTTCGTGCGCGCCCTGGGTCAACCTTGCGCTGTTGGTTGCAATGTACCTGTACTTCCTGGCGCCGAATGTCCTGCAGCCCGGCGTTGCTGTACAACTTCCCGAGTCGCCGTTTGTTGACGGTCGTCATTACGGGCATAACCTGGTAATTCTTTCTTTGCCGCTAGCCGGACAGGCGGAGCGCGAGGAGATATTCTTTTTTGACGACACACGTTACCTGGCGCGCGATTCAGGGCAGTTGGATTCCTTGCGGATGGCGCTTGCCCGCGCGCGTGCGGCCCAGCCAGGTCTTCCACTGGTGGTTGAGGCTGATCGCATGGTCCGGCATGAGACATTGGTGCGCCTGTATGAGATGGCCGGTGAGGCGGGATTCCGGGAAGTCAATGTTGCGACTCGTCAGGCGGCAAAGTAGGTGTCATCATGGACAATCCGTATATCATTCCTTTGTCCTGGCGGAATCTGCTTGCGACGCTGGTTCTGACCGCAGCGTTATGGCTGACGCCTTTCGCGGTTTGGCCGTCCTTGCCTCAACCGGCGGAGAAGAAGATGGCGTATCGCGCCCCGGTGGTGCGGTTCATGGGGACCTTCCAGGGAGCGGATGGAACCGCCTGGTCGCCGGTTGTGTTCCCGTTGCCGACCAAATACGGATTCAGTGAGTCGGTTGATGCGCAGAACGGGGGTCATGATGTCTCGGCTTTGATGAAACTGAGGGTTTTTGAAGGGGTATTCCATAACATTACGGCACCGGCGCCGGACCTTGCTGTGCTGGGAGCGCTGGACGGACCCGATACCCCGAGAGGATATCGCCCGACCGGTCTGGATGAAACGGTTTTCCGTTCAGCAGCCCGGAAGGCAGGCCCTGGCTGGTTGCCGGATGTGGAGCCTGCCTTATCCGCTAGGCGGTATGCAGTCGATTTGTCGGAGATCGGGGCGCCGGGTTTGCCTTCCCAGGGTAGTGTGGATGCGTATGTTGAGCTTGACCTGCGCGGATACCCGCTGCATGTTCTGCTGGACGGTTCAACGGGAAACGTTCAAGTTGACCGTGCAATCATCAGGGCCCTGTACAAAGGGAGGGCCCTGCAGGGGGGCGCGGGTGAGGCCGGACGGATTCATTTGTATTATCGGGATGGCACCAACGCCAGGTGAATCGCAGGCCAGGGGGTGGCGGAGTTCGGGGGAAGGAATTAGCAAGGGAGATGACGATGGAAATCAAAGTAATCAAGTGGAGTCCGGAGAAGCCATCCAATATCGTGTTGTCTTTTCTCAAGCGGCCGGCCTTTGACCCGAGCGCCGAGACCGCGGCCCGGACGGTTCTTGAGGACATCCGGCTGAATGGCGATGCCGCGGTTATCAAACATGTCAGGCAATTTGATGGTGTTGCGCTCAAGCCGGGGGATTTTCGTGTGACAGTGCGTGAAATCGCGGAAGCCAGGGAGACGGTGGACCCGCAGTTCCGGATTGCCGCTCGTGAGACGCACAAGCGTGTATCAACCTTTGCACGCAACGGAATGAAGAAGGACTGGAAGATGTTCAGTCCCAAGGGTGGGGAACTTGGGGAACAGTTTGTTCCATTCGACAGGGTGGGGGTCTATATTCCTGGCGGGGCTGCTCCTTTGGTCTCCACGGTGTTCATGACCGTAACCCTGGCGAAGGTGGCGGGAGTTCCTGAGATTGTGGCCTGCACGCCGTCCGATGCAAAGGGGGGAGTGAATCCCTATATTCTTTTCGCACTGGAGTTGGCGGGAGCGACAGAGATATACAGGGTTGGAGGCATACAAAGCATCGGGATGATGGCGTACGGCACCCGCACGGTGCCGAAAGTGCAGAAGATTGTCGGCCCCGGCGGTGCGTATGTGACCGCCGCCAAGAAGTTGGTGTATGGTGAGGTGGCTTTGGATCTGGTGGCGGGACCGAGCGAGATTGCGATCCTTGCCGATGAAACGGCGCCTCCCGCCTGTGTCGCGGCGGATTTGCTTGCACAAGCCGAGCATGGCACTGGGCAGGAAAAGGCCCTGTTGGTGACCAATTCGCCTCAGGTGGCGACCCAGGTGGCGAATGAGCTGATCCGGCAGGCGGAAACCCTTTCACGCAAGCAGGCGGTGACGAAAGTGCTGGAACGCGGCCTGCTGATTGTGAATGTCAACACACTGGATGAGGGAATAGAGCTGTGCAACCAATTCGGTCCCGAGCATCTTGAAATCATGGTGCGAGAGCCGAGAAGTTGGTTGCGGAAGGTGCGGAGCGCCGGGGCTGTTTTCTTCGGGACATGGACTCCGGAATCGGTAGGCGACTTTGTTGCCGGGCCAAGTCATGTGCTGCCCACAGGCGGTACTTCCTGCATGTTCTCCGGCCTCACGGTGGATGATTTCCGCCGGCGTACGAGTTTCATGGCGTTCACCCGGGCGGACCTCCAGGAGACGCTCAGCGTGATCGAGGCGTTCGGTCGGGTGGAGGGATTAGACGGACATGCCCGGGCTGCGCGGTTGCGTTTTGAGGTGTAGCCCAGCTTCGGGCTCACCTGTTGACAAGGTCGTGGGAGGCATTGTGATCCGGAAAAATGTGAAGGAAATGACAGGGTATACGCCGGGCGAGCAGCCGCGGCGTGCCGGCCTTGTGAAATTGAATACCAACGAGAATCCCTACCCGCCTTCGCCGCGGGTGGTGGCGGCGTTATCGTTGCTGGAACCGGCTGACCTTCGCTTGTATCCCGATCCTATGGCTCTGGATGTGCGACAGTCCATCGCCCGACTGCATGGCGTGACGGTGGATCATGTATTTTCCGGCAACGGTTCTGACGAGATTCTTTCCCTCTGTACACGGGCATTCGTTGAGGATGGGGACGCGATCGGGTACTTTGATCCGTCGTATTCCCTGTATCCTGTCCTGGCCGCAATACGGAATGTTCCGGGGTGGCCATGCCGCCTGGATGATGCCTTTGGATGGCCCTGCAATGATCCGGAACCGTGCGCTTTGTTCTTCCTTACGAACCCGAATGCGCCCACGAGTCTGGCTTTCCCTCTGGAAAAGATCACAGCCTTTTGCCGAGCTTTTCCCGGAGTGGTGTTGATTGATGAGGCGTACGTGGATTTTGCCCCTTTTCATTGCATGGAGTTGGCAAAGACTTTTCCCAATGTTCTCGTGATGCGGACGCTCTCCAAGTCCTATTCACTGGCGGGGATTCGATTCGGTTATGTGGTGGGGAGTCCTGATCTGATTGGTGCGTTGTTCAAGATCAAGGATTCCTACAACATCGACCGGATCACGCAGGTTATCGCCCGTGCGGCCATTGAGGACCAGGGGCACATGATGGGGAATGTGGCAAGGATCAAGTCGACGCGGGCCCGTTTGACCCGGGGCCTGACGGCGCTGGATTTCGAGGTGAGCGAATCGGCTTCCAATTTCCTCTGGGCCAGGCCGAAGCGGTTGGAGGCGCAGAAGGTGTTTGAATCGCTGAAGGCTGAAGGCGTTCTCGTCCGCTATTTCCCGGGCGAACGCACGGGGTTTCATGTTCGGATTACAGTGGGCACGGATGCGGAAGCGGATCGTCTTCTCGCGGTCCTTGGCGGAGGAAAGGCATAACCCGATCGGTCCCGCATTTTGCGGCATGACACGTCGGGGAACGGAGTGTATGGTGGGGGTGTTGGCATGGAGGGAACACGATGAAGAAACGAGTGGCATCCGTTGAACGAGCGACCCGGGAGACGGACATCAAGGTTCGATTGTCAGTTGATGGGGCGGGTAAGGCCAGGGTTCAGACCGGAATGCCCTTCGTGAACCACATGATGGAGTTGTTTGCCCGTCACTCCCTTCTCGATCTGGATATCAAGGCGACGGGTGACTTGGACGTGGATTACCACCATACGGTGGAGGACATTGGCCTTGTGCTGGGAGAAGCCCTCGACAAGGCCTTGGGGGATCGCAGGGGACTGACGCGATATGGTTGGTCCTATGTTCCCATGGATGATGCGCTGGCTCGTGCGGTAGTCGACCTTGGCGGGCGCCCGTATCTGGTTTTCGACGTGGCAAACCGGACACGCAAGATCCGTGATTTCGACCTTCTGCTTGTGCGGGAGTTTTTCCAGGCATTTACCATCAAAGGGCGTATGAACCTGCATATCACGCAGTTCTATGGCAAGGAACCTCACCATGCGTATGAGGCGATTTTTAAGGCGGTGGCGCGTGCCCTGGAAGCCGCGTGCCGAATGGATCGTCGTGTGCACGGCATTCCCTCCAGCAAGGGGAAAATCTAACCGCTCTTAGGCGGGGGGGGCCCTCAGGCCGGCTTCAGGGCTCCACCCGGCACCCTACGGATTTCTGTCGCGACTGTATTGCAGATAATTGCTCATATCGCAGAGGGTCGGCAGCGGTAAGTTCCAATCGTGATGCGGTTGATTGAAGTCCCGCCAATGCCTTGGCGAAGTGCTGGTTGGCCTCTTTCCGGCAGTGTGACGCTTTCTCCATGGCGACGCGTGAATCATCCGGGGAAAGGGTGGCTTTGCCGCTCAACAGCAGGGCACCATCCAGCAGGGCATCCAACGCCAACGAACTTTCTGCCAGGATACCCTCCAGTTCCGGATCCATATCTTTCGTGCATCGGCAACGGATCAGCATGGCCTTTAAGAGGATCAGGCGGGCGGAAATCTCTGCGGTCTGTTGCGTCTGCGCGAAGTGGATTCTTCGAT
This sequence comes from uncultured bacterium, assembly GCA_903908715.1. Taxonomy (GTDB): domain Bacteria; phylum Verrucomicrobiota; class Kiritimatiellia; order CAIKKV01; family CAITUY01; genus CAIVSY01. The sequence goes on from CAIVSY010000061.1 coordinate 75,204, forward strand.
TGAATGCGGGATTTGGATCCCGGGTCGCCTCCTCGATCCGGATCCTGGAGACGGAATCGAGCCAATCGTTGATCCAGACGTCCATCAGCAGGCAGATCTGTCCCAGGAAATCAGTCAGGCGGCGGTTCCTTTCGATCCGGGAAAGGTCGGCAAAAGCCATGGGCTGGCTGGGAGAGGCAAGGAATTTCCGGATGGCCGGGGCCGCGATGCCGACTTTCACATTGGCCCCGTCAGCGAGTTCAGCGGAACAGGCAGTCAGTGCGACCAGATCCCCACGATCATTTACGACAGGGCCGCCGGAGTTGCCGCGGGCCACCGGAGCGTCAAAATGAAGAACGACCGTGCCTCGATCGGGGCGGCACCGCAGGGATAGGCCGGTGACGGAGTGCCATGTGGCATCGCCGGGATGGCCCACAATCCGAATGGCAGATCCTTCGGCCGGCCGGTCTTCCTTACTGATCCCGAGCGGTACATAGGGCCCACCGGGAATCCGTATGAGTGCCAAGTCGTGAATCGCCGATGCGGAGGTGATATGGGTGACAGGAAAAATACGGCCGTCCATGGTTTGCACGCTGGCGCAGGGGACACCCGCTACCAGGTGATAACTGGTCAGGATCAGACCGTCTGGAGAGATCATAACGCCCGCCCCATGCCAGTAGGGGGTAATGATTCTCACGCATGCGGCGTATGCATTACGGATGGGAGGCGGGGTTTGACGGATCTTACGCAGGGACATCCGTCCGGGCGGTGTCGGCGGACTGGGTGCTAGAGCCAGCAGGGGCTCCAAAGAGAGAATGGCATGTGGTGGCAGTTCAGGGCGGGTGAAGAAAGAAACAGGGAGCAGTGTTCGCGGGAAAAGCTCTTGAAATTCCCTCTGCAACTGGAGAACCAGCGTGTCTGCTGCATGGATGGTCGGGGCAAGCAGCACCATGGCAAGAATGATCCAGTTCCGTATGCCGGAGCAACAGCGTAAGGCGAGCGGTTGCAGCACTATCATGTCTTAATGATACCTTTATGGTGTATTCCTGTCCAGTAGGATCCAGGTACTGTGGTCGGGGCAAGGGGTTCTGGGTGTTTTCAAGGAATTCATGCCGGCTGCGCCAGGTGTGAGGGGGCGAAAATGGTCTGCCCGGAATTATGGTGAAGCCAGTGGTATCCAGCCAATCCCATCACCGGTCTCGATCCGGAGCCATCCTTCCCAGCGCTCAGAGATACGTGCGACAGAGCCTTTCTGGATCGAGAACAGGACTGTGGAAGCCGTACTGGGAGCCATTCGCACATCCGTATTCTCCGGCGAGTGAAAAAGTTCCACTGGGGTTATACGGAAAAGATTCCTCCACCGGGTTGAAAAGGTCGTATTCGTGCATGGCACTTCCGGCGGATACACGGACCCCGTTGCCTTGGGCTGTGCATTGGTTGGTGGCGTATAGACGGACGTTTGGGACGATGGCTCAGTGTGGAAGGTGAGGGGGAAGGGCCCTGCGGTTCGGGTCTCATATTGACGGGCAACTGGATTAAAGAAGGTGAAGGAAATTGCGGGAATACAGGAGAGCGAGGGAACGGTGGGGACGACTGTCTGACGGAAGACATGCAGATCCGTCGAACTTTCGTCGGGAATGAGGCGGGAATCGTAGACCTTTAGGCCGGTAACCGGCAGGATGGCAGGGGGTGTCATTCCTTCAGGCAGGACTGGTCCCGCGATATGCATCTGTATGGTTACAATGTCGCCGGGGGCAATGTTGAGAGGTGAAGCTGTCGCCGAGAACTCGAAGACGCCGACAGCGCCAGAGAACGTACCCGGTCGCCCGTTGTCCGGAAGGGGTAAGACATTTAACAGGAAAGGTTCCGTCGGGATTGGAACAGGTCTCAGGTGGCGCTGGACCATGAAATACGAGCGGGTCTCCTCGATCAGCGTGCCTTGCAAGGATGGGGTGAGGCGGAGTTTGCCTGCAAGGATGGCTCGGACCCTTGTCCGGAATCGGCGAACATCGAACATCCGTCCATCGAGTGTCTCTTGCTGCAGGGGGAGTTCCTGGAACGTTTCCATGAAGAGGCTTGTGTCAGGAGGGAAGCCGGAAAACGAAACCGCTTTGTCGAGGTTTGCCCCAGTGGAGTAAATGGCAAGCGTCAGATCGAAGGTTTGCCCGGCATAGATCGTGTCAGAACTGCTTGAGATGCGGGCAAAACGGTCAGGGGCGGCGGCGATGGCATCCAGGGCGATGATGGAAGCCCCAAGCAGATGCAGGCAGTGTTGGATGAATGACACTTTCATATCCGTTCTCGGAAAATCTGCTCATCAGGCTGGTCAAAAGCCACCCTCTCGCGCATAATGAATTCTTCTATTTTGGGTGTCAACGGGAGATGCGGAATGATTGTTTATATTGTCACCGAAACGGCGGATAAGTACCAGACGGGAAATTGGCAGAAACAGAAACTGGTTCTTGAAGAGGCGTCAGGGGATTTTTGTCTCGTGGTCCATTACAAGCAGGTTGGTTTGGCGATGCTGAAGGGGATCCAACCCTGGGCAATCTGTCATAGCGGTTCAGGAACGCCGTTTGAGGAGTACGATATTCTTGCATCCGCGGGCTACCGCGAGGTGGTTCTCGAGAGTACAGTTCCCCAACTGGGCATTTGCGGGGGGCACCAGTTGATTGCCTGTTTACATGGGGCAATGTTGGGGCGGATGCGCAAGATTCGGCGCGGGGATGCGGATCACAATCCAAAGTACCACCCCGGAGAGTACAAGGAGTGGGGGGTGTACACCGTTCATATCCTGGAGCGCGATCCGCTTTTCCGCGGGCTGGGCCGCAAGTTCAGAGTCCAGCAATTCCACCGGAGCGAGATCAAGGGATTGAGCCGTGACTTCAAGGTGCTGGCCAGTTCGCCTGACTGCCGTATCCAGGCATATGTTCATCGGCAGCGTCCTGTCTATGGAGTGCAGTTTCACCCCGAGGAGTGGAGTGAGGCGTATCCCGATGGCAGGGTGATTCTGCGGAACTTCTTCCATCTGGCGGCATCTCGACAAGGACTGGTTAGTATGGTATGAACCAGCGAAATATGAATGCGTCAATGAAGCTTAGGCAGGGGATTCCCGATGCTCGACGGGTTGTCGTGAAGATCGGGAGCCGTGTGTTGGTGCAGAAGACCGGTCGTCCGGAGCATCGGCGGATTCGCGGCCTGGTCGGGGAGTTGGCTCGTATCCGGCAGAGCGGTGTGGAACTGGTTGTCATTACGTCTGGCGCGATTGGCGCGGGCATGGAAGCGCTCGGGATGAGCGAGCGGCCTGCATTGTTGCCGGATCTGCAGATGGCGGCAGCCGTTGGACAATGCCGATTGATGACCGCCTATGACAAGTTGTTTGCAGCGAAAAAGTGCAAGGTGGGCCAGGTTTTGCTGACGCACGATGATTTTAACCATAAGATCCGTCTTGCGAATGCCCGGAGAACGATGGAGAACATGCTGAGGCACAGGGTGATACCGATCGTCAACGAGAACGATGTGGTTGCCGACGAGGAAATTCGCGCCGATATTAAACTTGGGGACAATGATTTCCTTGCATCGCTTGTTGTGAAAATGATTCGTGCCGATCTGCTGGTCATCCTTTCAACAACCGATGGTCTGCGTGCGCCGGGTTTCAATGGCAAGACGAAGCGCGTTCCGTTCCTGGAACGGATTGACCGGCAGACTTTGTCCATGGTGACAGGGCAGAAGGGCAACCTTTCCAAGGGCGGGATGGGGTCTAAATTGCGGGCTGCGCAAGCCGCTGCGCATGCAGGATGTCACGTGGTGATTGCCGATGGGCGCAAGCCGGCGAATGTTTCAAAGATCATGCGTGGTGCGGATGTGGGTACGTTTATCATGGCGACGCTAGTCAATTGAAGAGTGGAAGGGTTGCCTCGATTGCCATCTTGCGAGGGAGGTCTGGATGGGGATTCATGAAGAAATGCTGGAGATCGGGAATCGCGCCGTATCGGCTTCCCGTGAACTGCTGCGACTCACTTCTCGCAAGAAGAACAGCATATTGCAGATGATGGCGGATGAGGTCGAATCCCGCAAGGAGGCGATCAAGGCGGCCAATGCGGCGGATGTGCTGGCGGCAAAGTCTGCGGGGATGGCTCCTGCGATGGTGGATCGTCTTACCCTTACGGATTCCCGTATTCAATCCATGGCCAAGGGTTTGAGGGATGTTTCGGGTCTCAAGGATCCGGTGGGTTCATCGATCAGCCGCTGGATCCGCCCCAATGGACTTGAAATTGTTAAGACCCGTGTTCCCATCGGTGTGATCGCCATTATCTATGAGGCGCGCCCCAATGTTACGGCGGATGCGGCCGGCTTGTGCTTCAAGACTGCCAATGCCGTGATCCTTCGGGGCGGCAAAGAGGCGCTGCAGTCCAACAAGGCGATTGTCGAGGCATTGCGGCTGGGAGGGCAGAAGAAGGGTTTGCCGGAGTATGCCATCCAGCTGGTGGAGACGACGGATCGGGATGCTGTGCGCGAGTTGGTGCAGCTCGAGGGAAAGGTCGACGTTGTGATTCCCCGTGGCGGCGAGGGGTTGATCCGGGCAGTGGTTGAGCAGGCTCGCGTGCCTGTGATCAAGCATTACAAGGGTGTGTGTCATATTTATGTGGATGCCGCGGCTGACTTGGGAATGGCGTTGAACATATGCGAGAATGCGAAATGTCAAAGGCCTGGTGTATGTAATGCAGCGGAGACCTTATTGGTTCACAAGGATGTTGCGGCACGTTTTCTGCCGATGATTTCACAGAGGCTGGGGGGGGAGTGTAAGGTCGAGTTGCGGGGGGATGACGCTGCACGTGCGGTTGTTCCGTCGATGAAGTCGGCGACGGAGGACGATTGGTACGCGGAATATCTGGACCTGATTCTGGCAGTGCGTGTGGTTGGGTCGGTCCAGGATGCGGTGGATCATATCAACCGGTACGGTTCGAACCATTCGGATTCCATCATTTCGGCTTCGCCCGAGGCGCAGAAGGTTTTTACGCAGGATGTGAACTCGGCTGTTGTTTACGTGAATGCCTCCACGCGTTTTACGGATGGCGGGGAATTTGGCATGGGCGCTGAGATTGGTATCAGTACCGACAAGCTTCATGCGCGCGGCCCCATGGGCCTCGAGGAACTCACTACGTATAAGTATGTAGTCCGGGGGAGTGGGCAGGTTCGCGAATAGGCGCTGGTTGGTTCCGGGCACGTCGCAAGTCTGCAGTCAAGGCGGGAGAATACCGAAATCCCGGCCGAAGGATTCCAGGTTGGTTGGTTGCAAGGACCGTCCTGCAAGTAAGCTGAATTCCCGGAGCAGCGTATCTCTTACGCTGGCCACGGTCGGGCATTGCGGTCCGAGGATCGCCTGCAGGGAGGTCACGGCTTCGCCATGAAGCCCGCAGGGTACAATGTGGTCAAAACCTGTCAAATCAGGGCTTACATTGAAGCTCATCCCGTGCGAAGTGACCCAGCGGCGGATCTTGACGCCGATGGCAGCAACTTTCCCCTGCGCGGTCCAGGCCCCGGTCTTCCCGGACCTCCGGATGGCAGCTATGCCGAATCGACCTGCCGTTCGGATCGCCACCTCTTCCAGCAGGGCCACGTATGCATGAGCATCTGCTTCCCTGCCTGTGAGTTTCATGACGGGATAGAGAACCAGCTGGCCGGGTGCGTGATAGGTCACATCCCCGCCGCGAGGAGACGTTGTGAAATCGATGCCCTTCTGCCGAAGGCTGTCTGGTGGGGTCAGGACATTCCCGGAGTGCGCGCGGATGCCCATTGTGATGACAGGATTGTGTTCCAGGAGAAGCACGGTGTCGGGAATGGAATCCTGCTGGCGAGCCGTCACAAGCCGGTCCTGGAAGAGCGCGATACTGCCATACGGAACGGGGTTCTCAAAAACGATCACCAGGCTTGGAGTCATTGGGTGCGGTTTACCGTGTATCGAGCCAGTGCAGCCAGCGGCTCGGTGTTGCCTGGAAGGACTGTGATGCAGGCGATCGCCTCATCGACGAGTTGTAAAGCCCGCTTGCGGCTCTTTTCCATGCCGTGAACTGTGATATAGGTCAGCTTCCCGAGGGCTGAATCGCTGCCGACCGGTTTCCCGAGTTGTTCGGGAGTCGAGGTTACATTCAGGATGTCATCCGCGATCTGGAATGCGAGGCCGAGACATTCTCCATAGCGGCTGAGAGCCTCCAGGTGGAGGGGGTGGGCTGCGGCGCAGATGGCGCCGATCCGGGTGCAGGCCCGGATCAATGCAGCGGTCTTGTTGCGGTGGATGTAATCCACGAGATCGGCATTGGCCGACATGCCTTCGGCGGCGAGATCTTCTACTTGTCCGCCGATGACGCCCTGACTTCCGGCGCCGATGGCCAACTCCCGGCAAATCTGTCCTGGCGGATAGGGAGAAGGAACCGGCACATGGCTTAGCCACTCGAATGCGAGCGTCAGGAGCGCATCGCCAGCCAGCAAAGCATTCGCCTCGCCGAACTGGATATGGGTCGTAGGGCGTCCGCGCCGGAGAGCGTCATCGTCCATGCAGGGCAAGTCGTCGTGTATGAGGGTATAGGTGTGAAGGATCTCGATCGCGAGGCCGGGGATAAGGGCGGATTCCGGTTGCCCGCCAGTGGCTTCGCATGCAGCCATGCAGAGAATGGGCCGCAGTCTCTTGCCGCCCGCCAGCGCTGCGTAGCGCATGGCTTGGTGAAGGACGGCGGGCCGGGTTGTTTCCGCAGGTAGATGCCTATCCAGACCGGCTTCGACCTGTAGCCGGCGCTTCTCGAGATATTCGTTCAACATGAACATACCTCGAGAGTACGCATCCGGCTTCAGATCGGAAAGAAAAAATGAAAGGCCAGATGGGGCTGATGTGTGCGCGCAACTTCACTTGTTGCAGAAATCTTCCATTTGGGTACTATCGTTTCAGCCAAAGGTTTCGTGAATCTGATGCATGTTCCTGTTGCGAAAGGGCATGGATGCCTGAAGAATCCCTATGCAGTGTTTGCGGTGAGCCTCAACGGAAGGTGGCGCATTGCAGTGAGCCGCGGTTGGGGCTGAAACCGTGTTTGCTGGGCAACAGGGTTGATCTTCTGTGTTGTTCGGGATGTGGATCGCTCTGGTGCTATGCGAATCATGGGGATCAGACCGCCGCGCCGGCGGGGCTGATCTGGCCGTATTCGGTTGCAGACTGGCAGCGTGCCTATGACCTCGATGATGGCGTATCATTGCGACGCTGGCACTTGAGGAACATCAGGGAAAAATCTCGCTATCTTGAGCATCCATGCGGCCGGAAAACCTGTCGTTTCCTCAGCCGCTCTCGGAAGCAGGCAAAAGGAAGAGGGGCTGCGCCAGCCGAAAAGCCGTTAGGCCTTTAGCGCGATTGCCTCGATTTCAACCTTGCCCCCGCGAGGCAGGGCCGCTACCTGGATCGTCGAGCGTGCGGGTGCCGGAGCGGTAAAGTATCGGCTGTAAACTTCGTTCATCGCCTGGAAATCCGCCAGGTTGGTCAGGAATACGGTGGTTTTCACAACGCGGTCCAAGCCGGAGCCGGCTGCATTCAGGATGGAGGCAAGATTCCGGATTGCCTGTTCGGTCTCGTCGGTGATGCCTCCCGTGACCATTTGCCCACTGGCCGGATCCAGTCCAAGCTGGCCGGAACAGAAGATCCATTCCCCATCGTGAATCGCTTGGGAATAGGGTCCGATCGCGGCGGGTGCTGCGGTTGTTACAACAGCTTGACGTTTCATTGGAATTGCCTCCATTCTTGTCCCTTTGCCTCGGATACTGAATCTGCGATGAATGTCTGTCAACAGAAACAGAATGCGTCTTGCCCCGGAAGGATCAGGGTTGTATTCCTGGCGATCAACTCTTCGTACTCCCACCGCAGCCTGGCGGCCTGGTGTCTGCAGTCCATGCTGGATGAGGAGCGCGTGGAGTGGCATCTCGTGGAAGGCAGCATCAACGATGATCCTGAGCTTGTTGTTCAGCGTGTGCTGGCCCACCAGCCGGATGTTGTCGCTGCCACGTTATACCTTTTTACAACGGAATATGTGCAACAGATTTTCAGGCAATTGCGAAGCTGTCGGAAGGGTTGTGTCTTCGCCGTCGGCGGGCCGGAATGCCTGGGGGACAACCGCCATCTTGTGCCCGCGATTGCGGATGTGGCCTTCAGGGGGGAAGGTGAGGTGGTATTTGCCGAGTGGCTGCGGTTATTCCGCAGGCCGGAGCGGTGGTCCGGCATCACGGGGCTATGCGGGCGTAGTGGCGAAGAATATTATGATAATGGTACGGCCGAGGAGGTTGGTACGCTGGATGAGATCCCTGCATTCTATCCGCGTATGCTGGAGGCGCGTCGTCTGCCATTTGTGCAACTTGAGACCGCACGCGGCTGTCCGAACGGTTGTGTATTCTGCACAAGCCGGAAGACGCGGTTGCGACACAAGGGCATGGAGCGTGTGTGTCAGGATCTTGCGGCTATACATTCGGCGGGCATCCGAGATGTACGGCTTGTGGACCGGACTTTTAATGTGAATGGCAGGCGAGCCCTGCAATGGCTGGAACGGTTCCGGTTGTCTTATGCGGACACTCGTTTCCACCTCGAAATTGATCCGGCCCTGCTGACCGATCCGATAGTGGAAGCCTTTAGAGTCGCCCCAGCGGGACAATTGCATCTGGAGATGGGGGTCCAGAGCCTCGAGCCCGCGGTTTGTCCGCTTCTGGAGAGGAAAGGCAGACCTGAGGATGTGATCGACTGGGTCAGGAAGGTCTGTCAGTTGAATGGAGTCGGGGTACACGTGGATCTTATTGCCGGCTTGCCCGGGCAGACGCTGAACGGCTTGCTGCAGGATATCCTGGCGCTGATTCAGGCTGGGCCTGCCGAGATTCAGCTTGAGCGGCTGAAGTTGCTGCCCGGCACCCCGTTGGCGATGGAGCCGCAGCGATGGGGTCTTCAGTGCGGTGCAGTGCCGCCCTATGCGGTGCTGGCAACTCAAACGATGACAGCGGATGATCTTGTGATTGCCGATCAGGCATCCAAGATTCTGGACTGGTTCCACAACAAACCGGCCTTGCAGGGTGTTTTCCGGGAAGGGGTACGACGTCATCCCGGTTCGTTCCGGGAACTTCTGGCTCACTGCGCAGGGGTTTGTTCATTCTCCGTCTGTCCGAGCCTGGCGGACCGGCTACGGATTTTCGATTCCTTCTGGAAGGTCAGGGATGCCATTATTCTGCAGCGGGTGCGCTATTTATGGTATCGCAGCGGTCTCAGCATCAGGGATGGCCTTTGTTCGTCCGAGCCTTGGAAGCGCCCGATTCCAGACTCTGCTGTTCTGGTGGAAGGGATGCCGGGGCAGGATATAGCCCGCACGTGGCGTGTGATCCTGGATGTACCCCACTACTTCTGTTTCGGAAGGGGACCGGCAGGTGGGCGTGCCCTGATGGCGGTCTTCAGGGAATGTTGATCCGGACTGTCGGGTTGCTGCCAGGGCCGATTCTCAAGCTTGGAGGGTTTTTGAAATGCAGGCATCGATTCCCGAAATGAATTGAGCGACCCCGAACCTCTCCGCCTGAAGCCGGATGGCGTGCGAATCCCATGTCTTCGAATGACAGAGCTTCACTGCCTCCACGAGGCGATCCACAGTCTGTTCGGTAAAGAAAATGCCGGAAATGTCTTCCCGTACCGTTTCCATGGCGCCCCCTCTGGCGTAGGCGACTACGGGGCGTCCGCAGGCCTGTGCCTCCAGAGGGACGATTCCGAAGTCTTCCTCCCCCGGGAAAACGAGGCAACCGCAGTTCCTGTACAGATCCAGAAGCTGAATATCGGATTGCCAACCCAGGAATTCAATGCTGGGGCCAGCTATTCGTTCCAGGTTTGCCCGTTCTGATCCGATCCCAACGATCTTTAACGGTCGATGCAACCGGCTGTAGGCCTTTACGGCAAGATCCAGACGCTTGTAGGGGACCAGAGCCGATGCAACAAGGTCAAACGTGGCAGAAGGCGCTGTTCCTGGAGTCCAGCGATCCAGATCAACAGGCGGATAAACGATATCGGCATCCCTGCCGTAGAACTTCCGGATCCGCTCCTGTACATGGCTGCTGATGGCGACAAAGCGGTGGACACGCGATGAAGTAAGCCGGTCATGACGGCGTAACCACGCAAGAACAGGCGCTGCCATCATTCGTTTCACGGGGTTTCCGCCCAGATACTCCTCCTGGAACAGCCAGGCGTAGCGCATGGGTGTAAAGCAGTAGCAAAGGTGGGCGGCAGTCTGAGGGATTGGCAGGTTCTTGGCCACGCAGTGGCTTGTGCTGATGAGCAGATCGCAGTCCGGTGGGGCGAAGCGTTCCATGGCACCGGGAAACAGGGGCAGAAGGTGGCGGTAATTCCTGTAGATGCGCGGGATTGCCTGCAGCCAGCTTGCATGAATCGGATGACTGTTGATGATTTCCGAAACGGCCGATGGGTTGTGGATCAGGGTATAGAGGTGAGCGGAAGGAAATCCCTGGCAGAGGATTTCCAGCACGCGTTCTCCGCCTCGCATGCCTGTCAGCCAGTCATGACAGAGAGCGGTCCGGATCGAGTTCCATCTTGCGGGGAAGGAATGGCTCATGAGGACGCCTCCTTCATGGGGGCATTCGAGCCTACCTGATCATAGAGTTGCACTGTGCGAATGGCGTTCTCCTTCCAGGAAAACAGGGCGGAACGGGCAAGGCCCTTCCGGGCCAGCTCCGTGCGTAGACCGCCGTCCGTTGCGGCACGGCACAGGGCCGCCGACATCGCCGGGATGTCGTCGGGGGCGGCATACAAGGCGGCGTCACCGGCAACCTCCCGCAGCACTGGAATGTCGCTGCAAACGACCGGTGTCCCGCATGCCATGGACTCCACAACGGGGAATCCGAAGCCTTCGTAGCGTGACGGCAGAACGGTCAGTGACGCCGTCTGGTAGGCGTGAACCAGTTCCTTGAGTGACTGGTATCCGACCTGGTCTACGCAATAGCCGATGTCCAATTGCCGGATCTTTTCCTCCGCCTGGGGGTAACGGGGGTCGGCCGGGCCGATCAACTTCAGCCTGAGCGGAACTGGGCACTGCTTTCTCGCGAGCGCAAACGCATCCAGGAGGTTCACCAGGTTCTTATAGGGGTCACGTCTTCCGACATAGAGGATGATTTTCTCCGGAGATCGGGGAATGGTATCAGTCTTGGCCGGCTGAAACGATTCCGAAACTCCGTTATAGATGACACTTACGGATGAATGGCGCGAAGGGGCAATCTGGAGATGGCGGAGCACGTCCTGCCGGGAGGCCTCGCTTACGGTAATGATCCGGTCGGCGCGGAGGCCGACTTCCATCATCAAACGCTTATATATTGGGAAGAGCCGTGTCTTCAGGGCGTTGGGTGTAGCGTGGGGGAAAATCATTGGAATCAGGTCGTGAATGGTCACAACGCACCGCAGCCGGCCAGGCTTTCCGCGCGGGAAGGCGGCGAGCGGGATCATATAGTTTGTCGAGTGGAAGACGTCGATGCGGAGGCGTTGCAAATGGCGTGGAAGCATCCATTGTCCCCGGGGCGAGAAGATGCTCCAGGGAATGATCTCCGGACGGAAATTCGAGGTAGTTGAAAGTTGAGCCTCCGCCCATGTGCGCTCGGCAAGCTTACGGTCGGAAAAGAGAAGAACATAGCTGTTGCGCCGGTCAACGAGCGCAAGGTACCGCAACAGCTCCTGGGTGTGGGCGCCGATGCCTGAAATTTCGGGAAAGATCCAGCGTGCGTCGATGGCGATTCTCATGAGAGTACCTGGCGATAGACGTTCCATGTCTGGCGGGCTGTTTCCCGCCAATCGTATGTGCGTGCGTGTCCGGGGCCTCCGCTTGTCAAGCGCTGACGAAGGTTCGTATCTGAGAGTACGCCCTCGACGGCCTGTGTCCAGGCCTGGATATCAAAGGTATCCAGCACGATGGCTTGGTTGCCGAGGACCTCTGCCAGTGAGCCACCGCTGGAGGAAACGACCGGTGTGCCGCAGGCCATCGCTTCAAGCGGCGGGAAGCCAAATCCCTCATAGAAGGACGTTATGAGGAACAGTTCGGCGCCTGAATACAAAGCGGGCAGATCCTTGTCGGGTATATACTCCACATAATGAATCCGATGCGAGAGTGCCGAAGACCGGATCTTCCGCAGGATGGCCTCGTACTTCCATCCGCACATGCCTGCGATGACGAGATCTCCATCGAATGCCTTCAGCCTTTCAAAAACCTGCAGCAGGAAGTCCAGGTTTTTTCTGGGTTCAACGGTTCCGACCGTGAGGAGGTAGGGCCGTTCAAGCCCCAGGTTGCCGCGAAGGCTGTCGATGGACGCGGGTGAGGCGCGCTGGCACTCCGGAGAGACTCCCAGGTGGACTGCATGGATCCGTTCGGGGTCAACATTGAGGCATTCGGCGATTTCCCGGGCGCTGAATCGCGAATCCGTCAGGATGGCATCCGCACGTTCGACCGTCTTGTGGATCGTGGACTGGAGGAAGCGGAGGTTCCGTTCCTCTGCGAAGTGGGGGTAACGGAAGAAACTCATGTCGTGGATTGTCACGATGGTTCGTGCGGCGGAAGATACAGGCGGAATGGTGAAATTCGGGAAGTGATAGAGATCGGCAGGGCCGGCAAACCATTCAAAGGGAGGCCAATCCATTCTTTTCCACGCCTGCTGTATGCAGCGCCCGGGAATCCGGCGGAAGGGATGAACTTCGGCCTGGGGCGCCGGGAATGACAAACCACGGCCGCGAAAGTCAAAATAGAACAGGCGGAGGGCGTCCGTGCCTGTGAATTCACCAAGGTGCTCAACAAGGTTCTTTGTATATCGGCCCACGCCGGCCCTCTGGGCCACCGCAGGTTGTATGTCGATGCAGATTCGCATTGCTTTCCGGTTTGAATTGATTAGAAATGGACCGTCATTGTATGCGTCCTGGCTAAAACAACAAGCATGAAGCAGTTTGAATCATTCCGTGCCTCCGAGATGTACTGCCCCAAGTGCCGCGCCGTGCGTGCCGTGCGGGAGCGTTTGCTCCTTGTGACGCCGCATTCGGAGATCCATGACTGTCGCTGCGAATTGTGCGGGGAATCCCTGGCGAGCAGAGAGGTTAAGGAGGCGGCAGGCGGCATTGTAAGGGGGAGATCACGATGAACGCGGGGCTATATGTTGTCGGAACGCCGATCGGGAACCTTGAAGATTTGTCAGCCAGGGCCTTGGAAACCCTGCGCGGGGTTAATGCCATTCTTACGGAGGATACAAGGCATACCCGTATTCTGCTGGACCGCTTCGGGATTCAGAAGCCCGTGTTCAGTTGTCACAAATTTAACGAGGCGTCACGGGCAGACGGGGTGGTCGAGCGCATCCGGCGCGGGGAGGCCCTGGCCCTGGTTACGGATTCCGGCATGCCCGGAGTTTCTGATCCCGGATCCAGGATGGTGACCGCTTGTCGGCGGGCTGGCTTGAAGGTTACGGCCGTTCCCGGGGCTTCAGCGGTGACCACGGCGGTTGCGCTCAGCGGTTTTCCCGGTCAGGGCTTCCTGTTCGCGGGCTTTGTTCCGCGTAAGAGTGGGGCGTTAACACGGCTCCTTGAACAGGTCAAGGCCCTGCCGGTTCCCGTGGTCCTTTTCGAGTCCCCATACCGGCTGTTGAAACTACTCGATGCCTTACAGGGTGTCTTTGGCTTGCGAGAGGTCTTTCTGGGGCGTGAATTAACCAAGAAGTTTGAGGAAACGCTCTGGGGGTCGGCGGAAACCATCCGGAAGGCATTCGAGGGTCGTTCCATCAAAGGGGAAATCGTTGTTGTTATCGCGCCGTGCGTTGACAGACACACCGACAGTTGATACCCTTCACCGCATTTCATGGAGGCTATAGTGGGCATCGATAACCAGGGTGACAGCGTAGAGGTCGCCATCCGCTCCAAAATCGCTTATGTGCGGGTGTTTGGGCGGGGGACATTCAAGGTCGGGCCTGCACTGAAGGAATTCGGTATGGCTGCCATGGATAGGGGGTGTGACAGGATTCTTGTTGAGATGGAAGCCTGCACGGGGATGGACAGCACATTCATGGGAACGTTGGCCGGTTTGGCGTCGCAATTGGCGAAAACCGGTGGCGTTGTGAAGCTGTTGCACGCCAGCGACAAGAATAGGTTCCTGATCAAGATGCTGGGATTGCGTGATCTGGTCCGGGTCGATGATCCGGTCAGCGAGGAGGAACGGATGCCTTCCATGACCGAATCTTTGCAGGAGGAAACGGGGAAGCGCCAGTTGACGGAGGCGATGATTTCCGCGCATGAGGTGCTGATCGATGTTGCGCCGGAGAATGTGGTGAAGTTCAAGGATGTCCTTTCCTTCCTGCGCGAGGACCTGAAGGGTGCAACAAAGTCGCAGGAGCAGCCGGCTTCGTAAGGGTGGTCAGTAGATGGAGCCCGGAAAGAAACGCGATTACTACGAGGTGCTTGGCGTTGCGCGCACCGCGACGGCGGATGAGATCAAGAAGGCTTACCGGCGTCTGGCCATGCAGTATCATCCCGATCGCAACCAGGGCGATAAGGGTGCCGAGCAGAAGTTCAAGGAGATCAGCGAAGCCTACGAAGTGCTTTGCGATGAGAACAAGCGGCGTCAATACGACCAGTACGGGCATGACGGATTGCGATCCACATTCGGGCCTGGCGGGTTTGATTTCTCGAGAGATTTCACCCATGTGTCCGATCTGCAGGACCTGTTTGGCAGCTTGTTCGGTGAAAACGGCAGCGTGTTTGATGATTTGTTTGGTGGAGGACGCCGCTCTTCCCGCAACGGTCCGCAGCAGGGCGCGGACCTCAGGTTCGATCTGGAAATCGATTTTGAAGAGGCCATATTCGGGTCTCAGCGCGAGATAACACTTCCGATCACTGAGCAGTGTGCAACCTGCAGCGGCAGCGGCAGTGAGCCGGGCAGTTCGGAGGGGACCTGCCGACAGTGCGGCGGGCGCGGTGCGGTGGTGGCGTCCAGCGGTTTCTTTCAAGTGAGGCAGACCTGCCCGGCCTGCGGCGGGCGCGGCAAGGTTATCACGAAGCCATGCAGGGATTGCCGCGGAACGGGGCGCCAGAAGCAGAAGAGGCGGATTGCATTGCGTATTCCCGCAGGTGTGGAGACCGGGTCGCGGCTGCGCCTGGCCGGTCGTGGCGAAGGAGGTGTCAGGGGTGGTCCGGCAGGGGATCTGTATGTGATTTTGCACGTGAAGCCTCACGCCCTTTTTCAACGCGAAGGAAATGATTTGTTTTGCGAGATTCCGGTTGCATTCCACATTGCGGCCCTGGGTGGCGAAGTCGAGGTTCCGACCCTGGATGGATTTGCCCGGCTCAAGATTGAAGCGGGGGTCGAGAACGGTCGGGTTTTCCGCCTGCGCGGCAAGGGGGTCCCGAGCGTGGAAGGTTATGGTGCCGGCGACTTGAATGTCCGGATCAGCATTGAAGTTCCCGCCCATCTCAACAGCCGGCAGAAGAAAGCGTTAAAGGAATTCAGCGACTTGTGCGCGCCGGAGAACTACCCTCAAACAGCCAAGCTCCGGGTGCAGGGCGAAGGATTCCTCCGGGCCAAGGAAGAACTTCTGCAAGCCAAGTCGAAGTCATGATCCCCCGTTGCCTTGTTGATCCGGAAAACTGGTCCAGCCAGAAGATCCTGCTGTCCGCGTCAGACTCCCACCATGTGGCAGACGTGTTGCGGCGCGGGGCTGGTGATCCCGTTGTCCTTTGTGACGGGCGCGGTCAAGAGGCGTCTGGACGGATCACGGGGGAGAAGCAGGGCGTTTGTCTTTGGGTGGAAATCCTGGAGCGAACCCGGTTGTCCTCCGGCACGATGCATGTGACGCTTGTACAAGCCATTCCCAAGTCCCAGAAGATGGAGTGGATTATTCAAAAGGCCACGGAACTCGGGGTGCGGGAGATTATTCCAGTCATGACCGAGAGAGGCGTGGTGCGGCTGATGGGCGATAAGGCCGAGCATAGGGTGGAGCGCTGGCAAAGGATCGCCGAGGAGGCGGCCAGGCAATGTCGGACGGCATGGGTGCCTCGAATCAGCCCTGTGGTGGGTATGAACCGGCTTCTGGAGGAGGGGATCAGGGGGGATCTCCTGCTTCTGGCGTCCCTGGAGCCGCAAGCGGTACTGCTGCGGGATTATCTTCGTTCGATAGCGGGAAGAAAGATCCATTCCGTGGCCTTGATGATCGGCCCGGAAGGTGATTTCACGCCTGTCGAATCCCGCCTGGCGAAAGACAAGGGGGCGATTCCGGTCAGCTTTGGCGCCAGCGTACTGCGTGTGGAAACGGCCGCTGTTTTTGGTGTTGGCGCCCTGTTCTATGAATTCATGGGCACAGGCGAACCCCCTACGCCATAACCGTTCAACCGCGCGGATCCCGTCACTTGACGCCTCGCGGAGCCCTTCTCAAAACAGCGGTGCAAGCAGTTGCTGGAAAGCGGGAAGGTGCCGGACCGGCTGGAATCTGGGATCTTCACGGAGAGCCGTCAAGGCTGTGTCCCCGCCGACCTTGACGCCCTGACGCAAGGATGTAAAGCCATTGTCGATCCGTCCCAGTGCGAACTGAATAGCCGCCAGATCGATCCAACCGCGCATATCGGCAGGTACGACTTCGGTGTAGGCCTGCAACGCTTGTTCCATCAATTCCGGTTTACGGTCTTCGGCCGCCATCTGCGCCAGCCGCATAAACATCTGAGGGGGCATTGACTTCTGCGCGATCAGACTGCGTGAAAGCTGCTGGAACTGTTCTGACATACCCAGTTTGCGATAGAGATCGGCCAGTTCCAGCGCAACGCCCACATTGCCTTTGCCTGAAGCCAGGAGGCCTTCCAGTTCCCTGCGTCTGGCCGACATATCGTTGCGATCCTTCAATTCCTTGACGAAACCGAATGCGCGATCGTTGCCCGGATCCTGACGGCAGAAGGATTCCATCAGGGCGATGGCATCATTGGGCCGGTTCCATCTCAGGTAAAGATCTGCGAGCCGGAAATTCGCTTCCGGGCTCAAGGGGTAGAGGCGAATCGCCTCAAGAAAGGCGGTTTCGGCTTCCCCGAACATGCCGCGCACGACATACACGCCGGCGATGGCGCTGCGGAGTTTGGAGAAGGATTTCCGTGCACAGACGTCCCGCATGAATTTCGGATCCCCTGTCAGGCGCTGGGTGTACCAGTCCCAGAAATCCATGTCCTGAGTCACGTTTTCCTGTGGGAGGGATACCAGCGGGTTCGTGTTGATTTTCATGATCAGCCCATGTGGAGTCAGGTGGGGGTACATCCACTGGATGACATAGCTTTCCTCCACGTAGAAGTCGTGATGAGCCTTGTTGTGGTCGAAGATCATCTGGGCAAGGATGCCGTTGATCAGCATCACGCCTCCAACGCCTTGGACGCTGACTCGTCCGCCTTCTATCTTGATGTCCGCGCTTGCCGGCATCTTTCCGGTCCGGACATCCTCGACATATCGCTGGAAGGCGCCGTTGCCGTCAACGACGGAAGGGATCCAGATCGAATCCCCATATAAGTCCCGCATGACGCTCATGTAGGTTCCATCCGCGAGCGCGTTCTGGGTGATCAGGTACACGTCCGGCCGCACATCTGCCGAATAAATCATGTAGGTCGGGACGAAGCGGCCCGGGTCTGTGCCTCCGAAGAATACCGCGCTGGGGCCCATTTCCGGCGGGAATACGGGGTCAGGGAGCGGTTCCTCGTCTTCTGAGATTTCCTCCTGGATGCCCTCGCATCCGCGAAGCTGGTAGTTGCCGAACTGCCAACCGTAATCGTGCCCGTTCTGCTCGGCTCCGCCGTCGGTGCGGATGAGTTCCTTGTTGTAGGCATTCTGAAGGATTGGCCATGCGGGAAGCGCAATGGTGGCAAAAATGACTCCTGCCCAGATGATCACCTTGTTGCCCCGGAAAAGGGTATCCACGACGGACAGCGCCAGGAGCAGGCCGTAACCGATCCAGAAGGCAAACAGGGTGTGAGAGGGGATGAACTTTACGCGCTGGATAAAGGCATCCTGAATATCACCCTTCGGGTTTGAAAGGGCGATCATGATAACGCTCATGACCATGAAGCCGGAGAGAGTCGCCAGGATCCATTTGCGATCATGCTGGTCAATTTCGACGACCAGCGCTCCGTTGCCGCGCATCAGGTGATACACCAGGCCGCACAGGACCCCGGGCAGCAGGATGGCGACAAGAATCCCCATTTTCTCGCCCGCATTCAGGGCCAATTCGGGGTTGATCATGACTCCGAGCATTTTGCCGGCAATGTAGAGGACAATCCCGATTCCACCCAGGAGGATGCCGCCGACGGTCAACTGCTCCGAGAATGTGCAGGCAATTCGGCCTGCGGCTTTTCGGATGAGTTCCTCGAGTTCTTCGATGAGCAGGGCCGCGCCGCCAATAGTCATGATGATCACCGCGCCGAGAATCAGCAGGCGGTACAAGCGGCTGAGGATCGCAATTTCCGTTCCTGTGGGAACCAGCACTTCTTCGATCGTGATGAATGCAACGGCCAGGAAAGCCAGAATGATGGCGACGTAGATGGCCTTGTAGCGGCGCTCGCCGATCCGGACGCTCCATGCCGTGAACGGGAGAATGCCAAGAATGGCCACGGGAAGGGTGAACTTGGCGCGGAGGTCACTGGCATATTCGCCGATCTGACGTACAAATTGCGCCGAGAAGATGTCGGTCGGGACAATCTTCTCGTACTGTCCGCGGGTGATTGCATGGACAAAACCTTCCCAGGTGCGCGGGTATCCCCAATTGATCGGGGGATTCATTTCCGAAGCCATGGGCATGAACGCATACACGGCCAAGCCCAGTTGGAGCCCGAGGATTGCCGGGGCAACCTGCTTGCCGGAAGGCAGGCGGTAATAGAGAAACGCAAGCCAGGCAAAGTTGGCCAGGATGTAAAAATAGGTCAGGGCGTGGGTGGGGTGGATGATCCCCATGTAGGTAACCCGCTGGTCAGGTCCGACGAGGCTTTGGATCATGCCCTTGGAAGCCATCACATAGAAAACAACATAGGGGATGCCGGCAATAACGAAATCCCGGAAGAGCTTGATGTCCCGGACAAGGACGACGACGGCCAGTGAAACCAGGAAAAGAAGAAGGACCTGGTAATTGGTCAACCCCAGACCGAACGTGAGGGAGATCAGGTACAGGAGGCGATGGGCGGGATGGCGGCGCCATAACCACGCAAGGATGCCTGTCATGGCCAGAAGAGTCGCATACCCCGCGAGGTAATGGATGCCGACTTCCCCGAAGTCCTGGAATCGTCCCAGATGCAGGATCAGGCGTGAGCCCATGACCACCAGGCAGGTCAAGGCAATGGACAGGATCAGCCAAGTCACGCCCCGGATCGGTTCGTCCGGCTTGCGCATCCAGACATATGACACGAACATGATCACCACGAGAAAGAACGCGTTCAAACTGTACACTTCGACGATCACGGCCTGTGACCAGACGACGGGGCTGAACGCGAGGACCAGACTGGCCGCCACCCCGCTGCACCAGCAGATCATGCCCTCGGCCCGTTCGCCGATCAGCGCGGTTGTGCGCCGCATGTTGCGCAGGATGTCGCGACCGCTGCGGCACAGGAGGATGGCGGTAAAACCGCTCGCCAAGGCGCCAAACACGGCAGAAGCGAAACCGGCGCCCCAGGCGGGATTCGGTTGCCCGCGAAATGAAACAAAGAAAAATATCTTGGTAAAGATCCATGTTATGATCGTCCAGATCGGGTACCCCGGCGGATGGGGAACCCCCAGATGATCCGACCCGACCGCCAGTTCGCCGCTGTCCTCAAGGGTTACTGTCGGGGCTAACGTCAGCCCGTAGACAATCAGGGACAGGATTGTGGCGGTCCAGAAGGCGCTCCAGTCCACAAAGCGGAAGAAAGGTTCCGAGGTTTGAGTTGCGGGGGATCCCGTTGCCTTGGTTTCCGTTGACGTAGTGTTCATGCGGGATGCTTGTGACATATGCGATTTCCACAAAATGGTCGTTTTTTGATACCAGAACCGCGCAGGGGAAACAAGACCTGTTTCGGAGCGGATGGAAGTTTGAACCACGGCGATTGGCGCACCACGGTTGACATGGTTTCCCCGCTTATGGTACTTCTGATCGGCAATGAGCTGACTTCCAGTCAGCCGGACGCATGGATTAGTCCTGCCGGGCGGGTGCCGGCGGGGGTCTCGCAAGGAGAGGGTATGCCGGAAGAAGCGAAAGATGATGTGATTCGGGTGGATGGTACAGTGGTGAAGGTTCTGCCCGCCACGATGTACCGGGTGAAATTGGAGAACGGTCACGAACTCCTGGCTCATATTTCCGGCAAGATGCGCAAGCATTTCATCCGCATTACTGCGGGCGACAAAGTGACGGTGGAAATATCGCCCTACGACCTGACAAAGGGTCGGATAACATACCGGCACAAGACTTGATCCTATTCGATCCGCAGGCGTTTCATCCAGCTTCGGAAATCAGGCGGAAGAGGTGCTTCTGCCGATATCCTCCGGCCATCCATGGGTGAGGGCAGGGAAAGGCTGGAGGCGTGTAACATCTGGCGCTCTACCCGGTGGAGTTCATCCGGCAACGGGCTGCGTGTCCCGTATTGCTTGTCTCCCAGCACAGGATGGCCGATTCCGGCGAGGTGTTTGCGGATCTGGTGGGTTCTTCCTGTTTCAATGCGAGCCGCGATGTGGCAGGCAACACGACCACGGGAAAGCACGCGGATATGCGTTATGGCCGGGACCCCGTCGAGCGGAGTGTCAATGCGCTGTTCCTTGCCGGCGATGGTTCCTGCGACCAGGGCATGGTACATTTTCATGACCTTGTTGTCGCGGAACACGGGGATGATGGCCTCCATGGCCGTCTGGTTCCTCGCCATCATCAGGCATCCCGAAGTGTCGCGGTCCAGCCGGTGCGCGGCCCGGATCGATGATTCCTTCCGCTGTTCCTGCAAGACAGTTTCCGCGCTCCCCTTTCCATTGGAAAGACAGCCCGCCGGCTTGTTGACCACGAGATAATCCTTTGTTTCCGCAAGGATCTCAATTGTGTGTAAGGAAGGCGCAGGACAGGGGTTCGGCTTGAATACTTCCACCAGGTCGCCCTTCCGCAGGGGATGGCGAGCCATCCATGTGCGAACGCCGTTGACAAAGACAACCCGGCTGTCCAGCAGGGATTTTGCCTTGTTACGGGAAAGTCGTAACCAGGCGCAAAGGAAATCCTGAAGCATCTGGCCTGTCGTGTTGACGCGTACGTGGTTGGCTGAAGGCAACATGTGAGAAATATATCATGTTGCCATCGATGAGCCAGTACTAGATGTCCGGGGTGCGAATGATGCATCGCGCGGCAATTCCTGTGCGCATAATAGGCTTGAAGGAGCCATGGGCGAACGGTACTTTCCTTGCATGCAATTCGTGAGTGTACTCGGGAGCGGGGTCATCCAGGGATACAACCGCCTCCGATATTTATTATCCATCTTGTGGTCCGTGTTGTCGCTTGGGTTGCTTCCGGATTCGTGGCGGCGGACCACACGCTCCGTTCTGGCGCGACAGATTTTATTCACGGGCGTGGATGCGGTTGGGTTTGTTGTGCTTGTGGCGTTCCTGGCTGGGATCTCTATTGTTGTCCAGGCGCAGGTCTGGATGAGTCGGTTGGGGCAGTTGGAACTTCTTGGCCCGCTTCTGGTTACAGTGGTGGCCAGGGAGGTGGGGCCCCTGCTGGTGAATTTTATTGTGATTGGGCGTAGCGCCACGGCCACCGCCGCGGAACTGGCGGGAATGCGGGTGCGTCATGAGGTGAACGTACTGGATGCCCAGGGAGTGGATCCACTCTTGTATCTTGTCATGCCCCGTGCTTTGGGCATGGCCATATGTGTTTTGTGCCTGACGGTTCTTTTTGTGCTGGTTTCCTTTGCCACGGGATATGTTTGCGGAGCCCTCCTTGGAACCGGGCCCCAGGATCCTGCGATTTTTTCACGCAGTGTAATACGCGGATTTGCACCCGGTGATTTCCTGAACCTGCTGGCAAAGACAATCTTCCCGGGTCTGATGACAAGTATTATTGCCTGCGTGGAAGGATTGTCGGTGGAAGGTGTGGCGACTGACATCCCGCAGGCAGTGACGCGCACGGTGGTGCGATCTACCCTTTCTTTGTTGGTTATCTCCGTGATCGTTTCGGTGCTGACGTATGTATGATGGGGAGTCCAGGCGAATATCGGACGAGGTGCTCGCGTGTAGCGGGGTATCAGTCTCTTCCTCGGGGATGCACATGGCTGGCATCACGGGGGTAGATTTCCGATTATCCAGAGGAGAGTTGGCGCTTGTGCATGTCGAGGAGGGCCGGGAACAGACTCCGCTGGCCGATTTGGCGACCGGATTGATGATTCCGGATCATGGACAAGTCCTTTTCATGGGAGAGGATTGGTTGCAAATGAGTGCGCGGCGCCAGGCGGAGCAGCGGGGTCGAACGAGGCGTGTTTTTCAGCATTATGGGTGGGTGGCGAATCTGGATGTTGTGGAGAACCTCTGCCTATGTGAAGGCCATCACACGCGGAGAAAGTTCGCGGACATTGCTTCGGAAGCGCATTTGCTGGCCCGGCGTTTCGGCTTGGATGGAATTCCTTCCGGACGACCGACCCGTGTGCATTCGCTGATTTTGCGGAAACTGGAGTGGGTCAGGGCCTTTATGGGAACCGCGGACCTGCTCATTCTGGAACGCCCCTTGCTCGGGGCGCCCCGGGGGGATATGGGGCGTCTTGTGGAGGCGGTATGCGAGGCCAGGCAGGAGGGGGCCGCCGTTTTGTGGATCACGGACGAGGATCGGGACTGGGAATGTGGTCAAATGGGGAAGTCAGCGCGTTTTCAGATCAAGGGAGAAGCGTTTTGTCCCGCATAAGCATGGAGGAGTGCGATGAATCGTGCCTATAAGTTCCGTTATGCGAATGAAATCGCGGGAGGGTTTGTCCTCCTTGGCGTATCGCTGCTGATTGTGGGGATCTACCTGGCGGGTCATGCCCAGGGTTGGTTCCAGAAGAATCTGGAACTGAAAACTCGTTTTACAACGGAGGATGGCACATTTGGACTGCAGGAGGGGGCGGAGGTCAGGATCCTGGGTGCCCTTGCGGGACGAGTGGGGGAAATTATCCCGTCGGATGATGGCGGCATGGAAACCGTATTTGTCATCAAGAGCCGCTTCGGGCGGTTCGTCAGGCAGGATTCGGTTGCCAAGGTGAAGAAGAAGTTTGAAGTCGCGGGCGACGCATATGTTGAAATTACCCTTGGCAATTCGGCGCGGCCGATGTTGAAGTCGGACGACTTCATCCCCTGTGAGCAGGATGTGGAACTGATCCAGGCGGCCCGGAAGATGGTGGATGAATTCCGGGCTGCGGCTGTGCCGATGCTGGATGAGTTCCGTGCGATTCTCTCGCATGTCAACGGGATT
The DNA here is from genome assembly GCA_903908715.1 of uncultured bacterium. Classification (GTDB taxonomy): domain Bacteria; phylum Verrucomicrobiota; class Kiritimatiellia; order CAIKKV01; family CAITUY01; genus CAIVSY01. Next base: position 98,670 of record CAIVSY010000061.1, read on the forward strand.
TCCGGTCAGTTGGAACGTCGGGAAGGTGCTGCGGGCAAGTTCATTGGTGATCCCGCCCTGGCTGCATCCATCGAAGGCGTGATCACTGATATTCGCCGTACAACGGCCCAGTTGCCGGATGTGGCCAAGCGGCTGGAGACGGTGATGACGAATCTTGAGGCGATGTCCGTGAATCTGAAGGAAACAGCCGCCGAGTTCCCGGCGATCGCGTCCGGAGCCGGGGCGGTTGTCCAGGATGTCCGTACAGTCAGTGGAAGCTTGACCGGACAGGCTGCGAACGTGCAGGGTGTCCTTATGGAGGCGGAGTCGGCTTTGCGGGAGGCGCGTCAACTGGTGGAGGGATTGCAGAAGCACTGGCTTGTGCGGCGCTATATGGACGAGCCGGGGCTGTCGCCGATGCTGACCCCATCCGTACCGCCGGTTGGAGCGGAAGGAGGCGCCCGATGAACGATTTTCCCAAAGGAGGAATCCTGCTGATGGCATTGCTGCTTTCCGCGGGTTGTGTAACCCGGCACCTGGAGCCCGCGGATCCGGACATTCTGGCGCTTTCGGAGGCTGGAGCGGCCGCTTACGCAGCCGGGTTACCGTCCAAGGCAGCCGTCTTGTATTCCCAGGCCTTGGAGCGTGGTCGATTGCTGGATGTCCCGCGGGAAGTGGCCCGAAATGCGTACAACCTCGGCTTATGCCGTATGGCGGCAGGCGAATGGATGGAGGCGCGTCGATGGCTGGATCAGGCCAGGGTCCTGCTGGAACCGGATGGTGAGGAACTGGGACGCGTACTGGTTGCATGTGCGGAAACGGCTACCCGCATGGGGGATATTTGTGAGGCGGTTACACTGGCGGAGCGTGTGCCTCTGGTGTGCAAGGAGACGGCGGTCCGTTGCCAGGCGTTGGTTCTACTGGCGGAGATACATGCCGGTGAAGCGAAGTGGGATGCTGTGAGGGAGCGGTATGTCGCTGCCCGACGCATGTGTAAAGGGACGGAGATTCCGCCCGGCCTGTCCGCGAGACAGGAGGGGCTGGCAGCCCGCTTGATTGGAGCGGGCGTTCTGAAGGGTGATCGTGCTGCCTGTCTGCTCAGAAAGGCCGAGCTTTTACGGAAAGCCGGAAGTTACCGGGAGATGGCGGAGTCGCTGGGCGAAGCCGGGGATGCTTTTTCTGCATCCGGCAGGAAGGCGGACGCCTTCACGTGTTATGAACGGTCCGCCCATAGCCTGGACGCAGGTGGGCAACGGGTGGCTGCGGACGTCATGGTCGGCCGGATGCGATCCCTGGCCGGGGATTTGAAGGATAGCACATACATCGAACGGCTTGCTTTGGCAGAAAGGATTCTTGCTGCGGACAAAACGAAAGGGGGAACGCCATGAATACGAGTCGGGATCGATTTGAGGGGTTGGAAAAGCGCATTGCCGGGCTTGAACGGGAACGATGGTTCTTGCGGGGGATTCTGGCCCTTGCCGTTGTAGGGCTGGGAGTGGCTCTGGTGTCCGGTTTTTCCGGCGGCGCGGATGGGAAGGCAGGGCCGGGACAATTCACTCAGGTGGATGCGGGACATATCGTGTTGAGAGATTCCGACGGCCAGATGCGTGCTTGGCTGGGGGTAGCCGAAGGCGGGCCGCGGTTGATCTTCTTTGATGGGGCCGGGCAGCAGCGGATGGGTGTGGGGATGACGCGCCAAGGGGATCCTGCACTGGCAGTCTATGATCCCGGTGAAAACCCGAGAGTGGTTCTGGGGATCGTGGAGGAGTGGCCTGGGTTTGTATTACGGGATACCCAGGGCCGCAAACGGGTCGCGCTCTACAGCCGGGATGATTGGGGCAGTCTCTATTTTTACGACCGGGAGGAAGCCCGGCGGACAGGGATCGGGCAGTTTGGGGAGGCGGCGGCATTGAATCTCTGTGACGAGGACGGCAAGGACAGGCTTGGTCTTACCACGGATCGAAAGGGTTCCAGTCTGAGTTTCTTCGATATTGGGCGCACCAAGCGCATCGGTTTGGGGTTACGGCAGAAGGATGCGCCGGCAATGGGTTTCTTTGATGAGGAGGGGCAGGCGGTTGTATCCCTGACTACGCCGCCGAGTGCGCCGGTGCTGAAGATGTATGGAACCAACAACATGGAAGTTTCCTTCGGTTTCGATGCAACCAACAAGATGCCCCGGGCGGAATTCCTGAATCCTGAGCGGGATCCCCTGTGGCGGGTCCCGTGATGGGAGGAAGCAAGGAGCAAGAATGAAGAGGGTGAATCTCAAGGGCAAGAGTCTTCTTACACTGAATGACATGACGGATGCAGAAGTGACGCATCTGCTGGATCTGGCAAGGACCTTGAAGGCGCGGAAAGGGCTTGGGGTTCGGGGCCAATCCCTCCGTAACAAGAACATCGCGTTGATCTTCGAGAAATCGTCCACACGGACACGGTGTGCTTTTATTTGTGCCGCGAACGATGAAGGCGGGCATGCCGAGTACCTGGATGTGCATGACATTCACATCGGGCGGAAGGAGTCCATTGCGGACAGTGCCCGCGTGCTGGGCCGTTTTTTTGACGGGATCGCTTTTCGTGGCTACAAGCAGACGACTGTGGAGTTGCTGGCCCGATATTCGGGGATTCCGGTATGGAATGCCCTGACGGACGACTGGCATCCGACGCAGGTGCTGGCCGACCTTTTGACAGTCCAGGATTCCTTGGGGGGGTTGAAGGGATTGAAGGTTGTGTATGTGGGCGACGGGCGAAACAATGTGGCGAATTCCCTCATGATGGGGTGTGCCCGCGCGGGTATGCATTTTGTCAACTGCACGCCGGAAGCCCTGAGTCCGGCAGAGGACCTATGCAAGATCGCCTCCTCGCTGGCTTCGGCCAGTGGCGGCAGTGTGTCGGTTATCACGGATCCGCGAACAGCGGTTCGAGGGGCTAACGTGGTTTATACGGATGTCTGGGTGTCGATGGGCGAGGAGGCCAAGTTCGCCGAGAGGCTGGCATTGCTGCGGCCGTACCAGGTCAACATGGATCTGATGCGAGCCACCGGCAATCTGGAGTCTGGCAAGTTGATCTTTCTGCATTGCCTGCCGGCTTTCCATGATCACAAGACGGATGTGACCCGTGAAATCGGCCCGATGGAGGTGACGGATGATGTTTTCGAGGCGCCGTTCTCCAAGGTGTTTGACGAAGCGGAAAACCGTTTGCACACGATCAAGGCGGTGATGGTGGCCACACTCGGCTGCGAGGAGGAGGGAGCGTGAAACAGTCACTGGCGGGAATTTCGTGGAAAGCCTTCTCGGGCATGGAGGTAAAGGACAAGGCCGCCTATCTGGCGGAAGATGGGGTCTTTCATGTGCTGCTGGCCCAGCAGTTTGATCGTGCCCGGCTCGAGAATCTGGGAATGCTGGCGACCTGTGTACGCCGCATTGCCAAGAAGGAGGAGGGCATGACGTTCCTCCGGTCGCTTCTTGCCAATCGGAGGGCGATGCTGTATTTCAGCCAGCCGAGCAGCCGAACGTTTCTTTCATTCTGCGCGGCCTGCCAGATTCTCGGATTGCAGATCGGCGAAGTGCGGGACACCTCGACATCCAGTGAATTCAAGGGTGAATCACAGGAGGATTCGGTTCGTACTTTCAGTTCCTATTTTGATCTCATTGTGATGCGTTCCCAGATTGGTGGCCTGGCCGAGAGGATGGCGTGGCAGTTGTCGAATACCGAGCGACCTGTGCCGATCATCAATGCGGGTTCGGGCAAGGATCAGCATCCCACCCAGGCGTTACTGGATGTGTATACCCTGCAAAGGAGTTTCGAACGGCAGGGAGGGGTGGACGGGAAGACCATCCTTTTTGTCGGGGATCTTGCCCGTGGCCGTACGGTGAGGTCACTGGCCTGGTTGCTGACCAACTACCGGGATATGCAATTGCTGTTTGTGGCTCCGCCGGAATTGCAGATTGGGGGGGATATTCTTGCGTTGCTCGACCGTGCCAAGGTCCGGTACGAGCTGTCCGGGGATTTTGAGTCGGCGATTCCGCGAGCGGATGCGATCTACATGACGCGCATACAGGATGAGTGGGATACGGCAGGGGAGAGCCAGAAGATTGACACCAGCAAGTTTTGGTTCATGAGCCGGCACCTGGCGTTACTCAAGCCGCATGCGGTCATCCTGCATCCATTCCCGCGCAGGCAGGAGATTGCGGTGGATGTGGATGACGATCCTCGTGCGGTCTACTGGCGACAGATGCGGAATGGCATGTGGATTCGTGCGGCTCTGATAGCTGCCATATTCCGCAAGGATGCGGATATTCTTTCTTTGGCGGAGCGCTTTGTTTGAAGGTGAGGCACCCTTGATTCGCAGGAACTTCATACTGCAAGCCGTCTGTGTGTTGATCGCCATGCCGTTGCTGGCTGCGCCAACGCATGATTTCGGGTTTTGCTATGCCAGCTGGTCTGAAGGAGGGAGCCCGGCATCCCGATGGGAGGCGGCAGGACCCCTCCTGGAGTTTGCGGATTCCGGTACGGACCAGAGGTTCGCGTTTCGTCCCTTTTTCTCCCGTGAGAAGGATGCGAGGGGAAGGTCGGTTGTGGATGTGCTGTGGCCCATAGCGTCCTTTCGTTCCTGGCAGGGAGGGGCCGATTGGCGAATTCTGACTGTGATGGGTCATGATCATCAGGCCGCGGACTCGGTCGGCGCCTACCGTCTTTGGGCGCTTCCCGTATTCTTCCTCGGGCGAAACAGGGCCGGAGAGGATTACGGCGCTGTTTTCCCTCTTGGCGGGAGGATTGATGACTGGTTCGGGAGGGATCAGGTTTCGTTTGTGCTCTTCCCCCTGTATGCCCGCAGTCGCTTGAATGACCTGCAGACCGTTCATGTTTTGTGGCCGCTCATTTCGCGTACATCGGGGAAGGGGGTCGAGCAGGGCAGGGTTTTCCCGCTTTATGGGTATTCCAGGCGGGCGAATGCAATGGAACACAGTTTTATTCTCTGGCCGATCTGGACCCGGGTCCAGGATCGGCGCCCGGGCAGGTCGGGGTCCGGGTTCATGCTGTTTCCTATCTTCGGGCATGCCCGTATGGAGGATCACGAGACCTGGATGTGGATCCCGCCCTTGTTCCGGCATACAAGGGGCAAGCATGGCACGAGCGGGGCTTGTCCCTGGCCACTGGTGCAGTGGGAAACAGGCGAGCGGGACAAGTTGTATGTCTGGCCCCTGTACGGGCGCCGCAGCAGCGGGGGCGACACGGTTTCTTTCTGGGCCTGGCCGTTTGTCTGGAAAGGGAAGACGGAGAATGAAGGAGTTCTCCGGGACCGTTTTCGGGTGTTTCCGCTGTATTCGCAGGAGAGCAGGCGGGTTAAGGAGGACGGGGGACCACGGGTGAGTGAGCGGTATGTGAGTGTGTGGCCCCTGGTTTCCTATGATCGCAGGGAGAGTAACACGATGGTGCGGATGCTGGACCTCTGGCCATTCCGGGATACAGCCCCGATAGAGCGGAATCTTTCGCCGTGGTGGACCCTTTTCTCGCGATATCGGACGGATCGCGGCACGGGTGGAAAGTTTCTTTGGGGGCTGGCACGCTGGTCGAGCACACAGGATGGGAAGAGATATCGGTCACTGTTTCCTCTCGTCAGTACGAAATCGGATGCGGGAGAGAGCCGGTTCCATGAGTGGGATGTGTTTAAGGGGGCTGTCGGATATCGTCGGGATGCTTCCGGCGCTTCCTACCGCCTGCTCTATTTCCTGCGGTGGAGGTCCAGACGATGATTACCCGGGAGCCAAGATATTTCCCGCCACCCACGGATTGGCGGGGAAAGATGGGGCGTCAGGTTCTAACCACGTTGCGCGATGCGGGGCGTGCGATGCTGCTTCTGGCGGAATCGGTGTGGAGCCTCCGGTACATGATGGTCCGGCGTTCCCGGCAGGAAATCCTGCAGCAGATGGTTGCGGGTGGGATTCGCAGCCTTGGTGTCATCACGGTCGTCGCCACGTTTACCGGTATGATCCTTGCCTTGCAGACCGGTATTGAGATGCGGCGGTTCGGCCAGGAGGTTTATATCGGGGGAGCCGTGATGGTTTCCATGTTGCGGGAAATGGGACCGTTCATGACCGGATTGATTCTTGCCGCGAGTGTCGGCTCCGCCATTGCGGCGCAAATGGGCACCATGGTGGTTTCGGAGGAGATTGCCGCCCTGGAACTTATGTCGATCAATCCCATCCGATTCCTTGTTATGCCGCGGCTGGTTGCCATGGCGGTGATGACTCCGCTGCTGTCGTTCTACAGTTGCATCATGGGAGTGGTCGGGGGCGGGGTGGTGGGGATGACGCAATTGGGTGTTCCCTGGTCGGCCTATATTGACAATGCCACGCGTTTTGCTGAAAACAAGGATCTTTTCGTGGGGATGTTCAAGGCATTCCTGTTTGGGATCATCATAGTCATCACGGCCTGTCATCAGGGCTTCGCCACCACCCAAGGGGCTGTGGGTGTGGGCAACGCGACGCGTCGCACGGTGATCCTTTCCTTCCTGGCGATCCTGATTGTTGGGTACTTTGTAACAAGGCTTTTCTACGTATGATCCAGTTTGAAAATGTTACGAAATTCCTGGGCGGAAGAAGGGTCCTGAATGGTGTGACCTTCGATGTGCGCAAGGGTGAGACCCTGGTGGTTGTGGGGCCTTCCGGTACGGGGAAGAGTGTCACGCTGAAGCACATGGTGAGGCTCATGACCCCGGACGAGGGACGGGTGGTTGTGGACGGGCAAGTTGTCAGTGAGGCTTCGGGCGAGCATTTGGAACGTATTCGCGAGAAGTTCGGGGTGTTGTTCCAGGGTGGAGCCTTGTTGGAGTGGTTGAATGTAGGGGAAAATGTGGCGCTCCCCCTGAGGGAGAAGACGCAGATGCCGGAAGAGGAGATCATGGAACGCGTGGTTGCCAAACTCAAGTTGGTCGGGCTTGAGGGGGACATGGCAAAGTTCCCGTCGGAGATCTCGGGCGGCATGCGGAAGCGTGTGGGTTTGGCGCGAGCCATTATCCGCAACCCGGAGATTATCTTGTATGACGAGCCCACGTCCGGTCTGGATCCGGTTTCGTCACGAACGATTGACCAGTTGATCGACAGCATGCGGAATGAATTGGGGGTTACCAGCGTGGTTGTAACGCACGACTTGCACAGTGCCCTGTCAATCGGAAGCCGCATTGCAATGCTGACAGGTGGTCGCGTTGTCGAGTTGGCCGATCCTGCGGAATTTGTCAGGTCTGGCCAGGAGGAAGTACAGTTGTTCCTGGAATCGCAGTTTATCACCCGCCGCGGGGAATGGGAAAAGGACATCAGATGAAACAGTCGAGTATAGATCGGGAAATGACGATAGAACTGATTGTCGGCACGTTCATGTTCATGATGCTGCTGGCCTTGGGCTACTTTACGATTGTTCTCGGGCGAGCGAGTCTCTTCGAGAAGAAGTTCCCGCTGGAGGTGGAGTTCAGTGATGTCATGGGGCTTCGCAAGGACGACAATGTGGTGCTGCGCGGCATGGCAGTGGGCAAGATCAAGTCGCTCCGGCTCGCTGATGGCCGGGTGCGTGTCCTTGCGCTGATGGATAGCCCAGTCCGGCTTCGCGAGGATTACAAGATCACGATTGTGACGACTTCGATTCTGGGCGGGCGCTATATGGAGGTTAAGGAAGGAACCGCGGCCGCGCCCCCGTTGCCGCCGGATGTCATGCCTCAGGGACAGCCGCCCTTTGACCTGATGATGGAGGCTGCGCAGACGATTCATGATATCCGCCATTCATTGAACGAAGGCGGGATATTGACGAACCTGGAAGTGACTATTGCAGCGGTTCGTGACGTTGCGGCCAAGGTCAGCCGGGGGGAAGGCACTCTTGGCAAACTGGTCCATGATGAGGGTGTGTATAATGAATTCCAGGCCGTGGGCAGGGATGTGCGGGCGGTGACGGCGCAGCTCCAGTCGATCCTCGAAAAGGTGAATCGGGGTGAAGGCACGCTCGGAAAGTTGATGGTTGATGATTCCGTTTACACGAATATCCAGTCGGTGGCCGTCAATCTCCGCGAGATCAGCGACCGGTTGAATCAGGGGCAGGGAACGCTGGGACGCCTGCTTTCGAAGGATGATCAGTTGTATCGCGATGTTGCGGATGCCGCAGCCTCGCTGAGGAATGTTGCCGGCAAGATTGAGCGCGGCGAGGGTTTGCTGGGTAAACTGGCGAACGATGAGACCCTTTACAATGATGTGAAGGGCGCCGTGGGTGAATTCCGTTCCGCGGTAGAGGATTTCCGGGAGACGTCTCCGGTGGTCAGTTTCACGCAGTTGCTCTTCGGTGCATTCTAGGCCGGAGCCGTGGTTTCAGTGGGAGGAGACGGCCGCCGCGGCATCGAGTTCAATCATGACCCAGCCATTTGTGGCTCGGATCGTCGTGGCCGCTTCGCCGAGATCAGCCAGGCGGCTCATCCATTGACCGGCAACATCCAGTTTGGCACGGGTTTCCCGCGTGCCTTCCGGATTGCGGAACACGAGAGAAAGTGTGATGGCCGCGATTGCGTCTTTGAAGAGCCTGGTCGTGCGGGGGATGTTGAACCATGCGGCGGAATCCGCTGGTTCCAGGAGAGTTTTCCAGGCGGGCAACGATAGCGAAGCATCGTCTGCAGGGGTTGCCAGGCGCCGCTTCAGGACTGCCGCATTGCTGAAAACGATGAGCCAGCCATCGCGGAATGTCCAGGCAATCCTTTCGTCCGGCTCGAATCGTCCGTAGAGATTCCTCCGTGTCTCCTCAATCAGCGTCAGGCCCCCCGCGGCGGTCTGGAGGTTGTGCGGGATCAGACCCAGTCCGTATCTTGAATTCAGACGGTCCAGTGTCTTCATGATCCGGCTGGCGGCCTCCTTTGAGTCCGTGGCTTGAATGGCAAAGACCAGCGTCGGCACACGGAGCCCCTTGAGGAAGGGGGTGAGCGTGTCGCTGATCGGTCCTCGAATACGGCCGCAATGCTCACGGTTCAGAATTGCGGCAAAAGCGAGCGCGTTCGTGCGATTGGAGTCCATCAGCGGATTCAGCGACTCGACCCAGAGCGGCATGGCTTGGGAATTGAATATCACGGCTCGCAGCCATGATGCCGGCATGACCCAGGTGCAATCGGGAGAATTCCCGAGGAGGGCCGACAAGGTTCTTGCCGTTGCATTCCCGGTGTCTGCGGATGCATCTGGGAGGCTGCCGGGAATCGCCAGCCGGAGTTCCAGATGATCGCGGTCCGGGCATCGGGCATCGCACAGCAGGGTACTGTTTGCCGGCTGGTCAGGCAGCGGACTCCCGGGTAGCCGGAGCCAGCCCTGGTGCGGCCGGTCGGATGAGGGGAAACTCCCGGTCCCCAGCGCTTGTGTCGAAGGGGTAAAAGGGCGGCGCCCGTACTGGCGGTCAAACGTCTGCACGAGGTAACGGGCAGCCGTGGGATCTTCTGAAAGGCAGGCGACAAGGATGCCTTCCAGCAAGGCTACGGAAACACATTGTCTGGGGTTCTCCAGGCGCATGCGCACGTTATAGATGGTGCGTCCGTATTCAAAGGCAACGGGTTTGAAGTTGCGGGGGTGGAACAGGGTGACCTTCCATCGGAGGATCTGGCTTTGGTTGCCGATCCAGGAGGCGCAGACCCACGCAGGTTTACGGGTGGACCCCAGCGAAGGCACATACGCTATGGCGGTCTTGTCGCCTGCCAGTCGTTGCAGCCAGACACGTGTATCCCTGTTGGTGACAAGACCGGACAACTCTGTGGCTGAAGTGCCGGCTGCGGAGAGGGTTCCGGTCACCACGCGGTTTTCGAGGAGGGCGGGTAGTTCCCCGGCCAGATTTGCATGCAGGCTGACGAAGGTGGATTCCTGCGGGATCGCGGAGAGTACCCTTTCAGGCTTGTAGGGCACGTACAGGATCCATGCGAACGTTGCGCCAACGGCTACGCAGGCCAAGCACCAGAATAGCAGCCGTTTACCCCTCACAGGCGGAGGCTCCTGACCAGATCGGAGACATTGGGAATATTATGCCGGCAGAGGTATTCCTCCAGGCCGCGAATGACCTCGATGGCCGTGAGAGGCTCTGTAAAGTTGGCTGTTCCGACGGCCACCGCCGAAGCGCCGGCGATCATGAATTCGATCGCTTCCCGGGCCGAAGTGATGCCCCCGATCGCCACCAACGGGACCTTGACGGCCTTGGCCGCTTCATACACAAGTTTCACGGCGATCGGATGGATGGCCGGGCCGCTCAGGCCGCCGGTCACGTTGGCCAGGATCGGGCGGCGCGTTTCGATATCGATGGCCATGGCCGGGAAGGAGTTGATCAGCGAAATGGCATCGGCTCCACTTTCCTCGCAGGCCCGGGCGAAAGCCCCGATATCGGATACATTTGGAGCCAGTTTCGGGATGATGGGGAGACGCGTCTTGCGGCGCACGGCGGAGACAACAAGCCGTGTAGCGTCGAGGTTCGTTCCGAAGGCATTTCCGCCCGCCTTGATATTGGGGCAGGAGATATTGATTTCCAAGGCATGCACGCCGGGAACGCCGTCAAACCGGGCGGCGACCTCCGCGTACTCCTCAGCCGTCTTGCCCCAGATGTTTACAATTACGGCTACATCATGGGTGCGGAGAAACGGCATGTATTTTTCGATGAAGCCGTTCACACCGGGGTTCTGCAGGCCGATCGCGTTGATGAGTCCGCCCGGCACCTCCACGAGACGAGGGGTCCGATTTCCCTTCCATGGCTCAAGACTGATGCCTTTGACTACAATGGCGCCCAACTGGTTCAGGTTCACCAAGTCAGCATATTCAGGCCCGTATCCGAAGGTTCCGGAGGCCACCATGACCGGGTTCTTCATGGGTACGCCGGCAAGTAATATGCGGAGGTCAGGCTTCATGGTTGCCGTCCTCCCAGACTATGGTGCGGGACTCGAAAACCGGGCCTTCCTTGCAAACCCGCACAAGAACCTCCTGCCCTTCCATGACAACCCTTTGAATGCAAGCCAGGCAGGCTCCGACACCGCATCCCATGTGGCGGTCAAGGGATATCCAGGCATTCCATCCCCCCTGCCGGGCCCGGTCGCAGAGCGCCTTCAGCATGCCGTTTGGACCGCAGGCGAAGATTTCCGGCTTTGCGTCCCCACCGAGTGACTGGATCCATGCATCGAAAGGCTCCGTTACCCTACCGCGTGTGCCCAGGGATCCATCCTCGGTGGCAATACAGACATTCCATCCCAGTGCCTTGAATCGATCGTTCAGAAGAATATCCCTGGCCCGGGCGCCACCCACGAAAAGGACGCCTTTGACGGGCAGTCGGGTGGCAAGGAAATAGAGGGGGGCCACACCATAGCCGCCAGCCACAAGGACGGGAAATTTGCCGCTTGAAACGGCTGTTGGGAATCCGTTCCCCAGCGGACCCAGCACATTGACGGCATCACCCGGCCTGAGTGTGCACATGGACGAGGTGCCGCGCCCCACGTTCTTGTACAGGATGGACAGGTTCTTCCCGTCTACGCGGTAAATGCTGAACGGTCGGCGCAGGACGGCATCCTGCAGGGCACTCACGCGGAGATGCACGAATTGGCCCGGAACCGCATTCGAGGAGATATTGGGCAATTCCAGCGTCAGCACACGGTACAAAGTCCCTTCGGAATCATGGCTGACAACATTTCCGGTCTCAAGTTGCATGGCGGGAAAACTACCGTGGAACCGCAACTTGTTCAACCAAATCCGCAAGCTTTGTGTCGGCGCCGGTTAGGGCACGATGGAGGGCGCATTCGCGCATGCGCTGCAGGTCGTCCGGCGAAGAGAGCCGCCGGGTGAGGAAGTCGACCAACGGTCCCACCCCGAGTTGGGATTGTTCCAGCACGTCGGCTGCTCCAGATGCGGCCATCGCTTTGGCGTTTGCCAGTTGGTGGTTGCGGGCGGAATGAGGGTAGGGCACGAGGAGCGCGGGGACGCCAAAGGCGGCTAGTTCCATGCAGGAATTGGCGCCCGCGCGCGAGATCGCGAAACTGGAACGGCGGTAGGCATGGCCCATATCCCGGCAGAAGGCGTGGACTTCGGCAGGAATCCCCGCCGATGAATAGGCCCTTTCGACGTGATCGCGGTCCCGTTGGCCTGACAGGTGAATGACCCTGCGAAGGTATCCCCTGGGGAAAATGGCTGCCACGGCTTCCGGGATCATGCGGTTCAGCCACTGCGCGCCCTGGCTGCCGCCCATGACCAGGAGAGTCCCGCAGGCGGATGCTTCGCTGGGGGAAATCGCGGCCTGCTCAATTTCGCGTCGCAGAGGTAAGCCGGTCAGGCATGTCCGGGAAGCACGCAGGTATTCAACGGTTTCGGGAAAGCTGACCGCAATGGTGGTTGCCAATGGCGCAAAAAGGGTGGTGGCACGACCCGGGATGACATTGGCCTCATGAAGGATCACGGGAATGCGAAGGGTCGCCGCAGCGGTGACAGGTCCGGCGCTGGAGTAGCTTCCCATGGAAAGGAGAGCGGCCGGGCGTCGTGCCCGGAAGGCCCGTCGGCAGAATCCATAGGAACGGCAGAAATTGCTCAGGCCCGGGATCAGCCGGGAGGGGCGTAAGGAGAATTCCGCGGCGCCTGTATTAAGTGTTTCCCCTTGCCATGCGAACTGGGTTGCGGATTCGATCGAGCGGCCGGCCAGCAGGAGACAGACATCATGTCCACGTTGCTGAAGGGTTTTCGCGGTTGCGACGCCTGGAAAGACATGTCCGCCGGTCCCGCCGCAAGACACTGCCAGAAATGCCATCCTGAGATCTCCTTATTGACGGTAATCCCGCGGTTCGATGCCCAGGTGACGGATCCGGTAGTTGATGATTCGCTGGGTGGTCTGCAGGTGCCGCGCCGCAGCGGCCGCGATGCCGCGGTGCCGCTTCAGGGCATCTACTATGATTTCCCTCTCGAAAGATTCCACCATGGTTTGGAGGGACGCGCCCGCTTCGGGCAGCAGGGACGTGTTGGTTGCCTCGCTTGTTTGCAGGGAAGGGGGGAGCGAATAGCCGTGGATCACGTCATCGGTGCTGGTCAGGACGGCGCGCTCAACACAGTTTTCCAGTTCCCGCACATTGCCGGGCCAGTGATACGCCATCATCATGTTGATGGCGGTGGTCGAGATCCTTTTGACTTTCTTCGCGTAAGCGGCGTTGTACTTCTGCAGGAAATGATCTGCCAGGAGCAGGATGTCCGACCGGCGTTCCCGCAGGGGCGGGAGCAGGATCGGGAAAACATTCAGGCGGTAGTACAGGTCTTCCCGGAAGCGGCCTGTACGAATGGCATCTTCGAGGTTCCGGCTTGTGGCTGCGATGACCCGGACGTTGACCGAAATGGTTTGATCCCCGCCGACGCGCTCAAAGCAGCGCTCCTGGAGTACCCGGAGGAGGCGGACCTGGACAGCGGGTGTGATGTCACCGATTTCATCCAGGAAGAGCGTGCCGCTGTTGGCGAGTTCGAAGCGGCCCCGCCTTTGCTGGGCGGCTCCGGTAAAAGCCCCTTTCTCGTGGCCGAACAATTCGCTTTCGATCAGGTTTTCCGGGAGGGCGGCGCAGTTGACGCTGATAAAGGGATTCTTCCGCCGTGAACTTCCGAAATGAATGGCCCGTGCGACCAGTTCCTTTCCGGTTCCTGACTCGCCGCGTATCAGGACTGTTGCCATGCTGTCCGCAACCTGGGCGGTCTGGTCGTACACCGAACGCATTTCCTTGGAGTTCCCGACAAGGTTGTGGGGTTGGTAGCGGTCACCGAGTTGGCGCCGCAGCCGCTCATTCTCCGCCTTCAGGCTGTCCTGCTCATGGATCTGTTCCCGGATGCTTGCGACAGCTTCCGCGAGGAGGTTTGCGACAATCATGAGGAAGTCGAGATCCTTCGGCAAGGCGTCCTCATTCCCGGCCGGGCGGTTGATGCTCATGGTGCCGATGACCTGCCGCTGGTGGAGGATCGGTACGCAGATGAAGGCCGTTGCCTGCTCCTTGCGGGCGCGGGTCCGGTTGAGAAACCGGCTGTCGTTACGGATATCCCGGACGACTTCCGGTTTGCCGCTTTGTGCAACCGATCCGGTGATGCCTTCTCCCAGTCGGTACTGGCCGCGTGCACGTTCCGCAGGAGTGAGCCCGCGCGAGGCCTCGATGAAAAGGACATCGGTATCCGGGCGGCGCAGCGTCAAGGTGCCGTAGGACATGCCCATTTCCTTTTCCAGGATATCGAACACCTCCTGGAAAAGGGTGGAGATTTCACGGCGATGGGCCATGGCCTGGGAGATATGGTAAAGAATTCGTAATTCAACTGATTCGCGATTCTCCATACGTGCCATCCTGCCGGGTAACCTTGGGCCCTGAAGACGAGCCACCGCCTGCTGCAGGGCTAACCGTGTACCATAAAGGTCGTTTCCACTTCAACGGGAACGTGACAATATGCGCTGAATTTCGCTTTCCACAGGGGTTCGCGCTGATTCCGTTTCCCGGATTTCCGAGGGGAGTGTGAGGAGGGTTCGGAGCTGTTCCAGGAAGGTTGCGGGCTTGTAAGGGTGATGAATGCGGCCGGTAATCCTGCCTGCGGCTGGAGAACTCGACTCGTTGAAGTCCGCCCGGGCCGTGGCGGCAATGATGCGGACTGTATTCGCGGCGGGTAGCTTCATCAATCGGCCCAGGAAGTCCGCCAGGGCAGCGGCCGGAATGTCAAAATCCAGGATCAATGCATCGGGTGGAGACTCGCTGAAGCGGGTCAATGCATCCTGGAATCCCAGACAAAGGGTCACGTTGCTGCCGGTCTGATGGTACAGAACCGTGCCGGCAATCAGCAGCTGGGAGATGCTGGTGTCAACGATCATGACGGTGTAGGGGCGCTGGTTACCGGTGGCAAGGCGGCGGGAGAGGTTCCGCCGGATGCGGTCGGCAAAGCTTGGAGCGGCTATGGGCTTGAGGATATAGTCGTTGGCTCCCAGTTCCAGGCCTGCAGCCACGGAGGCCTCGGAAGTCGCGAGCAGGACCACATGCAGCCGGTTCAATCGCGGTGACTCCCGGACTGCTCGGATCAGTTGCATGGCCGAGTTGCCCGCCGTGCTGTCGTCAACGATCAGCATTTGGATTGAACTCAGGGCGAGGTTCTCCAGTGTGTTCGCGGACTGGTGCAGCGGGACGACCTCTATCCGGAAGCGTTCGAGCATTTGCGCGATTGCCTTTTCAGTGGATTTGTCCTCCACAAACAGGGCGATTCGGGCGGTCCTTTCCAGGCGGGGGAGTGAATCGGAAACGAGTGTGAGCGTGGAGTCGGAAGCGGGACTGAATCGTGCCTGGAAAAGATATCCCTCGGCTCTTGCCAGGGCCTCCATGGAGGGTTCGTCGCGGGCGAGAAGCGTGCAGCCTGCATAGGCGCGAATCGGAATCGTCCTGCTGCTGCTGAGGGTAAGGGTGAGCCGATTCATGCGGGAAAGGACCTTTTCCATGGCGCAGGAGGTGCCAAAGTGATCCTCGCCGGGAAACGCTGCGGCGAATTCGCAGAGGCTCCAGCGGGCAATGATGTCGGTGGAGCGCAGGGATGAGGAAAGCAGTGAGGCGATTTTACGCAGCAACTCATCGCGCGCCTCGTCGGTGCACTCCGTGGTGATATGTTCGCAATCGGCGATGCCGATCAACGCGATGGAGAGCGGGTCTTCGATCGTGCCGACGGATGTATGCAGGGACTCGAGTGCCTCCACAAAAGCGGCCCGGTTCAGGAGGCCGCTCAGCGGGTCGCGGCGCGAAACATGGCTCAGGTCATGGCCCCGCCGGAACCGTGTGCCGAGGAATGTGGCGATTTCTTCCGGATCCACCGGCTTGCGGAAATAGGCGTCTGCCTCCTGGACGAGCGAGGAAGAACTCTCGTCCGGGGCCATGCGGGGGATGATGGCCACGATGGGCATCGCCGCAGTCTCAGGCTGTGTCCGGAGCTGATGAATGAACACACGCCCGTCATCGCCGGCCAGGACCGTGTCCACTATAATGACAGCCGGGCGGTGTTCGTGGATCAGCTGGTGGGCAAGGGAAGCGGCGGAGGTGGTCACAACTTTGTGGCCGGTGGCGGTAAGGGCCTCGTTGAGACTGCCGGCGAGCGGGGCATCCGCCGTGATCAGGAGAAGGGTGAAAGGCGCGTGCGTACGGTTGGCGATGGTTGCGCGCAGGGCGCTGATGAGGGCTTGCAGGTTCTGGGGCAGGTCTTCGAACGCGGCGGATTCAACTGCATGGGAAAGGGTGGCGATCAGGGATGCCCCTTCCTGCTCTGCATGACGGCGAATCGTTCCGGCCATCCGGCGTGCGGATATTTCCGCATCGGGATCCGTGCCCAACCCCCGCAGGGCCATGCGCAAGGTGTCGATCCGGCAGCCCACGCTTGCAGTTGACTTATGATCGCCAATCATGATGATGTTCCAGCGGTCCGGAAAGAGAAGTGCTCCTTGCGTTCCTAGAATTCAAGCCGGATTTTGTCATATTGGGGAATCGTGAGCAACAATTTGTGGTGCGGATATTCAAGGTGCGGGAATGTCGGATAAAATCAGAACCGATGGCAAGGCGTTGACGGATGTGGCGGTCAACCGGGGCTTGCGTCTGAATATTGTGGCGGGCGCGATGGGCACCTTCTGGGCGGTGGTGGCTGGCGGCATGCCGATCACGATGTTCCTGAACGGGATCGGGGCGAGTGGCGTGCTGATTGGCCTGTCTTCGACAGTCCAGCAGGTTGCAATGGTCCTTCAGCTGCCCGCGGCTATGATGGCGGAGCGCATTGCCCGGAGAAAATTATTCTGGGGTGTAATGGCGCTGACGCACCGGCTCCTGTGGTTCGGCCCGGCCTTGCTTCCGCTTTTTCTGGACGGGCAATCGAAATATCTGGCGATAGCCGTCGTGGCTGTGACCGGTCTCAGTGGGGTGTTTGCCCAATTATCGGGCCCGGTGTGGTGGAGTTGGATGGCGGATCTTGTTCCGGCTGAGCGCCGGGCCGGTTTCTGGGCCAAGCGGCACAGCCTCTGTTCGGTTGCCAGTCTGATCGCGATATGGGTTTCGGGGATTGTGCTGGATGCCTATTCGCCTGCCGTGGAATCAGGGCGGCAGAGTCTCACGGGATTTGTCATCCTGTTTTCCCTCGCTGCGTTCCTGGGGTCGGCGGATATCGTAACTCACCTGTGGGTGCCCGAGCCGAAGATGGCCGGTGATACGCCCGTGAAAGGTGTGGTCTCCAAGATCCTGGCGCCCTTTGCCAACCGGGATTTCCTGTGGCTGACGCTGGGAATGGGTGCCTGGTCCTTTGCGGTGGGAGCGTTTGCGCCCTTTGGCTTGATTTATCTCAAGAATGACCTCGGAATGGGCTACGCGCAAATGGCGGACCTTGTGATTGCCGGCACACTTGGGGCGTCCATCGCGGGAGTTCTCTGGGGGTATGTGATCGACCGGGTCGGCGCCCGGAACTTCGGTGCGATTACGATGATTGTTGCCCCGCTTTGCAGCCTGTCGAATTTCTTCCTGCTGAACAAGAACGTGACGCTGCCGATCCCGTTTTTCCATGATGTGACTGTGTATCAGCCCATGCTGGTCCTGTTGGTGGCCAATGTGTTCGCCGGATTGCTGTATTCCGGCGTGGGGCTATCGCAGATCAGTTTGCTGTCGGCATTGTCCCCGGTGCAAGGGAGGACCATGGCAATGGCGGTTCATTGGTCGGCCGTGGGTCTGCTTGGGGCAAGCGGCCCCTTGATTGGCGGACGCTTGATGGACTGGTTTGCCACGCATGAAGTCAAGTGGGTGATGCCATCGGGAACCCCGTTTGCCTTTCTGCACGCCTTGATTCTGGTGCAGATCATCATTACCTGGCTGGTCGCCGTGCGCCTGATCCTGAAGATCCGCCAGCGAGAGGGCGAGATGGCATTCCGGGCCGCCTTGTCCAGCCTGCAGTTCAACAATCCGTTGCGGTTGTTCACCGGCATTTTCAACATTTACTCCATGCTTTCATCGACTTCGAGAGGCGGGCGGGCGGAAGCAGCCAGGCGTGTCGGGGAGGAGCGGCTGCGGATCGCGGTGCGGGATTTGATTGCCCAACTGGACGATCCGGCTACCGATGTGAGGGAGGAGGCTGCCATTGCCTTGGGGCGTATCGGAAGCCCTGACGCCGTGGAGGCACTGATCTCGAAGTTGAATGATCCGAATGCGGATATTGCCCCCCAGATTGCCCGTGCGCTGCGTCACTCGCATGACCGGATGGCTGTGGATGTCCTGATCAGGCGCCTGGGGGATTCTGATCGGGAGACGGTTGCAGAGAGTGCGAGGGCTTTGGGGGAAATCGGGGATGCACGGGCCAGGGATCCGTTGATGAGGATTCTGCAGGAAAGCGGGGATGCGAAGGTCCTGGCGGCTACGGGGGAGGCCTTGGCGCGCCTGGGCGAGATGGCCGCGTTGTGTGACATTTTCACCCGGATGAACGAAACGACAAATCCGGTGTTGAAGCGCTCCCTGGCGGTGGCGGCAGGCGACCTGCTCGGGAAACCGGGTGAATTCTACCGGGTGCTGGTAACGGAGCAACGGGAGCGTGGAGCGGGATGTGGCGAGTTGCTGGGGGCAATCCAGTCGGCTTTGGAGGACGGTGCGACATCCATCGGTCCGGAGCGATTGGCGCACCTTAAGGGTAAAGTCGAGAGGCTGCGCGATTTGTATTCATCCGGCCAACCGATCGCTGTCGTGGAATCGCTTTTCGACATGGCCTTGACCCTGGCTGCCATTCGGTATGGCATCCGGCACGGGGAAGATGCCGAGGCTCTGGTTGAATCCATCGTATGGTTCGATGCTCGTTTCGGGGTAGGGGCATGGTACCTGGAACTCCTGCGCGAGATCGGGGAGACCAAGGGTGCTAAGGGGTTGGATAGCGCTGAGATCCTGCTGGGTTTCTACGTCGTATCCCGATGGCGTCTGCGGGATGAATAGCCGGTCTTCTGCCGCCGGGTGGGATGCGGGAGCCGTCCGGTCCCCGGATCATTCGGATGCGGGTGGTCCGGCTGGTTTGACCCATCGGTCCTGGCCAGGCCCTTCCACTTTCCAGAGGATTGCCCGCACGTTGGCGACGGGGATGGATGCCTCGATCTTGGTTGCGAGACAGCGTTCATCGTCGGAGATCCAGATCCAGATCCTGCCCTGGCGAACAAAGATTCCCTCAAAGGCCGCATCCGGTTCAAGTTTAATACAGGGCACATCCGGGTAGTTCGGAAGGTCCAGGGTTTCCTTCTTCTTTACCGAAACCCCCACATCGTAGACTTTTTCATCCGCCATGACCTTGAAAACCTCCCGGGTACCCGGCGTGAACTTGTGCGACCGGAGTGAATACATGAGGGTCGGGATGTCGTGAATGTCGGGAGGGATTGGAAAGGTTTTCCTGCGTCCGGATAGACGGGCGGTCCAGTTCGCCACCTGGTTGGTTCTATCGAAAACGGTTGTCTCAAAGCGGCGGTGCGTGCCCTCACTGAGATTCTTGGTGAATTGGACCGGGAGGAATGTTTCCGGTTCCACAAGGCTTTCGATGGTGTCATGGACAGGGTAGACCTTCTCAATGACGTGGTTGGATTGCGTTCGCATGCGAATGGCCAGCAACCGTCGTCCATCCTGCTCCGTCCATTCCGTTGAGATGACGGCTGTGCCAACCGGAATGTACCCCCAGTACAACCGGTAGGTGACCTGTTCGCCAACCGGCCACTTGTTGGTGCCGAGATAGTTGGGCAACGAATTGGTGCCGATGACATCGGCAAAGGCAGCCGAAACGATCCAAGCCTGCAGCATGAACAGGATTTTCACGGCGGGGTGCATAGGGTCGTAGCAAGCCTTAAACGGTGGCGCATGTCAACTAGCAATAAGCAAGGTGCTGCGGGTCTGGGCGTGAGTTCCGGGCCGGCATATCGCTTCCTGATGCGCAAGCTGGTGCGAAACGGTTCACTTTCCGTAGAAAAATCGTGCGGTCTATTTGCAGAAAAAGTGATATGATTTACTGAGTATAGAGGGCTATATCGTGAACACGAAGCGTAATACCAAGAAGAGAAGCAAGAGGGGGTTGAGCCAGACATCCCGGACCATACAGTCGTTTGCCAGACGCTTACGGGAATGGCGGCAGGGGAGGGGGCTTCCGCTCAAGCATATTGCCAAGGAACTGGGCGTATCGATTTCGATTATTTCAGAGTGGGAGCATGGGCACCGATTTCCTTCAGTGGCCAATCTGGAAGCCTTGGGGAATTACACGGGCTTGCCGGTGTGCTGTTTGCTGTATCATGGGGATGGACCTTGTCCCCACAAAGACACGTCTTTGCAGGGCTGAAGTGACGGGATTTTGTCCGACGTCCGGTGAGGTTTTTTGCCGGGTGGGCCGGTGGTTTTGCCTTCGTAGCCGTTTCTCGCGGGATGCAATCCCGACAGGGAGTGGGTACCTTCCCCCGTTCCGGTCAATTCCGCAGGAGTTCGGGTCCTTTCTTCTTGTATCCCCCGCGAATCCATATAAAGTACATTCATTTTGCGCCTGTCTGTCAGGCGTACCCAGTGTGGGAACCGGAGTTTGGCAGGGAACGGTATATGAAGCAAATCGGCGTTGGATTGATCGGCTTTGGCACGGTTGGGGCGGGTGTCGTGGAGGCCTTGCAGAGGAACGGGGCGGTGCTGGCGGAGCGGACAGGGGTTCTGCCTGTATTACGGGGTATAGCGGACATCGATATTGAGCGGGATCGGGGGGTCAAGGTTGATCCGGCGCTCTTGACGCGGGATGCCTTGTCGGTCATCCGTAATCCGGAAGTCCGGATTGTGGTTGAGCTGGTTGGGGGCACCACTATTGCCAAGACATTCATCCTTGAGGCACTGAGACTCGGCAAGACGGTTATAACGGCCAACAAGGCTTTGCTGGCGGAGCAGGGAGCCGAGATTCTGGCCGCTTCGGCGGCCAGTGGAGCCGATGTATGGTTCGAGGCGAGTGTGGCGGGGGGGATCCCGATCATTCGTGTCTTAAGGGACGGACTGGTCGCTAACCGGATCACGGCCCTGTACGGGATCCTGAACGGAACCTGTAACTATATCCTGACCCGCATGGAACGTGAGCAGATGACATTTGATCATGCGCTCAAGGAAGCCCAGGCGGCAGGCTATGCCGAAGCGGATCCGGGGCTGGATATTGACGGGTATGACACAGCGCATAAGGCTGCGATCCTGGCCTCGCTGGCGTACGGCGTGCGTGTCCCCATGGAGCGGGTTTTTGTTGAAGGGATCCGGGGTCTGGCAAAGGTGGATATTGAGCATGCCAGGAGTCTCGGGTACCGGGTCAAGCTGCTCGCGGTCATCAAGAATGAGAGAGGGGTCGTGGATATCCGCGTGCATCCCACCCTTGTTCCTGTGGAGCATATGCTTGCATCCGTTATGGGGGTTTTCAATGCGGTCGTGGTGGATGGCGACGTTGTGGGGCAGACCGTGTACTATGGGCGCGGTGCGGGACGGATGCCGACCGCAAGTGCCGTGGTGAGTGATATTGCCGAGGCGTCGCGCACCTTGGCTGTGGAAAATCGTGTAGCGCGGCCGGCCCCCTACAGGGGGGGCGAACTTGCGTATCTTGACATCGGCGATGTGATAAGCCGTTACTATCTGCGGCTTTCCCTGGCGGATAAGCCGGGCGTGCTGGGGGTGGTGGCGACCGAACTGGGGCGCAACAACATCAGTCTTGCATCCGTTTTGCAGAAGGAGCCTCACACATCCGGGCGTGCGGTGCCGGTGGTAGTCCTGACCCATCCGGCGCGTGAGCGGGATGTGACGACGGCCTTGCGGGCGCTGGAGGAAATGCAGGCGATTGGCACGAAGTCGGTTCGGTTGAGAATCGAGGATCTTGGGATAGAGAAGAACGCATGAAAACAAATGATACGGTTGAACTGATAGTGGCGAAATTCGGCGGCACGAGCGTGGCGGATGCCTCGCAGATCCTGAAGGTCTGTGAGATCGCCAAGATGAATCCGGCGCGCCGGGTGATTGTGGTCTCGGCCCCGGGGAAGCGGAATGCCGCCGATACCAAGGTGACCGATATGCTGATCGCGTGTGCGGAGGCCCGTTTGGCCGGGGGGGCGGCGGAGACCGAACGCAAGGCGATCGTTGAGAGGTACGCCAGTATCCAGAGAGAAGCCGGTGTCGGTGAAAAGGTGATTGCCGCCATCGACGAGGACTTGCGGCAGCGCCTGGCGTCGGACCGTTCGCATCGCGGCCGATTCCTGGACTTGCTGAAGGCGGCCGGAGAGGATAACAGCGCCAGGCTGGTTGCGGAGATCTTCCGCAAGTGCGGGTTGGATGCAAAGTATGTCGATCCCCGGGATGCGGGCATGATCCTGAGCGACGAGTTCGGCAACGCCATGGTTCTGCCGGAATCCTATGATCGGCTGGCCGCCCTGCGGCAGCAGCCGGGAATCCTGATCTTTCCGGGCTTTTTCGGGTATACGCGTTCGGGGTCTGTCGCGACATTTCCGCGGGGCGGTTCCGACATTACCGGCGCCATCCTGGCGGCGGCGTTGAAGGCCGACCTGTATGAGAACTTTACGGATGTGGATTCGGTATTTGCGGCGGATCCGAGGATTATTGAAGGGGCCCAGTCCATTGAATTGCTGACTTACCGCGAGATGCGCGAACTGGCCTATGCGGGTTTCGGCGTGTTCCACGATGAGGCGATCGTGCCTGCCGTGAGAGCCGGGATCCCTATTTGCATCCGCAATACGAATCGTCCCGCCGCTCCGGGAACGCGGATTGTTCCTCGCCGTCCCTACCAGGGCGGCGAGGTTCTGGGTATTGCCAGTGCGGATGGTTTTTGCGCTGTCTACGTGGACAAGTACCTGATGAATCGGGAAGTCGGATTCGGCCGGCGTCTCCTTCAGATGCTGGAGGATGAAGGGTTGTCATACGAGCATGCGCCCTCCGGTATCGATAACATGTCGGTGATTCTGAGGGAGAAGGATTTTACGGCGGAAAGGGAGGAGAGAATCCTGCGCCGCATCAAGAATGAGCTGGGTGCCGAGAATATCGAGATCGACAGGGGGCTCGCGCTGGTGATGATCGTCGGCGAGGGCATGCATTATACGGTTGGGGTCGCGGCCCGTGCGACGTGCGCACTGGCTCAGGCCGGCATCAACATCGAGATGCTCAACCAGGGGTCCTCCGAAATCAGCATGATGTTCGGGGTCAAGGGTTCGGACAGGAAGAAGGCCGTGCAGGCCTTGTATGGGGCGTTTTTTATGCGCCAGCATGGGAACTGAGCGGGAGGCTGGAATGAATGCGCGGCGGAAAGTTGCGGTCTACGATACGACTCTGAGGGATGGTTCGCAGGGCGAGGGGATTTCATTCTCCGGGGCGGCGAAGATCCGGGCGGCTTTGCGGATGGATGAGTTCGGGGTGGACTATATTGAAGGCGGGTATGCGGGTTCGAATCCCAAGGACCTGGAGTTCTTCCATGAAATCCGGAAACACAAGCTGCGAAACTCGAAGGTGGCGGCGTTTGGCAGTACCTGCAGGGCAGGGATTCCAGTCGGCGAGGATGATAATGTCGTACGGTTGATCGAGGCCGGGACGCCGGTGGTGACCCTTTTTGGCAAGACGTGGATGCTGCATGTACATGATGTGCTTCGGACAACGGCTGAGGAGAACCGCCGGATGATCCGCGAGACCGTTCGCTACCTGAAACAGCATGGGCGCGAGGTGATTTTTGATGCCGAGCATTTCTTTGATGGGTACAAGGACAGCCCGGGTTTTGCCCTGGATATGATCAAGGCGGCGATTGAGGCAGGGGCGGATGCCGTGGTGCTGTGCGATACGAATGGCGGGACCTTGCCCCACGAGGTATTCGGCATTACATCGGAAGTGGTCCGGAGTGTACCCGTGACTGTGGGTATCCACACGCATAATGATTCGGGTCTGGCTGTGGCTACAAGCCTGGAGGCTGTGCGTGCCGGTGCGTCCCATGTGCAGGGTACGATCAACGGGTTCGGGGAACGGACGGGCAATGCGAACCTGTGCGCCATCATTCCCAACCTGGAGCTCAAGATGGGCCTGCAGGCCTTGCCGGACGGTTCGATGAAGCAATTACGCGCGCTGTCGCTTTTCATGGACGATCTGGTGAATATGCGGCACGACGGAAAGGCTCCCTACGTTGGCGAGAGCGCCTTTTCGCATAAGGCGGGTATGCATGTGAATGCGGTGCAGAAGAATCCCCGCACATTTGAGCACATTCCTCCCGAAACCGTGGGGAATGACAGGAGAATCCTGATTTCCGAGGGGTCGGGGCAGAGCAGTGTCCTGCTCAAGGCCATCGAGATGGGGGTCGATCTGAAGAAATCCTCCCCCGAGGTAAAGGAAATTCTTGAGTCGCTCAAGGCGCTGGAGCGGGAAGGCTACGCCTATGAGGCTGCCGATGCCTCCTTCCGGATGCTGGTGCAGAAGGTTCTGAAGAAGCAAAAGTCCTTTTTTGAACTTGAGGGATTCCGGGTCATTGTCGAGAAGAACGGTGCGCATGGCCGGTGCGTATCCGAAGCAAGCGTGAAAGTCCGGGTCGGGGATGAGGCGGAACATATGGTGGCCGAGGGCGATGGCCCTGTCAATGCGCTCGACCGCGCCTTGCGCAAGGCTCTCATGCGGTTCTATCCGCAGATCGATAAGGTTCAGCTGGAGGACTTCAGTGTCCGGATTCTGGATCCGCAGGAAGCTACCGCTGCCAAGACCCGTGTGATTATCGAGTCCGGGGATGGAGAGGAAACCTGGGGCACGGTTGGGGTTTCCGGGAATATCATCGAGGCGTCGTGGGAGGCGTTGGTGGACAGTGTTGAGTACAAGCTTTTCCGTGAGGAGGAAAAGCGGCGCGGAGAGCAGCCCGCGAAGGGCGGCACGAAGGCCGGGGGGAAGTGAGTATGGCCGAGTTGGCGAAACAGTATGACGCGAAGGCGGTTGAAGGCCGCTGGTATGAGACATGGGTGCAGGGCAATGTATTCCATGGTGAGGCGGGCAAGGGTGGGGAACCCTTCTGTATTGTCATTCCGCCGCCGAACGTCACCGGCATCCTTCATATGGGGCATGCCCTTAACAACACGATCCAGGATATTCTGGTCCGCTGGAAGAGGATGGAGGGGCGCAACACGGTCTGGTTGCCGGGTACCGATCATGCCGGTATTGCCACGCAGAACGTTGTGGAGCGGGCGCTGCGCAAGGAAGGCCATTCGCGGCATGATTTGGGCCGCGATGCTTTTGTCGAGCGGGTTTGGCAATGGCGCGAGGAATATGGCGGTACAATTGTCCGTCAACTCAAGCGGCTCGGCGCCTCGTGCGACTGGCAGCGTGAGCGGTTCACCATGGATGCGGGGCTCAGCCGTGCGGTGGAGGAGGTGTTCTGCCGGCTCTATGACAAGGGACTGATTTACCGGGCCAATTACATTACAAACTGGTGCCCGCGCTGTCATACCGCCTTGTCCGATGAGGAAAGCGAGCATCAGGATACCGCCGGGAAGCTGTATTATATCCGTTATCCGCTCAAGTCAGACGGTAAACTGCGTGCCAGCCAGTTTGTGGTGGTGGCCACAACGCGGCCGGAAACGCTGCTCGGGGATGTGGCGGTCGCTGTCAATCCCGGCGATGAGCGCTATGTTGCCCTGATTGGGAAGAAACTGACTCTTCCCATCCTGCACCGGGATATCCCGGTCCTGGCGGATGCCTTTGTGGATCCTGCCTTCGGGACGGGAGCGGTCAAGGTGACGCCGGCACATGATCCGAATGATTTCGAAATGGGGCGGCGGCATAGCCTGGAACCGGTCAATGTCATGCATGCGGACGGAACCATGAATGAGGGGGCAGGGCCGTACTCCGGGCTGGACCGGTTTGAATGCCGCAAGCGGATCGTGACGGATCTGACTGCCGCCGGACTGATTGAGAAGATCGAGAACCACCAGCATGCGGTGGGCCATTGTTACCGTTGTGATACGGTGGTCGAGCCGCGGCTGAGTTTGCAGTGGTTTGTACGGATGAAGCCACTGGCCGGGCCGGCGCTGGATGCGGTACGCGATGGACGCATTCGCTTCGTGCCCGAACGCTGGAACAAGGTCTACGCCGAGTGGATGGAAAACATCCGCGATTGGTGCATTTCCCGGCAGATCTGGTGGGGCCACCGCATACCGGTTTTCTATTGCGATGCCTGCGGTCACCAGTGGGCGGCAGGAGGGCAGCCCGGTACCTGCGTGAAGTGCGGTTCCGCCTCGATCCGGCAGGATGAGGATGTGCTGGATACCTGGTTCTCCTCGTGGTTGTGGCCGTTCAGTACGTTTGGCTGGCCGGAGGAGTGTGCGGACCTTAAGTTCTATTACCCTTCCCATACCCTTGTCACGGCATCCGAGATTATCTTCTTCTGGGTCGCGCGCATGATCATGGCGGGGATCGAATTCATGGGCGATATTCCATTCCGCGAAGTGTATATCCATGGGACGGTCCGGGACGACCAGGGGCGGAAAATGAGCAAGAGCCTTGGGAATTCCATCGACCCCCTGACGATTATTGATGAGTACGGAGCGGATGCGCTCCGCTTCAGCCTGATGATGATCACGGCCACAGGGCAGGATGTCTTCCTTTCCAACGACAAGTTCGAGATTGGCAGAAATTTCGCGACGAAGTTGTGGAATGCCGCGCGGTACATGCAGATGCAGGGTTTTTCCGCCGTCGGGAAAGCCCTGGATCTGCAGTCCGGCGAGGGCTTCAGCGCGGATGACCGCCACATCATAGCGAGGTTGCACCAGACCATAGCGGCATGTACCGAGAACCTGGCCCGGTTCCGCT
The DNA here is from genome assembly GCA_903908715.1 of uncultured bacterium. Lineage (GTDB taxonomy): Bacteria > Verrucomicrobiota > Kiritimatiellia > CAIKKV01 > CAITUY01 > CAIVSY01. The sequence continues at coordinate 125,485 of CAIVSY010000061.1, forward strand.
TCAACGATGCGGCCCATGATGTCTATGAGTTCCTGTGGCACCAGTATTGCGACTGGTATCTGGAATATTCAAAGGATGTGCTGTACGGCCAGGACGCCGGGAGGAAGCAAACGGTATTGGAAGTGATGCGCTATATTTTCGGGGCGGCGCTGCGGCTGTTGCATCCTTTCATGCCCTTCATAACGGAGGAGTTATGGCATGCCATGGGATACGGCAAGGCCGGGGAGACCATCATGCTGGCCGCATGGCCGGTTGCCTGGAGCGGGAAGGAACTGGCCGCGTGGGGCATTGATGGGGCCGTAGTCGCTTACGTCGAACAACGCCAGGAGATGATTCGCGCCGGCCGGATGCTGCGTGCCGATTACGGGATCGCTCCAGGGCAGAGGATCGACTATTTCCTGAAAGCCAATACCAGTGAGGACGTGAAGCGACTGTCGGCTGACAGCGGGGTGGTCCGCAGCTTGTTGCGGGCCAGGGAACTGCATGCCGATCAGGGGTTTTCACCCGAGGTGGCGATGCCCAGCGTCTTAACCGGGCTTGGCATGCTTTATATGCCGTTGCAGGGGCTGATCGATGTAGCGGCCGAATCGGCAAAGCTTCGGAAGCAATTGGATGAGATCGCGGGCCACCTGACACGGGTTAACCAGAAGCTGGCCAATGAGAGTTTCACCAGCAAGGCGCCGCGAGAGGTGGTTGCGCAGCAAGAGAAGATGCGTGAGGAACTGCAGGAGAAGCAGAAAAAAATAACGCATCTGCTCGAAATGCTGGGCTAGGCCTTACGGAAAGGAAACCTTTGGAGCGTTTCTCTCCTCGCCTGATTCCACCTGGAAGAGGGGCGCGGCCTGGAAGCCCAGCATCCCGGAAAACAGGACCGAGGGGAAGGTTTCTCGCGAATTGTTATACTGCATCACGGTGCTGTTGTATGCTTGACGCGCTACGGATAGCTTGTTCTCCGTGGAAGTCAGTTCAGCGGAAAGCTGCAACATATTCTGGTTTGCCTTGAGGTCCGGGTAGGCTTCCGCGATAGCCATCAGTCTTCCCAGCAGGCCCGTCATATGGCCTTCCGCTTGCATCAGGGCCTGCATGGAACCTGCGTCAGCAGGATTGGCGGCGGCCTTCCGGTTGGCATCGTAGGCCTGGTTGCGGGCGGCAATAACGGCTTCGAGGGTTTCGCGTTCGTGCTTGAGGTAGCCTTTGGCTGTGTTGACCAGGTTGGGGATCAGGTCGTAGCGGCGCTTGAGTTCAACATCGATTTGCGCGAAGGCTGTCTTGAATGCATTCCGCAGAACAACCAGCTTGTTGTAGAGATGGATCAGGACAACGGCCAATACGAAAGCAAGAGCGATCAGGATCAGTATCATGCGCCCCATGGGTTAACTCCTTTCCCTGTGCCTTTTCGCATTGAACTGGTTTACCGGAGGTGCTGCAAGGTATTTCAACGATCAGGAGTGGTGCAGGGCGCTGAGCAGCGGTTCAAGGAGTGCGGATTCAGAGGTGTCGGAGGGATGAGCGCGCAGGTAATCCCGGACTGCCGCTTCCAGTTTCTCGCCAAAGCCCGCGAGGGATCGGAAACGCCCGGATTCCACAGCCGATTCAAGGTCGCCCATGGACTGGACATTGAGCCGCTCGTACAGAATATGGACTCGGCGAGGACCAAGGCCGGGAACCGCCAGAAGGTTTCGCAGGCTGGCCGGGACATGCGCTTCCTCGCGTTCCAGAGCCAGGAGATGGCCGGTCTTGACAATTTCGCGGATCTTGGCGTCGATGGCCTTGCCGATGCCCGGAAGGTCTGTCAATGGCTTCCCGGCGGCGATCAGGTTTGCGACCGGTTGATCCATGTGCCTGATTAGTTGAGCGGCGTGTCGGTAGGCATGAATACGGAACGGGTTCTCCCCTTCGACTTCCAGCACATCTGCCAGTTTCGTGAGACAGAAGGCAATATCGCTGTTTGAGGCAGGCACGACCGGCTCCTTTCGGCATTCCTGTCTTGCAATATTCAACTACACAGGAGTCGAAATGGCAATGGGCATTCCTGTATCGCGTCTCGGGGGTGGGCGGGCATTTTCGTCGTGTGGAAGATTGAAGTTGAACGGCTGTCACGGAATCGATATATAGACGGCCTCCATTGATGCCGGAGTGGCGAAATGGCAGACGCAGTAGACTCAAAATCTACCGCCCGCAAGGGCATAGGGGTTCAAGTCCCTTCTCCGGCACCAGGACGCCTGCCAGGCCACTTTCGCTCACATGTCACCCGCTGGCCATTCCTGGTGGGGTCTTGTTTCAGCGTCGCAGGACTGCCCGAGCTATTGCAACAGGGTTCCGCTCCATTCGCCATCGCTTGTCAAGGTCACCGTTTGTCCTGCAACCTGGGGGGCGGTGCCCGTGCAGGTGATGACAAAATTGCTGGGCGTGGAAAAGATTCGATAATCCGATGTCAGGAAGAATGTTCCGTCCAGTTCATTCTCGGATAGGCCTTCGATATGGGGATATACCGGCGTATTGTCCAGCACGGGGTAGCTATTGTGCGCCAGCAGCATGATCCGCAGGGCAGTGCGAATTGTGCCGCATCCTGCCTGTGCCTCGGTTGCCCATGCCCGCCGCCGGTTTGCGTTCAGGATCGGGACGGTTATGACGGCTAGAATGGTGACAATGATGGCAACAACCATCACTTCCATCAGGCTGAAGCCGCTCTTCCGGTTACTCTTGCGCATAGCGGATGGTTTCATAAGGGTCCACTTTCGATGCAGCCGACGATGCTGTCAGCCTTGATTCCCTTGATTAGAATGCGCTTCTTTCTCGATGAATCGCCTCCAATCAGCTTGATTTGACGCCTGTGTACATGGAACGTGTCGGCAAGAAAAGAAATCAATTCCGCATTGGCACGGCCATCAACTGGCGGAGAGTTGAGGCTGACTTTGAGCGCATCCCCGTGGATTCCCTGTATGCGGCAGCGGGAGGAGCGCGGAACAACATGCACGGATAGCACACATCCCTGTTCCTGGTTTGAAATCCAAGGCATAGGCTCATCATGGGCTCTGTCCCGTAATGATTTCAAGAGTGTTTCTTCTTATGATATTAACAATCCAGAATTAATAATGAATCGGATCCGGACGCTGGCGGCGACAATTGTTGACAGGTTCCCAGGTGGGCGAATGCGGTTCGTGCAAGGAACTTATCGGCTTTTCTCTGGTTATTCGTTCTTCATCCCGACTGTGCAATCGCGCATATCTGGACAACTAGATAATTAATCCTAGCGTCTCTATTGACATTCATTTCATATACGGCTATAAAACATTTTACAAGAGAGGTGCTACATGATTGAAAATAAACTGATTCAGAGTAAACCGGCTACGCATCGGGTAGCGGATTATGTGAGGGGTATCATACGGGAGAGAGGGTTGGTCCCGGGTGCGTTACTGCCAACCTATGCAGAGCTTTGTGAGCGGCTTAACCTTTCCTATGTAACCGTTAAGCGGGGAATGGATATTTTGCAGCGGGAGGGTTTGATCCGCCGAATTCCATCCAAGGGTTCATTTCTTACGAAGGATTTGGCTTTGCGATCCCGCAAGCTGACCAAGATCGGGCTGATTTCCGGAGTGCCGAGGGCCGAGTTGTTCGATCGGGCATATCTTCGGGAGATCATATGCGGGATCATGCTGGAGGCGGAAATCGGGGGCAGGGATCTTCACATCTTTTCCTTGAATAACGATGGCATGGTATCGGCTGCAAGCGTGGAAACATCGGGTGTAGAAGGGCTGTTACTCCTGAGTACCGAGAACGATGAGTATTTGCGTTCCGTGGCCGGATGGGGGACGCCGACGGTGGTGGTGGACTATTTCTCCCAAGCGATCCCTCTTGAGTTCGTAACTTGCGATCATGCGGGTGGAGTGAGGAAATCTCTGGAGTATGTGAGGCAAAATGGACACCGGAACATTGCGTATATCGACGTGGAGGGGACGCAAGCGGTGCAATATGAGGTCGATCCCAAACCGACAATTCTGTTGCGGCAGTCTTCTGCGGTTCTGGAGCGGTTGTCGGCCTTTCGCGAGGAGGCTGAGGCAGGATCGTCCGGCACGGCAGGTTTTTGCGGTGTCGTCTACCCTACGAAAGGTTTGAACATGAGAGCTGCCGTCGAGGCATGGATGGCCGGCGGCCGAAAAGAGACGGCTTTTCTCGCCTACGATGCAGACATCGCCGTGAAGATGATCCAGGAACTTGCCGCGGCGGGCATTCGCGTGCCTGAGGATGTTTCCGTCTGTGCGGTGGCGGGTGCGGGAGATGCCGTTTGTGGCGGCCGTCCGATTACCTATTGTCGTTATGATTTTGTCGAGGTGGGACGGAAATCCGTGTCGCTGCTGGCGGACCGTTGCATAAAGCCCGGGGTGCGTGCCGCGCGTGATTATCGTGTGGAGTTCACCTTTGTGGAGGGCGTAACGGTTCGGCCGTTGGCTTGACGTACGCGTGTTCAGGTTTGTGTTCGGTTTTGAAAGGACGGACGGCATGGTTGATGTGAAGATGACTGCTGCGGAAGTCAGGAAGTCTTTCCTGGATTTCTTCAAAGGGAAGGGGCATGAGATCGTGCCCAGTTCGCCTGTCGTATTGCAGGCGGATCCGACTCTGCTCTTTGTCAATGCGGGCATGAATCAGTTCAAGGAGATCTTCCTTGGCGCACGCAGCAGCGAGTATCGGCGGGTCGCTAATTCGCAGAAGTGCATTCGTGTCAGCGGAAAGCACAACGATCTGGAGGAAGTGGGGTACGACACGTATCACCATACGTTCTTTGAAATGCTGGGGAACTGGTCTTTCGGGGATTACTACAAGAGGGAGTCCATCGCCTGGGGCTGGGAGCTCTTGACGAGGGTATGGGGTTTGCCCAAGGAACGCCTTTGGGCCACCGTCTACAAGGACGATGACGAATCCATGGCCATCTGGCGGGAGGTGACTGACATTGATCCTGCCCACATCCTGAGGTTCGGGGAGAAGGACAATTTCTGGGAGATGGGGGAGACCGGGCCTTGCGGGCCGTGTTCGGAAATCCATTTTGACCGCACTGCAACCGGATGCACGGCCGACATGATCAATGCAGGTCTGCAGGATGTGATCGAGATCTGGAATCATGTTTTCATCCAGTACAATCGACGGCAGGATGGGTCGCTTGAGGAGTTGCCGGCCAAGCACGTGGATACAGGTATGGGATTGGAGCGGGTTGTGTCCGTCATACAGGGTGTCCGTTCCAACTATGATACCGACATATTCCAGCCGATGATCCGCAAGATGGTGAAGGATTCCGGGCACGCCTATGAGGGGGATAGCGCTGTCGCCATGCGGGTTGTGGCCGATCATTTGCGGACTCTGGCGTTTGCCATCGCGGATGGAGTGCTTCCATCGAACGATGGCCGCGGATATGTGTTGCGTCGACTGTTAAGGCGTGCTTTCCGGTATGGGCGGAAAATCGGGTACACGAAGCCGTTCATGACGAGTTTGCTGGCTACGCTGGAGGAGTCGATGGAGCGGCAGTACCCGGAGCTGTTCCAGCATCGGAATGAAATTGCCAGGGCCATCCGTGCGGAGGAAGAAAGTTTTTCGGTCACCCTGGACCGCGGACTGGCCCTCTTTGAGGAGGTGGTGTCCGGCCTTTCGGGGAAAGGGAATGTCTTCCCCGGGGAAGAGGCTTTCCGGCTGTACGATACATACGGGTTCCCTCTTGATCTTACCGCCGTGATGGCTCGGGAGAAGGGATTATCGCTGGATCAGCAGCGTTTTACGGAACTGATGGAAGAGCAGCGCAAGCGGGCAAGGGATGCGCGTAAGGCGGCTTCAGGGGACTCTGATGCGGACTTGATTGCCAGTCTTGTGTCGCGGGGTATCAAGACGATGTTTTCGGGGTATGGAGCGCTTGCCGGGACGGCCCGGGTGCTGGAGGTTATTTCGCGGTCCGGCGGATCGGCGGGCGGAATCGTGTCGGAACTGGGCCATGGCGAAGAGGGAGCCATACTGCTGGATGCATCACCCTTTTATGCTGAGAAGGGCGGGCAAATCGGGGATCAGGGGATCCTTTCGGCGGACGGCGGGGAATTCGAGGTGCTGGATACGCGTCAGCCGGCAGATGGGCTGGTCCTTCATATCGGGCGGGTCACGCGGGGAATTCTCTCCAGGGGCGCCAAGGTGACGGCGATGGTCAACGAGGAGCGACGGGCGGCCACGGCTCGGCACCACACGGCCACGCATTTGCTGCAGCATGCCTTGAGGGGTGTGGTGAGCGGGAATATCAAACAGGCGGGCTCGATGGTCGGACCGGACCGTCTGCGCTTCGATTTCTCCTATTTCCAGGCCCTGACGCCGGAGCAACTGGCCGAAGTGGAACGAAGGGTCAATGAGATGATCCTGCGCAACGAGGAGGTGACCACCTCGGAGATGGCGCTCAAGGATGTTCCGGGATCGGGCATAATTGCGATTTTTGACGAGAAGTATGGAGACCGTGTCCGGGTTGTCGATGTGGGGGGGTACAGCCGCGAGTTATGCGGCGGCACGCATGTGCCCGCCACCGGAAGCATAGGCCTGTTCCGGATAGTCGGGGAGAGTTCCATCGCATCCGGCGTGCGCCGTATTGAAGCCGTTGCAGGCATGGCGGCCTATGAAACCATGTGCACGGACCGGACCATGGTTGAGACACTGGCGAGGCGTTTCAGCGTTTCCCCGGCCGAGGTGGGGGACCGTGTGGATGCGGTGGCCGAACAGATCAAGATCCTGGAGAAGCGGATCAAGGATCAGGAGACCGCTGCCGCCCTGATGAAACTTGATTCCGTGGTGGCAACGGCACGCGAGGCAGGCGGAGTCACGCTGGTTGCCGCGGATGTCGGCGCAGTTTCGGCCGAGTCCCTCAAGGCCTTGACCGATGCGGCCCTGGTGCGGATCTCGAGTGGTGTGGTCGTACTGGGGGCCGTGTGTGACGGGAAGGCCCAGTTCATTGCTGCCGTGAGTGCGGACCTTCTGCCGCGCGGGATTCATGCCGGCAAGATCGTCAAGGAAGTTGCCAAGGTCGCAGGCGGCAGCGGGGGGGGGCAGCCGGCGCTGGCTCGGGCCGGGGGTAAGGATGTGGCCAGGATCGGCGCCGCAGTGGAGGCGGCGGCCCACCTTCTGGCGGCGGTTCGTTGACAGGCAGACCGATGAAATCGACGGTCGAGATCCAGTGTACAGCATGCGGCGAAGAGACCCTGCTGAAGCGTGTGCCCCGTTATGACGGGTTCAGGAAGGCCGGGGAGTCGCTGGTTTGCGCATCCTGCGGGCATGAATTCCCAAGTGAGATGGAAGTGCCGTTCAAGGCGCGGAAGACCGGGAGTCTTTTTGATGAAAGCGATCGGCCCGCGTCAGTCCGGGTCTTTGAGACGCATGAGGCGGACCAGTTGTGCCGGCACTGCAAACACTATGTGGTAAATCCGTTCTGCCAGCGGTGCGGACTGCGCAACCGCCTTGTAGAGGCAACAGACTCCTGCGAGCGGTTTGAGAAGAAGCCGGTGTAACAACAGTGCAGGCTCCGCCCGTTACCCAGTGACCGTCTACTTCCTGGCAACCTTGACGGCCTTGAAGCGTCCAATCACCGGGAGCTTCCCGGCGAGCGGACGGGCATAACGGAGAAACGCCCCGGTCACATCATTGTTCGTCCCTGCAATGAACTCATCGGGCATGTGGAGCGTTTCCCTGGCGACGCTGGCCAGCGGAACACGTTTATACGAGACCGCATACCTGGCGCCTTTTTTGCGCCGGATGGCGATGGAACCGCTGGGTTCCTTCCCTTTTACGGCCTCCTTGACCGCCAGCATGCCGACCGTCCTGGCCTCCCTGGCATCCACGGCGGAAACAAGCCCCGCGAAGGAGCGCTGGAGATAGCCGAAGGTATCGGCCCGGACACGGGAAATGGTCGTGCGTTTCTTGATTTCCGTGGCCAGCAAATCGCCGAGCGCGCCGGTACCGCTGAGTTGGACATTTCCGTGCGAGTCCACTTCCTTGGAGAATTTGGTGGCGATGGCGACCCCGTTCTCGTCTGCGATGCCTTCCGAAACCGCCACGACACAGCGGCCGAGGCGCTTATGGACCGCCTTGACATCCGCGGCAAACTTCTCCATCGAGAACGGACGCTCCGGCAGATAGATCAGGTGGGGCCCATCGTCCGGATAGACACGCGCCAGGGCCGCAGCCGCCGTAAGGAATCCGGCATGACGGCCCATGATCACATTGATCTTTACGCCGGGCAGGGCGCGACAGTCGAGGTTGTCTCCCATGATAGCGCAGGCTACGAACCTGGCGGCGCTTCCGAAGCCCGGGGTGTGATCATTCTCCCGCAGATCGTTGTCGATAGTCTTGGGGATATGGAAGCAGCGCAGTTCGTACCCGACACTCTTGGCCTTTTCGTTGATGATATGGGTGGATTCCGCGGAATCATTTCCTCCGATGTAGAAGAAATAGCGGATGTTGTATTTCTTGAGGACATCGAAGACCCTGGCGCATTCCTCGTCGGTGGGCTTCTTGCGGGCGGAGCCCAGGGCTGAGGCGGGCGTCATCGCGATGCGTTCAAGTTCGGAGGCGCTTTCCTTGCGCAAATCAATGAAGTTTTCCTCCAGGATGCCTTTCATCCCGTGCAAGGCTCCATAGATGGCCCCGATTTCCTTTGCTTTTTTGGCCTGCAGGATCGCTCCGACAAGACTCTGGTTGATGACAACTGTCGGGCCGCCGCTCTGACCGATCAGCAGGTTACCTTTTGCGGGCATAAGAATGTCCTTATACTGGGAATTGCTTGTGATAATGCCGGGAAACGGGCGTACTCTGTCACAGGAATTCTTCCGGGGCAACAAGAAATGGGGGACTCCCGCAGGCTGGGCGAAGCCGGATCAATACTCCCGCTGCGACAGGTTACGAGCGCCCATCCACAAAGGGATGAGGGTTGCGGTCAGGGTGAGGAGCAGAAGCCAGATTGTGGCCGCGATGTTCCCCTGGATAAAGGCGTTGTGCGTGATTCTGCCTTGAACGTTCCAATGCCAGAGGAGGCCAAAGGGATGATCGAGGCGAGCATCAGCCCCAGGCTGAGGGCCAGATTCATGGTTCCGCCAAAACCGGAAATGATGGCGACCGGATTGGGTTGCTTCAAATCCAGAAAAATGGCTCCCAAACCGGTGGAAAGGGCGGAAACGGAAATCGAAATGGTTATCGCCACGCCAATCGAGATGGCCTTGAGGCCGGGCCCGACCTGCAACATCCATGTGGCGAGCGCCATAAGGGTTGTGCTGACCAGCAGGATAGCCGTGGCCGCCAGCAGGAACTTGGTCATCAGAATCCGGCGCATCCCGGTCGGGGCAAGCCCCAGGATCCAGAAACTATGCCCCTCCAGGCTAAGTTGGGGAAATACAAACCTTGAGGCGAGGGAGCATATGACGGATGCCACGCTGAAAATATTCAGGAAAACAATGAGGTTTCGCCAGATATCCGGCAGTTCGTCGTACCGGAACGTTCGGAAACTTCCAAAATAGATCGCCAGCAGGCCGAAGAAGATCAAGGCCTGCGACCATTGGAGCGGGTCGCGGAGGAAAGCCCGGATATCCTTCAGGATCATTCCCCGGATGTCGTGAGGCAGGAAACGGAGAGCGGGTTCCAGCCAGCCCAGCAGTTCAGGGGGCCGTCTTGTGGCGCTCCCTTCACCCGTGACGCGTTGCCAGGCTGAGAAGAACGTGCGGGTGCCCAGCCACTGGATCGCGAGGCTCAGCAGGAGCATGTTTCCCACCAGAGTCAGCCAGAACATGGCGCCGCGTGCATACTCTCCACCGGTCAGCGAAAGGATGCCTTCGGCCGTCCATTGATTCGGAGCCATGGGGTGGGATGCCGCCTGGAGTCCCGGCAGGAGCCGGTTCAGGACGAAGGAGGCCTGATCCTGGAGCGACACAGGGCGGAACTGCAGCAGGGGTCGGATTGCAATGGCAAGGAGGCAGGCAACGGCCAGCCAGCGGAAAAGGCGGCCCCGGGGCGCCCATCGCACCGCCACCAGAGCCAGCAAGGTCCCGATCCCGCCGCACAGCAGGACAAACGGCAAGGCAAATGCCGCAGTCCAGACAGCAAACAAAAGCCCAAGGTGCTCATGCCATGTGTACGCCGCCGTGAAAGGGATGATCAGGAACAGGAAAGCCCAGGAACTGAGAAGCGTGGACTCCAGGTACTTGTACGTGACAAGAGAACGGATATCCACAGGGGCGGTCAGCAGGAAGGATGTCTCGCGGGACCGGAAGAGGGTCGAATAGGTTGTGACAATGTTGGACAGGGCCAGCATGCCGCCTAGTCCGAGGTAGAAGAATGAGAAAAGGCGCCGTGTGATCAGGAAACTCACACCCCCCAGCCCCGAAAGAAAGCGGAAGGCGTCCAGGAACAACACAAAAAAACCGCCCATCAGCCCCATGGCGAACGCCAGGATGAAGATCAGTTTGAAGACCGATTCTTGCCGCAGGATGCGGCGAAGGTTGCTCATCGCGCGGCTGTCCTTGATCCAGAGGGCGGTTAAAGGGGGCATGATGCATTCTCCTAGATGTTCGGAGCCGTCATGCGGCGTGCGCCACCCGGGGACGAGAGCCCCGCTTCATCCGTCGTCAGTTTCAGGAAGATGTCTTCCAGCCGGCCCTCGAGGCCTGCCTGGGCGCGAAGTTCGTTCATGTGGCCCAGCGCGATGAGGCTGCCATTGGAAATGATCCCGATTCGGTCGGCGATCTCTTCGGCCAGGGCAAGGATATGGGTGGTCAGCAGAATGGTCATGCCGTCCCGCACTTTCTGCCGCAACAGGTCCTTGATCATCCGGATGGAGTGCGGATCGAGACCGATCAGGGGTTCGTCGATAAAGACCACACGGGGGTTATGCAGGAAGGTCGCGATGTACAACAGCCGTTGGCGCATACCGTGGGACAAGTCGCCGATCAGCGATGTGCGGGCTTCGCCCAAACCGAAGGACTGCAGGGAGTCGTCGATCCTGCGTCGCGTGGATGCCTCCTTGATGTTGTACAGGTCCGCGATAAACTTCAGGAACTCCACGGGGGTCAACTTCTCATAGAGGAAGGGCATATCCGGGATGTAACCCATCAGCGTCTTTGCGGCGACCGGGTCGGTGGCGATGTCATACCCGCCGATCCGGATGACCCCGCGGTCGGGGCGCAGGAGGCCGGTGAGCATCTTGATGGTTGTGGTCTTGCCGGCGCCATTCGGCCCGAGGAAACAGAACAGTTCTCCGGCCGGCACATCGAAGGACAGATTCCTGACCGCGTGTACCGTCCCATAGGATTTATCCAGTGCTTGTACGTGAATCATGGTGATTCCTTGCCAGCATCCGCTTCTTTGCCAACACCCGTGATTTCCGCCTTCAGGCGGCCGAGCAAACCCATCAGTTTCATTTGTTCCGAAATTTCGCCTTCAAAGAGGGAGATGTGATCGGCGCCCACAGCCGGTGTGCCCAGAGTCGGGTCCATATCCAGCCACCGTCCGACAAACACGGAGGGCCAAGCGTGGTAATAGAAACTTCCGTTGTGATAGGTCAGGCCCACCCGGATGACCGCGGGAATTCCGGCGGCCCGGGCCAGCCCCACAAAGAGGTAGGTGTGTTCATTGCAGTCGCCTCTCGGCTTGAGCAGGACATCCAGCGCGGAAGGCAGGCTGACGGTCGGTTCTTTCTCGACTTTTTCGTACACCCACTTGTGCAGGGCAAGCACAGCCTCGAGGCTGTTCGTCCATGCCCCGGTGATTTCCCGGGACCGGTGGATGAGGCGTGAATCATCCGACTGGATGAACGGCGAGGGAGCCAAAGCGCCTTGCGGTACCGCTGGCGGTGTGCCTGGGGTGAGCCCGGATGCCGGCAGGGAGTCCGCGCGGACGATGATTTCCGTCACATCGCCTGTTGCTGTGACCGACTGGCGGTGCGTTTCCAGGGAGGCGGTCTGCAGTTTTGCCCCGCTGAGACGGATTCTTGCGAATGGTGCGGTGGCAAGCTGGTTCGCCGGGCCGATTACCGGTACGGCCAGTTGCGCAAGCATATCCCCGGTTGGCGCCACAGGCGCTGCGGCTGTCGCTTCTTCCGGCCTGCAGGCTTCCATGGCCCATCCGAAAAGCGTCTCCTGGCGCAGGATGTTTCCATCCTTGCCAATCCACGAAAGGGTTTCCATGCCTTCCATCATGGCGGAAAGAACCGTGGCCTCGATCGACTTTCCCTGATGTTGCAGGATTTCCCGCCGGAGCGCTTTGATTGTGATGTTCTGGGATGATAGGGTCATCGGGTTGAACATGCGCAGGGTCAATGCCCGTCCGGGCGCGAGGGATTTCAGCGACAGTTCGGTCATGGGGGAGTACAGGATGGCATCATCCGGAATCGTGATGGAAAGCCGCCGGGACGTTTCAGAACTGCGGATCAGGCAATCAAACGTATTCCCCTGCTTCCTCTTCCCTTCAATGGTCATGGCATAGCCGGTGGCGGAGAGTACAAATGAGAACCGCTGCAGGTGATACATGGAATCCACGATTGACCGCGCATGAACCGCGATCCGCTGTGTTGCCCCCATGACATTCATCTGCAGGAGGGTGCGGTTTGCAATCTGGTATTGGCGTCCGTTGGCGTCATCAAGGGAGTCCACGCTTGTGTGACTGTATCCGATCTGCCGGCCCTGGAAGGTGATTTTCATCCACTGATCCATGACCATGACCCCGCGCGAGAAAAAGGAGCGATATCCGCCGGGCGCGGCAACGGTCAGGAGTTCGGGGTAGGCTTCACGGAAGACAAGCCACCCCATGCTGAAGGTCCAGAGGGCGAGGACGGCAAGGATGAACAGGGTGCGTTTGCTGATGCGGCTCATGTTGTGCATGGGGTGCAAACGTGGAGATGGACCGCTTCGATGTCCGCCACCAGGGGACACCGGCAGCGGCGAAGCTTTTCGGCGGCCTGGTGGCCTCCGGACAGCAGCAGGCAGGGCAGCCCGAGGGCGCTGGCCACTTCGTAGTCATGGGTGGTATCGCCGACCAGCAGGGTGGAGTCCGGGGTCAGGCCGGCTTGCGCGAGCAGGCTGTGCCCGAGGGTAACCTTGGAATGAGCATACAGGTCGGATAGCCCATACACGTGATCGAAATATCCGAGGATACCCCTCTCTTCCATCATGCGGCGCAAAAGGGATAACTCGCAGGCGGACAAGACGGAAAGGGTTATGCCGCTCTGCCGCATGGATTCCAGCACGGGCAGGGCTCCGTCCCTCAGCCGGCAGCCAGCCGATGTCCTGGCGTATGCCTCGTGATATTCCACGGCAAGACTGTGCCAATTCTCCTGTTCGAGATTGAACCCGATCCGGAGATAATAGTTCCGTACCGGGAAATCGAATACTTCGAGGTATTGTTCCCGTGACACGAGAGGCAGGCCGCGGCGTTCGAGCAGAATGTTGATGGCGTCCACGCAAGCCTGGACATCGTCCAGCAGTGTGCCGTTCCAATCCCAAACAACGTGTCGCACAGTTGACATGATCCGGGTTTCATTCAGGGGCCGTCCGCATGGGCCCGCTTTTTTGAATGCTTTCATATTAGTTACCTGCCTGAAGACTTACCAGAATTATCCCTCGCTGCCTGCGACGGAGACTCGCTGCGAGGTGAGTTGACTTTTATTTTCCGAGACCTATTCTTGAAGCATATTTACCGCACCCGATGTCTTGACGGAGTTTTGTTCCGCGATTGAAAAGGAGAAAGGGTCCAATGAATAGAATCACATCATTCCGTATTCACGCCGCATGGTTCCTTATGATTACCCTCAGCCTGCTGGCTGAGGCTGGCGCCCAGCCTTCCGCGGGATATGTATTGAGGGATCATCTTGGGTATGGGTGGAGCAACGAGTGTGTATCGTTTCCGATGACGGTGGAGCAGCGAGGGTTGGTGAAGAAGGGATTTGCGTTGCTGGGGCCTGAGGGGCAGG
>CAIVSY010000062.1 GCA_903908715.1 uncultured bacterium
GATTCGGCAAGCCCTGCCGGAGATGATCAAGGTTTACGATAGCCTTGTACAGGCAATGGATAACCCCATATCCCGGTTTGTTGTTCGTCGCAAGGTCGGAGCCGCGACATTCAATACATTGAAACGGCACGTAGTGCCACTGCTCAAGAGTCGTCTCCCAGGGTTGAAGCAGGGAACGGAGGATACCATCACGCGTCATGCACCCGCCATGATCATCTTCCATGCTCATCGCGATGCAGAGAACTATGAAGAGGACATTCATATCGCCTTAACGTACGGTTTTCTGGCAGCCCACGCTCTGGGCATGGGAGCATCTGCAATGTCGATCATTCCACCGCCTATTCAGCGCAGCCCAGTACTGCGCAGGCTCTTTTCCATCCCTGACAGTAACGTGGTTGTCGGATCCATAATTCTGGGATATCCCAAATATCCTTACCAACGAGGTATCAAACGCCATCTAAAAAGCGTAACCTGGATTTGAATGCATAACCTCGGCATGAACCGTGACCGGGATTTCGCCGGCGTCAACCCCAGCAGGTTGTGCCCACCTCAGGCAATGATGGAAGGGAGTTGCGAATGCAAATGTCAGGCATTCCATTCGGTACGACGGACTGGTCACGGATCGAGCAAACCGAACACAAAGGTGAACGTGGCGTCGCCTACTGGCGCACGCGGCAATTTGGAACTGTCCGTGTCCGCATGGTCGAGTATACGGCAGGCTACTTGGCGGATCATTGGTGCGTCAAGGGACACGTTGTGCTGTGCATCGAAGGTGAACTTCACACCGAGCTTCAGGATGGGCGCAGGTTAACGCTCAGGCCCGGCATGAGTTATCAGGTGGCGGACAACGTGGACGCTCATCGCTCGCACACAGAGGTTGGGGCTAAACTATTCATCGTGGATTGAGGGAAAGAAGCCAAACCGGTCACAGCACTGTGGGGGGAGTCATGCCAACGGAAGAAGACCGCTCCGGAGCAAGGGAGAAACGATTTACCGCTGTGTGCGGGCTTTACTGCCAGGCATGCCGGTGGTTCATCGCCACCACCGAAGACCCGGCCCGGTTGAAGATTCTGGCGGAGGAAGCGCAGTACACCGAGGAAGACAGCAGATGCTACGGATGCCGCTCGGAAAAGAGATTGCCTTACTGCACGGACTGTAAGATGCACGCCTGTGCTGCCGCGCGGGGGATTGACTTCTGCGGGGAATGCGAGGAGTATCCCTGTGGAGAGCTGAAACAGTTCCAGTCGGCAAAGGCCCATCGGATCGAGCTCTGGGAAAACCTGGAACGGATCAGGGATGTCGGCTACGAACAGTGGCTCACGGAGAAAAGAAGACACTACGCCTGCCCGCGGTGCGGGGTCATCAATACCGCCTACGATCCGCAGTGCCGGAAGTGCGGGGAAGAGCCCAGCTGCGCTTACGTAGCCGAGCACCGGCAGGAAATCGAGCAGTTTACACGCAGGAGGATCAGGACCGTGCAGGATACGACCAATGAGCGATAAGATCCGGCTGTACTATCTCGACAATCTCAAGGTGCTCCTGATCATTCTGGTTATCATCCACCATGTCGGGCAGGCATACGGGGCGACGGGCGGTGTCTGGTACTATTCATATCCCGGTGAGCGGATAAAGGAGTTGAGCTATTTGTTCGGGTTCAATGCCTCGTTCTTCATGGGGCTTTTCTTCTTCATCTCGGGGTATTTCTTTCCAGGGTCGTTCGACCGCCACGGAGCCCGCAAATTCATCAGCGACAAGCTGATCCGCTTCGGTGTCCCCCTCGTCTTTTTGACGTTATTCGTCGCCCCCGTTCTCGGATACGTACAGTATCTGCATTCTGCGAGCGCGATCAGTTTTCCCGATTTCTACAGCCGGCATTGGCTGATGGACCCTCATGATAAGGCGAACGCCGCGCATGCGTTCAACTTCGGGCATCTGTGGTTTGTCCAACACCTGCTCGTCTACGCGATCCTCTACGCCGCAATCAGAACGGTGCGGCCGGAACGGCCGCCGTCCCTTTCCGTCTCCCCCGCCCGGGACGTGCGACTGCCTGCGATCGTTTTCTTTATAGCGGCCCTGGGATTCATCACCCACCTCATGCGGACATCCTGGGGCTTCCCCATCGATCGCTGGATCTTCTTTCTGGGATTCATCCAGATGGAGCCGGCGCACATCCCCCAGTACCTGTCGCTTTTCATTCTGGGCATGTTTGCCTACCGGAGCTCCCTCCTGGAGTCCGTCACCGGCCCCCGGAATATCCTCTGGCTCATCCCCAGCCTGGGCATCTATGCGATCAC
>CAIVSY010000063.1 GCA_903908715.1 uncultured bacterium
CCCCATGGCGCCGACTCAACTGAACGTAATTCTTTTCATCAGTCTACCTTATCAACGACATCTGCCCTGCCAACGGAAAGTTCAGCGCACACGCCGGAAGCTTCAACGCACAGACGGAAGGTTTGCTCGCACCACGGCAGCATTTGTTGTCCTTCTGACACCGGCAGTTCCACGCAAGGCCGGTCACTGCGAAGAGGCTCAGGCATTCCCTCACTCATCTCCGGAAGACGGTATGAAGAAAAGCAATTGAATAACGAATCGGGGCATGCTAGTGGATCGGACGAAAAGACGGCTTGAACAACGGACATTCCGGTTCGCAAACACGAAAGGACCAACATGCCTTCCAAGATTCGCTGGGGTATTCTCGGTGCCGGCAATATTGCCCATAGCTTTGCAAAAGGGTTGCTGAGCCTCCCCGACGCCGGGGTCCAGTCCGTTGCCAGCCGCACCCCGGACAAATTGGAAACCTTTGCGGCGGAATACGGGATCCCCGTGCGGCACGCCTCGTATGAGGCTCTCGCGTCAGATCCCTCCGTGGATGTAGTGTACATCGCCGTACCGCACTCCTCGCATTATGATATGATCCGCCTCTGCCTGGAACACGGGAAGCATGTGGTCTGCGAAAAGCCAATGACTTATTGCGCCTTACGCACCCGCGAAGCGGCGGCCTTGGCCCGCAATAGAAAACTCTTTCTGATGGAGGCCATGTGGACCCGATTTTTTCCTCTTATGCAGGAGGTACGGATTCGCATTGCGCGCGGAGAAATCGGCGAGATCCGCATGATCCAGGCGGATTTCGGATTTCGTGCGGACATCCATCCGGAAGGGCGCCTGTTTGACCCAAATCTTGCAGGCGGGTCCTTGCTGGATGTAGGGGTTTACCCGATCTCCCTTTTCCATATGCTGCTGGGCAAGCCGCGCCAAATCACTGGATTTGCCGCCATGGGCG
This sequence comes from uncultured bacterium, assembly GCA_903908715.1. GTDB lineage: Bacteria > Verrucomicrobiota > Kiritimatiellia > CAIKKV01 > CAITUY01 > CAIVSY01. The sequence goes on from CAIVSY010000063.1 coordinate 950, forward strand.
GGACTGGCGTGGACGAACAGGCCGCGTGGGTCTTCCGTTACGACGGCGGACAACTCGCCATCGGCTCTTCAGCCGTGCGTACGAGCACACCTCATGAAGCCCTGATTGCAGGAACGGAAGGATCCATACACATAGCATCCCCCTGGTGGAAACCAACACGAATGACTCTGCGGCACCCGGGAAAACCCGATGCAACAGTGGAACATCCACTGGAGAGTACCGGCATGCAGTACGAAGCCGCAGCGGCCATGGAATGTATCCGGAACCACCGCATTGAATGTCCGGTTATTCCGCTGGATGAGAGCATTGCCATCGCCGAATCCATGGATGAATTGCGGCGGCAGTGGGGTTTTGTCTACCCCATGGAACACTAAACCTGCCCAAAGGAAGGAGTCCGCCATGTCCTGCACCCCCGCAACATTCGCCATGCCATCCGGTCAATTGCCCGGGATCGGAAAAGCCGTCAGCCGCCTGGTTCTCGGCACAATGATCATCAACACCGAGGAGGAAGAAGCAAGTTTCCAACTGCTGGATGATGCCTTCACCCTCGGATGGAACACCCTCGACACCGCTCATGTCTATGCAGGAGGCAATTCGGAACGTTGTATCGGCCAGTGGATGAAGAAGCGCGGGAACCGGGACGCGATCGTGATCCTCGCCAAGGGCGCACATCATAATCCCGACAGGCCGCGCGTTACCCCCTTCGACATCGCGGCGGATCTGCACGATACCCTTGCCCGGCTAGGCACAACTTATGTTGATATGTACCTGCTCCACAGGGACAACCCGTCCATCCCCGTCGGCCCGATCATGGAAGCAATGAATGAGCACATTCGCGCCGGGCGCATCCGCGCCATTGGCGGAAGCAACTGGACCCATGATCGCTTAGCCGAAGCTAATGAATATGCACGACAAAAGGGCCTTATCCCCTTTACCGTCAGCAGCCCGCACTTCAGCCTGGCCGAGCAGGTCGACAACCCCTGGGGTGCCGGATGCGTGGGCATCAGCGGTCCTTCCCAGGCTACCGCCCGCTCCTGGTATGCAGTTTCGGGCGTCCGTATCTTCGCCTACTCGAGTCTCGCGCGCGGATTCTTCTCGGGCCGCGTGTTGTCATCAGATGGCCGGGACGGCGCGAAACAAAAGGTCGATCAAGCATGCTGGAATGCCTATTGCCATCCCGGCAATTTTGAACGCCTGCGCCGTGCTGAAATCCTCGCCAAAGCGAAATGCCTTACTGTCCCCCAGATCGCCACCGCATATATCATGAATCATCCCCTCCGTATCTTTGCCTGCATAGGGGCAGCCAGCCGCCTGGAAATGCAGGCCAATCTGGCGGCGGCATCCATACAGTTAAGCCCGGCCGAGATGGCATGGCTTGATCTCGAGCGCCCGGATTACCCATGAGTTTGAAGCCGTTGTAGCAGCAAGATCGTCGCAGCCATCCGCATCGCGCCCGCAACCCTGGCCCGCACCGTAATCCTGAAGGGGAAAAGGCCACCACCCTCCCATCCCAGGAATCCACCCTCCGGACAGCGGGTGTTTTGTTTTTCCCTGCTCCAGCGGTCCGTGACGCAAAGATCATCACTGCGAACGGTCCTGCGGCCGTCGCATTCGGCAAGAGGAGCAAGACTACGGTGGCGCTATAGACACACAACTACCCCCCGCCTCAATCGGATCAGGCAACGGCAGCCCCCCTCTCACCGACAGCCGGACGGTCATACGGGATAATAGCCCCGGACCCCGGGCATCGGCTGCAACCACTCACCCGGAACTTCGGGAACGGCAGGCAATGTGGACAGCCAAACAATAAGAACCAACGCAGCCAATGCCAGCACCGCAATCCAGAAACGGTCATCGGCCATCAACCGACGAACAGCCGCGATGAGTCGGCGCACCCATGCCGGCAAAACCGGGTGCCCAGGCACCCAATGATGGACTGTGATTACCATGCCCATACGTTCCTCCTTTCCAGGAAGAAATTGTACAACCATATCGAGAGAATGCCCATCCATAATATTCGTCCAAAACAGCATGTATCTTGCGTCTCATTGTAATAAGTTGCGCATTCGGGGTAATAATAGGTAAGGATTACACCGTGAACCCTCAGGAATTGGATCAAATTGTACAGAAGGTCCAGCAAGGCGATCGCGACGCCTTCGCGGAACTGGTGTTCCTGATCCGGCACGACCTGAGACTGTTCCTCTCCTCGTTCGCGGGATCCATCGACATGATTGACGATGTCCTGCAGAACGCTCTGGTGACGTGCTATGAGAACATTGCCAAATACGAATTGCGGGGCACTTTCCTCGCCTGGGTCAAGGGGATTGCCAGAAATCTGATGCTCAAGGAACTGCATGCACGCTCAAGGGTTGTGAATTCCGAAGAAGCGTTCCTGGAGCATGTGGTGATGAAGGCAGCTTTGGACGCAGCCCAAGGGGCTGGACGCGAGGAGGAAACCATGGAACGCCTGCGGGAATGCCTGGAAAAACTCCCCGATCCAGCCAAGGAAATGATACGGGATCGGTATTACAACCGCCTGCCGGTACAGGAAATCGCCCGGCGGCATGGCAAGACAGCCACTTGGGCTGCCGTCACCCTGTTCAGGATCCGGGAAACGCTCCGGGAATACATGGAGCAGGAGAGAACAGCATGAATGAGAATGATTTCATCCTTCTCATGGAGGAGTATTTTGACGGCAGTCTCCCGCCAGAAGGCCGAGCAGCCTTGCGAAGGGAACTGCAGGCGAGTCCCGAACGCCGCGCCTTGTTCGAGCAGCAATCCCGCCAGCACATCCGGCTGCATGCCGAAACCAGTCCCCTGGACTTCTCCGAGTCGCAACGGATTGCCATCTCGGTCATGGATAACGTGGCCGCAGAACATCACCCCGCAACATTCGCAGATATTCTGAAGGAGCAAACCTTGCGCGAACGACTGGCAGCCATACGCGAGGGGCTCAGGGCACCTCACTATTCCGGGAAATACCGCTATGCCCGCTTCGCCCTGTTCCGGGTGTTTGGCCCGCCTCTCATGACCGCCGCCCTCTGCATACTGATCATTACAGCCCTGATTATTGCCGTACCGCGAATGTTTCCCGTCGACGAAGATCCCGAGGGGATTCGCATCGACCTCAGGGTCCCGGATCCCACAAAGGTTCCGGATGACACACCTCCACCGCCTCCCTCACCCCGGGAGTCACCCGATCCTATCCCCATCAACCCCACTCTCCCGCCTCAGGATGATGTTACCACGGTCACAGTAAGCGACCCCGTGCCGCCCTCTCACATACCGGTACACCCCACTGGAATCCGGCACGCAACCGGGAAACCCATCACCAAGCCCCTGCCTGCACTCCTGACCGGACGGTCACCCGAATCCCGGTCTATTATTCTGAAGAAGACCGGCAATACAAAGACAGAACAGTCGGTTCTGAAAGCCTTGCAGTGGCTTAAACAGCATCAGCAGGCCGCCGGATACTGGGAGGGACAGGACCCCGTCGCCATGACAGGATTGGCTCTCCTCACCTTTCTTGGACATGGAGAAACTACCGACAGTGCCGAATTCGGGGCAACTGTGCAAAAGGGGCTTCAGTACCTGACCGCGCACCAGGATTCCGAGGGCTATTTCTCACGCAATGTTTATGCCCACGCAATAGCAACCTATGCCGTGGCTGAGGCCTTTACCATGACTCGAATCTTCCCGTTGCGCGAAGCCCTGGACAAGGCGACAGGCATCGTGATCCGCGGACAACAGCCTGGCGGCGGCTTTGATTACAATTACAGTCAGAGGTCACGTTTCGACACCTCGGTTACCGGATGGCAGGTTCAGGCCCTGAAAGCCGCCCGGATTGCCGGAGTCTCCAACCCAGCCCTGGATGCCGCCCTGGAAAAATGCGCCCGGTTCCTGAAGACCGCCGCCTTCGCAGGCGATGGGAGTGGTTTCGTCTACTCGGGCCAGAACCACGCCATTCCGGTAGCCTCAGGAGCGACGTGGACCATGACAGGTGTAGGAACCCTTTGCCTGCAACTTCTGGGGGCGGCGGAATCCCTGCAGGCGAAACGGGGAAACGCGGTACTGGAGAACCTCTCCTTCCCATGGGAAAATGAGAAACAACCAAAGGTTTATGGCGCCTATTACGTCACACAAGCCCGCTTCCACAGCAGCAACCGCAATGCATGGGACCGCTGGAACAGGCAGATGCAAAAAGCATTGCTTTCCGCGCAGCATACGGATGGACACTGGGAAAAAGGGGACTACGACCAAGGTTCACACGTTTATACGACAACTCTTTGCACTCTGATGCTGGAAGTGTATTATCGATACCTTCCTACATATTCACAGCCATCCGGGACCAATGATCCCGTAATGACTGTCGTTTCGGGAGTGCCAGTGGATGTACGATAAGCAGACAACGGTAACATCGGACGGGCTCAAGAACGGAACACCCGCGCGCTCATTGCCGGGCAAAGCAGCCGCATGGCTGGCCCTTCTGCGGCTACCGAACCTTCTGACGGTTCCAGGAGATCCTCTTGCCGGAGCCTGCCTTGCAGCCATGGCTATGAGTGTGCCGCTGAACGGTTCTGCATTGTCTTCCTGCATCCTCGGAAGCCTCATGCTCTATTCAGCAGGACTCCTCGCAAATGATTATTGCGATCGCAACGAGGATGCGAGGGAGCGCCCGGGCCGACCCATTCCGTCCGGACGCATTTCGGCCAACCTCGTCCTCTATTGCAGTGTCGCGCTATCGATCCTTGGAGTGTGCGCCATCTTTCCCGCAGGCCGCCTGGCCTCGACCGTCGCCCTCTTACTGTCCCTCGCCTCCTGGGCGTATAATCTCGGTATGAAGCGGGTTCCAATCGCCGGCCCCCTGTTCATGGGCTCCTGCCGAGGCCTGAACCTGCTTCTCGGAGCTGCCGCATATGGATTTGCCGCAGTGACTGCGATCCCCGTACTGCTTTCGGCCATCGCTCTTGCTTTCCTTGTCCTCCTGATTTCCAGCATTGCCCGCCACGAAACACATGTGGTGCGTGTCTCCCGTTCTTTTGTTGCCGCCTTCCCAGTCCTTCTACTCACCTGGTTGGGCACCCTTGCCCTTTTCCTCCCGGCACTTCTTCCAAGCAGCGGTCCGCTTGCCTATCCAGCCCCATTTGTACTGATCCTGTCCTCCATGGCCGTTGTCTGGATCACCCTGCTTGCCGCACCACTGACCGGCAGACCGGCCCCGGAATGGACCCAGCGCAGCATTGGGGGAATGATCCGTGGCCTGATCCTTGTACAAGCAGCCGTCTGCGCTGCCACGGGAGCCATAGGCGAACTTCCCGCCCTTGCTCTTCTGGCGGCCTTCCCGGTTGCCGGCTGGCTGGGGAAATGGATTCGAGGAAGTTGATCCGATGCCAAGAAAGCTGGTCATCATTCAAGCTGCCGCCCTGGGATACGATTTCCTGCGCCAGTCGAACGCGTTGGACTTTGGCGGACGGAACTTCCGGCCCATGGACACAGTCTTTCCCGCCGTTACATGCACCGTGCAGGCGTCCTTCCGTTCAGCAACCCATCCGGCAAAACATGGCATGATTGCCAATGGTCTGTATGATCGTGCACTCTGCCGCCCCATGTTCTGGGAGCAGTCGTCCGCACTGGTTGCAGGCGAACGCATATGGGATTGCTATCGGGCAGGCGGGAAGCGGGTCGCAATGCTCTTCTGGCAGCAATCCCTTGGGGAATCCGTCGACATGCTGCTGTCCCCAGCCCCCATTCACAAGCATGGCGGCGGCATGATTGACGCCGTTTACAGCCAACCCGCCGGGCTGTATGACGACATATGCAGGCGCATTGGCAGCAAATTCCGACTACTGAACTACTGGGGCCCATTGGCATCATCCGCGGCTTCCCGCTGGATTACCCTGGCTACAGCCGATCTTCTGCAGAGTGCAGACCCGCCGGACCTCTGCTTGACCTATCTTCCTGCTCTCGATTATGACCTGCAGCGATATGGTCCGGCGCACCCGCGATCTGCAAAGGCACTGAAGGACCTTCTGGAACAGTTGCACAAGATCGATGATGCGGCCCGCAGGACTGGCCATGATGTCTTGATCTTCGGGGATTACGCAATCGGACCCACCCGCTGCGCGGTGTATCCAAACCGCATCCTGCTCGACAATCACTTCTTGGCAACGCGGACTGTACACGATATGGCCTACCCCGATTTCCCTGCCAGCCGCGCGTTCGCGATTGCAGACCATGAAGTCGCCCATGTGTATATCCGCAATCCTTCAGACATTCCCCTCGTCCGAGACCTGCTTTCCGACCAGCCAGGGATCGCATCGGTCCTCGCCAGGGAGGATATCGACGCAGCCGGCCTTTATAACGCGCGATCCGGTGAGCTTGTGCTCATCGCCGGGGACGAAGCCTGGTTTGCCTACCCTTGGTGGCATTCCCGGGATGAAGCCCCGGATTATGCAGGCCATGTCGACATCCACAACAAGCCTGGATATGACCCCTGCGAGCTCTTCCTGGGATGGCCGCCAGGCACCGTGAGCCAGAATACCGATCGTATCCGGGGATCTCATGGCCGGGTGGGTACAGGCAGGGAAATCGCCTGGTCCGCCACTTTTCCCCTATCCCGGGAACCGGCTTCGCTGATCGAACTGGCCACCATGACGAGAAACTGGCTGAAAGGCGAAAGCGCATGAAAGTCATGCAACTCCATCGCATGCACCAGCGCATCTCGGTTCCGTTCGACTACCCCGTCATCTTCACACGAAGTCTTTTTGACCCCAGAAACCCTTGCCTGGCAAAGACAGTCTGCCGCCTTGCGGAGCACCGTCGGCACCGCGTGTTTGTGTGCATGGATGACGGGGTTTACCGCCGGGTCCCTGACCTTCCCCGGAAGATCGGGAGATATTTCGAGAATCATGCGGGAAGGCTGGCCCTTGCCGGTCCGATTGAGATTACGAGCCGGGGCCATCATGCCAAGCAGGGATTGACTTTCGTGAACCGCGCCATCCGCTGGATGGCGGACCGGAAACTGGACCGGCACAGCTTTGTCATGATCATCGGCGGCGGCAGTATCCTTGATTCCGTGGGCCTTGCGGCTTCCCTTGTACACCGCGGTATCCGTGTTCTTCGGGTTCCCACCACTGTCACGGCGCAGAATGATGTGGGTGTCGGCGTAAAGACAGGCGTCGATGCATTCGGAGCCAAAAATTTCCTTGGATCCTTTGCGCCCCCTTTTGCCGTCTTCAACGATCTGAACCTTCTCAAGACCCTTCCGGCACGGGAGCGTATCGCAGGCATCGCGGAGGCATTCAAGGTCGCCATGATCAAGGATCGGGGATTCTTTGCACAACTCTGCCGCGATGCCGCACGGTTACGAACCGGCAAGCGCGAAGTGACCGAGCGGGCCATCATCCGCTGTGCCCGCCTGCATCTGGAACATATCCGGGATGGCGGAGACCCCTTTGAATCGGGCAGCGCGCGTCCCCTGGATTTCGGGCACTGGTCCGCACACTACCTGGAGGCGGCCTCCGACTACCAACTGCGGCACGGTGAGGCCGTGGCCATCGGTATATCACTGGACGCCTGCATCGCGGCCGAGCGCCGCCTCATTCAATCCAAGGACCGTAACCGCTTGCACAACGCACTACTCCGCTCGGGCCTTCCGATCTGGCACCCCCTGCTGCATGCGCTGGACAGACACGGGAATCTTCGACTTCGACAAGGGCTGCAACAGTTCCAGGAACATCTGGGCGGAGACCTTACCCTGACCTTCCCGGGACCGCTGGGGCGACGTGTGGAAATTCACGACGTCTCAAACGCCGAGATCCTCCGCGGCATCAGCTTGCTGAAAAAGAAGACGGCAGGCGGTCATCCATCCGACCCCAGGAGGCACCGCTATGCAGTTGCGCAATAGCCCGCCGGTGCATCTGACGTACTGCCTGAATGCGCACGCCGGCGAAAGCTGGCCCGATGTCCTGGCCGCAATCCAGACACATGCGCTTCCATTCCGCAGGAGGATATCACCTGACCGCCCGTTCGGTCTCGGACTCCGTCTCTCCCATCAAGCCGCACTGGAACTCGAACAGGATAAGCCCCTTACCGACTTCCTCCGTTTCCTTGACTCCAACAACCTGTACGTTTTCACGGTCAACGGATTCCCCTACGGGACGTTTCACAACGCTCGCGTGAAGACTTCCGTGTACGCTCCAGACTGGCTGACTTGCGAACGCCTCGATTACACATCCCGACTCGCCAGGATTCTGGCGCGTCTCCTGCCCGACGGTCTGGATGGCAGTATCAGCACCGTGCCACTTTCCTATAAGGCCTGGATCAACAACGAACAGCAACAGAAAACCATGGCAAGAAGACTGGTGGATCTGGCCGTCATTCTCGCTGACATTCGTCGCAAGACCGGACGGGAAATCCATGTTGGTCTTGAACCGGAACCCGACTGCCTGCTGGGCACAACGGGGGAGTGCATATCCTATTTTCAGAATGTCCTCTGGCCGGAGGGCACCGCCTATGCCGTCACTGCACTCGGTCACTCCCCGGATGAGGCAATGGCCATGCTGCGCAGTCATATCGGAGTCTGCCTGGATACCTGTCACATGGCAGTCGAATTCCACGAGCCCCTCACCGCACTCCGGCAATTCCTGAAGGCCGGCATCCGAATATCCAAGATCCAGATCAGCGCAGCCATGGAAACCGCGGGAACAGCGGAAGCCCTCTCCCATCTGCGTGATTTTTGCGACCCGGTCTATCTACACCAGACCCGGATCAGGACCCCCAACGGCATGCAATATTATCCTGATTTGGATGTGGCTCTGGATTCACAGCCGCCGGATCCGTGTTCCCGCTGGCGCATACATTTTCATGTTCCGCTCCATATGCAGAACCTGACAAACCTGAAAACGACAGCTTACCTGCTGGATGACGCTTTCTGGCATCAGGCCCTTAACGGTTGCACACACCACTTCGAAGTCGAAACGTACACCTATTCCGTACTCCCGGCACACCTCCTCTCCCATGACACCGGAACAAGCATCGGGCAGGAATTCCAATGGGTGCTGGACAGGATGCAGGCACACCTGCTGACCACCAGCCCATGAAATCAGCACCCTCAACCGCGACTGCGGACTCCCTCTCGAATACGCAATTGGTCCTCCGGCTCCTGCGCCTCACCTGGCTGTTTCGCAGCGGCTGCGTCAAGGTCATGATCCTTCAAATCGGGCTTCTGGTATTCGGACTAAGCGGATTGAGCCTAACCGGACTCGGCATAGACTATTTGCGGTCTGTCCTGGATCCGGCCTCACCACGCCCGCACTGGCCCCTGTCGCTCCCCCCTCCTGCCTCGTGGCCACCGGTCGCGGGGCTCAGCGTCATCGCCGCTGGCATCCTGCTGCTGGCAGGCATAAGAGCCATTCTGAACTATAAGTATTCCGTACTTTTCTCCATTCTGTTACAGCAGCAGGTGGTTGTCCATCTCCGCTCGATTGTCTTCAAGAAACTTCAATCGCTCAGCTTCAGGTTCTTCGATGATAATGCGAGCGGCTCCATCATAAACAGGGTCACCGGCGATGTGCAATCCACCAGACTGTTCATTGATGGCGTCATCATGCAGGGACTGATCATGCTCCTTTCCCTGGGCGTGTACCTGATATACATGATAAGCCTGAACGCAAAGCTGACCCTTCTGTGCCTGAGTACCACACCCCTGCTCTGGCTCATGACCAGCATCTTCGCCAACCGCCTCCGGCCGGCCTACAAGCAGAACCGGACCCTGGTCGACAACATGATCCGCTGGCTCTCGGAGACAGTCCAGGGAATCCATGTAGTAAAGGGCTTCGCGCGTGAGCCGGAACTGACCCGCCGGTTTGCCGATGCCAGCCGTGAAGTAAGAGACCAGAAACAGTGGATCGTTGCACAGACCAGTTTCTTTTCTCCCCTGATTGCATTCATTACCCAGATCAACATTGTGATCCTGCTGGCCTATGGTGGTTACCTTGTCATCCGCGGCGAGTTGCCGCTCGGAGCCGGACTCGTCGTCTTTGCGGGATTGCTCCAGCAATTTTCGGGGCAGGTTGCCAATATCGCCAATCTTGCAAACAGCTTTCAGGAAAGTCTGGCGGCGGCGCGGCGTGTTTTCGATATCCTGGATGCGCCTGTTGAGATTGAAAGCCGGAGCGATGCCATTTCCCTCCCGGCCATCCGCGGAGCCGTCACCTTCCAGAATGCCTGGTTCGCCTACAATCCAGACACATGGGTTCTGCAGGACGTATCCTTTGATGTAAAGCCAGGGCAGCGGGTGGCCATTGTTGGAACCGCCGGATCCGGAAAAAGCACGCTGATCAGCTTGGTCCCCCGGTTTTATGACCCGCAAAAGGGATGCATTCGTATCGACGGCCATGACCTTAAGAACGTGAATGTCAATGACCTGCGGCGCAGCGTCGGGATTGTTTTCCAGGAAAGCTTTCTCTTCAGCAACACCGTCGCCGAGAATATTGCCTTCGGCAAACCCGGTGCCACTATGGAGGAAATCCGGCGGGCCGCGAAAATCGCATGTGCGGATGAATTTATTCGCAGGCTCCGGAACGGATATGAAACCCTGCTATACGAAGGCGGCGCGGATCTTTCCGGCGGTCAGCGCCAGCGTCTGGCCATTGCCCGGGCGCTCCTTCTGGATCCTGCCATCCTGATGATGGATGACCCAACTGCAGCCGTCGACCCGCAAACGGAACACGAAATCCTCGAAGCCATGGAAAGCGCCATGAGGGGCCGGACAACCTTCATCGTAGCCCAGCGGGCCAGCACACTGCAAAAGGCGGATCTTGTTCTCGTTCTGGATCATGGCCGAATCCTGCAGGCCGGCACACACGATGCACTCATGGCGGTGCGGGGACCCTACCAGAGAATGGTCAGCCTTCAGGCCGCGGACAAGGAAAGCCTTCAGGCCCTGTCAGCACCCCCAACCGTTCCACCCACATCAACCCACGCCAAGGGAGGCCTGTAATGCCCCCCCATGCAAGTCCATCCAGAATCATTACCAGGGTCCAGCAGCAGCCGCGTGACGAAGTCGATCAGCGGCCTCTCGACCTGGCTCTCCTGCGACGCCTCCTCGGTTATCTCAAGCCGTACCGCCCGATGCGGAACTGGCTGACCTTCCTCGTCATCATCCGCGCAATCCAGCTCCCCCTTCTTGCCTGGTCTACCGGGGCCGTTATCAACGGCCCCATCAGCCGGGGGGACCTGCACGGAACCATTCTCGGGGCACTGGGCTTCGGACTCCTGGCGCTTCTGACCCAGGTTACCTTGTGTTATCGGCAGCGGTTAGGACTCCTGATCGGCGAAAGAGTCATGCACGACATCCGCATGCAGTTGTTCCAGCATATCTTGAGCATGCCTGTGGCATTTTTTGGCCGCATGAAACTCGGCCGCATCATCAGTCGAATGGCCACGGATGTCGACGCCGTCCGCGCGGGCGTCCAGGATGTCCTCTTCGTCGGATGTGTTCAGGGAGGACAGTCTCTTGTGTCTGCCGTCCTGATGTGGTGGATCGACTGGCGGCTGTTTCTGGTCGTTATGCTGATGGCACCCATCGTCTGGTGGTTGAATCATCTGTTTCAATCCCGGATCAGCCATGCCAGCCGTGCCTTGCAGGAAAGTTTCAGCCGGATCACGGCAACCCTGGCTGAATCCGTCAACGGCATCCGTGTCACCCAGGGATTTGCCCGGGAATCGGTTAATGCCGACCTTTTTCAGGAACTGGCTCTGGACCACTCGCGGTTCAATGTCGCGTTCGCCAGGGCTTCCGGCCTGTTCCTGCCCCTTCTTGAGTTCAGCTCGCAAGTCGTCAGTGCGATTCTGATATTTGCCGGAGGGATCCTGGTCCTGCGTGATTCCGATCCGGTTCCCATTGGCACCTTAATCCAGTTCCTATTTCTTTCAGGAATTTTTTTCTCCGGGGTGCAGGGCCTGGGCAATCTCTACAACAATGCGATGACCGCCATGGCTGGCGCCGAACGGGTTTTCAGGCTCCTTGATATGCCTCCCGACTGGTCGGATCCCGCCGATGCCCGGGTGCTGCCTCCGATCTCTGGCCACATCGAGTGCCTCCACCTTACATTTGGCTATGACCCCGCAAAGCCGATCCTTCATGATATCCACGTTTCCATTCACCCTGGCCAGACGATCGCGCTCGTGGGTCACACTGCAAGCGGAAAAACGACCCTTGTCAACCTGATCGCCAAGTTCTACCTGCCAAGCGCCGGTGATATCCGGATCGACGGTATCCCCATCCGGAGCATCGCTTCGGAATCTTTGCACAGCCAAATGGCCATCATACACCAGCAGAATTTCCTCTTTACGGGATCAATTGCGGATAATATCCGCCTGGGCCGGCCGGGCGCTTCTGATGAAGCAGTCCGCGACGCCGCTCGAAGACTCGATTGTCTGGATATCCTCGAATCCCTGCCTGAGGGGCTTGAAACCATGGTTGGAGAACGCGGGACAGGCATCTCCATGGGGCAACGGCAACTCGTTTGCTTTGTCCGCGCCCTGCTGGCAGATCCGCGTATCCTCATTCTGGATGAAGCCACCAGTTCGATTGACACAGTTACCGAAGTGCGCATCCAGAAGGCTCTTTCCGAGCTTTTCAAGGGCCGGACCTGCCTGGTCATCGCTCACCGCCTCAGTACGGTCCGGAATGCCGATCTCGTACTGGTCATGGATCGCGGGAGAATCATCGAATCCGGTAATCACCTTGAACTTCTGGCCCGCCGCGGCACCTATTCGAACCTGTATCGGCAGTTTGTCCGCCTTGGCCTCGGAGGAACCCGCCCGCAAATGTAGCGAAGGATTGCTCCTCATTCCAACCTTGTCCCATGCGGTCCGCGCCCGAAACAGGCTCCGATTATCAATTCTGGAAAATGCAAATTTGCATGTTGAGAATCACCGATCAACCTGCTAATCTGGCCCCGTTTCGAGTGAAGGCGCGGTCTGATGCTGTAAGGTATGGAGTTTTATTGCGTTTGGAGGATCTGTGGCTGACTCATATACAAAGGCAAAACTCATCACCGAGATCGCGGGTTCTGTCAAGCTCTCCAAGGCGGATGTTGGTCGTGTATTGGATGCCTTGACCGAGATTGCATATCGCGAGGCGGTGAACGGCTTCGTTGTTCCAGGAATCTGCAAACTGAAGGTCATCCAGAAGAAGGCCTCCAAGAGGCGAAATCCCGTCACAGGACAAACCCTGCTGATCGGGGAGCGCAAGTCCCTTAAGATTGTGGCCTTGAAAAAGGCCAAATCCACGATTGCCCCGAATACGGACGTGGTTGTACAGGTCATCGAAACACCCCCACCCGCACCGGCCGCAGACAAGAAGGAAATAACGCCGGTTGAACAGCAAGCCCCCGTTGCAGCAGCAAACTCTCTGCCTTCCCTGACCGGCGAAGAGGGGCAAATTGTATTCCCGTGCCCGGAGTGCGGAAGCATGCTGGCCGCTTCGCCAAAAATGGCCGGCCAGAACGGGGAATGTCCATTCTGCGGCGGCAAGACCCACATCCCAGATCGCAAGACAGAGGTTCCTCAGGAAACGGCGCCGAAGTCCCTCTCGTCAGCCTCCCTGTCGGATTTCGTTCTTTATGTTTGCCACGCCTGCGGTCAGGAAATCGAGGCACCTATCGATATGATCGGCATGGATGCAGAATGTCCCACTTGCGGAACGAAGTTCACCGTCCCGATCGGCAGTACCCCAGCCGCCGAGCCAGCCCCCCCGACCGACGGTGAAGAAGCCGCACCAAAGGTGAACCGTTCCTCAATGACAATCCGTATCGATCTTTCGGATTTAGAGTAACTACAGGCATTGGAAGGGATATCCGTGTTTAAGAGTCTTTTCAGTTCCCGAAGCAAGGATGAGAGCAAACCCGCTGCTCAACCTGCGCCAGAACCGGATGTCTCAAAGCCAATAGCCAAACCAGCTGACGCGGTTCCTCCGCCCTCACAACCGCTACCCGCACAGCCGGCAACGGAGGAAACAACACAGGCACCCATCACGCCTGTCGGCTCTCCGGCACCGCACCCGGCGGCCGCTGCTGTTGAGGGACCAAACCATGCCCAAGCCCACACGGCTGCGAGTGAAATGGTGTCCGCAAAGGCTGCCACTATTTCAAAAAGTCGCGATATCTCGTTGTACAAGAACCTCATGGCAGGCCTTTACGACGGGATCCTGATCTTTGATTCCGCAGGATTGGTGATCGGGAGTAACCCGCGTGCCGAGTTTTTCCTCGGATACGCCAGCGATGAACTCTGGGGTTTGCGTTGTGAAGATCTGGTCATCGGCGTCAACACACGTGTACTTCACAAGTTGCATTCGCATGCCCAGGAAGGTCGTTTCACAGTTGTGAATGGAACCTGCAAGCGCAAGGACGGCACCTCCTTCCCGTCAGAAATCGCCATCAGCCGGATCCGCCTGCTGAACGAAGGTGACCTGATTTTTTCCATCCGGAGCATGGAGCGGCGCGAAAAAGCACGGGAAGGCCGGGAAAGCGGCGAGGAAGCCATCCGTCACGCTGCAGCCGGCATTGTGGTGTGCACCACGGAAGGCCGGATCGCTTTCGTCAATCCCGCGTTTATCAAGCTCCTGGACGCCGCAGGGGAAGAAGACGTCCTGAACCACATGATCGGCGACTTTTGCACCTCCTATGATGGGGTCAAGGCCATGATGCATGCCCCATCAAGCCAGGGTAGTTGGCTCGGAAGTATGGAACTGGCCACAGCAAAGGGACTCAAGCGGGAAGTTCTGGTCACCGCGGCCATGAGCCCGACCAGACACGGGGCTGAATCTCACCTCGTCCTCACAATGACACCTCTTCCCAAGGCGGTACTGTAATCCGCCTGTTCGCCGCTGCTCCGGATCACAAAAAAAGGGCGCCGTTGTGCACGGCGCCCTCCTCGTGACACTTCATTTTCAGGTCTTATCACCCGTCGCCGCAAGATCACCCGTGCATGGCGGCATGGCCGCAAGCTTCTGCAGCAGGTCATACTTAGCCAGCACCTTCTGGTCCGCTATGCCCATCAGGCGATCCGCCTCGCCGGCATTCATTTGCTTTAATACCCGGAAGCGATTCTCCTTCATTGCATGCTCGCTGAACTTCATGGTCGGCGCCTTGCTGTCCAGTGTCAACGGGTTCTTGCCCTGCTTGAGAAGTTCCGGGTTGTACCGGTACAGCGGGAAGTGGGCTGAATTGACCGCGTCCTTCTGACACTGCATCCCCGAAGTCATATTGATCCCGTGTGCAATGCAATGCGAATAGGCGATAACCAAGGCTGGCCCATCATACTCCTCCGCCTCCATGAAGGCCTTCACACATTGCGCCGGATTAGCGCCCAGGGCAACGGTCGCCACATATATGTTTCCATAGGTCATGGAAATCATTGCAAGGTCCTTCTTCATGCCCGGTTTGCCCCCTGCGGCAAACTTTGCCACCGCCCCCATCGGCGTGGACTTGGAGGCCTGTCCACCGGTATTGGAATAGACTTCCGTATCCAACACCAGAACCTTGATGTTGCGGCCCGAGGCCAGAACATGGTCCAATCCTCCATACCCAATATCGTACGCCCAGCCATCGCCACCGACAACCCATACGGATTTCTTAACCAGATAATCCGACACCGAATCCAACTGTGCGCAAAGCTCGCACGGGCATCCCTTCAACTGCTCCTTGAGCCGGGCAATCCGCTTCCGCTGCTCTTCAATACCCATCTGGTTTGTCTGGTCCGCATTCTTGATAGCCTCAAGCAACGCCTTATCAACCTTGGCATCGCTACAGGAACCGGCAAGAATCCTGTCAACCAGTTCAAGACCATACTGGTTGAACTTGTCGACCCCCAGCCGCATGCCAAAACCGAACTCGGCGTTATCCTCGAAGAGCGAATTGGCCCAGCAGGGACCACGTCCATCCTCCCGCTTGGCATACGGCGTGGTCGGCAGATTTCCACCATAGATGGAAGAGCAACCTGTTGCGTTTGCGACATACAAACGGTCGCCCACCAACTGGGTCAGCAGCTTGACATACGGAGTCTCGCCACACCCCGCACAAGCGCCGGAAAACTCAAACAAAGGCTTCACGAACTGGCTTCCCTTGATGGTCTCCTTCTTGTACAGCGCCGGATCTGTCTCCGGGATCCCCAGGAAGAACTTGAAGTTCGCAGCCTCGGCTTCACGGAGAGGAATCTGCGGGGCCATCATGATCGCCCGTTTACCCGTCTCCTGCTTGGTTGCCTTGTCCCGTTCACGACCGGGGCAATTCCAGACACACGCGCCGCATCCCGTGCAATCTTCAGGTGCAACCTGAACCGTGAACTTGAGGCCTGAAAACTCCTTCCCCTTGGCATCCGTGGCCTGGAAGGTCGTGGGTGCGCCAGCCAAATGCTTCTTGTCATAAGCCTTGACGCGGATGGCTGCATGCGGGCAAACGAGCGAGCACTGGGCGCACTGGATACAAAGGTCAGGATTCCATGCAGGAATCGTCACGGCAATGTTCCGCTTCTCATACTGCGTAGTACCCGTCGGCCATGTCCCATCCTCCGGCATAAGACTGACCGGCAGGTTGTCGCCGTTCTGGCTGATCAACGTCGCCGAAACAGTCCGGACAAAATCTGGAGCATCCGCAGGCACGACGGACGGCATCTTCAGCTTGCCTGCCACTTTGGCCGGCACCTTGACCTCCTGCAGGGCGGCAACGGCGGCGTCCACTGCTTTGAAGTTGGACTGCACGACTTCCTCGCCCTTGCGCCCATATGTCTTGCGAATGGCCTTCTTCAACCCCTCCACGGCCTCTTCCTGCGGCAGAACGCCGGAAATCGCAAAGAAACAGGTCTGCATCAGGGTGTTGATGCGGGCGCCCAGCCCCAGATCCTCGGCCAGCTTGATGGCGTCGATGACAAAAAACCGGATCTTCTTGTCGATGATCTGGCGCTCCAACTCATCCGGAAGATGCTCCCAGACCTCGCCGGCACCGTACGGACTGGCCAGCAGGAAAGTCGCTCCAGTCTTTGCATTCGCCAGCATGTTGTACTTCTCGACAAAGGAGAAGTTATGGCAGGCCACAAAATCTGCCTTTGTGCACAAGTACGGGCTCCGGATCGGGCCCGGACCAAAGCGCAGGTGGGAAACCGTGATCGTCCCGGCTTTCTTGGAATCATACACGAAATACCCTTGAGCAGAATAATCCGTGTCATCGCCGATGATCTTGATGGAGTTCTTGTTTGCCCCCACCGTACCGTCTGATCCCAGCCCGTAGAACATCGCCTCGAAACGTCCCTTGTGTTCCAACTGGTAAGCCGGGTCGTAGGAAAGGCTTGTGCCGGTCACATCATCCTGGATACCCACGGTGTAATGGTTCTTCTGGGCCCCGGTCAGGTTGTCGAATACCGCCTTAACCATGGCTGGTGTGAACTCCTTGGAACCAAGGCCATAGCGTCCACCCAGGACAAGCGGGTAAAACTTGGTCTGCATCAGCTTTGCACTCTGTGCCTCACCGATCGCCGTGCGGACGTCCTCGTACATCGGCTCGCCAATCGCGCCCGGCTCCTTGGTCCGGTCGAGTACCGCAATCGAGCGCACGGTTTCCGGCAACGTCTGCACAAAGGTCCGGATATCCCACGGGCGATATAAGCGCACCTTGAGAACCCCCACCTTCTCACCCTTTGCAACCATTGCCTCCACAGTCTCATGCACCGTTTCAGCACCGGAGCCCATCACGACAATCACGCGCTCCGCATCGGGCGCACCGATGTAGTCAAACAGCTTGTATTGTCGCCCCGTCAGCTTGGCAAACTGGTCCATGGCCTTCTGAACAAGGCCCGCGCAAGATTCGTAGTACTTGTTGACCGTCTCGCGCCCCTGGAAATACACATCCGGGTTCTGTGCTGTCCCGCGAATCATCGGCCGGTCAGGCGATAACGCCCGCTGACGATGCGCGAAAACCAAGCCATCCGGGATCATCGCACGGATCACCGACTCCGGAATGTCCGCAATCTTCTGTACCTCGTGGGAAGTGCGGAAACCATCAAAGAAATGTACGAAAGGCACGCGTGACTGCAGGGTGGCCGCCTGCGCAATCAGAGCAAAATCATGCGCCTCCTGCACGCTCGCCGAAGCCAGCATCGCAAACCCTGTCTGCCGGACTGCCATGACATCAGAATGATCCCCGAAAATCGAGAGCCCCTGACAGGCAAGTGAGCGGGCTGTCACATGGAACACCGTACTAGTCAGTTCGCCTGCAATCTTGTACATGTTCGGTATCATCAGCAGCAGGCCTTGGGAAGCGGTAAAGGTGGTCGTCAGGGCGCCGGCCGTCAAGGCTCCATGAACCGCACCGCTCGCACCACCTTCGGACTGCAGCTCAACAACCTGCGGAACCGTTCCCCAGATGTTCTTGAGGCCGCCGGCACTGTATTCGTCAGCCCATTCACCCATCGGGGAGGACGGGGTAATGGGATAGATCGCGCAAACTTCATTGGTGGCATATGCGATATTGGCAACAGCCTGATTGCCATCCACCATGATTGTCTTGTTGGTCTCCGCCATCGTCTCTTCTCCTTGTTGTTCCTGATTGTCCGGGCTGCGCAAGCCCGGATAACTGCAATATGACCCAAAATAACCCGATAAGGATATACCTGCTTGGCTCCCCAAGACAAGAGTAAACCGCTTGTATGTGATGAACCATTTGATGCAAAACCGCCAAATCGATATGATGGGGCGCATGAAACGGTACATGCTTGCTACTGTCGCCCTTCTGCTGGCCGCAGCGGGACTCCTTTTCTGGAAACAGGCAACAAGGCAGGACCACAACCCGCATCCGGCGGAACGCTTCCGGCGCCAAACTGCAGACGATTTCTCCCGTAATTTCCCGCTGGGCATCCTCTCATCATCACTTCCCGCAACGGGAAAGTCATTGGACGCTAGCCTTGAATCCTTGCGCAAGGCAGGGGTCACCCTGCTCTGCCAGAAGGGAGCCTTCACCAACCAGGTGGCGACAAAGGCCTTACTGGCTTCTGCCAAAAAGACAGGAATCGACCTGATCCTTGCACCGGAATGGAGCGCCATCCCTGCCAATTCCCGCAACAGGCTTGAATGGATCCAAACAGCTACCCCTGCACTAATCCGTTTGTGGAATGGGCTCAATCCGAAACCGCAAGCTGTAATGACCGCTCTCTATCTCGAGGATGCAAAGTCGATCGCCACATATTCCCCTTATGCTGCTGCCATTGCCACAAACTTGATCCCCGCGTTTGCCCTGACGCCAGCAAGCCTTGCCGAGACCTTCGCCAATCAGGTTCCAGCAAGTCCCGTGCTGTGCTGTACAATGCCCGGGGGATCTGGCAGCCAACCGCTCGATTTTAATGCCTTCGTGGAAGCAGGCGAGCGCACGGTTACTGCGGCTTCCAGCGCCCGAATGACCCCCATTTTCACCCTGTCAGGCGATAAGGCCACCCCGAATTCATCGGGCACCGCAAAACTTTCTTGGAGAATCTGGACCTCTGCGGCCCTCGGCGCAAGGGGCATCCTGTTCTCCCCCGGCGATGAACAATCATTCCAGTCTGTCCCTTTAGCTTTTTCGCAACTCGAGCCATTCCGCCCTCTTCTAGGAAGAATCGAACCTTGCACCGATTATCTTGGGAAAGTATCCCTCATCGGAGCCGTATACCCGGGTGACCTAGCCCGCCTCTTCTACGATACACGGAAGAAGACGTTTATCGCCATCGTCGTTCTCTCGCCACTCCGGCCTCCCAATAGTACCGTAAGATTACGCGGCGGGACCCTTGAGCCAGTGGGTGCTTCGCCGGCCATGGCAAAGCTGAAACCGGGGCAGGGCGGCTTCTACAGGCTTACACTTTCATCCCAGGCCGCAGCTGCTATGCAGGAAGCCAGGTCCCACCACGTGCTTTCCCGCGCACAGCGCGACCAGATCTTCATACCCACATACGGAAGCCGGTTCTCGGTGCTGTGCGACAAATCTCTCACGCCCAGAATCCTTCATTGCAAGGAACCTGTGGCCCTGCTCGCTGAACCCAACGTGCGCATCGAGCCGATGGCGGGTTCACCGCCAGTCATCGCACCTCCTGCCACGCACTACCCGGGATTCCGCAAGGTCCACGTTTCCGGGTTTACCCTCTATCGGATCAGCCTCACAGACCAGTATCGACGGATCATCATTCTGGAGGAGGATGGTAGTACGCCTGGATTCAACGAAAGGGTGGCATCCATGGCTAATGTAGGGGTAACCCGCAATGGAATATGTCCGATTCCTCTCAGAACGGGCATCCGTTCACTGCCGGCACAGGAATGTTACCTGACATATGACCTGGATGCATTTCGGGCAATTTCGGGCTTGAATCCGGATTATCCACTCTATTTCCAATTCGACGGATCCAATACCAGGGGTACACCCGATCAGCGTTTCCATGTTTGGGTCGGCCCGGACACAAACAACCTGACCCCAAGAGTGTCGCCGGGGAAACCAACGCCCTTGGTCTTCTTGTCCGGCTCGGACAAATGGCTCAAGATTGGCATGCCCTACAAGGCCGATGCGGACTCACACCCCGTCCTGCAGCGATGGAACTTCTTCACGTGGATACAATCGCCGAATCCGGCCAGCCGTCGCTGAAGCCCCCTACAGTAGCCTGCCCTGCGCAGGCCGAATATCCACACCCAGCAGTCTGCACCCCGCATCCGTCACTTTCCTGCCCTGTGGCGTACGCTGCAGGTACCCGCACTGAATCAGGAACGGCTCCACAACATCCTCGATTGTGTCCGGTTCCTCCCCCACGGACACGGCCAGCGAATTCAACCCGACAGGTCCACCACTGAACTTGAACTGGATGGCTTCAAGCACACGCTTATCCAACTCATCCAGGCCATTCTCATCAATATCCAGCATCGCCAACGCACGATTGGCCACATCCCGCGTAATTCGATTATCCGCGCGCACCTGCGCGAAGTCGCGTACCCGGCGTAGCAGGTTGTTGCAGATGCGGGGCGTTCCCCTGGAACGGCGGGCGATTTCCACCGCACCTTCGTCCTCAATATCCACCCCAAGGATCCGCGCAGTCCGGCCGGCAATCTTCTGTAAATCCGCAACCCCGTAATAGTCGAGGCGAATTGAAAGCCCGAACCTGGAGCGTAAGGGCGCCGAAAGCATCCCGCTTCTTGTCGTCGCTCCCACAAGGGTAAAGGGCTGGAGGTTCAACCGCACAGAACGCGCATTAGGCCCCTGATCAATCATGATATCAATGACAAAATCCTCCATCGCGGAATACAGATACTCCTCTACACTTCGCTGCATCCGATGAATCTCATCAATGAAAAGAATATCCCCACGCTCCATACTGGTCAGCAATCCGGCCAGATCACCCGGTTTGTCGATGACCGGTCCGGACGTCACCTTGATGTTTCCGCCCATGGCCTGGGAGATGATGTAGGCAAGCGTTGTCTTCCCGAGACCGGGTGGACCCGACAACAACACATGCTCCAGCGTCTCCTGCCGGCCGCGGGCCGCCTCGACAAACAGCTCCAAACGCTCGCGGGCCTTTGTCTGGCCTACGAAATCCCGGAACTGCAAAGGACGCAACCGGATATCCAGATCCTTGTCCGGCTTGTTGAGTCCCTCGGTTGCCAATCTTTCGCTCATGGTGCCAGCCCGTATCCCTTTGGATGCCTATCGGCTTAATGCCTTCCGCACAATCTCCTCCACTGTCGCACCCGCAATGGCGGGGTCTGTCATGAACCGCATGACCATATCCTGCGCTTCCGGCCTCTTGTACCCAAGAGAAATCAACGCCAGGACCGCATCCCTCAGCTTGACCTCCTGCGCAGCGGGAACATGCCCGGCGGCGGCCGATTCCAGTATCTCGCCCGCGCCAAACTTATCCCTCAGTTCCACAACCATTCGCTCAGCCGTCTTCTTGCCAATCCCCGATATGGAACTCAAACGCTTCACGTCGCCGCTTGTAATCGCCACTGTTACTTCCCGCACACTCATCCCGCTTAAAACCGACAGCGCGGTCTTCGGCCCGATTCCGGACACCCCCAGAAGCAGGAGGAAGACCCGTCTCTCCTCTGCCGCCATGAAACCGAACAACAGGTGAATGTCCTCCCTCACATGGTCATGCGTAAGAATGCGACACCGCTCCCCTGCCGCCGGCAGCCGGTCATAACTGCTGAGGGGGATGATGACCTCGTACCCGACTCCACCCACGTTCAGCACCACATGCGTCGGCTGTTTTTCGTCGATGATCCCTTCCAGAAACGTGATCATGTTTCCCCTTAAATCGATTCCGTCGCCAGCGCCGCCACAATTGTCCGCCTGTTCAAATGACAGACGGCAATCGCCAGGGCATCGCCTGCATCTTCCTGCGGCTCCTCCGCAAGGTTCACCAGCCGCATGATCATCCGGCGCACCTGGCTCTTGTCTGCCGCGCCGTACCCCACCACCGCCTGCTTTACGCGCCTGGGCGCATACTCGAATACCGGCACCCCGGCACAGGCACAGGCAGCAATAACCACACCGCGCGCTTCTCCGAGCGTCACAGCCGTTCGGACATTCTTGCAGAAGAATATATCCTCGATCGCCGCTTCCTCCGGACGGACACGGGCAAGAACATCCCGGATCCCCTCATCCAGTCGACGAAGGCAGACAGACAATGGCAAACGGTCGGCATTATGGATCCGCCCATACTCCACAGCCGTCATCCGGCTGCCCGCGGCTTCCACAACACCGACCCCCGTGGAACGTAACGACGTGTCTATCCCCAGCACGCGCATGCTTCACCTGACGGCGGGGTTATCCGGACAGGGCTCAGTCCTTGTCGCTCTCCATGGCCGAGAGGACCGAGTCGTCCACATCCATGTTCGTGTACACATTCTGTACGTCATCGTTATCTTCCAGTGTTTCCACGAACTTCATCACCGACTTGGCCACGCCTTTGTCCGAAACCGGCACATAGGTGTCCGGCACAAGCCGGATTTCCGCATCCTCTGTCTTGATCCCAGCCTTCTCCAGCGCCTCGGATACCACCAGGAAGGCAGACGGGTCCGTAAGAATTTCGAATTGTTCCCCATCGCGCTGCATGTCATCCGCGCCAGCCGAGAGCACGATGTCCATCAACTTCTCCTCATCCACCGAGCCCGCATCAACAAAGATCTGTCCACGGCGGCGGAAACCGCGAGACACCGCTCCCTGCGCCGCGAAACTCGAACCCTGCTTGGTGAAGATATGGCGGATCTCAGCCGCCGCACGGTTCTTGTTGTCCGTCAGCACCTTAACAACCACCCCAACACCGCCTTCGGCGAACCCTTCATAGGTGATCTCCTCCATGATGTCGGCCGCCAATTCCCCTGTGCCCTTCTTGATGGCGCGGTCAATGTTGTCATTGGGCATACTCACAGCCTTGCACCGCTGGATCAAGGCACGCAGGGCGGTATTGGTATCGGGATTGCCACCACCCGTCTTGGCGACGACCATGAGTTCCTTGGCCATCTTGCTGAATACCTTGCCACGCTTGGCGTCAGCGGCGCCCTTCTTGTGCTGAATTGTTTTCCACTTACTATGACCGCTCATTCTCTCTCCTCACTTTCCTTCTTCCTTGAATATTCAGCCCATTATACAGGGCTCATCTTGAATCCGACCAATTCATCCGGCGTGGTCGTCTCGTACTCCTGCACCCACCCCGATTCAAATCCCAGCTTTTCCACAACCTCCACCACACGCCCGTATTCCTCCGGCGTTGGCCTCCTGCACCAGGGCTCCTTCGCCAGCGCCCGGTAGGCAGGCGTATACTGCGCCATCACACTCACCGGAAGATCCGCGCCTATCGTCTCAGCCATCCATTCCAAGTTCGCGATCGCCTCATCCGCCATCCCGGGCAACACCAACAGGCGGCAAATCGTCCCCTGCTGCCCGACACCCTCCTCATCCACCCTCAACGGCCCCGTCTGACGCCACATCGCCACCAGCGCCCTTCGCGCTACATCCACATAACCGGAACAATCAGACCCTGCCTTCGCCGATTCCTGCCTCGCATACCTCAGGTCCGTCAGGTAAACCGACACCTTCCCCTGCAACTCGCCCAACACCTCCAGATCCTCGTATCCACTAGTGTTATAGACCACCGGCAACCGTCCCACCTCCTCCGCTGCCCGGTCGATCGCATCAAACACCCAGGGAAGCCACGGCGTGGGGCTGACCAAATTCCAATTATGCGCTCCACTCCTTGCCAGCCGCGTGAACACCTCCACCAATCCATCCCGCGTGTAAACACGCCCCTCGCCCTCCTGGCTCCACGGATGATTCTGGCAGTAGAGACACCGCAAAGTGCATCGGCTGAAAAACACCGTTCCGGAACCCTGCCGTCCACTAACAGGCGGCTCCTCTCCATGATGCAAACCGTACCGAAAAACCTCCACGTCCGAACCGGCCCGACAATATCCTCTCCGTCCCGCCAACCGGTCGACGCCGCACTTCCGGGGACAGAGGGAACACTCCCCGGCAAGAGATGTCAACCGATTCGCGCTCACTCCGGAATTATTCCTCCTCTTCCTTGACCTTCTCGGCTGCGGCAATGACCTTCTGGGCTACATTGCTCGGGACTACATCATACCGCAGGAACGCCATCTCAAAGGACCCACGCCCCCCAGTCATACTGCGCAACTCTGCACAATACGTGAAAAGTTCAGCCTGCGGAACCTCCGCGGTAATCAACTGCATCCCATCTGCCACCTCCATGCCGACAATCCGTCCGCGGCGGTGGCTCATGTCGCCATTCACATCACCCATGAACTGCTCAGGGATCATAACCTTGACCTGCATGATCGGCTCCAGCAGCACAGGCCGCGCCTTGCTCATCGCATCCTTGAACGCCCGGCCGGAGGCGATCTTGAAAGCAATTTCCGAGGAGTCAACATCATGATACGAACCGTCATAAACCGTGGACTTCACCCCCCGCACAGGAAATCCGGCGACGGAACCGCGAACCATTCCTTCCACCACACCCTTCTGGACCGCAGGCACAAAGTTGTGCGGAATGACGCCTCCCACGATGGCATCCACAAACCACTCCTCGTCGCCTTCCCTCAAGGGTTCAACGCGAAGGTATACTTCACCATATTGCCCGCGTCCGCCGGATTGCTTCTTATGCTTGTAATGCCCCTCGCCTCGCGAAGTCACGGTTTCCTTGTACGGCACCTTCGGGGTGCTCAGAATCACATCCACGCCGCTGCGCTTCTTCATGTGCTCCACAGCGACTGACAGATGCGTATCCCCCATGCCCGACAGAATGGTCTCGTGGGTATCCACGTTCCGCTCCACCTTTATGGTCGGATCCTCATCCGCAATCCGGTGCAATGCCGTACCAATCTTGTCTTCATCCCCCTGCGTCTTGGCCGTCACCGCATACCACATCACAGGATTCGGGAACTGGTAGGGCGCGAAAGTCACCTTTGTGCCGTTCTGGCACAATGCGTCGCCAAGACTCGTCACCTTCAACTTCGCAACCGCCACAATGTCTCCAGCTTCTGCCTCCTCCACCGGCGTCTGCTTCTTTCCGTTGATGACCGAGAACTGTGCAACCCGCTCCTTCTGGTCCTTGTTGACGTTGAGAATGTCCAGATCGGCCTTCAGGGTTCCACCGCAAACATAAATGAAACTCATCTGCCCAATGAAAGGATCGTTGACGGTCCGCCACACGTAACCGACAAACGGCGCCTTGGGCGATGGATCCACGGGTTTCCCGGATGCATCCTTCATGGGACGGTCAACGGGGGATGGCATCAGGCGCGACAGACCGTCCATCAATTCCGGAATCCCGACCCCCTTCAATGCCATGCAGGCAAAAACAGGTATCAGTTTGCGCCCGACAACCGCAGCCCTCAGGCCATCGGCAATTTCAACCGGCGTCAGCATCTCGCCCGCCAGATATTTCTCAATGAGACTGTCATTGGTTTCCGCAGCAAGCTCCACCAATGCCCCCTTGGACTCCGTCACCACATCCTTGACCGCAGCCGGAGGCTCCCCCGCCGCAAGCACATCCGCCACAGCCGTAGACCCAACGGGCACAACCACCGGCACGCAGCGGCTGCCCCATGCCGCACGGATATCGCTCAACACCTTATCAAACGAGGCGTTTTCACGATCAAGACCGGTCACCACAACCGCACAGGGCAATCCCAGGGTCTCCGCCTGATTCCAGGCACGCGTGGTCCCCACCTGTATTCCCGCCACGGCATCCACCGCGACCAACGCCGAAGAGGCAACCCGGCTCGCCTGGATCACCTGTCCGATAAAATCCCCATAACCGGGCGTATCGCAGAAAACAACCTCCATCTTGCGCCCATCGGAGGTCTTGTAGGCTCCGGCAAACGGCTTCGTGTATATAGTTGTCTTGCGGGCCTTTTCCTCATCCGTGTAATCCCCCTGGCTCGACCCCTGATCGACTGACCCCATCCGGTCGCCAATACCCATCTTGAAAAGCATGGCATCCGCCAGTGTCGTCTTCCCGCTCCCAGTATGTCCCAGCAGAACGAAGTTTCTTACATCCGCGACAGAAACGTCCTTCATTGGCCACTCTCTCCTTGTAACCGGTTACGACAGCCCACATACCCGTAATGGGAAAACAAGCTATCTAACACAAACACCCCTCTTCCATCACGCTATTTTTTCACACAGGCCCCCAACCCTTGTCCACGTCTGCAGAGCCTG
This sequence comes from uncultured bacterium, assembly GCA_903908715.1. GTDB lineage: Bacteria > Verrucomicrobiota > Kiritimatiellia > CAIKKV01 > CAITUY01 > CAIVSY01. Next base: position 27,697 of record CAIVSY010000063.1, read on the forward strand.
AAATCACTGGCAGGTGCCCGGAAAAGACAGGGGCAAATCAGGACAAGACAGTGGAGGATTGGCATCCATCAGCCTGAAGACAGAACACATCAGGTGGAAAACTGCATATCGTATAGCCGCTTGTAAAGCCCCACCGCCCGGAGAAGTTCCTCATGGGTCCCCTGCTCAGCGATTCGCCCGCGGTCGAGGACAATGATCCGGTCACAATCCGTAATCGTCGAAAGCCGGTGCGCAATGGCGAATACCGTTCTGCCCGACATCAATTCATGCAATGCCGCCTGCACCAGACGCTCGGATTCCGTGTCCAGCGCGCTCGTCGCCTCATCCAGGATCAAAACAGGGGGATTACGTAGTATCGCCCGCGCGATAGCCAATCGCTGTTTCTGCCCACCCGACAACCTTGCTCCAAGATCACCAATCACCGTTTCATAGCCCTGCGGCTGCTCCAGGATGAAATCATGCGCATTCGCCCGCCGTGCCGCCTCCTCGATCGCAGTCCGGTCCGCATGCCTTGACCCGTAACTGATGTTGTTGGCTATCGTATCATTGAACAACACCGTGTCCTGCGTGACAATTCCCATCAACCCCCGGAGCGATGAGAGGGTAAAATCGCGGACATCCTTCCCATTGATGCAGAGGCGCCCGCCGGTTACATCATAAAATCGCGGCAAAAGGTTCACCAGCGTCGTCTTTCCAGCGCCGGACCCGCCAACAATTGCGATTCGCTGTCCTGCCTGCACCTCAAGCGTCACACCGGCAAGGATATTCCGCTCATCATAGGCGAAAACCACATCCTCAAACCGCACCGACTCGACCACGCGGCTTACCGCCACAGCCCCTGGCTTCTCCCGCACCTGCACAGGCGTATCCAAGACTTCAAAAATACGATCAGCGGCCGAAACCGCTTGCTGAATCTGCAAGTGCATCCGGCTCAGTTTCTTGACGGGTTCGTACATCATGAACAACGCCCCCGCATATGTCATGAAATCCCCAAATGGCATCTGCCGGTATCGCACATAGACGAGTACCATTCCAACCCCCACGGTGGAAATCAGGACTATGATCGGTTCCACCGCAGCATTGGCCCGGGCCACCTTGATCACGCGCCGGAAAAAACCCAGGTTCTGCTCGCGAAACCGCCCGATCTCGTACTCCTCCATCCCGAATGCCTTGACGACTCGCACACCGGTAATCATCTCCTGCAGGACACTGACCAGATCAGCCACCCGTTTCTGGGCCTCACGCGTAAACCGACGCACCCTTCTGCCAAACAGGGCCACAGGAATAATACACACCGGAAAGAGCACAAGACTGATAAAGGCAAGACGCAGGTCCACCCACAACAACCAGGCCACAGCCCCAACCAGCGTCAAAGGCTGCTTGGCAATGTCCTCTACCACAACCGACACAGCATTCTCGACCGCCATGGTGTCATTTGTCGTGCGCGAGATCAGCTCCCCGGCCCGGCTGCTGGAAAAATAGGACAATGACAACTGGTTGAGCCGCCCAAACACCGCATTGCGGAGATCCATGACCACCCTGGAACCAACCCACCGGATCTGGTACCGGCTTAGATACTCCGCAATCCCCCTCACCACCCCGATCAGCGGCAGCAGCAACGCCGTCAGAAGCACAACCTTCATGGATGTTGTGTTGTCATAGAACTTGGGGATTCCCTTGTTGATAAAGGCCAACAAGCCGGCGTTGGCAGCCGCGAAGATCGAGCCGAACAAGATGCCCAGGAATAGCCGTCCCCAGTAAGGCCGGGTATATGAAAGCAAGCGCCGATATGTGCCCATGTCTACGCCATACGCACCCGGTTCCTGTTGTCCCCTATTCTTCTCCATGATCCCTTCCTGTCGCTGGCCAGAGAATACCTAAGCGATGTCGGAAATGCAAACCGCGCCATCACCCGCCCTCAAGTCCGGCTCCACTCCCACACCACCTACACACCGGACGGACGGAAATCCTGCAGTTGCAGCTGCACGGTTGAACGCCCCATGAAGTGGTTCCGACGAACCGTGAACGCAATATCCATGGCCCCCTGCGGAACTTCCCTGGAAGCCATATGGAACCCTATGGCTTCGCACGACCGGCTCCCCGAAATAATCGTCATCTTGAGGTGCCCCGTACCAACCATGCGAGGCGCACCCGACACTCGCACACCCCGCATCCCCCAAACCGGTTCCGGATTCCCTTCCCCAAACGGGGCCATCCGTTCCAACACACCCAGGAATTCAGTCTCTTGCACTTCTCCCAACGCCACCCAATCCTCCAGGCACAAGGCAGGTGTAAGATCCTTGCCCTGCAGCGCCCCCGCGCAAAGCCGGTGAAATGCCTCCTGGAAGCTCTCAAGATTTCCGCGCTGAATTTCCATGCCGGCGGCCATCGCATGCCCCCCGTACCGCCTCACAAGGGACTCGCACTGCTTCAGCCCTTGCAGCAGATCAAAACCCTCGACACTCCGGCAACTTCCCCGGCCGACACCCTTCTCGTCAAAACCGATAACAATGGTCGGCCTTCCATAGCGAGTCGAGAGCCTTGAGGCGACAACACCGATAACCCCCAGATGCCAGCCTTGCCCGCCCACAACGATGCACGGCTGCGTGACCGGCTGAAAGGCTCCGCCGTTGCCTGCCTCAATCTGTTCAATGATCGCCTTCTCGATCTGTTTCCGGTCCCGGTTTAACGACTCCAGAACTTCGGAGAGAACCCGGGCCCTTTCATCCTCCCGGGTCAACAGCAGTTCAAGCGCAGCATCCGCAGTACCGAGCCTGCCGGCCGCATTTAATCTCGGCCCCAAGACAAATGCCACATGATACGTCCCCAACTCACCCAAGCCGCCTGCCACTTCCCCCAGGATGGCAATGCCCTTCCGATCCTTCCGATTCAGCCTTGCCAGGCCGTGCGCTGTCAGAATGCGATTCTCCCCCCGCAAAGGAACAACGTCAGCGATGGTTCCCAATGCAACAAGGTCAAGGTGTGCTCGCAAGTCCACGCCACTGACAGCAGGCAGTCCCTGATCGCGCCCTGCCTTCAGGAGAGCATGACACACCTTGAAAGCCACGCCGACACCCGCGAGATCCTGCCCGGCCGCACATGCACCCAGCTTGGGATTCACGATCGCCACTGCCGGCGCAACAGGGCCGCTCACCTCGTGATGATCGGTAACCACCACGTCAACGCCCACGTCCCTCGCCACACCAACCGCATCAACGGACCCCGTACCGCAATCGGTGGTAATGATAAGGCTGGGCCGGTACCGCTCAATGCAGCGCTGAACCGCCTGCACCCCCAGACCATACCCCTCCTCCAGCCGACTCGGCAAATAGCAGGCTACGCGGGCGCCGAGTGCAGACAAAACCTCCACCATGAGGGCCGCACTTGTAATCCCGTCCACATCATAATCCCCGTAGATGAGTATCGATTCCCCCTGCTGTATACCGCGCCAGATACGGGCCACAGCATCCGTCATCCCAGGCAGGAGGAATGGATCGGAAAGATCACTTAAGCGTGGGCGAAGGTACCGGTCGAGATCCCCGGCGGTGTGTACACCCCTCCAGATCAGACTGCGAACCAACCGTTGAGGAATGCCGGGGAAGCCCCCGGCATCGTTGGATCGATCCTCTTCTGCAATGACTCGCCAGCGCTTCACACCAGCGACTTCGACCCGAGGTCAGGAGCCTTGAACCGGTACCACAACAGCACGACAGGCGTCGCGATGTAAATGGTCGAATACGTTCCCGAAATCATTCCGATGAACATCGCGATCGAGAAATCGCGAATAGCCCCGCCTCCAAACACCAGCAGGCAAGCCACGGAGACAAAGGTCAGGAAATTCGTCAACAGCGTACGCGAAAGCGTTTCATTCATGCTTTGGTTGCAAATATCGACAAACGACTTCCCACGTGCCAAGCGCAAATCTTCCCGGATCCGGTCGAAAATCACGATCGTATCGTTGACGGAATACCCGACAATCGTCATCAGCGCAGCCATCACCGTCATATTCAATTGCACGCCGAGCAAGTGACAGACCCCTGCAGTCACAAGCACGTCATGAAACAGGGCGGCTACGGCACCCATCCCGAATCCAAGTTCGAAACGGTACCAGATGTAGATAATCATCGCCACAAGCGCCAGCGCCATGGCAAGGGTCGCTTTGCGTTTGAGTTCACTGCCGATCTGGGGGCCCACATCATCCTGCTGCAACAGCCGGAACCCGGAACCGGCGAACATTTCATCCATAACCGACTTGATCGATGCGCCTTGTTCCGCATTCCCCGCCTTCACCAGCAGGTACTCGCGTCCTCCCTGCATTTCCTTCTGGTACAGCGGCGTAGCATCCTTGATGCCCCTCTCATTCAGCACCGCCCGCAACGTCTCGACGTCCACCTTCTTTTCGAAGGAGAAGGTCAGCTGGGAACCACCGGTGAAATCCACACCGAACACACGGGTCGCGTCCTGCACGCCGTTCCGGATCATCACACCCCAGGAAACCACGATCACCACGATCGAGAGGCTTAATGCAATCTTCCAGGGCTTCATGAAATTAAACCGCGACGGCTTGATTGCCTCCATCATCTTCAACAATCCCGTCGAACTCGTCCGGACCGCCATCGCGTTGAAGCACATACGGGTGACAATCACGGCTGTGTACAAGCTGACAATGAGACCGGCAATCAGCGTCACAGAGTAACCGCGCACGGGGCCGGACCCCATAATAAAAAGGATCACCGCTGTAATGATCGTTGTGACATTAGAGTCCAGGATCGCCGTGAACGCGCGCGAAAAACCGGCATGAATTGTCGCAACAAATCCCTTGCCGGCCCTCAGTTCCTCCCGTATGCGCTCGAAAATCAGAACGTTTGCATCCACCGCCATACCTATGGAGAGCGCAATGCCCGCAATACCGGGGAGAGTCAGCACCGGCAGGGCAATCGCCCCGCCCGTCCTCGCATCCTTGGCAAACATTCCCAGGATACCCGCCACAACCACCATACCCAGCGGGAGAAGAACGATGTTCAGCAGCAGGGCAAAATCCGCCACGATACCGCTGAACAGGTAGTACAGCGCCATCAGGACAACAATCGCCACGCACCCCATGATCCCGGCCTTGATCCCGCTCTGAACCGAATCGGCGCCAAGCGTCGGGTCGACAATCCTCTGCTCCACGATCTTAACAGGCGCAGGCAATGATCCAGCCTTGAGGATGTTGGCCAGAAATGCCGCCTCCTGCACCGTAAAACTGCCGCTGATTTCGGCGCGTCCCCCGTGAATCGCCTCCCGGATGACCGGAGCCGAATAGAGCGTTCCATCCAGGACAATGGCCATCTGACGCCCCATCTGAGGATTCGGATTCCGAGCGCCACCCGGGGCGAAATCCGATGTGACCTGGGCAAATTTCCGCGTCCCCTTGGCGTTGAACTCCAGCGAAACCACAACATCACCCATCGACCGATAATCCACCGCAGCATGCTTCAAGGTGTCGCCGGCCAGTTGGGGCCGCTTTTCGACAAAGCAGGGACTGTATACTTCCTCGCCATTGATCTTTTCCCTCTCCAGAAGGAACTCGTGCCCGTGCGGTGCATTGAACAGCGCCAGTTTCTTTCGAAACTCCTGATCCATCGGCGGCGCATTCTTGTCACGCTTGTAATAGTTGCGACTGACCCCGCGGTCTGTGAGCGACACCATGCGGAATCCTTCCGGTATCGCGCCTTTCTCGAAGAGCTTGTCGACATGCTCACGGTTCTTCTCGTGAACCATGCGGAACTCCAGGAACGCAGCGCTTTCCAGCGCCCGCTTGGCTTCTTCGCGCTTCTTCTCCCCGATCCCCGGCAATTGAACGACAATCCGATTATTCTTCTCGGGATAGATCACGGGCTCGGAAATGCCAAGACCATCCACCCGGTTACGAATTACCTCCAGCGCCCGGGCTTGCGCATCCTGAACCCGTGCAGGAATACGGTCGCGCAACTGGTCATCCGGCATCTCCTTCAACTCTTCGCGCAACTGCGCCAAAATTCCTTCCTCGTCAATCTGGACCGTAAAACTGGTCCCGCCCCGCAGGTCCAGCCCGAGCCGGAGCTTCTGGTCCAGAGGCAATACTGTCACAAGGGATCCAATGACCAACACCAACAGGATCAGCCATTTCCAAAGCGCTCTCTTATCCATATCCGTCCTACGCTCCTTTTTTCAGAACTCCTTCACCCGTCCCCGCCCGCTCGGGCGCCCTTCGGTCTGAACTCAACCCTGCCGGTCCATTTCGCCCGGTTCCTCATCCTTCTGCAACACGCGGATCACAGCCCCCCGCGCAATGTCCACCTTGACATTGTCCGCCACCTTGACGGTGAATGTCTGGTCCTTGACATTGGAAACCGTACCGATCATCCCCCCGCAGAAGAGGATCCTGTCCCCTGTCTTGATCTCGCTGATGAGTTTCTTGCGCTCCTTTTCCTTCTTCATCTGCGGGCGGATCATCATGAAGTAGAAAAGGGCGAAAATAATCACCATGTACCCGATCATCAGCATCCCGCCGCCCTGCTGCTGCCCCTGCCCCGCCGGAGGTGTTGCCATCCCAAAAACCATCATCATGCCGTTCATCATCGCTCCTTTTCCTTCTGCTGTTCGTAAAATGCTGCTCGAAACTCCTCGAAACTTCCCGTTTCCAGCGCTCTCTGGATCTCCCGCATGAACTCCATGAAACGGTGAATGTTATGTATTGTCAGCAACCGCACACCCAGTATCTCACCCACATTCATCAAATGCCGCACATAGGACCGGCTGAAACGACTGCAACAATAACACCCGCACCCCTCCTCCACAGGCCGCAAATCATCCTTGTACTCACCCGCCTTGACCGGATACTTGCCGAACCGCGTCAACGCCGTACCATGCCGGGCATATCGCGTCGGCATGACACAATCGAACATGTCAACCCCCAGCGAAATCGCCTCGAGCATCTGCCGCATCACTCCGACCCCCATAAGGTAGCGGGGACGCTCAAACGGTAGTTCCCTGACGCCGTGACGCGTCGCTTCGAGCATCACCGTTTCCGGCTCGCCGACACTCACACCGCCCACCGCATACCCGTCAAAGCCAATCGCCGTCAGTTCACGGGCACATCGCATCCGAAGTTCCGCAAACTCGCCGCCCTGAACGATTCCGAACACCAACTGGCCGTTGCCAGAGCGGCTTTCCGCACATAAAGCGGCCCATGATAGGGTCCGCTCCACCGCCTGACAAGCGTATTCGGCAGTGCATGGATAGGGCGGACATTCATCAAAAACCATCGCGATATCCGAACCAAGGCGCCGCTGTATGTCCATCGCCTCCCTCGGTCCCAGAAACAACCGGGATCCATCCACATGGGAGGAAAACTCAACCCCATCCGGCCTGATCTTGCGGAGCTTGGAAAGGCTGAACACTTGGAATCCGCCGCTGTCAGTCAGAATCGGACGGTCCCATCCCATGAATCGATGCAGGCCGCCATGCCTTTCAATCGTAGCCAGGCCCGGCCTCACATAAAGGTGGTAGGTATTCCCCAGCACGATCTCCGCCCCAGCCGTTTCCAGTTCCAGAGGGGTCATTGCCTTGACCGTTGCCTGGGTCCCGACCGGCATGAATACGGGCGTCTCAACCGGACCATGAGCGGTCCATAGACGCCCGCGCCTTGCCCGTGAATTCCGATCCGTATCCAGAATCTCGAATGTACCCACCCTGCTCATCCGGCCGCCACCGCCAATAACGCAGCGTCCGCCAGAACCAGTGCAGCCATCGACTCGACCACGGCTACAGCACGAGGCACCACGCAGGGATCATGTCGGCCCTTGGCCGCCAATATAAGAGGCTTCCCGTTCCAATCAGTCGTCTCCTGCAACAGGCCAATCGTGGCCGGCGGCTTGAATGCCACCCGGAACACAATCGGCTCGCCATTGCTCAGACCACCCTGGATGCCGCCACTCCGGTTGGTGGCCGTTCCTAACCGGTCCCCCTTACGGACAAACCGGTCATTATGGTCCGAACCGCTCATTCGGGTGGACCGGAACCCCAGCCCTATCTCGAAACCCCTGGTCGCAGGAATGGACATCATTGCCGCCGCCAATCTTGCACTCAACTTGTCAAACACCGGCTCTCCCCAGCCCGCAGGCACATGACGGCACACACACGCAACCACCCCGCCCAGCGAATTACCACCCGCCTTGGCTTCACGGATCCGATCCGCCATCTTTTGCGCGACCTCGGCATCGGGACAACGTACCGGCGTCCGATCCACCGCGGCCCGCGTCAACTTGTCAACATCGGGCTCGGACACGCACAGATCCTGAACGGATTCCACCCACGCAACAATTTCCACCCCGTATCGGACCCTGAGCAGTTTCTCGGCAATAGCGCCTGCAGCAACCCTGCCTACCGTTTCTCTTGCACTTGCACGTCCCCCGCCACTGGACGCCAAAACACCGTATTTCATCTTGTAGCTGTAATCGGCATGGGAGGGCCGCGGCGCTGCAACCATCTCGCCATAGTCTTCCGGTTTTGTGTCCCGGTTTGCCACAAGAACCGTCAAGGGCGATCCCAGCGTCACTCCCTTCTCTACGCCGCTAACAAGCTGCACACGGTCCGCTTCCCCGCGCGGTGTGGTTAAATCACTCTGCCCCGGACGCCGTCGATCCAGCTGCGGCTGAATATCGGACTCACACAACTCCAACCGCGCGGGACATCCGTCAATCACGGCTCCGACAACGGGCCCATGGGACTCCCCAAATGTTGTCACCCGGAAAACCTGTCCAAATGTATTACCCATACGTTCACTCTCCCATAAGTCCAACCTTACGAAATCCTTGCACATACTGGCAACGGTTTCTTGCTGGGATGACTCCTGCATTCCCGACATCAATCCATGAACACAGCCCTACTCCACCATTGACACCCGTGCCAACGGCAGGGATAATTGCGGGAAAGATCATCTTGGCGACCTGAATGATTGATAACCGGGAGCAACATTGTGAACGCTAGAAAGAAATGGATGATATGGGGGGGCGTTGCCGTTGCCTTTTTCGCGTCAATCCTTCTGGCCACAGTTATGCATGTCAGAAAACAGCCGGCTCCTGCCGCATTTGATCTTTCTCAATATACCCAATTGACCACTTCCACCAGCGTGAATAACTCTCCCGCTGCACAAACCGATCGCAAGGGACCGGCACCAGCAGGCCATCTCCCTGAAGCGCATCCACCTGCGGCAGAAATGGATGCAGACTCCACCAATGCACCGAGCCATCAAGATCAGGGTGAATTGCATGCAGTCTTCCCTGACCGATTGTCACAGGATGAATTCCCTTACCAAGTCATTCCTTTTGAAGCCCGTATAGTGGAGTTCCCGATTGTTCTGCTCGACCAGCATCGACTGGATCTGGCCCCTGAAATCCGGATGGATCCGACCATGGGCCTTCAGGACACTGATCCGTTATCAGCCTTGAGGGCGAATGTGTACCGGATTGAAAAGCCTTCCCCACCTCCAGGCCCCCGCCCCGAGCCTCCGAAACCCCCACGCCCCCCTGAGGAAAGTCCCTCGGGCCTCTGATTCCCGGGAGGACGCCCTATGCCTTTGCTTTCGAATCTGGCACTAGCGCTGGGCCTCATCGTCAACCCATGGCTTCTGGCCCGGAACCTATGCCGGAATGCCGACACGGTCCTGACACTGGCCATAGCGGGCGTGTGCCTTGTATCAACGGGAGTAGCCGCACCAGTCCTTCTCCATCTGGTCCATATCCCGATATCAGCCGGCCCCCTCACGGTTTTTCATGTTGTGGTGTTCACCATCGTCCTCATCCTCTCCCTCCTGCGTGACATCCGCCTGCGCCCCACAACCGAAAACGGATCCATCAGCTCAGCCTTTTCGCCCATGGGATTCATGGCGGCGGGATTCGCCCTCTTGGTCATCCCGTTCACCCCAATTGCCGGAATCGACACCTATAAGTGGCAGGATCTAGCTGGCGCAGTGAAGGTCGAACGGTCCGTTCCCTGGCTCATCCATCCTGTGTCCCTGCTTGGATTCACCCCTCGCTCCTACCCGAGCGCACAACCCCTTCTGCTTGCCTCGATATCCATCCTGAGCGGTGCAAGTGTGGATTGGAGTTCTTACCTCCTCTCCCTCGTTTCCGGAGCCATCGGACTGACTTCTGCCACCGCCCTGGCGCGCCATGTATTCACAAAACCATCCACTTCCCTGTGGATGGCCTTCCTGTATGTATTTTCGCCCGTTTTTCTCCGTTATAACTTCTGGGCGACAGGACGCGGACTCTTCATGGCCCTGCTGCCGCTCTTTGCACTGGGTCTTCTTCACAAGATGCGCGGCAAGACCTTGCTGGCGGCGGCATGGTGTGCCATCCTGCTTTGCCTGTCTCACAAGGCGGGAATGGTTGCCGTCGCCGCCATTCCGATCGCCTTCCTGGCAGGAGTCCTTTTTTTCCCTCCGGCCCCATCCGCCACCCATCCTCCAAAAGGCTTGGCCCTTATCTGGCGTATGGGCCTGCCTTGCCTGTTCGCCCTGGCATCTCTGGGTGCGGGATTCATGCTGGCGCAATATTCCCCTTTGAACATGGCGGTCCGGCTGGCAACACGACTAGCCTTCCTGTTCCCCTTTTCCCTGATCGGACTTCCGTTTGTTTTTCTCCCGGTTCACGGGACACCTGCCGGACGAGCCATGACCATGATGGCCTTGTTTGCCCTGCCCGCCGTATGCACGGACTTCATGTATGGATCCCTGATTGCCGTCCTTTTCGTTGCCTATCCTGCGGCAATCGGGCTGGACGAACTGATAACCCGAATCCCACCCCACAGCCATCGCTGTGCATATGCCGCAATCGTAGCTGCCGTGATGATTCCTGCCGTCACAATTATCGTTCACCAGTCAGCGGATTCACCCTCTCGCGATGTCGTCCGCGCCGCCAGATTCCTAAACCAGCTTGACCCCTTGGGACCCTACAGGATCGAGGCCCCGGGCCGCACCCGGACGCGTATGCAAGCCTACCTCGACGGATGTCCGCGCTTCAATGTTTTCCAGTCCCGCCAGCCGGCATTGAAACCGATGCCCTTCCCGCTGTTGACGGGTCCCGTGCATAAGGATGTGAGGGATATCACCAACTACCTGCGGCAATGGATTGTCCTGCCGGACACCTCCACAGATTGGTACGGATCCAATCCAAAAGTGTACTTTATTACCGTCGCCGGCGAAGGCAAAGTCCCCCCTGGCGCACGACTCCTGTTTACGTCCGGAAATGTTTCGGTATACGATGGCCCTTCGGAACCATGAATCCTGCCCTGATATTTTGCACCCTGCAACTGACCATCCTTCTTCTTGCCTTGCTAGGTGGAGGCATCTTCCCAAGTACGGTTTGCATGGTCGCCATCTTCACCTCCCTCGCTTTCACACTCACTTGGGGCCTGCCGCGCCTGCGGCAGGCCCAACCCTCCCCGCCCCCTTCGTCTGTTTCACCCACAACGGCAACCCTCGAAGTCCTGATGGCGCTGATTCTGCTGTTAATCCTCTTCAGCGCAATCCCTCTCCCTCCGCTTCTGGATCCCCTGATCGGCCGTCTGCGGGCCAGTCAGAACCATACAGCGACCACACTGTTGCAGGAAGCCGCTCGTGTCGGTTTTTTTGAGGATGGAACCCCTTGGTTCTGCCTCAGCCGGAACCGTGCAGGCACCCTCCGCATGTTCCTGCTTCTAGGCGCTGCTTTCGGATCAGCCCTTTGCGCCGCAAGCCTCCCGGCACGGTGGCAGAGAGCCTACCTGGTCTTCCTCGCGTGCACAGGCGGCCTCATCGCCATCGGCGGCTACATCGGGCAATGGGTAATTCCCCAGGAAAATACGCTTTGGTGGACTCTTCCAATCCCGCCGACTTTGCCGGGCCCTGTAGGATGCTTTATCAACCGCAACCATTTCGCGGGCTTCCTCGCCATCCTCTGCCCGGTCGCCCTGGCGCTTTCCGAAGACGCCTTTCGTCGCCGCCAGTGGAAGACCGCTCTTGGCATGGCTGCCCTCCTGGGCTGCATGACTTTTTCCCTTGTAATGGTCCTGTCGCGTGGAGCCATCCTCGCCTTCCTGATCGGCACCGGCGCAACCGCGGCATGGATCATCTTTCGGAGAAGCCGGGCGGCCGGTATCGTTTGCCTGATCCTGGCATTGGGAATCCTGATCATTCTCTATCGTACCACTCCCGCGCTCCGGGACCGTTTGGACGAATTTCGCCAGCCGAACACCAGCGGTAGCGTCCAAACCCGGCTGCAGGAATGGCGTGAAACCCTTCGAACAGCCTGTTACTACCCGGTGATCGGAAGTGGCGCTAATGCCCTGCGCATGACATACCCCATTCACCGCCACACTTCCGGAAAATGGCTGGTCAATGCGGAAAACGAATACGCACAACTGCTTGCTGAAGGCGGCCTGATCGGTGCGGGACTCGCCATCGCCCTGCTGGCGGCGGCGACCCGTAGAATGCATTTCAGGGCCTGCGCTCCGGAGTCACAAGTTTTCCCGGTTGCCGTCATCGGCGCTTTCCTGACGGCAGCCGTCCACAACGCCGTCGATTTCCCGGCGCGTCAACCGCTCTATGCCATCGTCCTGGCATCACTTGCCGGCCTTCTTTTCGTTCCACCGTCCATGCATGAAACCATATGCCGGTTCCGCCTGCGCCTGATACCAGCGGCTGTCACCCTGCTGGGCTGCATGATCTTGTCAATAGGCCCGATGTCTTCGTTGCAGCGCCTGGACTCCTACAGCCTTCTGGCCAACCTTTCACCTGCGGAATTGCGGCGCGCACTGAACTGGGCGCCCACCAGCTGGCATGCGTGGTATATGTCGGGCCGGACCGCGTGTGATGCCGGCCTTGCGACGCAACGCGTGGACCTGTGCGTCTTTGGGGAAAACCTCATGACGCAAGCTGCCGCGTACGACCCGAACAACTACAGGCTGTGGTATGACCTGGGGCTTGTCCGGCGAGCCCTACGGCAGCATGGCAGGGCGGATCAGGCATTTGCCAGGGCGAAAGAACTCCGTCCCTGGGTTTCACCCCCCCCCGCAGAACGGAGGCAGCAGTAACATGAACCAGATCCTCATCGGTTCTCTCATACCTTTCGCCGTGGCCATGGCAGTTTATGCCCGCCGCAAGGGTCGGGCAGACATCGCCTTCCTGACCCTGACCCCGTTCGCCATGCTGCTGGGAGCCCTCTGGGCCGTCGTCCCTGATCTGCCCCGCTTGTTTGGTCGATCGGATCTCTACCTCCGATGGTCCATCGACCCGCGAATGAACCTCTTCTTCTGGCATTACTCCATCGACCAGATCGAAACCGACTCATCCTGGTATGCGGTCGGACTCCTGCTGACGGGGGCCTGCTTGCTTTTCATCGGCTGGCGTGAAATCGCAAGAAGGGAGTCCGGCTGATGGCCTCCGCCCCATTGCATTTCGCCATTGGCACCGCAACCGGCATGGTTCTCCTGGCACCCCGAATCCTCGCCGCCTGGAATGCACGCGAAAAGCTGGCGACGGCAACCCGGACATGGCTGTTGATCTCCTGGGGATGCGGAATCGTAGCGGCAATCCCCAGCCTCCTGCGGTACGCTGGATTCCCTGAAAGCATTTACGCCAATCCATGGATGAACATCTTTTTCCTGCATCCATGGATCAACCGGATCCTGCCCAGAAACGAATTGCCTGGAAGCTTGGCCATGGCAATCTGCTGGACCACGCAATATGCATGGGTCCTTGCAGCCGTGCTTCGCAGCGGTCGGATCAGGAAGTAATCTGCTCCCGAAGCCTGCGGCCTTTCTCGAGTTGCTCACGCACAGCCTCGAAATCGCCCGCCTCTATATCTGCGATCAATCCCGCCAGTTCCCCCTGGAATCCACGAAGCGCAGACAGAATCTCCGCACGATTGCTCCTCACGATGTCATGCCACATATCAGGGCTCCCCGCCGCAATACGGGTGGTGTCGCGATATCCCGGACCGCACAACGCAAGAAACTTATCCCGGTCCATCCCACCGGTCGCCGTTACCAACAAACTCGCGACCAGATGCGGGAGGTGACTGGTCCTGGCCACAATCGCATCGTGATCCTCCGGCGCCAACCGCACCACCCGGCACCCAACATCGCGCCACATCCGGCTCACGACATCGACCCCCGATCCGGCACCTTCTCCCGCAGTCACCACGGTAACCGAACCTTCATAGAGGTCCGCACGCGCCACCGCGATACCCGTCTTCTCGGATCCCGTCATGGGATGACTTCCCACAAACTCCACCGGTCGGCCTGCGAGAACAGGCGCGATCCGATTCGTCAGTTCGGTCTTCGTGCTCCCTACGTCGGTAATAACAGTCCCCGATTCCAGGGCCGGCAAAAACGAATGCACCAGTTCGGGGATCGCCAGAACGGGGGTGCACACAACGACAATCTGTGCCCCTTCCACGGCCGTCTGCGGGGTGCCCGCAACCTCATCCACAACACCCATCGCAAGGGCTGCATCCATCGTCGCCTTGCGACGTGCATAGCCTTTAACCCGGGCTAGGCCGCGCCGCCGCAACGCCAGGCCCAGCGAACCTCCCATCAGACCCAAACCGATGACCGCAACCGTCTTCATGCCGTTGCCTGTCCTCCTGCACGCGCCGCCAACACCGTCTCCAAGGCCCGGAGACAACGGCGGTTTTGCACCCGCGTTCCCACCGTAATCCGGATGTGATCCGGAAGACGGTACGGATCCATGGGGCGGACAATGACCCCGAGCTTCTGCATCGCCTCGAAGACCTCCCGTCCCTTCCCGACCTTGACAAGGATGAAGTTAACCACGGATGGCACAAACTCCAGACCCATCTTCCGGAATGCCTTCTCGAAGTCCACCAGACCATCCTTTACAAGCCTCCGGGTGCGCTCGACATGCTCCTCGTCCTCCAGTGCGGCAAGGGCAGCCGCCTGCCCCATGGCCGTGGTATTGAAAGGCTGCCGCACCCTCTGCATCAGATGGATGCATTCCTCCGGCGCAACGGCATACCCGATCCTCAAGCCGGCCAGACCGTATGTCTTCGAGAAGGTTCGCAGGATAATCACGTTGCGCCCCTCCCGCACGTATCGCAACGTGTCCGGCTGCAGGGCGGGATCCAACAATTCGATATACGCCTCATCCAGCACGGTGATCACATGATCCGGAACCCTGTGCAGGAAGGATTCCAGTTCCGCACCGCCCACCATTGTGCCGGTTGGATTGTTGGGGTTCGCGATGAAGACAACCCGGGTCTCACCCGTGATGGCCGCAAGCATGGCATCGAGATCATGTGTGAACTCACGCATGGGCACCAGGACCGTCCCCGCCCGAAACATATCGCCAACCAGTTTGTAGACCACAAAGGCCCGGTCCGCCATAACCAGATTCATCCCCTCGCCCAGGAAAACATGGCCGATAAACTCGATCAACTCATTACTGCCTGTGCCGATCAGTAACTGACCCGGCTTGACATGTAACTTCCGCGCAAGGGCCTCCCGCAGGTAAAAGGCCCCGCCGTCGGGATACAGGTGCATTCGCCGCGCCACCGCCCGCATGGCCACCACGGCCTTCGGGGATGGCCCCAGCGAATTCTCGTTGGACGCCAGCTTGATGATGTCATCGGCGGAAGCAAAACCCATCTCCCGCGCGACCTCCTCAATGGGCCGTCCAGGCTCGTAGACTCCAAGCCCGCTGACCCAGGAACGCGCCAAATCACTGAAACCTGGCATACCTTTCTCCTTTAACACTTACCGGGATCTCGGGTAGGAACCCAGCACATTCATATACACACAATGGCCGGATATATCCGCCAGCGCTTTCGTCACCGGCTCATCCGTCGGATGACCTTCCAGGTCCACAAAGAAGAAGTACTCCCAAGCCTTGCTCCGACTCGGGCGCGATTCGATCTTTGTCATATTGAGCCCGAACTTCTTGAACGACTCCAGCGCACCGTACAAGGCACCGGCCTTATGCTGGACGGCAAAACACAAGGACGTCTTATCGTTTCCCGTCTTTTGGCCGTACCCGTGTCCAAGCACGACAAACCGTGTCGTGTTCCCGCTCATATCCTGCACATCGGACTCGAGGATCCGCAGCCCGTAGATTTCCGCCGCGAGCCGGCTGGCAAGCGCGCCGCTGTTGGGCTCCTTGGCCGCCAGTTCAGCCGCCCGCGCCGTACTGGCCACGGGGATCATGTCCACTCCCGACATCTCGCGCTGAAGCCACTGCCGGCACTGCCCCAGAACCTGGGGATGGCTGTAAAGCTTCTCAATCCTCTCCCTCGCCACCATGGAAAGCAGGCACTGCGAGATCGGCAGGTAAATCTCAGCGCAAATCTTGAGCGGAGTTTCCGCCAATCGGTCCAGCGTGAAGGTTACCGCACCCTCCGTGGAGTTTTCGACCGGCACAACCCCGTAGTCGGCCATTCCTTTCTCGACAGCGTCAAACACGTCACTGATGGTCTCACAGGAATAGTATTCCACACTGGCACCAAAGCGGCCGCGGGCGGCCTGGTGGGAAAATGTCGAAGGCGGCCCAAGGTATGCAACCTTCAGGTTCTTTTCTAGCGCCAACGCCGCCGACATGATCTCCCGGTAGATTGCCCGAAGCGATTCAGGCTTGAGCGGCCCCTGACTGAGCGATGTGACCCGTGCCAGCACCTCCTTCTCCCTCGCAGGCACGTACACACCCTGACCGTCCTTCTGCTTGAGCTTGCCGATCTCGAGCGCACAACCGGTTCGCTCATTTAGAAGCCGTATAAGTTCCTCGTCAATCTGATCGATCTTCTTCCTCAGGTCTCCGACGTTCATGCGCCTTCCCCTCCCGATTCCTTTTCCGGCGCGGCCGCGACCACCGTCCGCGGCTCCGTCACAACCGGTGCCGAGGCCTGCGCCACCGCCTGCTGCCGCTGCGTATCCATCCTTGCCAGTTCACCAATACCCGGCAAATCCTTGACGTTCTTCAACCCGAAATGCTCCAGGAAGACTTGCGTCGTCCCGTACAACATCGGACGCCCCGGCAGTTCACTGCGCCCAACGATCTTGATCAATTGCATCTCCATCAGCATTCGCAGAACATGATCCACCGTCACGCCGCGTACCCCCTCGATTTCCGCACGGGTAATCGGCTGCCGATATGCGATAATCGCCAGGGTCTCCAGCGCCGGACGCGAGAGCCGCGTCGGCTTACCCACATCCAGCATGTGCCTCACCCACAGCCCGGCGGACGGGTCACTCTGGAACCGGTATCCCTCGGCGCTCTCCACGAGATCAAAGCCAACCCGCTGGCTTTCGCAGTCCGCCTGCAACCGGGCCAGCGCCTCCTTGATATCCGACTCGCGTGCCGAGGCAAACGCGACCGCTTCCTCGCCACATGCCTGCGCCGTTTCCTGAAGGACCTTGCGTATGGCCCCGACCGTTAATGGCTGTCGCGCGGCAAAGATGATCGCGCCCAGCACCTGCTTGAGTTCCACTTGCGTTTCCATCGCTTCATTTCCCGTCTTCGGATTCATCACAAACAAGACTCGGAATCCTGAACCGAACCCCGCCTACGCTTCCACCACCTCGCCAATCATGATCTCGCCAAAATCTCCCTCCTGCTGCGCAGCCACCTGTCGCAGCCGAATCAGTTCCAGCAAGGCCAGAAATGTGCATATGATCTCATACCGGGAAGCCGCATCCGCAAAAAGGCTGCTGAAGACCACCTTCCGGCTGCCCCGTACCGTTCCCAGGATGTGCTCGATCTTGTCTACCACCGTGAAACGGTCGTCGACAATCTCCCCGAAATCGACAACCTTGACCCGCTTCAGCGTTTCGTTGAAGGCCGCAATCAGATCGAAGATACTGACGTCCCCCAATCCGACGCCCGCGGGCTCCGGCTCCGGGACAACAAGGGGATCCTGGCCGCGCGTGAACACATTCTCCTGCTCGTACTCCCGGATCTGAAGATGCGAGGCCGCCTCCTTGAACTTCTTGTATTCAATCAGTTGACGGACCAGTTCCCACCTCGGATCCTCCTCTTCCTCCTCCAGGTCAGGCCGCTCATCCACAGGCAATAGCATCCGGCTCTTGATCATCATCAGCGTGGCGGCCATCACAATAAACTCGCCCGCGATGTTCAGGTCGAGCATCTTCATCACGGAAAGATATTCCATGTATTGAGTGGTCACTCGCTCGATGGGAATATTGTAGATGTCGAGTTCATCCCGCTTGATCAGATACAGGAGCAAGTCCAGCGGCCCTTCGAATATCTCGAGTTGCACCTTGTAATCGTCTTGAACAACCAACTGGCTCATCGCATCCTTCCTTCCGCCGGACTACGCAGGGGAATCACTCCAAGCCCACGGCACGACGCGCCGCATCCAGCGTCTTGCGTGCCTCGGCACGCGCCCGGGACGCGCCATCGCGCAACACGGATTCCACATACCCCGGATCCTGCTCCAACTCCTTCCGCCGCCGGCGGAACGGCTCGAAATAGGCCCAAAGAATCTCAAACAACTTCTTCTTTGCGTCTCCGTATCCATATCCGCCAGTACGGTACCGCGACTCCATCTCCTGCCGTTCGACATCGGAGGCGAACAACCGGTACAATGCGAAAACATTGCAAGTCGAGGGGTCCTTGGGATCCTGCAGTCCTTTGCTGTCGGTAACCACCCGCATGCACCGGGCCCGCGTCTCCTTCTCGCTCCCGAAAATCTCTATGGTGTTGCTGTAGGACTTGGACATCTTCTGACCGTCCAACCCGGGAACCACCGCCACCTCATCACGGATAACCGGCTCGGGAATCCGAAACACCTCTCCAAACTGAAGATTGAACTTGATGGCAATGTCACGCGTCACCTCCACATGCTGTTTCTGGTCACGGCCAACCGGCACCGTGGTGGACTGCACAGCCAGGATATCCGCGGCCATCAGGACCGGATAGCTGAACAATGCATGCGAGGCTGCGATCCCCTTGGCCACCTTATCCTTGTAGGAATGGCAACGTTCAAGCAAACCCATCGGCGTAACGACGGAAAGCAGCCATGTCAGTTCGGTCACCTCGGGAACATCACTCTGCCGGAAAAAGACCGTCCTCTTCGGATCGAGCCCGCAGGCTAGGAAATCCAAGGCCACATCATGCGAATTGGCCCGCAGGATTGCCGGGTCGGACACCGTTGTCAGCGCATGGTAATTCGCGATAAAGAGATAGGCATCCCCCTGCTCCTGCAACTCAAGAGCAGGCCGCATCATGCCAAAATAGTTGCCGAGGTGCAGTTTCCCTGAAGGCTGAATCCCGGAAAGGATCCTCAACTTGGTTTCCGTCTTCATGCGTAATCCACCATCCCTGAAAACACGTGTAAAACCGCGACTTTATCTTAACCAGGAAGGATCATAAAGGCATTTTTCGCCCTGGCAGGGCATGGAAACGACATGTCAGGGTGGCCGCCTTATGCCCGCAGGCCCGCCGCCAGCAGGCAAAACAGGTTTACCCCGTTACGGAGGGACTCATCCGTGAAATCAAATTCCGGACTGTGCAAGCTGGGAGACCCCACCCCCATGCCAAGCCAGAACATGAGCCCAGGCCGGCCGATGAGATAAAATGCGAAGTCTTCACCAATCATTGCAGGAGCCGGAGCCTCAAGAAAGGATTCCGGAGGCAGGTATCGCCGGGCCAGCCGTGCGCAACGCTCAAACACCGCCTTGTCATTGATGACCGGCAATTGGTAAGGAACCTCGAACTCGATGTCCGCTTCCACGCCAGCCTCCCGCGCCAATTCCTCCGCAACCGCCCTCATCTCCGCCTGCACAGCCAACCCGTCTGCCGCATCCAGATAACGGAAGGTCCCCCCCACTCGTGCGACACCCGGAATGATGTTGTTCATCGACCCCGCCGTCACACGGCAGACACTGATGACCACACCATTTGTCTGGTTCCAACGCTTGTGCAGCGCCTCCAGACGCGTCACAACGGCTGAAGCCACCGGTATCGGATTTCGTCCCGCTTCGGGCGTCGCCCCATGGCACCCCATGCCGCGGAACTCGAACTCGAAAAAACCCGCCGCGGCAAAAAACGGACCCGGCCTGGAAACAATCTGCCCCACCGGGAAAGCCGACTGGGCATGCAACGCATATACTTCGTCCAATCCGTCGCACACCCCCTTGGACACCAGGTCTCGCCCGGCACACACCACCTCTTCACCCGGCTGGAAAATGAACCGAACGTTGGATTCCAGGCGGTCACGCACGGCACAGAGTACAGCGGCCGAACCCGCCAGGATCGCCATATGCCCGTCATGCCCGCAGGCGTGCATCATGCCGGGGAATGCAGACTGGTACGGTTGCCCCGTCTGCTCCGAAATGGGCAGCGCATCCATGTCGGCCCGCAACCCCACCGTCCTCCGGGCTCCAACGTCCAGCGTCGCGACCACATCCGTGCCCAGAATCGGCGATGCAAAATCCAGGGGCAAGCGACTGAGCCAACCCATCAGGACGTCCCGTGTTTTTGTTTCCTGCAACGCAATCTCGGGGCATGCATGCAGTGTGCGGCGCAGGGAACGGATCTCCGGCAACCATTGATCCACCTGTCCTGCTATCGCTTCCGCAACAAGATCCTCTCGCATATCGCGCGTCCTTTCAGGCAAGCCGTGATGGATGCAGTTCCCTGTATCACACCGGAACGCTGGCAGGCAATAGCGATCCCGCCACTCCCGCTACCCTCTATCAAAACGGACGGATTGCAGAGCAGAAAACCCATCCTCCTTGCCGGACTTTTAAACTGCATGCACAAAGTAACGGTGGTATAAACACTGCCAGCCAGAAAATAGCGTAACATAAGGAAAACTCTTAACAGTTATGAAATACATCGAAATCCCTCTCTTCCCGACCCTGCCCCAGGCGCCCGACGCAGGGGATGAAGAGGGAAGTTTGTCACCAAGCACTTTTATCCACTCGGTCGGCACACCCACGGTCACGGTCTATTTCCCACCCTGCCCGAACGGCACATCCGTGGTCGTCTGTCCGGGCGGCGGCTATGCGGGGGTCTCCATCACATGGGAAGGCCACACCATAGCCCGCTGGCTTGCGAATTGGGGAATCACCCCCCTTGTCCTGAAATACCGGCTCCCCGAAGGACGCATCACCGAACCGCCCCTGCCCTTGCTCGATGCATGGCAGGCCCTGCGCGTCGCCCGCTCGAACTCTGCCGCATGGAAACTGGACCCCTCCAAAATCGGAATCATGGGGTTCAGCGCTGGCGGCCATCTGGCCCTGACCGCCGCCTTGCACCCCGGGAAAGCGGGACCTGCCGGACAGCCCTATGCAGGGGTCGAAGCCAGGGCTTGTTTCCAGATCCTCGCCTACCCGGTCGTGACTTTCCTGCCGCCCTATGCGCACAAAGGCTCCTGCAACAACCTGCTCGGAACCAATCCGCCGGAGGATCAGGTCCGCCGCTATTCGGGTGAACTGCACGTTACAGCAGACACTCCCCCGGCCTTCCTTGTGCATGCGGATGACGACCCCGGCGTTCCCGTCCAGAACAGCCTGATGCTTCTGAAAGCCTTGCAGAAGGCAGGAGTCGATGCCGAACTGCTGCGTCACCCCACCGGTGGACACGGCTTCAGCCTCGGATTCAGCCTGGGCGTGCCTCATGCGCCCGACTGGTTGCCGCACCTCCACCACTGGATGCAGAAACGGCGATGGCTTTGACCGTGTCGGCTAGAGCCGCCCGATTTCAGGCACTTCCCGAACGGCAGACGGCACGTCGAAAAAACCTTCCGGCCCAAAGCCGAACAGTCCTGCAACAAGGCTGCTTGGAAAGGTTTCCCTCCGGTTCCGGTAGTCCCGCACATTGCCGTTGAAAAAACGCCGCGCCGCCTGGATCCGATCCTCCGTATTCACCAGTTCCTTCTGCAGAGCCAGGAAATGCTGGTCTGCCTTGAGCTGAGGATAGCGTTCCACAACGACCAGCAATTGCTGGATTGCCGCAACGAGCTTGGTCTCGTCAGTCGCCTGCTCCCCGGGTGTCCCGTTGTTCGCCACACATCGGCTCCGCAATTCCGTAACGCGTTGCAGCACCTCGCGCTCATGCGTTGCATACCCCTGAACGGTGGCAACAAGGTTAGGAATAAGGTCGTACCTGCGTTTCAATTCCGTGTCAATGTTGCCCCAGGACTCCCGAATATGGTTCCGCAGACTGACAAGACTGTTATAGGTAAGAATGACAAACAGGCCAGGGGGCATGAGAATGAGCATACCGATTACACAAATAATCATGCGCCCCTCGCTGCAAAAAGATAATCCGGTATGCGGGTCCGTATCTCTACAAGCCGGTTCAGGTTTGCCTCCACCTTCGCCACATCCATCCGCGAGTCAAAGAGCATGGCCAGCGAGGACTTCTCGATCTCGATCGAAACATCCGGATTCCCAAGCAGATACTCGATCATGCGCGCATTGCACACATCATAGGCAAACTTCCGGTCGAGGGAACGGACGCAGAAACGCCGGGAAAACTCATGGGACTCGAAGTCGATATCGTCGTAGCCGAATGCCTGCGCGATCTTGGATAGCCAGCTTTCCCGTCCAATGGTGAGTTCCGGAAAATGCGCAGGCATCACCAACAGGTAAAAACTGATGTAATGATGATGGGTCTGGCGACGCCCCTTGGAATCCGTGGAGTGAGTCTCATAATGAAAATCACCGGCAATCACCGGGTAGTTCCGGAAGGAACCCCTCATGACATTGAACGCATACCGGTTCTCCCCCCTCGCCAGCTTGTCCAGAAAAGCCATTTGTGATGCTAGCGTATGGTCGTGGTCCACACTGAACCGCAACCCCAGTCGGGCGGCAAGCGCCGCAAGTGCCTCCCTTCGTTTCTTGTCGGCGAAATACCCGACAATCGAGAGGGCGACAAACACCAACACAATAATCAGAACAACTCTCATGATGCAGCCTGTTCGAAAGATAGGTCAATCCACCGCATTTGACAATGGCACATAATTCATTCGCCGCACAGGGCTTGACTTACCCCATGAGAGTGACACAATGGCGGCCCTGCATGTAATGACCAAGGAGATATGACGATGAATATCCGACCCCTTCAATCCCTGCGAGCCCGGCCTGATCTGGCATCACGAGTTGCATCCGTCCCCTACGATGTCGTCGATACCCGGGAGGCACGCATCCTGGCGGAAGGGAACCCATACAGTTTTCTCCATGTCTCACGTGCCGAAATCGGAATGCCGGACAGTACCGATCCGTATTCCGAGGCAGTCTATGCACGCGGCCACGGAAACCTGATCCGTTTCGAACAGGAAAAGACCCTGTTGCGCGATACCGCCGCACACCTCTACCTTTATCGCCAGACCATGGGTACCCATGTGCAGCGCGGCATCACGGCATGCTGTTCCACCCTTGACTACGACCACCACATCATCAAGACCCATGAAAAGACACGGCAGGATAAGGAAGATGACCGGACGCGCCACATTAAGACCTTGAAAGCCCAGACTGGTCCTGTCTTCCTGGTCTACCGGGACAAACCGGAAATCGACCGACTGGTCGCCACCATTGAACAAACCCATCCTCTGTTTGATTTCGTCGCTGCCGACGGTATCGGTCATACTGGCTGGACTTGTCCTGATTCCGCGACCCTCATGGCACTCTTCGCGGATGTTCCGGCCGCCTATATCGCGGATGGACATCACCGTGCAGCCGCGGCATCCCGTGTGGCAAAGGAATGCCGCGCCGCGAATCGCCACCACGACGGCAGCGAGGAATACAACTGGTTTCTCGGCGTCCTGTTTCCCGCCAGCCAAGTTCAGGTTCTCCCTTACAACCGGCTTGTGAAGGATTTGAACGGACTCACGACAGCGGCCTTCCTGGAGAAAGTTACTCCGCTCTTCCATATCTCCGACGCGTCCACGCCCTCGCCCTCCCGCCCGGGCACCGCCTGTATGTACCTGCAAGGCAAGTGGTATAATCTTTCGTGGTCCGTGCCCACTGGCGCCAAACCAGAGGATCGGCTGGATGTAACCGTCCTTCAAGAGCGCCTCCTGGGGCCAATACTCGGAATCTCCGATCCCCGCACCAGCAAACGCATCGAGTTCTCAGGCGGAATCCGTGGAACACATGAACTGGAACAACGCGTCCAGACTGGAGAGGCAACTGTCGCTTTTTCAATGCACCCGACAACCGTACAGCAAATGCTGGATATCGCGGATGCTGGCGGCATCATGCCTCCCAAGAGCACATGGTTTGAACCCAAGCTCCGTGACGGCTTGTTTGTCCACACAATCTAGGAACGAGTAACCCTCGACAGGGAATTGGACATCTGTTACGTTCCCGGTTCAATGAATCCGCGTATTCTCGTTCTCGAGGACGATCAGGCACTCTGCAAAATATATTCCATTGTTCTAAGGAAAATGGGGTTTGCCCCGGATTTCGCGCCTTGCGGTGAGGACGCAATTGCTCTGTATACCCAGGCGAATACCTCAGCCGCACCTTATGCGGCTGTCATCCTTGACCTGTTTGTCGTCCATGGCATGGGCGGACTCGAAACCTGCGAGAAACTCCGCGCGATCAGCCCGCAGGTTTACACGATTGTAGCAAGCGGCTCTTCCAAGGAAACGCTCTCCTCGGAATATCAGGAGAAAGGTTTTACCGATTTTCTTGCAAAACCGTTCCGTGTACAGGATCTTGAGGAATGTCTTACCCGCATGAAGACCAGACTGGCACAGGCAGGCACATGAAAAAAACGGTTCACCCTGTTCTTCGTCTGGGTGGGGCTCTACCCCTGATTGAAGTCCTGCATGAGGATGACGACCTCATTGCAGTCAACAAGCCCGCAGGCATGCTGACCGCACCCGACCGCTGGGATCGGCACCGGCAGAATCTCATAGGGCTACTGCACACAGGGATTCGCGATAAGCGCCCCTGGGCGATAGAGCGCACGCTGACCTATCTGGCCAATGTTCACCGCCTGGATGCCGGCACCAGCGGAGTTCTCCTTCTGGCTCGTTCGAAACGGGCGCTCGTTCAACTGGCAGCACAGTTCAAGCAGCGGCAAACCCGGAAAGCCTATCTCGCCCTCGTGGAAGGCACTCCACTACAGCCCGAAATGGACATTCACCTTCCTCTGGCCCCAAGCCTCCGGCATCCCGGACTCTCCGAGGTGAACCAGGCCCATGGGAAGCCCGCACTCACACGCATCAGCCTGCTGGAGAACTTCCGGGGGTATTCCCTGCTCCGGGCCGAACCTCTCACCGGTCGCCTCCACCAGATCCGTGTCCACTTGCGGGAAATCGGCTGTCCACTTGTGGCGGATCCGGACTATAGCAATGGACTGCCTCTCCTTCTTTCCCGCCTGAAGAAACGGTACAAACTGAAACCCGAAGGCGAAAAGCCGCTTTTGGCCCGGCCGGCACTCCATGCCGAACAACTGGAAATCCGGCACCCCTCTACAGGGGAACCGATCGTGATAACCGCACCCTGGCCAAACGATCTGACAGTGGCGGTAAAATATCTTCGCCGATTCGCCGCCGGACCATCCCCCAAGGGGTCCTGAGGCGACACACCTCGGGCACACCCGCAAAACTGCTTGTTTCATCCCTCCCGTTCTGCAATCATCCGGCGCAGAAAAGTGTGCCCGGCATACTGCCTGACGACCGGCAAGAAGGCAGCAGGCGCGGCTTACATCCGAGATTACTTGTTGTTCCACCTATGCGCTATATCAGCACAAGAGGAAGCCAGACACCCCTGGGATTCAGTGATGCCGTGATGACGGGCCTCGCACGGGATGGCGGCCTGCTACTCCCGGCGGAAATCCCTTATGTCGCAGACCGGCTCCCCTCGTGGCAATCCCTTTCCTACACCGATCTCGCCTTTGAAATCATGCGCCTGTTCTGCGACATCCCGCAGGATGAACTTCAAGCCATCATCCATCGCAGCTACCACTCTTTCCACCACCCCGACGTAACACCCGTTGTAAGCGTCAACAACATCCACATCCTGGAACTCTTCCATGGCCCGACGCTTGCGTTCAAGGACGTAGCTTTACAGTTCCTCGGCAACATCTTTGAATACATACTGGACCAGAGGAATCGCGAGTTGAACATCCTCGCCGCCACCAGTGGCGACACCGGGAGCGCAGCCATTTGCGGCGTTAGGGGTCGCGATCATATCCGCATCTTCGTCATGCACCCCCGTGGCCGTGTCAGCCCGACTCAGGAACGCCAGATGACCAGCGTCCTGGATGAAAATGTCTTCAACATCGCCGTGCAAGGCACTTTCGATGATTGCCAGCGGATCATGAAGGAACTCTTCAGCGATCTCTCGTTCAAAGACAGTCATTTCCTTGGAACCGTCAATTCCATCAACTGGGCCCGTGTGCTCGCGCAGGTGGTCTACTACTTCTTCGCCGCCTTCCGCGTCATGCGGCTCACCTCCTGCAAGCGCGTACGCTTTGCCGTCCCGACAGGGAATTTCGGAGATATCTTCGCCGGTTATGTCGCTCAGCGGATGGGCTTACCCATCGGACAGCTTATCCTGGCAACAAATGAAAACGACATTTTGACACGCTTTTTCAATATCGGCGAGTATAAGCAAGGGAGCGTCCACGCCACCATCAGCCCGTCCATGGACATCCAGGTGGCTAGTAATTTCGAACGGTACCTCTACTACCGGCTGGGAGAAGACCCCATCCGTCTGCGCGAAGAGATGGCGGCTTTCAGCACAACCGGGAGGTTGACTGTAACCCCTCTCCCTGACGGTCGCGTGGACGACCTCATCTCAGCCGGAGCAGTCGGCACGGCGCAGACCCTGGCCACTATCCGCACGTTCCACCAGCAGTACGGATACCTTCTGGACCCCCACACTGCCGTTGGCATCCATGTCGCGCAGCAGCATTTGTGCAGGAACGAGCCGATGATCTGCCTGGCCACGGCACATCCGGCCAAGTTCAGCCAGGCCATTGAGAACGCGACCGGGCAGGATCTGGCCCATCATCCGCTACTCGACGCCCTAGCCGATTTGCCGACCCGGTGCGCCGTTCTGCCTGCCACACAGGGTGCGATCCGATCCCATATTCAGCGCTCCCTGATCTCACAGCCCGAATAGCCGCACGCCAAGGACCGCCCCTGAAAATCCTCCTGCAGATTCGACGCTACCTGACAATCGGCATGGCGGCCGCGCTGACGGATTTCTGCCTTTATGGACTTATGGTCCGATTCGCAGGATTGCCGCCTGTAATCGCCAACCTGATCAGCCGTCCAACAGGCGGCCTGGTCAGCTTTCTGGGCAACAAGATGTGGACGTTCGAACGCCGCACACTGGCTGGCACACGAGCCCAGGCACTGCGCTTCCTCGCCACTTGGATTTGCGCATACGCTGCATCAGAGATTCTGGTGTGGCTCTTCCATGACCGGCTTGGTTTCACTCCCCTGCCGGCCAAGGTGTCCGCGGAAGCCATCGCCTGCAGCGGTGTCTTCCTGACCCACCGCGTCTGGACCTTTGCCGCCCGCCGCTGAACCGGCAACTGCCTCTATCTCGCTTTCCTCCAGTACGACCCGAACCGCCCCCAGCGCCAGTTCATAATCCATAACCAGCGGGACCAAGGCATCCACGGGAGCCGCTCTGGATGCCTCTGTCAGCGCAGGATCCCCCACTTCCCCAGCCAGAGTGGAGAAGGGTATCCCCCAAGCCTGGAAATCACGGACGCGAACGCCCCCCCCTTTCTCCAGTTCAGTCCGAATGTATAAGGCACGGAACCGGTTCCGACGGAGACAAATCGGACTGCAGCCTGCCTGTGCATCGAGCCGGATCCGGACAACACGGCCTTCCATGTTGACCGCAATGGTCCCGGCATCAGCCGGCAACTTGCCCGTTGACTCCCCGCGGTATTTCAAGTCAAGGAATGAAAGAATAGTCCCGACCTGCTGGCTGAGCCGGTACAACGCCTCCGGCGCCGTCAGGTTTGTACTCACCGTACCCGTCAGCAAGTCCCGCTTGCGGTACTCCATGAAACCGCCCTGGGCGTCATAAAAGGACACGGCCCGGCTGACGGAACTGCGCCCGAAAACAGGATTCAACTGCTGGTCGATTTCCTTGGCAAAAACCAGGGCGTTCATTCCGGGCACATCGAGAACCGCAACCATACGGTCATTGATCCTTGTCCGGCCGCCTTCTCCTCTCAGGTGATCCTTTGATCTCACACGAATATCCACAAGAACAGCCGGGACCTCTTTGCCGGTACGCCCATGCTTCCAAGTGCCCATCGTGCTCACCAGTTCCATTCGCCCCAGATAACCCAGTTCCATGCCGAGAAAACGGTAGGTAATGTCGTAGGTCATCCGCACCGGCGCTGCTTGCCCCTGAAAACGGCTCGACACATCATCCAGCGATTCCATGGCCTGTAACCGAACGGCCAACAAGATAACTGCCATCAGCAACCAGCGCCTCATCATGATCTCTGCCGCCTCCTCCTATGGCCCGCAGCCCCCCCCCCGCGCTTCCTTACTTCAGCGGACTTCGGGCGCACGGGCGCAAAGTCAATCTTACGCTTGTCGAAATCCACCCTCGTGGGTAAGACCCGCAACCGGGTCCCCACCTTGAACACTTCCTTCCCCACCCTCAGGGCGTGTGCACCGGGATCAAAACGGACAAAATGCTCTGAAAGAGTGGACACATGCACTAATCCTTGCACATCCAGGTCATCTAATTCGATGAACAGCCCGAAATTCGCCACCTTGACCACAACCGCCTCATATTCCTGAGGTTTGGCCTGCTCCAATTGCTGCGCGAGGAATCGATACTTCTTTATCTCCAGAAGATCGCGCTCGGCCTGCTCGGCCGATCGTTCCGTATCGGAGCAATGAAGCGACAGCCGGTCCAGTTCCTCAAGCCGGTACGGGGTCGTACGCCGCTCAAGGGCAGACGCCAGCAACCGATGGATCACAAGGTCCGGGTAACGGCGGATCGGCGATGTGAAATGAGCATAGTACTTCTTCGCCAATCCGAAATGCCCGCCATCCCTGGCAGAATAGATCGCCCGTTTCATGCTGCGCAGGATCGCCATCTGGGCCGAATGCGCCAAGGGGGTATTCCGGATACGCTGGACAAATTGCATCAAGTTCGACCTCTGCCGCAAATCACCCGGCTGGTACCCCATGTCGCGCAATTCCTCACGGAGAAGTTCCAACTTGTCTTCCATTGGCGGCTCGTGCAACCGGTGTATCAGCCGAATCCCGCGCCCGCTGAGCTCACGATCGACGGCCTCATTGGCTGCCACCATGCACTCCTCGATCATCTGATGCGAGATATCGTTGACCACAGGACGGATATCCTCAATCATCCCATCCTTGCCAATGACGATCTGGCTCTCCGGCAGGTCAATATCCAAAGCATACTGCTGCATCCGCCGCTGTCGGAGAGTCATCGCCAGTTCGCAGACCGCCCTGATCAGGCTCATCACATCCTCACCCACTCCATCCACCTTGCAGCGCATGCCCACAGGGCACTGCAAAACCTGTAGCGCCTGCTCATATGTCAGTCGAAGTTTGGAGTGAATGATGCTTCGCTCAAAACGGGAACTCACGAGGCGTCCCGTCTCATCAAAAGTCATGAACACCGAGAATGCCAACCGGTCCTGGCCGGGCTTCAGACTGCAAAGTCCGTTGGACAATTCCTCCGGCAGCATCGGGATCACCTTGTCCGGAAGATAAACGCTGTTCCCGCGTTTTGCGGCCTCATTATCCAGCGCACTTCCCGGTCTTACAAAATGACAGACATCCGCAATGTGAACCCCGAGAACCCTCAGCCCCTGCTCGTCCCGCTCCAGGGAAAGGGCATCATCAAAATCCCGAGCGGTTGCCGGGTCGACCGTGAAAATGAACTTCTTCCGCAAATCCAGTCTCCGGGCCGTCTCCTCCATCCGGCCGGCCGCCCGCTCCGCCTCCGCCATGACCTCGCCGGGGAACTCCAGCGGTAGATCGTAATTGCGCATGACGGCCAGGGTGTCTAGCGAAGGGTTGTCCGCCGGGCCGATAACCTCAATAATCTCCGCCTCGGGATTCACGTGCCGGTTCTCCCAGTTGGTGAACTGGATCACGACCCGATCCTCCAGTTGGGCACCAGCGGCATCCGGCACATAGAAATCCTGCTGGTAGGAGGGATCCATCGGCACCACATACAGGAACCGGCCCGTGCTGCGCAGTGTGCCAACCACAACCCGCTTTGCGCGCTCCACGATCCGTATCACAGAGCCGTACCGCTGCCATTCGGGGGCCCCGGGGCGCGGCGGCGCCAGACGCACCACCACCAAGTCACCCGGTAGCGCGGTCCCGATCTCGCCACGCTCAATCGCAACCCCGAACGACTGCCCGCTTTCTGTGAGGTACCCTGCGCCCGATCTCTTGATCTCAATCCTGCCGGTCACGAGATCCGCAGGCGCTCCGAGCGTATAACGCGTCTTGCGAATCATGACAATCTCACCATTGGCAACCATCTGTTGTAACAGTTGCGCCAGCGCCCGACGCCCGGCCCCGCCAATTTTCATCGCTTCGGCAATTTCCGGAGCGGTCATCGGCGTATACCCGGGCTTGCGGAACAACTCCATCACAGCCTCGTGCTCAACTTGTTGTCCAGCCCTTCGCTTGCCCATAGATTTCTCCATTCAACACCTCATTCCTGCGATTTCAACCTTGGGTCCAGCGCATCCCGCAAAGCATCCCCGACCAGATTGAACGCAAGTACGACAACCACAATGACCACTGTCACGGCGGTCATTTCCCACCATACGCCCTGCCATAAACGCAGGCGCGCATTACTGACCATCACACCCCAGGAAGGTTCCCCCTGGACTCCAATTCCCAGGAAACTCATGAAAACCTCCGTTCCGATCGCCGCCGGAAACCGCAACGAAAACGTGATAATGATAATATGAAACACGTTGGGAAGGATATGCCGAAATACAATTCGTCCTGAACTGAAGCCAAGCGACCGGGCGGCCATGACATAAGCCCGTTCCCGGTGCTTCATGACCTCTGCCCGCACGAGTCGGCAGAGTCCCACCCAGGTCGTCAGGCCGATTCCAAGATAAATCCCCATCAATCCCTTGCCCACCACCATAGCGATCGCCAGCACAAAAAGCAGCCCCGGCATGCAGGCCACCGTCGTATACAACCAGACGACCAGATCGTCAACCCACCGCCCGAAATACCCGGCCACGCACCCGAGTACCACGCCTATCGGGATCGCGATGAGCGAGGTGACCACTCCCACAAGGAACGCAATCCGCGCCCCCTGGATGGTTCGCTGGAGGACATCCCGCCCGAGGTTATCCGTACCCAGGGGATGATTTGCCAGTCGGCACGCAACCGTGGCCAGCCCCGGCAATGCCCCATCCGGCGACGGCGCCAGCGGATGGCGGAACACGCTGGGAGGGATATACCGCTTCTGCAAATCCACCCGCTGGTACGGCGGCGTCTGATCCTTAAACCGGTACCACTGGTGCAGAATCTCCCCATAGAGCGCAAGAACAAGAAACGCGCCCAGAACCCATAGACACGAACAAATCATCCGCCGCCTGCGCAACTGCTGCCAGGCTGTCGCCCACAAGGATGTTCCCTTCTCGTTCATTCTCACCGCAACTTGACCCTCGGATCCACCAGCGCATAGCAAATATCCGAAACCAGGCTCGCCCCGGCATAGAGCAGCGCACCGACCCAGACAACACCGCGAACCACTTCAACATCCGAGGAATTGATCGCGTTGATACTCATGCCTCCCAAGCCCGGGATTCCAAAGAAACTCTCCAGCAGGAGGCTTCCTGTGTACAGAAACGGAATCGCGACAACCGTATTCGTGATGACGGGTATCATGGCATTGGGCAATACATGCCCGAAGAGTACTCCGGCCGGACTTCGTCCTTTTGCAAAAGCCGTCCTTACATAATCCTTATACATCTCATCCAGCATAATAGTCCGGTAGAACCGGAGATTAGCCCCCATCGAACTTACGATCCCTATGAAAACCGGCAGCAGGAGATTGGTCCATGATTCCATCCCCCAGATCGGGAACCAGCTGAGCTTATAGGCCAGGAAGAATTGCCCGATGATGATCCAAATCAGGTAATTGATGCTAAGGAGCGCCACGGAAAAAAACACAAGGGCACGATCCGGCCAACGGTCGCGGAAATAGGCGCATATGAGCGCGAGGCTGAGCGAAAGCACAAGTTCCCCAACAAATATCGGCACGGTCAGGAGCAGGGACGGTCCCACCCCGCGGCGGAGCATCGTGGTAACCTTCTGGCTTGTGGCAATGGATTCACCGAGATCCCACCGCAAAAGTTTTCCCAAAAAATGAATCAACTGCGAGTCAAACACATGCAGCACCCTGCGCTGCAAACGAATGGATCGCAGTTCAATCCCGCCCTGCAATCCCTCCAATACCAGTGTATCGTCCGACTCGACCTTGAAGCACAAATCCCTTCGAGTCCAACCCCTGCCTGCAGTCACTGCCGCTTCCGCTACTGCGTCCGTCCCCTCCATGAGCCGCAGAACTCCGCCTTCTGCAGAACGGCACACCACTCGCAAACGGTACGCGGTGCCCTTGCGCAGGCCAAATGCAGTCGGCAATCGGTACCGCCCACCGGGCATCACCCGCCGATACCCACCCCCGCTGCTTGCTGCGGAGTCCGTCCCGACAGGCAGTACCGCCGGGCTTGACATACCCTCCTTGGACTCCCAGGCAGGCAATG
This sequence comes from uncultured bacterium, assembly GCA_903908715.1. Lineage (GTDB taxonomy): Bacteria > Verrucomicrobiota > Kiritimatiellia > CAIKKV01 > CAITUY01 > CAIVSY01. The sequence continues at coordinate 60,458 of CAIVSY010000063.1, forward strand.
CACGTGTATCCGTCCAGAACCCCGCAAACAAGGGCTTGTTGAACCCCTTCTGCTCGTCAAACTCTTCCAGGGCCTGCGGTGAAGCATTCTTCCCCAGCGCTACAGACGCCGGACTGCCGCCCACCGCATAAAAAAGAATGAATGTAATGAGAATGACCCCGAACACCGTCGGGATCAGGTACAGCAACCGGCGTATGATGAAACGGATCACAAGGGATAAGGATCAAAAGGGAAGTTTGTATTCCTGGATTTTTCGTTGAATGGTGCGTGTGGAGACGCCAAGCTCATCCGCGGTAAGTTGACGGTTCCCATTATGGCGTCGAAGTGCGGACAATATAGCCGTTCTCTCGATTTCCACAAGCGTCATTCCAGCCGTCGTTGCAGAGGGAACTCCCGACCGGCCAAGCTGGATGGCATCAGGGCCTAGCATGCGGCTCCCCGCAAGAATAACAGCCGACTCGATAACGTTTCGCAATTCACGGATATTCCCGGGCCAGGTGTGGCCGCGCAGTTTGCTCCATGTCTCAGGCAGAATCCCGTCAATCTGCCGCCCGTGGTCGGCGCACGCCGCCTTCACAAAACGCAGGGCAAGCTCAGGGATATCCTCCATCCGCTCGCGCAAGGCAGGGATACGGATCGTGACGACCTGCAAGCGGTATAACAGATCATTCCGGAACTCCCCGGCTGCGACCAATTCCTCGAGATCACGATTCGAGGCCGCCACAATACGGCAATCCACCTTGACGGGCGCTCGCCCGCCTACACGCAGAACCTCCCTGTGTTCCAGCACCCGCAACAGACGGGCTTGGACCGACTTGGGCGCAATTCCAACCTCATCCAGGAAAAGGGTCCCGCCCTCCGCCCTCTCAAACGCGCCTGCGTGGCGCTCGGATGCACCCGTAAAGGCTCCCTTTTCATGCCCGAACAACTCCGATTCAAGCAGGGACTCCGTGAACGCTCCACAGTTGACTGCCACAAAGGGGCCTTCAGCCCGGCGACTGTCGACATGTAAGGCCCGCGCTACAAGCTCCTTGCCGGTTCCACTCTCGCCCAGGATCAGGACTGTGGCATTCGTATCCGCCACGGATGCAATCTGCTTCAGAATCTCCTGCATCCTGCCGGATGCCGCCACCATGGAACGGGCACTATGCCGCACACGCATCTCGTCACTCAGGCGGGCCACCTCCGAACGCAGTCGACTGGCTTCCACAGCCCTCCGTATCTTGACTTGAAGGTCTTCCAGATCGAGAGGCTTGACCAGATAATCATAACCACCATGATGCAAAGCGCTTACAGCGGTATCCACGGATCCGTAAGCCGTCATGATAAGGATAGGAATCGAAGGCTTCTGTCGCCGCACTGCGTCGAGGACCTTCAGGCCGTCCACATCCGGAAGAACGAGATCCGAAAGCACAACCTGAATGCTTTCACGAAGAGCCAAATCAATCCCCGACTGCCCGGTAGCCGCCGTGAGAACCTTGTAGCCGCAATCCCGTATCGCATCCTCAACGGACCGCCTGCCGTCAGGATCATCCTCGATAACAAGAATGGTCGGTTCTCTATTCACAGTTCAGCACCACAATCGGTTGTTCCATAGCAGTTACATACCATGCGTTTCTCTTCCGGGCAAGAATACGGATCGTCCGCTGCAACCTGATCCGATCCGTCTACAATAATGGATTGCAATTCCATTCGCAAAAAAGACATGATCCATCGTCAATTGAGCCGTTTTATACACATGGGGACATGACTATGAATTCACGCGAACGCATGCTGGCAGCAATTAACAGAAAGCCGGTTGACCGGATTCCGACGGACCTATGGGCGACTGGAGAGGTTATGGAGAAGCTGCGCCGCCACTTTGGGGATGGGGTTGATATAGATCGGCAGCTACACATCGATGGGTTTGCCTGCGTTGAGCCAGAGTATGTCGGTCCCGCTCTACCCGAAGTGCCCCCGGGCGAGTCTGTTGATTTCTGGGGTATGCGAACCAAGACAGTGCCACACGAGGGAGGCGCGTACAGCGAGCAGTGCTTTTATCCCCTTGCCGAAGCACAAACCATTGACGACTTGAACAGGTATACTTGGCCGCAAACCGGATGGTTTGATTATTCGGGCATGAAAGCCAAGGCAAAGGCCGCCGCCAAGGCTCATGCTGTGCAGTGCGGTTACATGGCACCCTTCTATTTCCACAACAACCTCCGGGGGCTTGAACAATCCCTGATCGACCCCCTCATTGACCCGGAATTCACCCATCATCTGCTCTCCCGGATTTCAGATTTCTTCTACAACCATCACCGCAGGATGTTCGAGGCTTGCGAAGGGCTGATTGATGTCGCCCAGGTGACCGATGATCTTGGCAGTCAGTCTGGCCCGCTCATCAGCCTGGAGCTTTATCTGGAGTTCTACGCTCCGCACCACAAGCGCATGATCGACCTCTGTCATGAATTTGGCATCAAGGTCTTCCATCATGATGACGGCAGCTGCCGCCCTTTTCTCCCGACGCTGGTTGAAATGGGAATTGACGTGCTGAATCCCATCCAGTGGACCTGCCCTGGGATGAGCATGACAGAACTCAAGACCGAGTATGGCGAACAGATTTGTTTTCATGGCGCCGTCGAAAACCAGCGCATACTGCCGTTCGGCACGCAGGAGGAGGTGCGGGCCGAAGTGCGTCATTGCATCGATTCCCTCGCCGGAAATGGCACAGGATACATTCTGGCATCCTGCCACAACCTGCAGGTGAACACCCCGGTCGAGAACATCATCGCAATGTACGACGAAGCCTGGCGCTATGGAAAACGTTTCTGAACCCTGCCTGCGCCGGACCCTCTGAGTGCGCATACCCAGAAAATGGTGCCCGGGGTGGGAGTCGAACCCACACACCCTTGCGGATAAGGGATTTTAAGTCCCTTGTGTCTGCCATTTCACCACCCGGGCCGGCATGGAAAAGGGGGGTACTTTATCATCAAAAGCCGGGCTTCTCAACAGGTCTCGCAAGAAAACACAGGGCTCTCCCTGCATCACATCTGCTTCTGGCGATAGCTCTCCACTTCCCACTGTTCAATGAATTCCCGCTGTCGATCGTCGAGGAAGCGCACACCTCCAAACGCCTCCGCCAATTGCCCGACTAAAGCACCATCCCGGGCCAGTTCAAGCGACAAGGCCGCCTTTTTAATTGTTGGCCCCGCTGCATATACGCCTTGATTCGTCACAAAAACCTGCGGTGTATATCCCCATCGCCTGCGGAATGCCTCCAAGCCGTCCGCAGTCACATCGCCCTCATAGGGAAACGCCTTGGAATATACAATGTGATCCGGGGAAATCGGCCCTTTGACCGCCTTGAAATTGCCTCCGCAGACGACCACCCAACCATCGGTCGCGACTAGTCGCTGTATTTCAGCCATGACAGTGTTCCCGGCAGCGGGCGTCACCGCCAGGCACTCCTGCAGCCCGGCGGAACGGTACACCCTTTTCAACGTTTCCATGATCTTGCCGTAGTGGCCGCGCACTTCCTCAACCGCATCCCCCGTAACAAAGACCCCATGGTTTTGCAGGAATAAGACAGCGGGAGTACGCCCCCGTTGTCCGGCGTATTCCCGAACCCTGCGGCGGACATCCATGCAAAGCGAGAAACCGGGATCCACGTAGGGCACCCATAAAGCGTCCGGGAACAGCTTCTCACAAGCCTCGCGCCCATTGAGGGAACAGGTCATGCCGTTCACCAGCGCAGGATGCGTGTGTACAACAAAAGTCTCCTCCAGAACATCATGCAGTGGGGCCTCGACCGAAGGCCGCCCCGCCTGACCCTGCCGGACAGCCTTTTCCATCATTTCCTTGACCAGTGCTTCTCTCTTCTGAGCATCAGCCGGCACGCAGATTGAATACAGCAATCCCAGGCGTTCCCTGTCCACTTCCACGAAAGCATTGGGCTGCAACCCCTCAAGCGTTGTCCCGGAAGGCTTGACCCACAAGGAGGACCCATTCTTTGCCGACGTGTTTCCCCCGCCCCCCTTAACGTATTCCGCTGTTCCGAATTCGTGAGAAAGAAGTGTAACTGCTGTCAGAATGTCCATGTTCGATCTTTCCGCCGGTTATTTGAGAAATGCAACGGCTATGGACAATATACTCCTGGTGTCTTCCGGCAACAATCCATTATCAATCAAGTGCCGCACAGGCACTCAAGAGGAACCAACCGGCCTACCGCACCCCATACACATCCAGAAGCGACGCCCCGGCCTCGTCCAGATCCCGTCCGAACGCAATCACTCCGTCCTCGTGTCCTCCCATAACAGCCACCTTCAGCCGGAGCAGGTCACTCTCGCGGTACAATCGCGCCAGTTCATAACCCATTTGCGGGGTACCATACTCGACGGAACGAGACGTTGTCGGCCATCGGTCCATCAATCGGTTCCACAAGCCCGCATGATGAACGTGGATCACCGCACCGATCCCGCAGTCAACCTGATACAGAACCGCATGTGTCATACACTCCGCGGACGGCGAGACAGATCCCTCTTCCGCCCGGTACAACACCTGGTTCCGCTCAAGGTCGCAATGCGAAACCATGCAATATTCGCGCGCCGTCAATTCGGCAACCTGCCCCGTCCGTGTTGCCGTAATCAGGAAACCGTCCGATATCCGGATGCTGAGATTCCCGAATCCCACGCCCGCCAGCACACCCTCCCGGTATGCACCAATCATATCGAGAGCACGCAAGCGGGTACGCCAACGGTTCAATGCGGCCACATCGGCCGGATCGGCATGACCGATCCCTGCGAACAGGGCCGTGAACTTGAAATACCCTTCTCTCGGCTGCGTACCCATCGCCTAGCCATCCAGATTCGCCTTGCGGCGTGGCGACTTGGGTGTCCCCACCAGCGATGGGAACTTGATACTCGGGGAATGCCGGTGGAACTCCTGCACACTGCATACTTCAATCCGTCCGGATTCACGCATGGCGCATATTCCGGTCAAAGCCGCCCGCATGCCGTGGACGGTTGTCGTGATCGGGATATTCCGGATGACCGCATGCGACCTCATCTTGACTTCGTCAATCTTCGGCGCTGGCCCGCTGGATGGTGTGTTGACAATCCATTGCACACGCTTTTCCTCAATCAGGTCGACAACATTCGGGCGCCCCTCGGAGATCCGGAACAGGGCGTGTGTCGGGATCCCGTTCGACCACAAGAGCGTACTTGTCCCCACCGTGGCAAAAATCGTGAACCCCATCTCGTGCAGCTGACGGGCCATGGGCAGGATCTCAGCCTTATCCTCGTCGCGAACGCTGAGGAAAACATTTCCTTTCGCGGGGAGCGGATTCCCGGCCGCAATCTGGCTCTTGAGGAATGCCATCCCGCTGTTGCTGTCAATCCCCATCACTTCGCCGGTGGACTTCATTTCCGGCGTCAGGATCACATCCACTCCCGGGAAACGGGCAAACGGAAACACCGCCTCCTTTACCGAAAAATGCCGCGGCACGATCTCCGTTGTGTACCCCATATCCTTGAGTTTGAACCCCGCCATTACCAAAGCCGCCAGCTTGGCTAGTGGCACCCCTATTGCCTTGCTGACGAATGGAACTGTCCGCGACGCCCGCGGATTCACCTCCAATACATACACCTGCCCGTCTTTGACGGCATACTGCACATTCATCAAACCCATGACCCCGAGCTCTCCGGCCATCAGAATCGTACAACGCCGGATCTCCTCCTTGACAGAGTCCGGCAAGGTCGGCGGCGGTATGGTACAGGCACTATCGCCGGAATGAATGCCGGCCAGCTCGACGTGCTCCATGATAGACCCTATGACCGTCGTCTGCCCGTCGGAAATGCAATCCACGTCCACTTCGACAGCGTTCTCAAGATACCGGTCCACCAGAACCGGCCGCTTCTCGGAAACCTCGACCGCTTCGGCCATGTACTTTCGCAGCATTTCACGGTCATAGACGATCACCATGGCCCGGCCCCCAAGAACAAAGGAAGGCCTCATCAGCACAGGATACCCGATTCGCTCGGCGATCTTCTCCGCCTGCTCCACCGTGGTGGCCATGCCGTTGTCCGGCTGCTTCAATCCGAGTTTACGAATCATCGCCTGGAAAAGATCACGATCCTCGGCGACCTCAATGCTTGCCGGTTTCGTACCGATAATATTGACCCCGCTGGCTTCAAGATCCCGCGCCAGGTTCAAGGGCGTCTGCCCTCCGAACTGCACAATCGCCCCCCAGCATTCCTCCCGCCGGTAGATATGCAGGACGTCTTCCAGCGTTAACGGTTCAAAATACAGGCGATCACTGGTGTCGTAGTCCGTGGACACCGTTTCGGGGTTGCTGTTAACCATGATGGTCTCGAACCCCGCCTCGTGTAGCGCAAAGGCCGCGTGCACACAGCAGTAATCAAACTCAATCCCCTGCCCGATCCGGTTGGGCCCGCCGCCGAGAATCATGACCTTCTTCTTTGTGCTGGCCCGGCTCTCATCCAATTCCCCGTAGGTTGAATAGAAATACGGGGTGAAAGCGGGAAATTCGGCGGCACAGGTATCGACCAATCCGTAGTTCGGCAGCAGGTTCATGACCTCCCGCGCGTCCCGGACCTCCGCCTCCTTGCACCCCAACAGCCACGCAAGTTGCCGATCCGAATACCCCATCTCCTTTGCCTGCCGGAAGAGCGCGGCATTCTTCCTCATGCCATCCAGCCCGCACGCCCCGCGGATTTCGTCCTCGTACGCCGCCAGTTCCTCCATATGGCGGAGAAACCATGGATCAATTCCGGTGATTTCATGAACACGCTCGACGCTCCATCCCCTCTTGAACGCCGCTCGAATCACGAACACACGCATGGCGTTCGGCCGTTCCAGCTCCGACTCCAACTTCGCGTCGCTCATTCCCTCAAATGGGCTGTCCTTGCCATCCGCGCCAAAGCCCGCACGCCCCACCTCCAGGGAACGGCACGCCTTCTGGAAGGACTGCTTGAATGTCCGACCAATACTCATGGCCTCCCCGACGGATTTCATCTGCGTCCCTAGCCGACTGTCCACTCCAGGGAATTTCTCAAATGCAAAACGGGGCATCTTGGTGACGACATAATCGATGGCCGGCTCAAAGCATGCGGGCGTCTCACGGGTAATGTCATTCCTCAACTCGTCAAGCGTGTAGCCTACCGCCAGCTTGGCGGCAATCTTGGCAATCGGAAATCCCGTGGCCTTTGACGCCAGCGCACTGGACCGCGAAACGCGCGGATTCATCTCTATGATCACCATCCGCCCGTTACAGGGATTCAAAGCCCATTGCACATTGGATCCGCCTGTATCCACCCCGATCTCCCGCATCACGGCAAGGGAGGCATCCCGCATCCGCTGATATTCGCGGTCGGTCAAGGTTTGCGCGGGAGCGACCGTAATGCTGTCGCCCGTATGTACGCCCATCGGATCGAGGTTCTCAATCGAACAGACAATCACACAGTTATCCTTGCGGTCCCGCATGACCTCCAGTTCAAATTCCTTCCACCCCAGGACCGACTCCTCGATGAGTACTTCTGAAGTGGGACTGTAGAACAGGCCGCGACGGACGATTTCCTCGAACTCCCTTGCGTCCCGGGCAATACCGCCTCCCGTTCCGCCCAGCGTGAATCCCGGACGGATGACAACCGGCCAGGACCCGATCATCTCGCGTACCCTGACCGCCTCTTCCATCGAGTGTGCGGCACCGCTGACCGGAAGATCCATCCCGATCTTCTGCATGGCAGCCTTGAATAGCGCCCGGTCCTCCGCCTTGCGGATAATGTCGGCACGGGCCCCGATCATCTCCACCCCGTAACGGTTCAGTATCCCCGAATCATGCAGTTCCACCCCCAGATTCAACGCGGTCTGACCACCCAGAGTCGGCAACAACGCGTCCGGTCTCTCGCGACGGATAATCTCGCCAAGGATCTCCGCCTTCAGGGGCTCAATATACGTCCGATCGGCGAACTCCGGATCCGTCATGATGGTGGCCGGATTACTGTTCACCAGAACCAGTTCATACCCTTCCTCCTTCAGCGCCTTGCACGCCTGGACCCCGGAATAATCAAATTCACAGGCTTGCCCGATGACAATCGGGCCAGACCCTATCAGCATGATCTTCTTTATGTCGGTTCTCTTTGGCATACGTATACCCTACGATTTGACAGGCCGTGCGGGCCGCCTGGATTTCCTGGCCTCATTCTTCCCCTGCCCGCGCAAGGCCGCACCCACGAAACCCCGGAATAAGGGATGAGACTGCAATGGCGTCGACTGGAACTCCGGATGGAACTGGCATGCGACAAACCACGGATGATCCGCCAACTCAACAATCTCCACGAGATCACGCCCGGGACAGATTCCGGAAAAGATCATCCCGGCCCGCTGCATCTTCTCGCGGAAACGGTTGTTGAACTCATACCGGTGACGATGCCGTTCACTGATCTCCCCTCTCCCGTAAGCCTTTCCCGCCACACTATCGGACTGGATCGCACAAGGATAGGCCCCCAAACGCATGGTCCCGCCCTTCTCAGTGACTTTCTTCTGCTCAACCATCATGTCGATCACAGGATACGCCGTAGCAGGAGCAAATTCAGTGCTGTTGGCTCCCGCCATCCCGCAAACATTACGGGCAAACTCAATCGTGGCACACTGCATGCCCAGGCAGATCCCGAAAAACGGGATCCGGTTGACCCGCGCATACTGAATCGTCTGGATCTTTCCCTCGATCCCTCGATCCCCGAAACCGCCCGGAACCAGAATCCCGCTGACCCCAGCCAGTAATGCCGCAGCACCGGCTTTCTCGACCTCTTCCGATTCCACCATGCGGATCCGCACACCAACGCCATTGGCAATACCGCCGTGCGTCAACGCCTCATAAATACTCTTGTAGGAATCCCTTAAGGAAATGTACTTGCCCACCACTCCGATTTCAACCAGCCCCTGCGGCGGCGTGATGAGGGTTGCCACCATTCGCTTCCACTCGGAGAGTTCCAGCGGGTTCACATGCAGGCCAAGCATCTCCAGGATGTAGACGTCCACATCCTGCCTCGCAAGCTCAATCGGAACCTCGTAAATCGAATGCTCGACATCCTTTTCCTCGATCACCTTGTTCTCATCGACATCGCAGAATAACGCCAGTTTGGCCTTATGCTCGGCTGTCATCGAATGCTCGCACCGGCAGATCAGGACATCGGGCACAATGCCGATGGTCCGGAGTATCCCCACGGACTGCTGCGACGGCTTGGTTTTCATTTCGCCGGCCGCCTTGATGTACGGCACCAGTGTCAGGTGAATGAACAGACCGTTCCTGCGCCCAATTTCGTGGCGATATTGCCGAATCGCCTCCAGGAAGGGTAGCGATTCGATGTCTCCGACCGTTCCACCGATCTCCGTGATGGCAATATCCACATCCTCGCCGTCCAGCGAACGGATGGCGGCCTTGATCTCATCGGTGATATGCGGAATCACCTGAACGGTCTTGCCCAGATAACCGCCCTCTCTTTCGCGCGTGATCACCGCCCGGTATATGCTTCCGGAGGTGAAGTTGCTGTTCCGTGTGCAGGGAATGCCGGTGAAACGCTCGTAATGTCCCAGATCCAGATCCGTCTCCGCCCCGTCAACCGTAACATAGACCTCGCCATGCTGGTACGGCGACATCGTCCCTGGATCCACGTTGAGATAAGGATCCAGTTTCTGGAGCTTGACCCGATAGCCACGCTGGCGCAACAGAAGCGCCAAGGCAGCGGATGTCAAGCCCTTGCCCAGCGAGGAAACCACACCACCCGTGATAAAGACATGCCTCGTCGGTCCATTACGCGTGGCCATGATTTCCCTCCCTCTTCATCCTTACTCCAGATTCAATAGCAGAGTTGCCGTCTCCAACGCATCCTTACCCGTCATCCGGCTGACATCAAGCGGGTAATGCCCCGAAAAACACGCCGTGCAGTACCTCCCCGCATTGGAGAAAGGCGTAAGCAATCCCTCCAGGCTCAAATATCCGAGACTGTCCGCCCCCGTGAACCGACGTGTCTCCTCCACACTGTGGCGCGCAGCAATCAATTCATCCCTCGTCGCAAAGTCGATCCCGAAAAAACAGGGGTGTATCGTCGGCGGGCACGATATCCTGAGGTGGATTTCCTTTGCACCCGCATCCCGCAAGGCACTGACCCGGCGGCGCGATGTCGTTCCCCGTATAATGGAATCATCCACCACGACCACCCGCTTGCCCTTGACCACGTTCCCGATGACCGCCAACTTCATATCCACACTGCGGGCCCGTTCCTCCGCCGAAGGCATGATAAAGGTCCGCCCCACATAATGGTTCCGCATGAAACCGAAATCCAACGGGATCCCGCTCTGCCGCGAATATCCCAGGGCGGCTGAATTCCCGCTGTCCGGAACGGATGTAACCAAATCCGCCTCCACCGGATGTTCCTGCGCCAACCGCATGCCAAGCCGGACACGGGTTTCATGCACATTCTGACCAAACAACAGGCTGTCCGGACGCGCAAAATACACATGCTCGAACACGCACTGCGAGACGCCCGCACCGCCTCCTTCGGCAAACCAGCTTGAATGCATTCCGCTGGCATCCACCACCACCAGTTCGCCCGGCTCAACATCCCGGATATACTCGGCGCCAACCTGCGTCAGGGCACAGGTTTCGCTCGCAAACAAGTATCCCGACCCCAAGCGTCCAATGGATAGCGGCTTGAACCCCAATGGGTCGCGCGCCGCCATCAGGCAGTCCTTCGTCATCAACAGAAACGAAAACGCGCCCTTGAGTTCACTCAGGGCGCGTGCAACCCGTCTCGGACGGGCCCGGAACATCGGATCGGCAAGCAAATGGACCAATACCTCGCTGTCGGTGCTGGTCTGGAAGATCGCCCCCGACTCCTGGTACATCCGCCGCAAGGATTGGGCATTAACCAGATTCCCGTTGTGGGCAATGGCCCAAATGCCGTCACTGCACTCCACCACCAGAGGTTGGACATTCTGGATGCGGGGGGAACCCGTGGTGGAATAACGCACATGCCCGATGCCTAGATGCCCGGGCAACTGCCGGATGCGATCCGCTGGAAAAACATCGTTTACAAGGCCGAGCCCCTTGATGGACCGTACCTGCGTTCCATCCGAGGTCACAATACCCGCACTCTCCTGCCCCCGGTGCTGCAAGGCAAACAACCCGGCATGAATCAACGGGGCTACGTCCGGTATGCCGTAGACTCCGCAGACTCCGCACGCCTCCCGTGGCCGATCTTCGAACGCATTGCCATTCATAGTTGCGCCCTCTCTCCGCACGGGGCGGCATGTTTACACCGTCCCACGCCACTACTCAAGAACATTCTTCCCCGCCGGACTCGCCGGAAATCCCGCGGGAATCCAGATAAGCCTCTATCCCGGCCGCAGCCTGCCGCCCGTCACGAATCGCCCTCACCACCAGGGATGCTCCCATCGACATGTCGCCCGAAACAAAAATCCCCGGAACATTGGTCATGTTGGCGGCATCCCTCCAGATTACGCCCCCCGTTCCCGTACGAAGCCCGAGGTCTGCAATCATGCGGTTCGGCTTCGGACCGGTAAACCCCATCGCCAGCAGAACCAGATCGGCCTTCCATTCGCGGTCCGATCCCGGCACCTCACGCATGACAGGCCGCACGGCCCCGGTCGGTGTCGCCCACTCGACATCCACCGTGCAAACCGCCGTCACCCTGCCGTTGGCCCCCTTGAACTTCTTTGTGGCCACAGCCCAATGCCGCTCGCAGCCTTCCTTGTGACTGCTGGATATACGCATCACGTACGGCCACATCGGCCACGGCGTCGACTCCGAACGCACGGGCGGCGGCTGGGGCAGAATCTCCACCTGCTTCACCTGGACCGCCCCCTGCCGGATCGCGGTCCCCACGCAATCGGATCCGGTGTCACCACCGCCGATTACAAGCACAGACTTGCCATCCGCAAGGATCGCACGATCCGGGTCAACGGACTCACCTGCTAAACGTCGATTCTGCTGTGTCAGATAGTCCATGGCGAAGTGGATTCCCGCCAGTTCCCGCCCAGGAACCGCCAGATCCCGCGGTTGTCTCGCGCCCGCACACAGGCAGATGGCATCAAAGCGGCCCCGCAGGTAGTGATAGGACAGATCCTCGCCAACCCGCACACCCATTTCGAAGTCGACACCCTCCGCCTCCATCAGCGCGATCCTCCGGTCCACAATAACCTTCTCGAGCTTGAACTCCGGAATGCCATAACGCAGGATTCCGCCCGCCCGGGCTGCGCTGTCGTACACAACCACCCGGAACCCGCGACGGTTGAGCGTATCGGCCACCGCCAATCCCGCAGGACCCGAACCGATAACCGCCACACGCTCCCCCCGCCGTACAGCTGGCGGCCGCGGCTTCACCAATCCCAGTTCAAAGGCGCGTTCAATAATGGCCAGTTCGATCTGCCGGATGGTCACCGGCTCGCGGTTAATCCCGAGCACACAGGAACCCTCGCAGGGGGCCGGGCAAATGCGCCCGGTGAACTCCGGGAAGTTGTTGGTTGCCAACAGCACCTCCAACGCATCCCGCCATCGGCCGTGATAAACATGGTCATTCCATTCCGGAATCACATTCTGCAAGGGACAACCACAGCCATGGCAAAAAGGAGTCCCGCAGTCCATACAACGAGCGGCCTGCTCCGTGATCCCGTCCTCCGCGAACCGCAGTTCCACGGCACGATAGTCCCGTACCCGGTCCTGGACCGGGCGATAGCCCGGTTCCTTCCTGCCGTATTCCATGAACCCCGTGGGCTTACCCATGGACCACCTCCGCCCGCTCCGTCGCCTCGTCCTCGCGCATCATCTTTCCCAGCACGCGCCGGTATTCCATTGGAAAGACCTTTACAAAATAGGGCAGATGCTCCTCCCACCCGTCCAGAATCCGTCGCGCCTTGCGACTACCCGTGTATTCCATATGCCGCCGGAGCATGGACCGGATCTCCTCCTGGTCCTTCGGGTCGGATACCATTTCAAGGTCAACCATATCCAAATTGCACCGGCTGTCGAAACTCCTGTCCTCGTCATAGACATAGGCCAGACCGCCGCTCATTCCAGCCGCGAAATTAACCCCCGTCCGTCCGAGGACAATGACACGTCCGCCTGTCATGTATTCGCATCCATGGTCTCCCACTCCTTCCACGACCGCATGAGCTCCGCTGTTCCGTATGGCAAATCGCTCACCAGCGCGTCCGCAAATATACATCTCCCCGCAGGTGGCCCCGTAAAGAAGAACATTCCCCGCGATCACGTTCTCCGAAGGGTCGAAACCGGCCGATCCACCCGTCTTGAGAATAATCCGGCCTCCGGACAGCCCCTTGCCCACATAATCGTTGGCCTCACCCTCAAGAACCATCGTCATCCCCCGAACACACCACGCACCGAAACTCTGCCCCGCCGCACCTTGGAAGACAAGGGTCACCGTATCCTCAGGGAGACCCTTGTGACCATGGCGACGGGCAATCTCCCCGGCAATCATGGTCCCCACCGTCCTATTCACATTGCGTATCGGAGAGGATATCTGGACGGGATTTCCCCCTTCGATCGACTCCCGAACCCGTGGCATCAAGGCAAGATCCAGCGCCTGATCCAGTTCGTGATCCTGCCGCTCCATGCACCGGACCGGTCCCCCGGTTTGAGGGCGATAGAGAATACCGGAATAATCAAGCCCCCTCGCCTTCCAAAAGGCAATGGCATCGTTCATCTCCAGCAGGTCAGAACGTCCCACCATCTCATCCACCGTGCGGATTCCCAGACTGGCCATGATTCCACGGGCCTCTTCAGCCACATAGGTCAGGAATCTCTGCAGGTACTCCGGCTTGCCAGCAAAACGCTTGCGCAATTCGGGATCCTGTGTCGCCACACCCACCGGACATGTATTGCTGTGGCACTTTCGCATCATGACACAACCCATCACCACCAATGCCGTGGTGGCGAACCCGAATTCCTCGGCCCCGAGCAGAGCGGCAACAACCACATCACGTCCGGTCTTGATCTGGCCATCCGTCTGCAACCGGACCCGGCCACGCAGGTTATTCAGGACCAGCGTCTGCTGGGTTTCGGCCAATCCAAGCTCCCAGGGAACCCCCGCATGCTTGATGGAGGAGAGCGGAGATGCCCCTGTGCCCCCATCATAACCGCTGATGAGGATCATGTCCGCCTTAGCCTTTGCCACACCGGCCGCAATCGTGCCCACTCCCAGTTCCGAAACCAGCTTGACCGAGACCCGGGCTCCACTGTTGATGTTCTTGAGGTCATAAATCAGCTGCTTGATGTCCTCGATCGAATAGATGTCATGGTGCGGCGGCGGCGAAATCAAGGTCACACCCGGCGTGGAATGACGGACACGGCCGATCTCATCGTCGACCTTATGCCCCGGCAACTGCCCGCCCTCCCCCGGCTTTGCTCCCTGGGCAATCTTGATCTGTAATTCCCGTGCATGGACGCAGTATTCCGCCGTTACACCGAACCGTCCGCTGGCAACCTGCTTAATGGCGCTGCAACGGCTGTCTCCGTTTGGAAGCGGAATATACCGGCCTGGATCCTCCCCACCCTCCCCGCTATTGCTCATGCCGCCCAAACGGTTCATGGCAATAGCAATCGTCTCATGCGCCTCACGGCTGATGGACCCGTAGGACATGGCGCCCGTGACAAATCGCTTGACGATCGCAGCCGCCGGTTCAACCTCCTCGACAGGCACGGGCAAGGCAGTCTTGAACCGGAACATTCCCCGAAGGGTGAACTGCCGCTCCGCCTGCTCATTGATCAACCGCGCGTATTCACGATACAAGGCAACATCATCCTGGCGGGTTGCCTGCTGCAGTTTGCTGATGGCATCCGGACTCCAGAGATGCCGCTCCCCATCCACCCGGTAGCGGTAATGGCCACCCGCAGTCAATAATTCCGGGGCATTCAAATGTCCTGCCCAAGCCTCGGTATGGCGCGCACAGGCCTCCGCGGCAATGCCGTCCAAGCCAATCCCTCCCACACGTGACGCAGTCCCCTCAAAATAGCGGTCAACCACCTCGCGCTTCAGGCCGACGGCCTCAAATACCTGGGCGCTCCGGTAACTGCGCAGGGTGGAAATCCCCATCTTGGACATGACTTTCCGCAATCCCTCCTGTAGCGAAGCCACATAGTTTTCCAATGCCCTCGCCACACCGATATCCGCGCTTAACTCGCGCCGCTTGGCCATCGAAGCGACAATTTCAAACGCCATATAGGGGTTCACGGCTGTCGCGCCATACCCCAGCAGCAGCGCCATATGCATCACCTCACGCGCATCCCCTGTCTCGAGCAGGATACCCACACCCGTTCTGCGGCCATCACGAATCAGCCGGCGATTGACCGCTGATGTCGCCAGAAGCGACGGAATCGGAACCTCGTCCACAGTGAGGCCCCGATCGCTGAGGATGATCAGGTTCGTGCCCTCACGCACCGCCTGCTCCACCTCGTTCCCGAGCCGCTCAAGGGCCGCCTCAAGGCGCATCCCCCCTTCCCCACGGGGAAACCCGATACGAAACGCCTTTACGCTGAAATCAGGAAGATTCAGGTCCCGGATCCGCGCCAGGTCCTCGTTGGAAAGAATGGGATGCCGTAACTTGATCAAGCGCGCATGCTGGGGAACTTCCGAGAGGATATTGGATGGATTCCCGATGAACGTCATCAGCGACATCACCAGTTCTTCGCGAATCGGATCAATCGGCGGATTGGTCACCTGCGCAAACATCTGCTTGAAATACGAGAACAGCAACTGCGGCTGATCCGAAAAAACCGCCAGCGGCGTGTCCGTCCCCATCGAACCCACCGGCTCATGCGCCTTGGAAGCCATCGGTTCGAGTATCATCTGCAGGTCCTCACGCGTATAACCGAACAAACGCTCCCGCCGCAACAAGGTCGATTCATCCGGATTCACCGGGGCCATTGCCTCGAACAAGCCTTGCACAAGGACCTTGTTTTCCTCCACCCAGCGCCGATAGGGTTGTTGACGCACCACCCGGCTCTTGATCTCACGGTCCTTGATGACCCGCCCGCTTTCGAAATCCACCAACAGCATCTGGCCGGGGCGCAAGGCTCCTTTCTCCTTGACCCGATCGACGGGAATGTCCAGCACCCCTGCCTCGGACGCCATGACCATGAAACCATCCCGTGTGAGAGTGTAGCGAGCGGGCCGTAGGCCATTGCGATCCAATAGCGTGCCGACCCGTAATCCATCGGTGAACGCAACCGTTGCCGGACCATCCCAGGGCTCCATGAGGCCCGCGTGATACTCAAAAAAACCCTTCTGGTCAGGCCCCACGGGATATTTCGCGCCCCATGCTTCGGGTATGAGCATCATCATGGCATGCGGCATGGACCGGCCGGCCGCTGTCAACATCTCCAGCGCA
This sequence comes from uncultured bacterium, assembly GCA_903908715.1. Classification (GTDB taxonomy): domain Bacteria; phylum Verrucomicrobiota; class Kiritimatiellia; order CAIKKV01; family CAITUY01; genus CAIVSY01. Next base: position 76,880 of record CAIVSY010000063.1, read on the forward strand.
TTATCCAGGCAGGCGGAATCACTACCACCCGGGTCAATGATTGGCAGCAACTTCCGCATGTCGTCACCGAAAAGCAACGAGTGCATCTGCCGCTCGCGGGCCCGCATCTGGTTAAGATTGCCACGCAGGGTATTAATCTCGCCGTTATGCGCCAGCATCCTGAACGGCTGCGAAAGTTCCCAGGAAGGAAAGGTGTTGGTACTGTAACGCTGGTGGAGAACCGCAACCGCACTCTGCACACGTTGGTCATTCAGTTCCGTGTAGAACCCCGACACCTGCCCCCCCATGAGCAATCCCTTGTAAACCACCGTCCGGGCAGAAAAGCTGACCACATAAAAGCGCTCCCTTGGCCCCAGCAGTTCCGCAACCTTGCGCTGGACAATCTTGCGGACAACCAGCAGCTTGCGATCCAACGCCTCACCCGTCAGGCCATTCCCCCCCACAAAAACCTGCATGACCAAAGGGCAATCCCGGCGGGCAAGTTCCCCCAAAATCGCCTGATCCGTGGGGACTTCCCGCCAACCCAGCAGGGTAACCCCTTCCACACGAAGCACAGACTCCATGACGGCCATACATTGTTTGCGAACCGCAGTCTGGGGCACAAACAACATGCCAACTCCATAGGCACCTCCATCCGGCAAGGCGAACCCCAGTCGCTCCGCCTCCTCCCGGTAAAAGGCGTCCGGAACCTGAATCAGGATTCCAGCACCATCCCCCGTCGTCTGATCCCCTCCCACAGCCCCGCGGTGAAGCAGGTTCTTCAGGACCTCAATACCGTCCCGTATGATTGCATGACTGGGTTTCCCCTCGATATTCGCGACAAACCCCACCCCGCAACTGTCGTGTTCCTGAAGCGGGTCATACAATCCCTGGGCCGGAGGCAAGCCGTACTGGCCACCCTCCTTGCTGGATACATCCGTCATGGCTAGCGTCTCCTGAATAGCTTAGGGCGCCCGGTAAACCGGGCGCCCATTCATGCGATTCCCAAACCGTTGCGGTCTGCCATTCAACCGTCATCGGTAGAACAGCATGTCCGCATACGTCGGCAGCGGCCAGTAACCCGATCCCATCACGGGTTCAACGGCATCCGCAACCCTGCGCAATGCCGACATGGCAGGCATCACACCATCCCGGAAGGAGACCGCCCTTTCCGGAGCGTGTTTTTCCGACATAGCCTTGCCAACGGCCAGTTCCAGATCATCGATCGCCGTCGCCAGCTCAGCGGCACTCCCGTTCAGGCGCCTCAGCAATGAAGCCTGCGCCGCCGGTGTCTCCCCCGCCGCCTCAACCGCATTCATCCCGACTGCCACATCCCCGGCAAACTTGACCACCGCCGGCAGGATCTCCCGACGCGCCATCTGCAACATCGTCCTGGCCTCGATCGCAATGGTCTTGGCGTAGTTCTCCAGCAGGATCTCGTGCCGGGCCTTGATCTCACCCTTGGTCAACGTGCCGTGCTTGACGAGGACGGCCACGTTGTCCTTTTCCTGCATCGCGTTGATACCGTCCACACAATTGCGGATGTTCGGGAGACCCCGCCGGCCTGCCTCCTCCACCCAGGCAGCGGAATAGTTGTCGCCGTTGAACACTATCGCCTCATGTTCCTTGGCGTACTCCTGCAACAGCTTCTGGACGCGCGAATTGACGTCCTTCACCCCCTCGAGGTTGTCGGCAATCTCCATCAACGTATGGGCCACAATCGTGTTCAGGACGAAATTCGGCCCCGAAAGCGACTGCGAGGAACCCGCCATGCGGAACTCGAACTTGTTGCCGGTGAATGCGAACGGCGATGTACGGTTCCGGTCCGTCGTGTCCTTGGGGATCGCAGGCAGATGCGAAACCCCAAGCATCAACCGCCCACCCTGCTTGGACCGGTTCGCTCCACCTTCCCGCAACTGGGATAGAATATCCGTCAACTGATCCCCGAGAAAAATCGACACAATCGCCGGCGGAGCCTCGTTGGCACCCAACCGGTGGTCGTTGCCCGGCGTTGCCACGGTCGCCCGCAACAGGCTGGAATACTTATGCACCGCCCGAATCACCGCCATCAGGAATACCAGAAACTGCATGTTGTCGTGAGGGGTGCTTCCCGGATTCAGCAGGTTGATCCCGTCATCGGTCCCGATCGACCAGTTATTGTGCTTCCCGGATCCGTTCACACCAGCAAAAGGCTTCTCGTGGAGCAGGCAGATGAACCCATGCCTGCGAGCTGTACGCTGCAGAACTTCCATCGTCAGCTGATTATGATCCACACCGATGTTGACGGTTGCGAAAACCGGGGCAATCTCATGCTGGGCCGGAGCCACCTCGTTATGCTGGGTCTTCGCCAGGACCCCCAGTTTCCACAGCTCCTCGTTCAGATCCGCCATGAAGGACGCCACCCGCTCATGCAGAGTACCGAAGTACTGGTCCTCCATCTCCTGCCCTTTCGGTGGCGGCGCCCCGAACAGGGAGCGCCCGGCAAAACGCAGATCCGCCCGGCGCTCCACAAACTGACGATCGATCAGGAAATACTCCTGTTCCGCACCCAAAGTGGCGGTCACCCTTCGGCTCGTCGTATTCCCCAATGCCCGCAGCACGCGCGTGGCCTGGTTATTTAACGCCTCCATAGACCGTAACAAAGGGGTCTTTTTGTCCAGCGCCTCCCCCGTGTAGGACGCAAAGGATGTGGGAATGAAAAGCGTGATGTTCTTCCCGTCCCGCTTGATGAATACCGGCGACGTGCAATCCCATACCGTGTATCCACGCGCCTCAAAAGTCGCACGAATGCCGCCGGACGGGAACGAGGATGCATCCGGCTCGCCCTGCGTCAATTCCTTGCCGCTGAATTCCATCATGATCCGGCCGTCGCTCGTCGGCGAAATGAATGAATCATGCTTCTCAGCCGTGATCCCGGTCATGGGCTGGAACCAGTGACAGAAATGCGTAGCCCCCTTTTCCACCGCCCAGTCCTTCATGGCATTCGCCACCACGTCAGCCACCGCGGGATCCAACTCCCGCCCTTCCTCAATCGTAGCCTTGAGCCTGCGATATATGTTCTTCGGCAACCGCTCCCTCATGACCGCATCGTTGAAAACATTCGAACCGAAAACCTCGGGAAGCCCCGACTCTTGCGTTGTCTCATTTCCGTTTTTCATACTGGCTCCTTCTTGCATCACAACTGCGTACGTGTCCCCTAACTTATACACCAACCCAACCCGGTTGACCATGAGGTTTCCTGACCGGATCGCCTAAAAAAGCACGATGGATGACTGAGCAACAAGCGTGCCAGATATTAAAACGAGCAAAATCCACCCGAAAATCGATACAAGAGCGGGCAGCTAACGAATCAGATGCTACAGATTTGTAACACAACCGCTCTCTTTGCTTCATTTTTGAATGCACGTGCAAACATCACTAATGGAAATCGGAGGGATAACAGGTTGAGTCCCATGCAGAATTGCCGCTTCGGACGCTAACGCCCTCTGGAAATTGACCTCCAAAGGATTTCATGAGGGGAAACCGTTGCATTGGCACAACTCTTGCATAGACCTCCTGTAACGAACCGAAAGAACAGCTATGAAAGGAAAACCGTCCACCCGAAACAAGCTCCCCCACTTCAGCACAGGATTACCTTCGCTCGATTCCACCCTGAACGGCCTTCTACCAGGGGATAACGTCGTATGGCAAGTCGACGAAATCAACGAGTACCGCCCGTTCGTTGACCGATTCATCGATTACAGCCGTACACTGGATACCCCGATCGTCTACTTCCGGTTTGCCAGCCATCGCCCCTTGATTCCGGAAAATTCAGGCGTGGAAATCCATCCCGTGGAACCCGGCATGGGTTTTGAACCCTTCGTCGGGGAAATCCTGGATGTGATCGAGCAGAAGGGTCGTGGCGCTTTGTACGTGTTCGACAGTTTGTCCGAATTGGCGGCTGACTGGTACAGCGATCGCATGCTGGGGAATTTCTTCATGATCACATGCCCCTTCCTGTTCCAACTCGACACCATCACGTACTTCGCACTGCTCAGCAATCATCATTCCTTCCACGCCATCGACAGCATCCACCAGACAGCGCAGGTCGTTATCAATGTACACCGGAACCGGGAGCGGGTATTCATTCATCCACTAAAAGTGGAGAAGCGGTCTTCACCAACTCTGTACATGCTGCACGAATGGGAACGGGATGATTCCTTCATACCTGTCAGCGCGAGTACCACAATCGCCGAAATCATGGCCAGGGCTCCTCAGCCCTGGCTGGATTTTGCGGCAACCCGTCCCGGCATCTGGATGCAAACCGTCCTCCGGGCCCGCAAATCCATGGAGTCCTCCTTCGGCGGTTCCGGATCACTGAAGGAAACCCAGGAATCCTTTCAACGTCTCCTGCGTGGCGCCATCACACGGGACGCCCGATTCCTGCCTCTGACCCGAAGATACTTCGACCTGCCGGATCTGCTTGCCATCATCCAGCGGATGATTGGCACAGGCCTCATTGGCGGCAAGGCACTCGGCATGCTGCTGGCCCGCGCCATTATCCGCAAGCATTCCCCGGAACTGCATGCTCGCATGGAGCCGCATGACTCTTTCTATATCGGCTCGGACGTCTTCTACACCTACCTCGTTCAAAACGGTTGCTGGGAACTGAGACGCAAGGCCACCGACTTGAATTTCCTCATGGAGCAGAACGAGGCAACACAACGGAAGCTTATGTCCGGTTCCTTTCCAGACTATATCCGACGGCAGTTTTCGGAAATGCTGGACTACTTCGGGCAGGCACCCATCATTGTCCGCTCAAGTTCACTGCTCGAGGACAGCTACGGGAATGCCTTCTCCGGGAAGTATGAGACGGTCTTTTGCGCCAACCAGGGCAACCCTGCGCAACGCCTTGAATCGTTCATGCAGGCTGTACGCACCGTGTATGCCAGCACATTGAGCCCCGAAGCCCTCTCCTACAGGCACCAGCGCGGCCTTCTCGATCGGGACGAACAAATGTCCCTCCTGGTCCAACGGGTTTCCGGTGACCGCCACGGCACCAATTACTTCCCCCAGGTTGCCGGCGTTGGCTTCTCCTTCAATCCTTTCGTCTGGAATGAGGATATTGACCCGAAAGCCGGCATGATCCGGTTGGTCTTTGGTCTCGGCACCCGCGCCGTGGACCGGACAGGCGATGACTACACCCGCCTGATCGCCCTGAATGCGCCCGAAAAGAGACCCGAAGGCGCCCCGGGTGACTCGATCCGCTATTCGCAGCATAATGTCGATGTCCTCGACCTCTCCGAAAATCAGCTCAAGGAGAAATCGATCGCCGAGGTACTCCATGATCTTCCTGGAAGATTCCCTCAGGACCTGTTCTTTGACCGGCACGGCACACCCATCGCATCAGGGCATGAGTTCTGGCACACCACCTTCAACCGCATGATCCGCGAGACGCCATTTGTGGCCGACATGCGAGCCGTGCTGGAAATCGTTCAGGATGCCTATGAGCATCCTGTCGATATCGAATTCACCGCAAACTTCTCCAGCGCTTCGGATTACCGCATCAATCTGGTACAATGCCGGCCATTCCAGGTCCGCATCACGGGAAGCAGCGACCGCCTGCGTTCTCCGTCCACCCTCCGCCGGCAGGATATCCTCCTCGAAAGCGGCGGACCGATCATAGGGCAAAGCGCATCAACCCCGGTCGACCGGCTGGTGCTCGTTGTGCCTGCGGTATATGGAAGAATGACCGTCAACGAACGATATGCCGTGGCGCGCGCCATAGGCAAACTGAACCGCCTGGCTGCATCCGGGCCAGCCATGACGCTCATGCTAGTCGGTCCTGGGCGTTGGGCCACCACCACACCCGCGCTGGGCATCCCCGTCTCCTTTGCTGAAATAAATGCAGCATCGATCGTCTGTGAGATTGCCGCCATGCACGAGGGCTTGATCCCGGACGTCTCGCTGGGCACCCATTTCTTTAACGACCTCGTTGAAATGAACATGCTGTACCTTGCGGTTGCTCCTGACCGCAAGGGGCACAACGTGAACAGTTCCCTGATCACCAGCTTACCGAACAAACTGACAACCCTCCTGCCACAGTCATCAGGCTTGGAGCAAGTCCTCTGGGTGGTCGACAGCGTGGATATCGCGGGCGGTGCGCGACTGTATCTGCATGCCGACAGCTTCAAGCAAAAAGCCGTTGTCTACCTTTCCCGATAAGCGCGCCACCGGTTTTGCCAGAGGGGAATCCGGGCCCGGATACCACTGTAGGCCCCTCTTGCGGGGCCCCTGCGTTCATGACCGTGACTTCACAGACACTCGGCATCCACCGGCCCTATTCACGCGTGTCAAGGAAACGGTACAAGGTAGCTCTCGATACACCCAGAAGTCGGGCAGCCTCCACCTTGTTCCCTTGCGTCTTCTCCAGCGCCTCCCGTACCGCTTCATCATCCAGGCGCAAGCGCCCTTTCGGCCCCGGCCCCCCCTCGGCTGCAACCAATCCGCGCATCGGCGCCAAGGCCACCGGCGGGAGATGCTCCGGCAGGATGCTGTCCCCTTTACACTTGATCAGGGCAAATTGGATCCAATTCTGCAATTCACGGACATTCCCGGGCCAGTCGTAGCCCAGCATGACATCCATCGCCTCTGCCGAAAAACTCATCTTGCGGCGCACCCCTCCCTCGGTCAGGCGCGAAAGGAAATGATTCGCCAGAAGCGGAATGTCATTCCGACGATCCCTTAAAGGAGGAACCGTGAGAGGCACCACACTCAACCGGTAGTACAGGTCCTCCCGGAAGCGCCCTTCCGCCATTTCACGGCGCAAATCCTTGTTCGTGGCGCTGATGACCCGCACATTGACCTTGAGTGTCTTCTCCCCGCCAACCCGCTCAAAGGCGCCTTCCTGCAGGACACGCAGAAGCTTGACCTGCATGGCGGTTGATATATCCCCGATCTCATCCAGGAAAATCGTGCCGCCGTCCGCCAGCTCAAAGCGGCCTTTCTTGTCACGCACCGCCCCTGTGAAAGCACCGCGAACATGCCCGAACAACTCACTTTCAAGCAACCCTTCCGGCAGAGCGCCACAATTGACCGGAACGAACAATTTTGTGCCTCGCGGCCCCTCGTTATGCAGGGCCGCAGCAATCAGTTCCTTCCCGGTTCCGCTTTCCCCCTGGATCAGGACCGGTGCGGCAGACTCGGCAAGTTCCGGGATCAGGTCATACAGGGCAAGCATCTTGGTGTCCCGCCCGATGATGCCCGCAAACTGCTGGATCTCTCCCAGTCTCCTTGCCAGTTGCTGCTCACGCGTCATGTCCCTGAAACATGCCAGCACAGCCGTTTGCCGCCCCCCGGGGTCCCGTACAGCCGTTACCGTCATCTCGATCCGTCGCCGCTCGCCCGACGCCGTGGCAATTTCGACTTCCCGAAGCACATCCTTCGAAGGCGGCACCATGCCTTCACAAAAGGCACACTTTCCACCACACAGGCCGCCCGCCATGACCTCATGACAGTCCTGGTTGATCACATCCTCACGTCTATAGCCTGTGATCCTCTCTGCAGCCTTGTTGAATCCCAGGATCCGCCGATTGAGGTCATGGATAATCACCCCATCCGTCAAGTGATCCAAAATCAGTTCAGACTGCTCCCGGGCATGGAACAGAGCCGCAAGATACCCATGCGAGAACAACTCATTGACCAATCCACGAACGATTGCCGCCAGGGCCCGGATAGCGTCCTGCCTGCCTGCCGGATCCCCGTCCCCCGCCGGAAGCCTTGCGATGTTCCAATGAAGACAAAGCGGATTCCCCGGAAGGTTCCGGCACTGCTCGGCCGCCTCGTCGCAAAGAGTGATGACCAGGTCATACTCTCTGCGCATCGCCTCATCACGCTGCACACCCGCTCCCGGATCCGGCAGATCGATCTCGCGTAACAACGCGGCAACAGCAGGATCAACCCCGGTATTATCCAAACCGGCAAAAACGATTTCCTGGTCGGTCTTGCGATAGGACCGGGAAAACGCCGCAGCCAGAAAGCCTCGGCTCGCATCCCCTCCCGACACAAACAGGATCCTGTATCTTCTAGTTGCCATTCTCTGTTCCTTCCCAAGAATCAACGGTCCAGAAGCCCGTCTTCCACCGCCTGACGAATTAACCGCTCTGCATATTCCCATAAGGCGGCCGACCCTTGCTCGACATGGCTGTTGCGTTCACGAACCTGGCCCTGATCAATGCCGTGGGTACGCCAGACAACTCCGCCGGTGTAGTAGTTGTGAAGCAGCGGCTGCACACGGTCAAGAGCAGCGGCAAACCTCGCCTCCGGGGTCCGGCGCGCCTCGAATTCATCCCACAAGCCGCGAACCCATGCCGCCTGATCCGGCGGCAGAATGCCGAATACCCGGTTGGCGGCAGCTCGTTCGCGCTCCAGTTTCCCGGCGTTCCCGGTCACGTCATAGCAATACGTATCCCCGGCATCGATTTCCACAAGATCATGCATCAGCACCATCTCCACCACTCGCGCAATATCGATATCCTTGATCACCGCAAACTCCCGCAATAGAACCGCCATCACGGCCAGATGCCAGGAGTGCTCCGCATCGTTCTCGTAGCGGCTCCCATCCATGAGCAGGGTCTTGCGAAACACATGCTTAAGCTTATCGATCTCCAGTATGAACTCCATGATCCTTGCCAGCCGCTCGCCGCCAGCCTCCGCGGCGGGCATCACGGGCCGCATAGAAAAGGAGGCTGTCGATCCGGGGCCTGCCGCTGCACGGGCCTCAAGCCAATCCAGGAGGTGACCGGCAACCGCACGCTTGCTCATGAGCGGCAATTCCCGGAAGGAGCCATCCGGAAAAACCAGCAGCACCCGGTTCGTATCCACATCAAAGCCAGCGTCGGTCTGACGGACATCGTTCGCCACAATCATGTCCACGCCCTTGGCCCCACACTTGCGGCGGGCCTCCAACAATACGTCTTCCGTCTCCGCAGCAAACCCTATCACGATGCGGCTCCCCTTCTCGTCCCGCAATTCGCGAAGGATGTCTGGGGTCGGGACAAGGCGCAAATCCGCGCCTGCCGTCAGCTTCTTGATCTTCTCGTGACGGAACTCAGCCGGACGCCAATCGGCCACGGCAGCCGCCATTACGAGGGCATCACAGGTCCGGAAGTGCCGCTGGACCAACGCCAGCATCTCGGCGGCAGAAACTGCCCTTTCCACCAGAACACCCGCCGGCGCCGGCAAGGAAACCGGACCACTGACCAGGACAACCTCGTGACCCCGTGCACGTGCAACCTCCGCTACCGCGTAGCCCATTTTCCCGGACGAACGATTGCTTAAAAAACGCACCGGGTCCAGATGCTCCCGGGTCGGTCCAGCGGTAACCAGGATTCGCATGGCATGCCCTCCATCTTAACGGGCGTCGAATTCCCGGATCTTCTCCCGAACCACGGATTCCGCCTCGTTATAGATCTCACGGATCATGGGATCCGTGAAGGAGTACACCCGTTCCTCCCACGTCGTACTTTTCAGGCGGTCAAACAAACGCTGGCGGGCGGCATCGATGTCCTTGCCGTAGATATGGAAGGAATCCGCATGCCAGTTCAACCGGGCCAGGCGCACCTCCCGCCCGGACTTTTTCGCCACGCCCGCAGCCACGATATCATGGTTGAACATCGTGAATCCGAACATGTTCATGAAATTGGCCCCCCAGGCATCGTTGCTCCGGAAGCGGATATTGCAGTTGAGCCACCAGACGCCCTTTTCATCCTCCTGGATCCGGTACCAGATCGACTGCAGACACGGCGGGTCATAGCATTCCAGGTCAAGATTGGGCATCCACGTGATCATCTGGGCTTGCCGTGTAAACGGCTGGCTCACCAGCTTGTCAATCACCGCTTCGACCTGGTTGATCTTGAAGGAACCCGCCTCCACCGACTCATAGTGGCGCAGCTCTTTCCAGACCCCGTAGTTCGCCAGCCGCCCGTGATACGTGTACTCCCATCGCGTATCCGCGGTGTCATTCATATTCTTGACCCAATGGTCCTTGGCCCCCTGCAGTTCCATCACATATTCGCGAAGGTCCTCGATCCCTCCGGGAAATGCCTTGTGGATCATCGGTTCCGCCATCGGATCCAGAACGGTAATGCACATGGTCGAATCGAGGCTTTCGGGATCACCAGGCTTGTCATACTGTGTCCTGAATCGGGTCCCCTTCTCGTAGAGTTCGCGCAGGGCCCTCTCGTATGCCTCAGCCAAAGACCGCCCTTCCACATGCAATACCGGGATGTTCTTCATGCTGCCTTCTCCCTCATGCTGTTAAACGCTCCGCACAGGTTACCCCGCATGCGCTTGCCGATAAACCGCCGGGGCTCATTGCGCCTCCTGACCGGCTCCATTCTTATGCTTTTCACGGTGGGGATGGAAAGCTTTTTCCAAAGCGGAGCGATGTGTCTCCATGACTTGCGAACCCGGCGAAATCGCTGCCATGAACCCGGCGTTCCTGATTTCCCAGCACCATGCCCCTTCCTCCTTGCATCCCGGAAGGCAGTTTGCCAACGTACGCAGCCATGAGTGAACGCTGCCCATCCAACCCCGGCACGGGGAACCAGCCGTCCAGCGCCAGTTTTCCAGCACACCCCGTGGTAATCCTGGCTTTCCTTTCCATGCTGGCGATCTATTTCTTCTCCTATTTCCAGCGATCTGCCATCCCCGGAACGATTTTCAACGAAATCCAGTCGGACCTTGCGCTCCCCGCCACCGTCGTCGCCTCCCTCGGGGCTATGTTCACCTACATCTATGGCGGAATGCAGGTGTTTGTTGGGATGGCAACGGACCGCGTCGGCGGCCGGCGCACCCTGCTTTTCGGTGGAGTCATCATGGTAGTTGGAGGCCTTCTCTTCCCCTTTTCCCATTCAGTGTTCCTGCTCTTTACCAGCCGTATTATCACAGGTTTTGGCGCCAGTTTCATGTACCTCAGTCTGACCAAGGAAGCAGACCTGATGTTCGACAAGCGCCATTTTGTTGCCCTGCTGGGCATCGTTTGCTCTGTCGGCTACCTCGGGGCTCTTGTCGGAACCCTGCCGTTCCAGCGGCTTACGGTCTGGCTGGGCTGGCGTGATGCGCTGTTGTACATCGGCATCCTGACAGGTTTCTTTCTGGCATTCGCTTTCCTTTGCCTGCGGAAATTCAAACGCTTCACTCCGCCTGAAGGACGGCTTTCATTCGCACCCGTGAGGGATGTGTTGATGAACCGTCGGTCCCTCCCGCTGCTGCTTTGCGGTCTGATCAATTTCCCGATCTATTTCGTCTTCCAGTCCGTGCTGGGCAAGAAATTCCTCGAGGATATCGCCGGATTGACCCCGGCAACGGCCTCGACATTCGTCCTCCTGATGATTGTGGTGAGCGCCACAACCGCATTCATGGGCGGTATTTCCCTGCGATGGATCGGGCACCGGCGCAAGCCGGCCGCCATTCTCTCGGGCGTTCTGGTCCTCCTCGCCTGCGCAACAATGCTGGCAGCCATCCTGCTGCGCGCCCAAAGCTGGATTTACCTGGCCGCCTATGTGGCTTTGGCCGTCTCCACAGGCTGTGGCCCGGCCTTCATGGCCCTGATGAAGGAGTTGAATCATCCGGATGCGGCAGGCACCTCGATTTCCATTCTAAATGGAACCACTTATATCGGCGCGGGAATCGTCGGAAACCTGGCCGGGTTCATTCTGGACCAGTTCAAGGACAAGGCTATCCCCGTTTGCGGGAAAACCATCTACCCTGTGGAGGCATATTCCACACTTTTCACCATCCTGGTCGTCCTCAGCATCCTTTCAGTGTTGATCATCTCGTTTGTGCAGGAAACACGCGGCGAATCCCGGTACGAATCCCCGATGTGATTCATCGGATGGTCTGGGAAAGCGGCGCACTTTACTGTCTCAACCTTCTTTCTTGCCTTTCCTGAATGCCTGCGGCATGGTTTTGTGCCGAATGAGACCCGCACCCGCAAACCCTTCAGCCAAAGCCCCACCCTGGTACCGTCGGAGTCCCTGGGGCCCCATTCTGCTTTTAGCAGGTTCAGCCCTGCTGCTCCGCGTTGTCTATCTCCTATGGTTCTGCCCGTACGAACTGGCCGCGGATGAATCCCATTATTGGGAATGGTCGCGCCGCCCGGCCCTTTCGTACTATAGCAAGGGGCCGGGAGTGGCCTGGCTGTTGTACATCAGCACCCGCCTGTTTGGCAGTTCAGAGTGGACCGTCAGACTTCCCGCCGCTGTTTCTTCCTTTGCCAGCCTCCTGCTTCTCGCACGCCTGGCACGTTCACTGGCTCCAGCCGTTCCGAACCTACCGTTGCGTGCCGCCGCTCTCTTCCTTCTGGCTCCCGTTTTCCATGGGACCTCACAATTCATGACCATCGACGGTCCATATTACACATGTTGGCTTCTGGCGGCCCTGACCGCCTGGCAGCTTTCACAAGGCAAGGGATCGAACAGGGGGTATTTGCTTCTCGGCGCCGCAATCGGCCTCGGTATGCTTTTCAAGTATACGATCCTGCTTCTGCTACCGGGCATTCTCCTCTTCCTCCATCGCTCTCATCCCTTGACGCGAGTCCAGCGTACCATGCGCTTGGCGGCCCTCCTGGCGGGACTTCTCCTGATCTCAAGTCCGATTCTGGCGTGGAATTTCAGCAACGGATGGCCCACCCTCGCTCATCTCCTGGGTCATGCGGGCTTGCCGGGCGGTGACATTCAAACCGCAAGGGGCTGGAACTACAATCCACTCTGGACCATAGGATACCTGATTTATCCGTTCCTCTTCCTCGGCCCTCCCATCACCATCTTGATCTTTCTGGGCATTCGTGACGCCTGGCGTCAACGCCACGCGGATCCGGCATACTGGAAACTCTGCTCGTTTGCGCTGCACTCCGCAATCCCCGTGATCACCTTTTACCTGTTGCTTTCCTTCAAGACGGATATCGAACTCAATTGGACTGTGGCGGGTTACACGGTTCTTCTGATTCCCGCCGCATCCCTGCTGGCCCGGCGTTCAAGCGATCCCGATGTTCGCCGATTGTGGAAGTGGACGACTGGTTTCGGAATCGCGGTCGGCATCCTGATCTCCTTCGGGGCCTGGCCGCTGGAGCGCATATCGCGAATGCAGGTCAATGGACGGCACATTCCTGCCGACCGGGCCCTCAAACGCGTCACCGGTCATCGGCAACTGGCTGGAGCCGTCGAGAAGATTGCCGGCGCCGTTCGCAAGGAGACCGGTCTGCAACCCTTTATTGTTGCCGCCGGTTATAGCCGGGCCAGCCTCCTCGCCTTCTATATGCCGGGCCACCCATCGGTGCGATGCGGCAGCCCTTTCCTGGGTGGCCGTGAATCCGCATACGACTTCTTCGCGGATACAAGCCTATCCGACCCTGACCTGCTGGGGCGCCCCGCCATACTGGTCGGCGCAACGCAAGCCGCATGGGATGAAGCCCTGTATTTCGATACCCTGGTCCGGAGCGGGTATCCGGGCCGGATTTTTGCCGCTTATGGTTATGGCGGCCCATCAAGGGAATCTCGAATGCCCTCGCAACGGTAACCCGTCCATCACTGCGGCCTTTCTTCCTCGACACACTCCATCCAAAGCGGCTATATACAAGCGCTCTTTGAACCCGATCCCGGAGACCGGTTGTGCGAATTGTTTCACGTTATGTGCGCGACAGCTACCTGTTGACGTTTCTGCTGACGTTACTGGTCCTGACATTCGTCATGTGCGTCATGGTGCTTTTCCGCATCGCCGACCCCCTCGCCATGGGCGGCTCGGTCCGGCTTATTGCAACAATCTTCCTGGCAGGGCTCCCTTCCGCTCTCGGGTTTTCCATTCCCGTCAGCATCATGACTGCCGCGCTGCTGACCTTCGGCAAGTTGTCCGCGAACGGCGAAATCACCGCCATGAAAAGCAGCGGAATCAGGATGCTCCAGATCATGCGGCAGCCCATGCTCTTTTCCGCCCTTATGGCCGCCATCTGCCTGCATTTAACCGCAACGATCGTTCCAACCAGCTACGCCGCCCGGAGGGAAGCCCTTCGCCAACTGGGCACAGAAAGTCCCATGCAACTGATCGAGGAAGGGCGCCCCATCCGGGACTTCCCCGGTATTACCTTCTATGTCGGTGCCAAGGAGGATAACCAGCTCCTGGACATCTTCATCTACCAGGTCCAGCACGGCGCACCGCCCCGGACCATCAGGGCCAAACGCGGCACCATCACCGCAACCGAAGACAAGCAAAGCCTGATTGTCGATCTTTATGATGTCCGCGTGGACCCATTCTACGATGACCGCCCCGGAGCGGGACTCGCCAGCCATTTCCCTTACGTCATTAACCTTAACCAGAAGGATCCCGCATCCCCGGTTAAAACCCGCAAGAAGAGCGATATGACCATGGATGAAATCATCGGAGTTTTACAGGATATGCCCGCGGCTTATCCAGGCCTGCCTCCTGCGGATCTGGCACGCCAAGCTGCGGTCCTCAAGGTTGAATTCAATAAGCGGATTGTCATGGCCCTGTCCTGTTTCTTCTTCGTTCTCCTGGGTGCGCCGCTGGCCACCAAGACCCACCGCCAGGAAACCACGGTTGGAATCGGAATCAGCTTGGGCTTGGTGTTTATTTTCTATCTTTTCATCATTGTTGCCGAAACCCTTACCAGAATCCCGATGCTCCAACCGCACCTGATGACATGGCTCCCTATTGCCATCGCGGCCGGACTCGGCATTCGCCTGATCCGACGTTGTGACTGAGCCCCGCAACAACTATCGTTCGTTCTGGCTACCGGACCTGCTGGGGCTGTCACTGCTGGCTTGCCTTGCCACAGTTCCCTTCCTTTCAGGAAAGCTGGATCTGTATTTGCAGTCCCTTTTCCACACCCCGGCAGCCCAAACCGCATGGTCGCACGAAAACCGGCCCCTGTGGCGCTTCCTCTATCATTTCGGAACCTGGCCGGCCCTGATAACCGCACTGGGCGGACTGATCGTCTTCATTGCAAGCTGGCGACGCCCGTCACTGGCTCATTTCCGCCGGCATGGCGCCTACCTGTTCCTTGTTCTCGCCATCGGACCCGGATTGCTTGTAAACACCATTTTCAAGGATCACTGGGGGCGCCCACGCCCAAGGCAGGTAACGGAATTCGGTGGGCGCTGGCAGTTCCAGCATGTGCTGCAAAACGGAGCCGCGGGCAGAGGAAAATCGTTCCCCTGCGGACACAGCTCCACGGGTTATTATTTCGTGGCCCTATATTTCCTGCTCCGTCGCCGTCACAAGAAGCTCTCCCTGGCCGCACTGGCAGGCGCACTCCTATACGGAACACTTATCGGAATCGCCCGCATGGCCGCAGGAGCGCACTTTTTCTCGGATGTTCTCTGGTCGGCCGTTTTCACAGCTGGAGCGGCCTGCCTTCTCTATTATTTTATCCTGCGCAGTCCCGCAACGGAAGACACTCCCGGCGCCATCGCACCTGCGCGCCGCCCTGCCCTCATAATAACCGTCTCGATCCTTCTGGCAGCAGGGGCTCTTCTCGCCACGCTCGCGGCAACCCCATCTTACCGGGACTGGCATACCCGTATCTCCATCCCCGAATCCATCACACCTGACCTGGAAATCAAGTGCTTACGCTGTGATGTCGATCTGTCCTTCATAGATTCCCCGGACCGCACGGTTCAGGTCGCCGGTGAGGCTCACGGCTTTGGCTGGCCGTGGATCCGTATTCGGGAATCATTTTCTCTCCCGGATCCGCCCGGGACCACGC
Source organism: uncultured bacterium (assembly GCA_903908715.1). GTDB lineage: Bacteria > Verrucomicrobiota > Kiritimatiellia > CAIKKV01 > CAITUY01 > CAIVSY01. The sequence goes on from CAIVSY010000063.1 coordinate 92,619, forward strand.
TCCGTCTGGCCGTCATCCCTGACAAGGGATTCAGCGAACTCGCGGGTTCTCTTCGCATCCGCGTCCCAGCCCGCCTGTTCAAGGAAGTCCGAGCCGAAATGACCGAAAATCAAATCAAGATCACGGCGCCGCCAGGGCTGCTTATCCCGCCGCTTAACCTGCGGATGCAACAAGCCATCGTATCGGCTCCGGAGGAGATGAAACGCAGGTTACTGGAAGAACCCGCCACCAACGGAGTACAAATCCTGCGCCTGCCCGCGACCCGCTAGGAAGTGACCCTTCGGAATGAATGGCGCATGGACTGGCGGGACCCCGGACAGGGCCTGTCCAACGGAACTTCTAACCCATTCATACCCGCTCGAGACCTCTTGTAGGGGAGAAAGGCAAGAATCGGGACTCCACCCCTTTCCTTCAATGTCCGGATATTATCCGTCTCGATCCTGCCAATGCGCCCCGGCTTCGACTGGTTTATCACGATTCCCAGGACAGTCAATCGGCGGAACCGCAGCATCTCCAGCGTCATGAGCGTATGATTCAGCGTTCCCAAGCCAGGCCGGGCGACCACGACGACAGGCAGGCCGAAAGACACCATGATATCCAGCATGGTGTATTGCCGGCCTACAGGAACGAGCAGCCCCCCCGCCCCTTCCACCACAAGCCGGTCATACTTGCGCAGCAGGGCACGTCCCGCAGCCAGGATGCGCGAAATCAGGATGGGCCGGCCAGCCAGCAGGGCCGCCAGATGCGGAGAACACGCAGGCCGGTAGCGGTACGGGGCCATCTGCGCATACAAGCTGGAGGGAACCTTCAAGCTTGCCGCCTTCAGACAAACATCAAGATCCGGCGCCCGGAGCCGGTCCGCGGGACCTGTGCAACCCGTTTGCACCGGTTTCATGGGCACCGCATCCACCCCTGCCTTTCGCCATGCCCGCAGGATTGCGGAAGCCACCAGCGTCTTACCAACCCCGGTATCCGTTCCCGTGACGAATACGCCACGCGCCAGGCCGAGTTCTCTGCCGCCACACTTCAACCTATTCCTCCCCTGATTGCACTGACACACAGTACTTCATACCCCGCAAAGACTCCCCCATGACCATCCGGGCATTCGCGATCATACTCCTGTATAAGGCGCTGAATCTCACCTCGCGAAAGCGGAACTGAACTGCGCGACACTTCCCCGCCCGTCAGCCCTTGCGCATGGATCGTCTGCAGGAAATCTCGGGCGGATGCATAGCGGGCATGCACGAGTTCCTTATGGACCTCCTCGACAAGAAAACCCGCGGAGTCCATTGCCGCCAACACAACCGATTCCTCGACAAGGCGGGCAGTTGGTATCTTGGCCGGCGAAATCAGCGACCGGATCCGGCGCAGTTCAGCCAGAGTCCCGGCGGTCATTAATGCGGCGCATAATCTGCCACCAGGCGCGATCAGCCTATAGACATTACGTATCGTCGATTCAATCGGGACCGCCCAGTGCAATGCGGAACTGCTTGCAACAAGAGGATACAGGCTATCTGCATGAAAGGTCCTGGCATCTCCCTGCACGCAATGGACCCGGGATTCCGCGGCGAACTGTTCCTTCAGGCATTCCACCATGCCTGAAGCCACGTCAACAGCATGCACATCGGCATCCGGATAGCGTCGGAGGAGGATATGCGTCAACATACCGGTTCCCGAACCCAGTTCCAGGACAGGCCCCTTCCCGACTTCTTCCACGCCCGGCAACAGCCCAGCCAGCATCGCCGCCACATGACGATGTAGCGAGGCTCCCCGTTCATACGTCTCCGCAGCCCGCGAGAACATCCTGGGCACATCCTGCATCATACGACCCCTTCCCGCCTGGCCGCACGCAAACAGGCATCGGCCACATATGCGATATCCTCGTCCGAATGCGACGCCGTTACGGAAAAACGCAGACGCGCCGTCCCGGCCGGAACAGTCGGCGGACGGATCGCGACCGCCAGTACTCCCTCATCCATCAATTGTTGCTGCATTCGAACCGCGCGATGATTATCCCGTACAATAACAGGCACAATCTGACTCGCCGAATTCCCCGTGTGCAGCCCCCCAGCATGAAACAGGCCCCGAAGGCGTTCTGCAAGCGCAAGAACAGAAGAGCCAAGCGCCGGGTTAACGGCCAGTATATCAAGTGCCGCTGACGCTGCCCCTACTATTGCCGGTGAAACAGCCGTGGAATAGATGAAGGAGCGCGCCTGATTGACCAGCCATTGTCGAATGTTTTCCGAACAGCAGACGCATCCGCCATAGCTTCCAAGCGCTTTGCCAAGTGTGCTCATACTGAGATTGACCTGCTCCTGCAATCCATGACCCTTGACCAGCCCGGCCCCGCAGGGCCCGAATATTCCAGTGGCATGAGCCTCATCCACCATCAGCATCGCATCCCGTTCCGCTGCCACCCGGCAAATGGATTCCAGTGGCGCGATGTCACCGTCCATGCTGAAAACGGATTCCGTAACCACAAGCCGGCGACCCGCCGGACCGCAACGCTTGAGCAGGGATTCCAGATCCTCCGGATCATTGTGATGAAACCGGTGCAAGGAGGCGCGACTGAGAACCGCAGCATCCACCAAGCTTGCATGGGCCAGCCGATCCAGGAACAAGTGATCACCCCTCCCTGCCAATGCTGTCATGATTCCGAGATTAGCGCTATACCCGCTTCCGAAAAGGAGCCCTGCCTCATATCCTTTGAACGTTGCAATCTTCCGCTCAAAATCACGGTGACATGCCAGGGTTCCCGCAACAAGGCGGGATGCGGTTGATCCCGCGCCATACTCACGAAGCGCGAGAATGGCTCCCTCGATAACCCGGGGGTCCCCTGCTAGGCCAAGATAGTCGTTGCTGGAAAAGTTGATAAGTCGCCGCCCGTTGTGAACAGCGGGGCTGCCCGCACACTGGAACACAATCGGGGCCCGCTCCAGTCCGGCCTCACGCCGCTTGGCCAATTCCTCCACAATCCATGATTCTGCCCTTGGCATGCGCGCTATCCTGCAAGGCCATACTTCCGCTGTCAACCCGTGAGTAACATCACAGCAGATCCTGAACCGATCCCTGACCTTAAGCCGCCCCCCCCGATCGAACAGCCCTGGGGATGCGATCCCACCAGGCAAGCTCCACGGATTGATCCGAAGGCTTCAACGTGTTACCAATAAGCCGCTATGAAAAGCCGATCGCCAGGTGAAGACAGGACCATGAAGCCTGCGGTTTCCGTCAAAACCATTGGATGCCGCCTTAACCAGGCCGAAACCGCAATCTTACTCGGACACTTTGTGGACGCAGGATACCGCTGCGTCCCGTTCGGCAGGCCCACCGATGTGGCGGTCATCCATGGTTGCGCGATCACGCAGCGTGCCCAGCGCGAAAGCCTTCAGTCCGTGCGACAAGCCCGCCGCGTGAATCCGGAAGCCATGATCGTTCTTGCTGGATGCCCGGCGGAAATTCTAACCAGACAAGACAATCCGGCTGTCGAAGCCGACCTGGTCGTGGGCCAGTCTTCCAAGATGCAGATTCCTGTCCTCCTGCACCGCATCGACCCGGGGAGATTCCCCCCTGCCCAGGAGGATGCACCTCACACCCCCCATATCGACACACGGCGCGCTTATATCAAGGTGCAGGATGGCTGCGACTTCCATTGCTCGTACTGCATTGTCCCCAAAGTCCGAGGAAAGCCCAGTAGTCGTCCGTTGGACGCTGTTGTTGTTGAGGCAACACGACTGGTAAAGACTGGATTCCGGGAATTGATCCTCACCGGCGCCAACCTCGGATGTTATGATGACGGACACAGCAGATTGATTCCCCTCCTGCGTGCGGTTGACCAGATCGCAGGAATCGGCCGCTACCGGCTTGGCTCGGTCGAACCCCTTACCGCGGAGAAGGACATTGTGGACTTCATGTGCGAGTCGTCCAAGATTTGTCGACACCTGCATCTTCCCCTGCAAAGCGGGGATGACGCTGTGCTTGCGCGGATGGGCCGCCGTTACAGCCGCTCCGACTACCTTCGCACAGCAGAATATGCCACAAGCAAGATCCCATTTCTGGGGCTTGGAACAGATGTCATTGTCGGATTTCCGGGAGAAACCGATGCCGCCTTCCGACAGACCGTGGACATGATCAAACAATTGCCCTTTTGCAACGTGCATGTATTTCCCTACAGCCGCAGGCCCGGCACTCGGGCGGCATCCATGCCGGGGCAGGTTCCCGATGCCGTCAAGAAGGAGCGAGCCGCCGAACTGCGAATCCTGGCAGCCGCAAAACGGTCTCTCTTCGCCGCCACTTTTTGCGGCAGGCAAGTCTGCATCCTGGTCGAAAAGATCCTTTCGTCCGGACATGCCTGGGGTTGGACTTCTGAATACCTGGAGGGTTTGGTTCCTGCACGCTCAACACAAGTCGGGGAACTGTTGACCTTCACCATTGTCAGCGCAGACGAAACCCGGTTGCTCGGCACAACAGATTGCAACACCTCCAAGGCAGCTGGGTTCCCAAGCCCGTGAAAAAGAGGCTGTACATTCCGGGGCTCTTTCTGTAACGTACTGCCAGAGTTGGTTGACGACAACTGAAGCGGTAACGCGAGTAGCCTATCCATCAGTGATTCAGTCTGCCTGCTGTCAGGGTTTCAGGTAGAAATCCCTTTCTATTAGGATCCGGAAAGCGTGTAACGAGGATCCGGCAAAGAGTAAGTGAATGGAGATCACAAGATGGGCAAGAAGTTGTATGTAGGGAATCTGGATTACAGCGTTACAAGCGATGTATTGGAGCGCGTGTTTGGCGCACATGGGAAGGTAGCCAGCGCCGACGTCATCACAGACCGCATGACCGGCCGGGCCAAGGGGTTCGGTTTTGTCGAGATGAGCACCGATGAAGAGGCCAAGGCGGCTATCGCGGCTCTTAACGGTCAGGATCTTGAAGGTCGGGCGATGGTCGTGAATGAAGCTCGTCCGATGACACCCCGGCCAGCCGGCGGTGGATTTGGTGGCGGGCCGCGGGGCGGCGGACGCGGCGACTTCGGTGGTGGACGCGGCGACTTCGGTGGTGGACGCGGCGGACGCGGCGGAAGGCGCTAGTTCTTCCCGCACCCATCCGGCACTGACGGGATGGGTTGAAATCGTCAGGGCACGTTGCGCAGTTGCGGGCGTGCCCTGATGCATTTTGTGGGGGTGGATTTTCTGTGAAAAAGAATCCTGTCTATCCGCTTACAAAGCCGCTGGACCAGCTCTCAAGACGGGAGTGGGAGTCGCTGTGCGCCCGCTGCGGCAGATGTTGCGTCCATAAGTATGTGACTCCCTCTTCCCCAAAGGTGAATTATACCCGAATCGCCTGCAAACATCTCGATCTCGAGACCTGCCGTTGCACTTGCTACACGCTCCGTAAGCGCAAGGCAGCCAACTGCGTGGATCTGTACACTGAAGCCACGGAAACGTTATCATGGCTCCCAGAAGCGTGCGCCTACAAGCAGTTGGCTAAAGGGAAAGGGCTTCCCCCCTGGCATCCGCTCATTACCGGTGACCCTGACTCTGCCATACATAGCGGTATGTCCATGGCAGGGCACGCCATCCCTTCGGGCCCCCATCCCCGACGTCGAAATCATCGGAATCGCTCAACCTGAAGGCAGCGGCGACGAATCCACAAGCGGCGCCCGATGCCTGCGGCCTGCCAAGGCAGCGTCCATCACGTTTGCCAGATACACTGCCATGCTGCAAAGGAATGGGCGTACCATACCCTGAAGAGAAGGCGCCTCCACCTGCGCATGCTGAAAGTCAAAGGCTAGGCTGTAATAGGCTTTCAACACAGCAAGACAACGCACCAACAGCCACCCGAACGCTATGCTAAAAGCAATCAAATAAAAAACCGCAGCCAGCCACCTGCGCTGCATACACTGCCCTGTGCCCGGATACACCATGGCCGACAAGAATACGGGACCCATTCCCGGGACACGCACATTCCCGCCCTTCCTCCCGCACTTTCCCCGGGGATCGCCTTCGCCTGCTCTTGCCATCAGACAACTCCTTTCCCTGTTGCGAGGACAAAAGCACTACTATATAAGGGATGTTCAACAACTCAATGACGGATCGCCTATGAAACATATCCTCCGAATCTACCTGCTGATTGGACTCGCGGCACTCCCAAGGGCCTCGACAGCCGGCCTCAGCCACCTGCGGGAGTCCGTGGTCAAGATCTATGTGACGGCACAGCGCGAGGATTTTCAGCAACCCTGGCAGGGCGGCACATCAGGTAGCGGGAACGGCTCCGGATACATTCTGCCCGGCAAGCGCATCCTGACTAACGCCCATGTGGTCTCCGACACTCGCTTCATCGAGGTCCAGCGCGAAGGCGACACGCGTCGCTACCCCGCCAAGGTGATATTCGCGGCCCATGATTGCGACCTGGCCATGCTGGAAGTCACAGACCCGCAATTCTTCGACAACACCCGCCCGCTCAGCCTGGGGAAAACCATGCCCGAACTGAATGATGAAGTTCTCGTTCTGGGCTACCCGATGGGCGGCGACCGCCTCTCCTTGACCAAGGGAGTGGTATCCCGTATCGACTACGCCCTTTATAGCCATAGCACCGTCGACTCTCACCTTGTCCTGCAGGTGGATGCCGCCATCAATCCCGGCAATAGCGGGGGTCCTGTATTGTTTAACGACAAGGTCATCGGCCTTGCCTTTCAGGGCATCATGGCATCCCAGAACATCGGCTACGCCATCCCCCTCCCGGTCATTGAACACTTTCTGGCCGATGTCGCAGACGGTTCCTACGACGGCTACCCAGAACTAGGCGTTCAGCATATGGAACTCATCGCCCCCGCCCTGCGCCGCGATCTTGGATTGTCCGATAACCAGAGCGGCGTCGTGGTCGCTTATATCGACCCGTTTGGCTCCGCAAAAGGCTTCCTTCAGGACCGTGATGTCCTTCTTTCCATCGACGGTTATTCGATCGCGAACGACGGATCGGTGAGTTATGACGGAAATACCGTTGAGTACACGGAACTGATAGAACGGAAACAGCGCGGCGACAAGGTGAAATTCTCTATCCTGCGGGATCACAGGATCCTTTCACTCAATGTGCCTCTTGCAAACAGAAACGACCCATTCCTTTACCGACAGACCTATGATGAACAGCCGGAGTACTGGATCACCGGCGGGCTCGTTTTTTCCCCTCTGAGCCGAGGATACCTGGGTATGTTCAATGCAGATGTGATTACCCCCGCCATCCACCGGCTTTTTTATTATGCTGACTTCGCGAAGAAGGACCGCCTGTACGAGGGCCGTGAAGCCTTTATTGTCCTCATCAGTCGACTTCCCCATCCGGTAAACACCTATTGCGAGGAATATCTTAACCAGATTGTCCGCACTGTAAATGGCAAGTTCATTCGCAGCATGAAGGACCTTGAGCCTGCCATGGCTGCCGCTTCCAACGGGTTCCATGTCATCACTTTCGAGGGGCAGGACAACCCGCTGATCCTCGATGCCGAGGCAACCGCCAAGGCGGAAAATGAGATCCTGTTCCGGTACAACATCCCGTCAAGCAGCCATGTGAAAAAGGAGTCCTGTCCATGAAACCGTTTATCCTTTCCCTGGTCCTCGTCCTTTCACTGGCTGCTACCGCCTTTCCCAATAACATGGAAAAGGCCATGGTGCAAATCATCGTGACGGCACAACGCCCTGATGCCCGCCTGCCCTGGCGAAGGGAGCGCCCTGTATTGCGCGTTTCCTATGGCATTGTTGTCGCGCCAGGCCGCATCCTTACAACCGAGGATACGGTGCGTAACGCCACATTGGTGGAAGTGCAGGGCTCCGGCCAATCTGCCAAATACACGGCACGAATCTTGAAGGCCGATCCCCGGATCGATGCAGCCCTGCTGGCCATCCCGGATGAAGTCGCAGGCAATTTCTCACCCATTACATGGGATGGCATACAGCCGCGCGGGACCAAGGTCACCCTGGCGCAGTTCGACAACGCAGGGCAGCTGCAAACAGGAGATGGACGCGTCAGCGAAACATCCGTCTCGTCACTTCCGTCCTCCCCGAATGCCGTCCTGACTTTGAATGTTCTCTCTGATCTCAAACTTGAGCGGATCGGCGCTCCCGTGTATGCCAACGGCAGGCTGGCTGGAATGGCGATCCGATACGATGCAACAAACCAGATCATCGAGGCATTACCGGCAACCCTTCTCAAGCGGTTTACGGAAAGCGCAACTGCCCCTCAATACCGGGGATTCGCCACCGCCGGCCTATCATGGGCCCCGATGATTGATCCCGCCAAGCGAAAGTACCATGGTCTTAAAGAAAATGGCCGCGGTGTGCTGGTACTCCGAACCACGCCGGATTCCGGTTCCGCAAGAGCCCTCGAGCCCGGGGATGTAATTCTGAGCTGGGATGGAAGTGTGATCGACTCACATGGCTACTACATGGATCCGGAATATGGCCGCCTCGGCTTTCCCCATCTTGTTTCCAAGAGAAACCCCGGTGACACAGTCCAAGTCACAGTTTACCGAAACCGGCAGGAGACGAATGTCACCGTCACCCTCGAGGCGTATGACGATAACCGCGCCCTGATCCCCCAGAACACCGAAGGAGTCCCAGCTGAATATCTCATGGAAGGAGGGCTTCTGATTCGTGAATTGACGGCTGACTATCTGAGCGCCTTTGGCAATCGCTGGCTGGTGCTGAACAGCCCTCAATTGGTGAACCTGTACCTCACCCGCGCCCAGTTTCCCGACAAGCCGGGCGACCGTGTGGTCATCCTCGTCGGCATTCTCCCGGATGACATCAACAAGGGATATGAAATGATCCGGGACCAGATCATAACGCATGTGAACGGCAAACCCGTTTCATCCATGAAAGATGTATTCTCAATCCGCAAGACCGACGGCGGAATCTCGCATGTAACATTGAAGAATTTTGCCGCGGAGATCATGCTCGAGCCGGGAGCCCTTGCAAAGGCCAACAGCAGGATCGCCGAGAGCTACCGAATCCCCAGCCTTATACTGGAACGAAAAGGCAATTAGAACCGGGGTGTCCGCCCCTGCCCCTCCACTCCCTTCCGTTTCACCAGTTGGGCAGCGGCGTCGAATACGGCGTCAGCTGAAATGGACTCCAAAGCTGCCCTGCCTGCGGCGGATCGGCGTGATATATCCCGCCTGCGGTCCACCCCCTGAGCCATCAGGATCATATGCCCCTCACCCATGGGGCCTGTAACGACTGGGTCCGTGACGCCATAAAGCGCGACAACCTGAGTTCCGGCCGCCGCGGCTAAATGCATACCGCCACTATCGTTGGCCACAACAACCTTGCAGAGGGATAACAGCGACACCAGATCCTGCAGGCTTGTGCGCCCAGCAAGGTCGACCACGCCTGATCCGATACGGTCAGCAATGGCAGCAGATACTGAGGCGTCCGTCGAGGAACCGAATAGCACAACACGGCAACCCAACTCGGCTATCAGCCGCCGCCCAACCTCGGCAAATCGCTCAACAGGCCAGCATTTAGACGGCCCCCTCGCTGCACCCGGAAATAGCCCTGCAAGGCAAACAGATCCTGGATCTACAAGGCCCAGCGAAAACCGGTCCATCATGGCCATCCGATCCATCTCCGGAACAGCCAGAAGAGGCCCCTGATACTTATCTGCAGGATCCACACCAAGCAGCAGGTAAGCCTCAAGTGATTGATGCCCCCCGATCCTCTCAGGGAGAAGAACAGTCTCCGTCAACATCCAGCGCCGGAAATGTCCGGAAAATCCACGTCGCCCTGGTACTCGCGCCAGAAATGGAATCCATGCGGACCGGAAAGAATTGGGTATCACATAGGCAAAATCACAACCACAAGATGCCACCTCCCGGATCGCGGTACGCATACCCTTCCAACCGGTCCGAAGTTCAATCAGGTCATTCACCGCAGGGCAGAGGCCCCAGACCGGCAGGACCGCAGGTTTCGCCAAAACGGTTACACGCAGACCGGGCGCCCTTTGCTTGAGCGCGCGCAATGCCGGCATGGCCATCAGGCAGTCCCCCAGCCAACTCGGACTTACCACCAGCACATGCTCCGGCCGCCCGAAACGGCTTCGGTCACTGGAAGCAGATGCGCGAGATGCAGGCATGGAAATCCTCCGTCCCTGACAGCAATTCAATATCCACACGAAGGAAATAAACCGGAACATCCATCCGGTCAAGCCTTGGGAAGCGAACCGCATCCTTTTCCGTTGTCAGGATTGCCTGTGCTCCATCAACCTTGGCCTTGTTGATCGCCTCAATGATCTGCTGCTGGGTATACCGGTGATGATCGGCGTAGCGGATGCGCGACGCAAGTTGCACGCCCAGTGACTCCAGTGTGCTTTCAAATCCGTCCGGGGCTGCTATTCCAGAAACCGCCACTGCCTTCAGCCCTTTCAGGAAATCAAGGTCTTTGCGGACGGTGGTGGAGATATTGACGAGATACCGGGGCTGGTGCCTGCATTCAATCATTTCAGCTTTGGAATTGAAGCGACGGATAACCGCCTTTAAGCTGCTGTTGTCCACACCATTGCACTTGGTGATAAAGATATAATCGGCTTTCCGCAGGTTATCGATGGATTCACGGAGGATGCCGCGCGGAAGGACATAACCGTTTCCAAAAGGATTCCGGCTGTCAACCAGCACAATTTCGACCCGATGCTTCATGTACAGGTACTGCAGTCCATCATCCAGAATCAGGGTGTCACACCCCAGCCGACTGATCGCATACCGCCCGCTTTTCACTCGATCCTTGTCCACCAGGACTGCCACATCCGTAAGATTGGAAGCCAGCATGTAAGGCTCGTCCCCACCCATGGCAGAATCCAGGAGCAATGTCTTTCCGTCGGACACCACACGCGGGGGAGTGTGCTTCTCCTGCAAAAGAAGTTTGGCGGTCAGCCTCTGGAGCAGTGGCGGCTCTTCCTTCTTGTAGCCCCGGCTCAGGATCGCAACCTTGCGCCCCTTCTGCTGCAGTGTCCTCGCAAAGACCTCCACAACCGGCGTCTTCCCCGTGCCGCCGACCGTAAGGTTGCCTATGCTGATAACCTGACACCCCAGCGTGTGATGTCGCAGTATACCCTTCCGGTACAGAAAATCCCGCAGATGCATCACTCCGCTGTAAAGATGCGACAACTGTCGGAGGCTCCAGAGCAGGAACAGCACACGACGATCATGTATTCGCGAGACATCCTTCCGTTGAATCAGGTCAACCAGGAATTTCTCGATCTGTTCACGCCGTCCGTTCTTCACTGTCCACCTTTCTGGAACTTCATCCGAAGTCATGGATGTTGCCACCTCACCTGATACTGAGTCAAGCCGCCACACATTCTTAATCGGGGGAATGGTTTTCGCTTGAGCCAACAGCGCATACATACGTATATTGCACGAGTATGAAGGAAGCGTTGATCATTATCCCAACCTATGACGAAAAGGACAATGTCCGCCCCATAGCGAACGCCGTGTTGTCCAATGTACCTGAGGCAGGCGTGCTTTTTGTCGACGCGGCTTCACCGGATGGAACCGGCGCCCTTTTGGATCAGATGACCCGGGAGGATTCCCGGATTCACGTAATCCACCAGTCAGGGAAGCAGGGACTGGGCCGTGCCTACATCGAAGGCTTCCAATGGGCTCTTGCCCGCCATTACCAGTACATATTTGAAATGGACGCCGATTTTTCGCATGACCCCACGGAGTTGCCCAACTTTCTTCGCGTAGCACAAAATGCCGATCTTGTCCTGGGTTCACGATACATCAATGGCATCCGCATCACGAACTGGCCATTGAGCCGTCTTCTCCTCAGCATGGGGGGCGCCCTGTATGTACGCACGATTACCGGCATGCCCTTCTCCGACCCCACTGGGGGATTCAAGTGTTTTCGAAGATGTGTGCTGGAGGCCATCGACCTGACACGCATCTGCTCCAACGGCTATTCGTTCCAAATCGAAATGACACATGCAGCCTGGATGAACGGGTTTGCCATTGCGGAAATTCCCATCACGTTTGTGGACCGCCGTTCAGGCTACTCCAAGATGAACTCCCGAATTTTCCGCGAAGCCTTGTGGATGGTATGGAGCCTTGTGCTGCGGAACCGATTCCGCCGGAAACCGCGCAAACGTCAACCTCCCGCGAAGAATACATTCTAATGATTGCTCCGGGAAAGCCTGCCGCTCTGCTCCTGGAGATCTTCCGGTCCTTTCGTCCCAATCAATGGACCAAGAACCTCGTCGTGTTTGCAGCCTACATCTTCGCCTTTGGAGACCGGACACAATCTCTTGTCACCGGCTCTTTTCTTCTGGTTTTCGAGGCATTTGTCATCTTTTGCATGGCATCCAGTTCCATCTACCTTCTGAATGACATCGTTGACCGCGAAAATGACCGCAACCATCCCCTGAAGCGATATCGTCCTGTTGCCGCTGGCAGCGTTCCCGTGCCTGCCGCGGCCATTCTTTCGGTAGTATTGGGCGGCTCGGGCCTGGTTACAGCCTTTGTCCTGAACTTTTTCTTTGGCCTCCTCATCCTGGCTTATCTATGCTTACAAGCCGCCTATTCCCTCTGGTTGAAGCACACTGCCCTCGTTGATGTTTTTATCATCGCGACTGGGTTCATCTTCCGGGCGGCGGCCGGCGGCATTGTGATCCATGCCCCCCTTTCCCCCTGGTTCCTTCTTTGCGCTTTCCTGCTTGCTCTCTTCCTTGCCCTCTGTAAGCGAAGGCATGAAAAGTTGCTCATGGAGAACCTCGCAAATACCCGCCCTAGCCTGGACCAGTATGACTCCAAACTGCTGGATCAGTTGATTGCCATCGTCAGCGCCTCAGTCATTGTCTGCTATTCAATTTATACCCTCTGGCCCGACACCACCCGGAAGTTCGGCACATACTGGCTTTCCCTCACAATCCCTTTTGTCATTTTCGGCATTTTCCGCTATCTGGACCTCGTATACCGCAAAGAGGGTGGCGGGAGACCGGAGAAGGTTCTCCTCACCGACCTCCCGGTGATCGTTATACTTCTGCTCTATAGCCTGACTCTTCTGGTAATCTTCCTGCTCGCCAAACCGATGTGAACGGGAGACTGGATGCCTTGGCCTCTTCACGATGCCCGGCTCATCACGGCATCCCATCCCAACATATTCCGCCTGCCAACTTGTACTCGGATAGAGTCCATGCTATCGTGCGGCAATTCTTGTCTATGCTAAAGGGTGCCGAGAACACTCAACGAGCAGACGAAAGGCATATCGTGAAAATATCATTGCATCTGGGCCAGAACGAAAGTTATACCTCCGACGGCGACAGGGAGAAGGCACTGGAGCGGGAAGTGGCAGCCTGCCGCAAGGGCGACTGGGAAGCCAAAGCGCGCCTTGTTAACACCTTCATGCCTTTGCTGACTTCACTGGCAAGGAAGCGCACCTCGGAAGTGGCAGACATCAACCGGTACATCGACGCCGGCAAGGAGGGTTTGCTTTCAGCAGCTAAGCATTACAAGGAATCGGGCCATACCAAGTTCCAGATTTTCGCTTTGCGCTACATCGAGGACGCAATGTCGAATGCCGATCGTCACGGCATCTTCAGTCGTATTCTTGCTTTCTTTGGCCGCTCCTGATTCTCCGCCCGCCATACGGCCATGGTTAGAGAGCGAACTTCCTTCCGCGACTTCCAGGACCATTTCTTCCTCCCTCCCGAAGCAGGTGGGGTGGCCAATGCCATTGCGGCAATAAAAGCCAACGGCGCACCGCTCGAAGTCGATCTGGGGTGCGGGCGCGGCCGCTTTCTGCTTGAGCGGGCCAAGCTCTGCCCTTCTCATTTTTTCATCGGCGTCGAACGCATTCTTCTACGACTTCGGAAAATTGATGCTCGAGCAGCCCAAAAAGGCATTCCCAACATCCGGCTCATCCGTTCCGATATCCGCGCCGCTCTTCGTGACTTGATCCCGGATCAAATCGTCAATGTTTTCTACCTGTATTTCCCGGATCCCTGGCCCAAGCGTCGTCATCACAACAGGCGCATTGTTTCGCCCGAATTTATTCAGTCCATCCACGATAAACTTGCAGCCGGAGGCATCATCCATCTTTGCACCGATCACCCTGAGTACTTCAGGACTATGGAGAGGGCATGGGGCAGCGATACACGATTCCGACAAACGCCCCCATTGATACCCGGGGAAACAGAAGAGACAGATTTCGGTCTCATCTTTCGTCGCAAGGGATTGCCAATCTACCGTTGTTCCTTTCAGAAAGGCCCACCGGCATCCTTCGCCGCTACTCCATCGGGATCCTGAACCAGAACCGGCTTCCCACATTGGCAGCACCGGCATTGCTCAGCGGACTCTTTACCCCAATCGTTCCCCCATGCGCCTCAACGGTCAGCCGGCAAAACGTCAATCCCAGTCCCGCGAAACCGCTTCCCGTGCGCACACCTCCCTGAATATATTTCTCAAATACTGAAGGCTGCAATTCAGCCGGAACTCCCGGCCCCAGGTCGGCAACACCCACTTCCATACACCCCTGCGCCTCCCGGCAATCCACCTCCACAATGGAATGATCGGGCGCAAACTGTATCGCGTTTGTTATGAGGTTGAGTACAACCCGGGAAATCAACTCCCTGTCGCAACAGACAACAACGGGATCACATTGTATTAACACTTGAATATCCTTGAGGCCTGCAAGACCGCTCACCCTGTGATTAACCTCAGTCATTACCTCTTGCATCTCGCAAGGGGCCTTGCGTAACGGCATTTTTGCGGATTCCAGACGCGCCACGTCCAGCAGGGTGGATGCCATATTCAGCAAGTCTGCAGTAAAGTCATGGGCACAGATCAGGAAACGACGCGCCTCTTCCCCCATTGAACGGCCCAAAGCCCTCTCCAATAACTGGAGACTGCCCTCTATACCTCCAACAGCATGTTTGATGTCGTGAACAACCAACTGGCTCAGATTATCCCGCCACATCTCAAGTTCCATAAGCTTGCGGTAGCTCGCTTCAAGCTCAGCCATGGCACGACCCTTCTCCTGATTCGCGGCCTGGGCTTCGTCCCTTGCCCTGATGATTTCGGATCTGGCTTCCTCCCGCTCTGAGATATCACGAATGAGAACCACCATTCCACGGTGGCCCTTCAGACTGCTAGCGACGGTTTCAACGGGAAAGCGTTCCCCCTTACTTCGCACACCAATGCCAGTCCCAATATGAAAACCAAACCGTGCCAGCGATGTCTCGATATCCCGCCCCCCGATCGGCAGTGGGTTGGAATGGAACAAGAGATCACAACTCTTGCCAATGACAGCCGCCGGGCCATATCCGTACATGGCTTGCACTGCCGAACTGCACATCTGTACGACCCGGTCAGGGCCGATTACAACAAGCACATCAGGCCCCAAACTCCCGAATATAGCCTCCCATTCCTCGCGCTCCGTCTGTGATCTTCGTAGCAGGTAGCAGGCCCCCAGCAGTAAGGCCAGCGACCAAAGAACAAGGATGTTCGTCATCCACTCCTGGCTCAACATGGCCCCGGCGGCAGGCGGACCACCTAAAGAACTCTTCAAAGTGACACCAATCCGTTGCAGGGCTACAAAGAAAGCCGTCATAACTGCCAACCACACCAGTATCTGACGGTTCAAGCGTGACAATATCCTGTGCATACCCAGATCATCCCTCTGAGCCTTCCAATCAATGCACCATCATTCCTGCCACAATGCGCCGGCCCCGGAGAAACGCGTCACAGGTCATGGATTTCCGCCCTTCCGGCTGGATTTCCAGCAAGCGTAATGCGGTTCCCCGGCCCGCTTGAATCAGGATTCCTTCCGGCCCCACCTCGGATATGGCCCCCGGAGTTCCTTCTGATAACTCAGGCCTTGCCTTAAGAATCTTGACGCGACTCCCTCCCGCAGGAATCTCACAGCAGCACCCCGGCCACGGCTGGAACGCCCGTACCCGGTTGTAAAGGCCATCCGCCGTCAGGTTCCAGTCCAGAACGCTATCCTCCTTTTTCAATTTCGGCGCATAGGTAGCTGAGGCTTCATCCTGGACCATGCGTGGAACCTTGCCGGCTCTCACCAATGCCATTGTCTCCATCAAGACATCTGCACCCGCGTGCGCAAGACGCTCATGCAGTTCAACCGCCGTGTCCTCGGGACCGACCGGAATTTCCCTCTTGAGGATTATATCACCTGCATCCATCCTGTCGTTCACGAACATTGTTGTGACGCCTGTCACGGTCTCACCGAAGGCAAGCGCCCACTGTACAGGTGCAGCCCCGCGGTACTTGGGCAGCAGGGAACCATGAACATTAATACACCCTTGCGGCGGCAAGACCAGCAAAGGGGTTTTTAGCAATTGCCCGTAGGCGACAACAATGATCACATCGGGCCGAGTTGCGCTCAATCGCTCGAGACTCTCATCCGAATTAATGTTCAGTGGGCTAAAAACGGGAATCTGCCGCCCTTCCAGGAATCGCTTCACCTGGCAACCTGTTACCTCCAGATTACGCCCCCGAGGCCGGTCCGGCTGGGTCACCACCAGAACAACCTCGTCAAACGAAGAACGCAGGAGTAGCTCAAGCGAGGCACAGGCAAATCCGGAGGACCCCATGAACACGATTCGCATGGCCCGACACATCCCTTCCCGCTTACGACACAACCTTTTCCCCGGACTCCAGAAGCTTGTCACGCGCCCGGGCGGATGAGTTCATCACCCTCTGCAACAGATTCCTCCCGCGGCAGTCTATAGCAACGACAGCAGGGAAATCCTTGATTTCCAGTTCCCATAGCGCCTCGGTAAGTCCGAACTGCTCACCAAAATGCACCGCCTTGACAGCTACAACCCTGTCTGCCAGAACCTGGGCCGCCCCTCCGACCGCGTGCAAATACACGCAGCCCGCTGAATGACAGGCTTTTGCCATCACACGCCCCATACTTCCCTTCCCAATCACAACGCGGACACCATGCTCTTGCATAATCCGGGGCAGGTAGGCCTCCTCCCGGGTAGATGTGGTTGGGCCAGCGGCACGAACCTTCCAGCTGTTATCCTCCCGTATCACCACGGGACCACAATGATAAATGGCCCCCTCACGCAAGTTGACGGGGCAAGCCCCCCCCTCATAAAGGTACTTGTGCAAACGGTCACGGCCTGTGAACACGAGTCCGCTGACTAAAACAAATTGCCCCGTGCGCAGGGAATAAACCTGCTCCACTGTAAAAGGATATATCAGCCGTCGTGGACTCAGTATAGCCACCGCTTCAGCCCCCCTTTGGTAGTAATCAGTGCCCCCCTGCGACGAAAAGCCCAGCACATATAGGATACCGAGACGAAAAACGAGGCAGGCAACCGGCTCAAGGCGCCAATCTTGACCCCAAGCAACGTGGCATTCCCACCCAACCCCATCGGCCCGACCCCAAGCAGGCGACTTTCCTTGAGGATACGCTCCTCCAGACGCGCCAGAACCTTGACTTCGGACCGATCGTCGACTTTCCTCAGGAACTGATGCTTGGCGTGTTCACATCCCGTACACCGATCCCCTCCGACGCAAACACCGAGAACGCCCGGGGAACACCCATTCCCTTGTATTGAAACAATCGCGTCCAGAAGACATTTCCTGACGCCCTCCAAATCCCTTCCCGCCCCGAGTCTGTCATCCGGAAGGCTATACTGCCGCCCGGCGTTTTCGGACCCCCCCCCCTTCATGATCAAGCGCACATCCACGGTACTGCGCGCACATTGCTCAAACCGAAATACAGGGGAGCCGTGTGCCACATTCGTGGGACAAGATTCCCCGGACAGGGTATCGATGGTGTTCTGTCGCAGGTATCCCATCCGTGTCGCTTTGGCAACCGCCACACGGGTCACAGCCGCCAACGCATTCGTATCGAAACCGACAGGTACTTGGAACGAGAAGCAAAGCGTACCCGTGTCTTGACAAATCGGCGCGTCCTGATTGCGGGCTTTGCGGATATTCTCAAGGATGGTTTCAAGCACCCATCGCCCCCGACTTCCGCCTGGCTCAGCGGTATACGCTCTCTTGATAGCCTGCTCCACATCCGAAGGCAAATCAACGGACGTCCTTCGAATGAGTTCAAAGAGACTGGATTCCCATTGTGAATGGTTCTTCATGCCTTTTGACGTCATGTATCATATTCAGGGCATCAGTTCAACAGCCACATGGTCTGCCAACTCGCGCCCCCTTCGCGTCAGCCGCCACTTTTCCCCACCCCCTTCAACCAGTCCCTCTCGCACAAGACGAGACAAGGTCCTACCCCATGACTCCAAAACGGACGTCTCACAGCCAGACTCCCTTTTTACCACACTCAGGTCCACCCCCTCTGCCAATCGCAAGCCGAAAATCAAGCGTTCGACGGCATCCAAGGTGGTGTCCAGCCTGTCTTCCTCGCGAACCGGAGCTGTTCCTGCCTGCAGTGACGCGATATAGTCATCCAGATTCGCTCGGTTCGTCCACCGCCTCCGGCCGATGCGTGATGCTGCCGCACAACCAAGCCCCAGGTAGTTTCTGCCCCGCCAGCAGGCAAGGTTGTGCCGGCACGCAAACCCAGGTCTGGAATAGTTGGATATCTCATAGCGTTCATAGCCGGCCGCGCACAAGACGTCTTCCGCAAGGATAAGCATATCCAGTTGCTGCTCGGAATCGAGCAATTGAATCCCGCCGCCACAAACCGCATCCAAAAGAACAGATCCTTCCTCAGCCGTTAAGGCATATACAGACACATGCTTTGGGCCCCATTGGACAACCCTGCGCAACATTTCACACCACACCGCCGCATCCAGACCCGGCACGCAGGCGATCAGGTCCACACCCCAGTTCACAATCCCTGATTCATGGACAGCCTCAATACATGACTCGATGTCGATCAAACGATGTCGCCGACCCAGCAGTTCCAGTGAGGCATCCCGCAGGGATTGTACGCCGACACTGACTCGGTTGACGCCCACCTCACGCCACTGACGAAACATCGTGCTTGTCGCGCCAGCGGGATTTGATTCAATAGTCCATTCCTCAACATCTTCCGGACTCCAGTCGCACGAAAACAATTCCTCCCGGAGCACATCACACAGGGCACGGACTTGCGAAGCGGATAGCAAAGTCGGCGTGCCGCCACCGAAATAGACGGTTTTCGGCTTTATGCGACCGTGTTCCACCGTCAGCTGCCGGGCTTCTTTCCGAACCGCCTGTATCCACTCATCCGCCCTGCCGACAGAATACGGCACAGAGTAAAAGGCACAGTAGAAACACTTGCCGTCGCAGAAGGGGACGTGAACGTACAAACCCTCTATATTAGCCGGCACGCGCATGCAACTCATCCACCAGCTGATCCGGGACACATAGATTCCCAAAACCGCGCCCCATGTGGATATCGGGGTTGACCGCGCCATGGAAATCGGAACCTCCACTGACGGCCAGATCGAGTTCCCTTGCAAGTGCGAGACAAATCCTCACCTGCTCCTCATCATGCTCTGAATAATAAGCCTCGATCCCGCCCAATCCGACGCCCTTCAACTCCGCAACCAGATCCCGCAAGCCGCTTCGTTTCATGCCGAGCGTAAATGGATGGGCCAGAACGGGAACTCCCCCAGCCCGCCGGATCATGCGCACGCTTTCCTCGGCTGAGAGCCGATAGCGTTCCACATATGCGGCCTTGCCCTTTCCAAGATAACGATCAAACGCCTCATCCTTGGTGCGTACATAACCACGAGCGATCAGCGCCTGTGCAAAATGTGGTCGTCCAACTACATCTTCTTCCGAGAAAGCAGCAACTTCCTCCCATGTCAGGGAGAGCCCCAATTCGTTAAGCCGGGCAAGAATCACATGATTACGATCCTCTCGTCCCCCACGCAACTGAACCAGGACAGACTCAAGTTCCTGCGAACGGTAGTCCAGAAAATACCCGAGCATATGCATGGTCCCGCCTTTGAAATCCACGCTGATTTCAACGCCGGCTATCCCCCGCACTCCTTCTGCCTGACAAGCATCCAGAAACGGCCCTACCCCCGTGGTCCCGTCATGATCAGTTAGTGCAATGGCCGTAAGCTTGACACGGGCCGCCTCCTTGGCCAGCGCTGCAGGCGTCAGACTCCCATCGGAATAGGTTGAATGCGTGTGCAGGTCAATCACTTCGTCCCCCTTTGCCATCAAAACCCGCAGACCTGCCTTCCGCCGGTACACACCGATCACACAAAGGATGGTGGAGGATATGGGAGTCGAACCCACGACCTCTTGAATGCCATTCAAGCGCTCTACCAAACTGAGCTAATCCCCCATTCCTTGGCGGGTCAAATTCGGCGGCGAATAGTGCCTGCTTCCCACCGAATTGTCAACCCTACTCTTTATCGTCCGAATCTCAGCTCTTGACAGATCCGCGGCAATGATCGAAATTGCGATCCCGTTTCGGGGCACATAGGATAGAAATATCCGTTCGCCCTCCTGGATTTACCCGCAGGCACCAAGGCTGAACTCCGCCTTGGTCCGGAAAGAAGCAGGACTAATATGCATGAGACAAGGGAATGGTTACTCGGTGGTCTTGTCCTGATCCCCATACTTTGCGGCGGGATCATGGCAGCCCGTGTACCGAAGGGGATCCGAAACCTCCTGATTGTCCTCGGTGGGATGACAACAATAGCTTGCTCAATACTCCTGGCACTGGGAGGCACCCAAAGGATTGCTTTACATCCCAGCCTCGGTATCGCTGGAGCTGTTCTGGAACCTCTGGTCGGCGCCCTTGTGTGCTGGATCGGGTTGCGAATCCGAAGCCGCCTGATCTGCGCCATGGCGGCAATGCCTCTTTTGCTCACGCTGGCGTCCCTGCTAACCGGAAACTGGGCTCATACCGCGGAAACTGTGGTTGTCATCGACTCGCTCTCCCTTGTTATGGTCCTGATCATCTCAATCGTTGGCGGTTTGATTACTTTTTT
Source organism: uncultured bacterium (assembly GCA_903908715.1). GTDB lineage: Bacteria > Verrucomicrobiota > Kiritimatiellia > CAIKKV01 > CAITUY01 > CAIVSY01. The sequence continues at coordinate 113,532 of CAIVSY010000063.1, forward strand.
CGCCATTGGTTACATGGATCAGCACGAGCAACATTCCACACCTACAGCCATGGATGGCGGGAGTTTCCTCGGTGTTCTTGTCGCGTTTCTCGGCTTGATGAACGGCCTTGTCCTGACAGACGATCTACGATGGCTGACGATTTTCTGGGAGGCAACCACGCTGTGCTCGTTCCTCCTCATCGGTTATGAAGGCAGTCTGGAATCGAATAACAGCGCAAGGCGCGCTCTGTTAATCAACACATTCGGCGGAACCTGCCTTGCCGTCGCATCTTTCGTTGCAGAACGGGATGGACACGGCACACTCTCCTCCCTGCTTACATCTTCCGCCCTGCTCCCACTGGCGCTGATGGCGGTGGCATCCATGTCAAAGGCAGCCCAATTGCCATTCCAAAGCTGGCTTCTGGGAGCCATGGTGGCTCCCACTCCCGTATCAGCCCTGCTCCACTCCAGCACGATGGTTAAGGCCGGCTCCTATCTGGTTCTGCGTCTGGCCCCGGCCCTCGACGCCACGGTGCTGGGAGGAATCATATCCCTTGCCGGCGCCTTTACCTTTGCCGCCGCAAGCGCGATGAGCATCAGCCAATCCAACGGAAAGCGTGTGCTGGCCTATTCCACTATCGCCAACCTGGGTTTGATTGCGGCTTGTGCCGGCATTCATTCCCCCCTCGCATTTGCCGCCGCCCTGACCATTCTGATCTTTCATGCTGTTTCGAAGGCATTGCTGTTCCTTTGTGTCGGCACGATTGAGCAGACCATTGGCAGCAGACATATCGAGGATATGGGGGGAATCCTGTTCAAGATGCCTTTGACAACGACTGTGGCGATCATCGGCATGGCTTCCATGATGGTACCGCCTTTCGGCATGCTGATCGGAAAGTGGATGGCGATCGAGGCATCTGTGGATAACCCTCTCATCCTGCTTCTGCTCATTCTCGGAAGCGCGCTCACGATCTTTTTCTGGTCCAAATGGCTGGGGCGCATCACCACCGCTTCCTACCACCATAAGTACACGATCGAAAAAGTCAGCATCTGGATGTCCTCGATCCTCCTCATCATGGGGTTGGCTGTGCTGACGGCTTCGCTCGGCGCACTGCCAATCCAACGATATGTCATCAAGCCGGTCAGCCTATCCTTCTTCGGGCAATATGGAACGCGCACATCCCTATCGCTTCTTGACTCGGTGGATGCCTTTCTTGGATGGCCCTTGCTCGTGGTTCTCGGGGCGATCCTTATATCGGTACTCGTTGGTTCCGCCCTCTTCCGGAAGAGCCATATCCGCCTCCCTTACCTTTGCGGGGAGAACGTGGACACGCCGGAATACAGTTTCATCTTCAGAAGCATTGCCGACACACCCAGCATGGCGCTCCTGAACAGTTACTATCTTTCACGCGTCTTCGGGGAGCAGCGGATCGAAATGATCTGCAACCCGATCGCCATCCTGATTGTCATCAGTCTCTTCGGAGTGATTTTTCAATGATAACCCCCAACCCAACTTTTCAGATCGCACTCCTTATTCTCCTGGCACCATTCTTCGGCGCGCTCATCGCCGGGCTTGACAGGAAGATTACAGCCCGAATGCAGGGCCGTATCGGCCCCCCAGTCTTGCAGCCATTTTATGATGTTATGAAACTCCTGCGCAAGGAACCCATTGTCGTCAACCGGATTCAGGTCGTGTACGCCTTTCTCCATCTTGCATTCATGGCGCTTTCCCTGATCCTCCTGGTTCTGGGCCAGGACAGTTTGATGTTCCTGTTTGTATTCGCATTCTCGACCCTCGCGCTCGTGCTGGGCGGCATGTGCGTCCGATCCCCGTATAGCAGGATCGGCAGTCAGCGGGAAATCATGCTGATGGTCGCGTATGAACCCGTATTGATTGTGCTCATGATTGGCATGTATCTAGTGAATGGCAGCTTTCTGCTGGCATCGCCGATTGCAGCGGCACGGCCCATGCTGTTCACTCTGCCCCTGATATTCATTGCCGTCCTGGTCGTACTGGCCATCAAGCTGCAAAAGTCGCCTTTTGATCTCGCTACATCTCACCATGCACACCAGGAGATTATCAAGGGACTGACCATCGAGTACGCAGGTCCGTACCTGGCCATTCTGGAGATCGCGCATTTCTACGAAATCGCCCTGCTGTTTTACCTGATCATGCTTTTCTGGGCGTCGAGCCTTCTGATAGGCGCCCTCCTGGCCTGTGCGGCTTTCTTCCTCATGATTATTGCAGATAATGTCTTTGCGCGCCTGACATCAATCTGGACGTTCCGGTTCATGTGGACCGGGGCACTCATCTTGTCGCTGACCAATATCCTCTGGCTCTATCTCTAATCACCGAGGTACTACATGCCTGCCATGTCCACATTTAAGAAATCCCCCTGGGTTGTTCATTTCAACTGTAACAGTTGCAACGGGTGCGACATTGAATTCCTCGCCTGCCTGACACCCGTCTATGACCTGGAACGCTTCGGCATCCTGCATGTGGGGAACCCCAAGCACGCTGATGTCCTCCTGGTTACCGGCTCGGTCAATCATCGGAATGCCCGCGTGCTTCGCAATGTGTATGACCAGATGCCAGCCCCTAAGGTTGTAGTCGCATGCGGCGTCTGCGCAGCCACAGGTGGCATTTTTGCGGATGGTTACAATGTGCTTGGTGGGATCGACAAGGTGGTTCCCGTTGATGTATTCGTGCCAGGATGTCCTGCACGTCCCGAAGCCATGATCGACGGCATTATCCGCGCTGCTGAGATCCTTGAGTCACGTAACACGGCCGCTATAACATCCGTTTCCTGCCGCAAGCCCCTGCATCGATGCACCCCAGTCCCGGATTCCCCCAAGCCAGTTTAAAGAAAGGACCTGCCATGCTGGATAATGTCACTGAAACAACGGCGGAGGCTCTCCCTGCCAGGGTCTGGCAGACAAGGCAGGAGGGTTACCGATTCGTCACTATGACTTGCACTGACCTCGGCGATAGTCATGACATTCTCTATCACTTTGACAGGAACTATTCACTCAGGCACTTCCGCCTTCGTCTCCCGCGTGGCGAATGCCTTGCAAGCATCTCCAGCATTTTCTTTGCAGCTATCCTTGTGGAGAACGAGATCAAGGACCTTTTCGGAATCGAGTTTTCCGGCCTGGCGATTGACTATAAAGGCCGTTTTATTCTGTCGGATGGGGCACCTCTCGCACCCCTCAACAAGAGCCACGCCGGGATCGGCATGGAAATTCGCAATTTGACTCAAGCTGCCTCGAAGAAGGAGGCACGGTCGTGATCCGTCGCAATACCATCCCATTCGGCCCCCAACACCCGGTTCTACCGGAACCTATCCAACTCAGGCTTGTCATGGAAGACGAGAAAATTGTCGAAGCTCTTCCATCCATTGGGTACGTTCACCGGGGACTGGAGAAAATCGCCGAGAAAAAGGACTATGTGCAGGATGTCTATCTTGCAGAGCGCATTTGCGGGATTTGCAGTTTCATGCACTCACAGAACTATTGTCAGGGCATCGAGTCGTTGATGAATGTTGCCGTGCCCGACCGAGCCCGGTTCCTGCGTGTCGTCTGGGCTGAAATCCACCGGATTCACAGCCATCTCCTGATCCTCGGATTACTGGCGGACGCCTTTGGATTCGAAAACCTGTTCATGCGCCTGTGGCAAATCCGCGAACTTGTCCTCGATATCATGGAAAAAACAACGGGAGGGCGCGTAATCCTGGGCGTCTGTACAATTGGCGGCGTGAAGCGCGACATCACACCGGAAACCTCGGACTATATCCTGCGCCAACTGGACGAAATCGAACGCCAACTATCAGCCGTACTGCCGTCACTGACCCATGATTACAGTGTCAAGCAACGCCTCGTCGGAATCGGCGTCCTACCCAAGGACAAGGCGTATGAGCTTGGAGCTGTGGGTCCCGTAGCGCGCGCCAGTGGTGTAGCCATGGATCTGCGCGAATCCGGCTACGCTGCGTACGGGGAACTGAATTTCGCCATGGTTACGGAAAGCGCAGGCGACTGCTATGCACGCACACTTGTCCGTGTCCGGGAACTGGCGACTTCTGCCGATCTCACCCGTCAGGCACTCGCCAAGATGCCTTCAGGCCCCATCACGACTCCCGTAAAAGGATCGCCGACGGGTGAAGTTCTTGCCCGCATTGAGCAACCACGGGGTGAATTGAACTTCTACATCAAAGGCAATGGATCCCGAAACCTCGAGCGATTCAGGGTTCGCACACCAACATTCGCCAATCTGCCCCCCCTTCTGCATATGCTCACAGGGTGTCAACTGGCTGATGTCCCTGTCATTGCCATCTGCATAGATCCCTGTATCAGCTGCACGGAGCGATAACCATGATCCATCTTGCCGGAAGCATATTCTCAAAACTGCTGTCTAAGCCTGATACACGCCGTTATCCAATGGAGCGCCGTCCTGTCGCACCAGGAACACGCGGCCACATCGACATTGAGATCGAGAAGTGCATCTTCTGCGGGGCATGCCAGAAACGCTGCCCGTCCAATGCGCTTGAGGTCAGCCGTGATTCAAAGGCCTGGATTCTTAACCGTTATGCATGTATCGTTTGTGGTTATTGTGTTGAAATCTGTCCCAAGAAATGCATTCGGATGAACGACACGCATCACACACCTGGCGCGTAGAATAACGGAAAGCCTCACCGTGCCCTTCGGTCAACCCTTCCGCGGCATTTGGCAGGCAACCTTGCGGCAATCAGCCTTGACATGGCTTCAAGAACCCAGTATTCAGCTATATTTCTTATTAGCGCCTAATCAGGAAAGGCCTGCGTAACTATGTTGATCACAAAATTTAACAACATGATCCGTAGCCGGGTCGTCTGGTGGATAATCGGCGGCGTTGTTATCATCACCTTCGTAGGATGGTTTAGCCCACGCGGTGGTTGCGATACGGTGCCTGACCGCCGTCAAGCTGGGAGCTTGGAAGGCAAGCCCGTTACTGATGCAGATATCCGAATGGCGCGTTTCAATACCTATCTTGAACTGTGTCTTGCGACCGGCAGAATCCTGCGCCTGACTCCCGAAATCGACAAGGAACTTGGCGAAGAGGCCTGGCGGCGTATCGCCGCGATGCGAACAGCCGAAAAGCTGGGCCTTGGCGCCAGCCGCGACGAGGTTCTTGCCGCCATCACACAGAATCCTGATTTTCAGCAGGATGGAGTTTTCAGCAAAGCATTGTATCAGCAGTTTGCCCGCACATCCCTGGGAAATCTTGGCGCCTCTGCGGCTCAGTTTGAGCAGTATCTAGCCGAAAGCATCACCTTGCGTAAGCTCCAGAACCTGACCGCTTCCTCTGCGTGGATTGCCCCCAGCACAATGCAGCGGCTCGTGGCGAGGTATACAGACCGTTATAACTTGGAATATGTATCGATCGGAACCAACTCGATCACTGCGTCCGATGTAACCGTCACCGAAGAGGATCTTCGCACCTATTTCACAACTCACACCAATGAATTTGAAGTGCCTGCGAAAGTCGCGGTCCGCTATGTCAGCTTCCCTATCACTCCTCAACTTTCACGGGTTTCCGTAAGCATGGATTTAATCGATGAATATTATGACACACACACCGAGGAATTCACATTCACAGGCACAAACGACACTCGATCCGTAACACCCATTGATCAAGTCCGCGGTGCAATTTCCAACAAGCTGGCATGGGGAGAGGCGACTCAAATCGTGCGTGACCAGGCTACAGACATGGTCATCGCCCTCGCACCTGGCCGTGATGGCACCGGGACACCGTTTGAACAAGTTGCAGCGGCCATGAATGCTGTGATACTGACATCCGGCCTTTTTTCAGCCGATTCAGAGTTTCCGGGAGTTACCGGCTCCGTGGATCTTGTTACGGCCGCATTCCGGCTGCGCCCCACGCCGGACGAGTATTTCAGCGACGCAATTGTGGCCGATGCTTCAGTTTATGTCATGGCACTTATGACCAACACTGAACCATACATTCCTGTATTCGAGAGCATCCGTGACAACGTCGTTCCTCTGGCCCGCAAGAAAGCCACGGCAGAGACCCTGAGGACGAAGGCAGAGGCCCTGCATACGAGCCTTTCAGCCGGGCTGAAAAACAAGGAAAGCTTTTCGACGCTGGCCCGGCAGCAAGCATTGAATGTATCCACAACAGGCTATTTTTCCGCCTACACAGCCCCAGATGTCCTCGCGACCTCTGAAGTGCTGGAAGAATTAAGCGATTGCAACCCAGGCGAGATGACACAGGTTATCCCAATGGGCCATGAATACCTTATTGCGTACGTCGTTGACCGGCGCGCCGGGTCTGAGGATGATATCCAAGCGGCCCGTATCCAGATCATCTCAGGGAACACCAGGAGACGGGGTCGCACACTCTTTGCCGAACTACAGAACTACCTGCTTCGCACGGGGCGAAAGACCTCATCCAATCCCGCTCCACAGGAGGAGCAGGAATAGATCAACCAACGATATCCGCGGGCCGGCCACAATTCCGGCAGCGTCCATTCTCCAATCCATCCCTGGTTGTGCGATAGCCCTCACGAATTACCAGATCTGCACCACAACCAGGGCAGAACGTTGTCTGTCCCTCACGGCCGGGCAGGTTCCCAAGATAAACATACGCGAGTCGCTTACGACATATGACGGCCGCCCGGCGAAGAGTGGCAGCCGATGTCGGCGGATAATTGGCTTTGAAATCGGGATGATAGGCGCTCAGATGCAGCGGGGTGTATTGACCTAGTTCGCCGGATATCCATTGCGCCAAGGACTCGAAATCCTGCTCGCCGTCGTTCAGCCCCGGAATGACCAGGTTCGTAATTTCAACATGGCATCCCAGCGAACACGCCTGCTTGACAAAATCCAGCACGTACTCCAACTGGCCGCCGCATTGCCGCTTGTAGAATCCGCCTTCCATGCTCTTGATATCCACATTCAGCGCGTCTACCAGGGGCAATAACTCGCCTGCCGGCTCATGAGACACATATCCGTTTGTCACAAGGATATTCTTCAATCCTGCTGCGCCCGCCCTGCGGCAGCAATCCCGTACGAATTCAAATCCAACCAATGGCTCATTGTAGGTATAGGCAATCAATTCACAACCCGCCTCAGTGGCCTTGCGAATGACCTCACTGGGTTCATGAAAGGCACCATGGTGTTCAACACGTTGGGAAATGCTCCAGTTCTGACAAAAGACACACCTGAAGTTGCACCCCCATCCGCCGATACTGTACACAAATGCTCCAGGGTGATAGTGGTAAAGCGGCTTTTTTTCCACCGGGTCAATGTGGGCGGAAGAAATACTGCCGTACGCAAGGGCCATCAAACTGCCGTCTCGGACACCCCGTACCCGGCAAAACCCGTCACAGCCTTCCTTTAGGCGGCAACGATGCGGGCACAACCCGCATACCACTACACCCCCATCTTCACTCGTCCAGTACCGGGCTTCCCTGTACTTTTCCCGATGAATGTTCATGGTAACCCCCGCATATCGGAATCTTCCGCCTTGCGCGCCCTGCCCTTGTTGACTATCTTGTCATTGAAATCAGAACTTTGCAACTTGTACAGCATGAACCCATCGCAACCGAGTGGCCAGGACGGACACCAGATCGCCAACCGGATCGACCATACCCTGCTCAAGCCTGACTGCTCGCCACGGGACATTGAGAACCTTTGTGCAGATGCCATCCACTTCGGATTCCGGGCTGTGTGTGTGTACCCCGCATTTATTCCTCTTGTTGTCCAGCAGCTGTCCGGAAGTCCGGTTATTCCCTGCACGGTGGCTGGATTCCCTCATGGAGCCTCCTTGCCTGAGGTAAAAGCATTCGAGGCGAAATCCGCCGCGCAAGAGGGGGCACGCGAAGTCGACATGGTGATGGCCATCTGGGCCGTGAAATCCCGGCTGTATCAGGCTGCCGGCCATGAAATCCGATCCGTCGTGGACGCCGTCGGGTCAGATTGTGCAGTCAAAGTAATCCTTGAAACCTGCCTACTCTCGCCGGAGGAGATCACCACAGCTTGCCAACTGGCTGTAGATAATGGCGCAGCTTTTGTGAAGACATCCACCGGATTTTCAACCGGAGGGGCAACCGTCAGGGATGTAACACTGATGCGGCAGACGGTTGGCAGCGCCATCGGCGTGAAGGCCAGCGGAGGTATACGTACCGCAGCCGATGCCATGGCAATGATCCGCGCCGGAGCCAACCGTATTGGAACTAGCGCTGGCAGACAGATTGTCACCGAAGCATGAAGGCCTTCCTAATTGTCCTGGATTCCGTCGGCATCGGCGCAGCCCCTGACGCACATGAATATGGTGACGTTGGCGCCAACACGTTAGCACATATTTGCGAGGCCGTTGGCGGCCTTAACCTGCCCTTCATGCAGTCGATTGGATTGGGCAATATCCCTTCCATTCTCCCGAATGGGATCCCTCTGAAGGGTATTTCCCCAGCGCAGCAACCTAACGCCGCCTTCGGAGCCATGAGGGAAAGATCAAAGGGCAAGGATACAACAACCGGTCACTGGGAAATGGCCGGTCTTGTAATGCCCCGTGGTTTCCATCTCTTCCCACAAGGACCACCTTCCTTCCCTGATGCGCTCATCCAGCAGTTCGAACATATCACCGGCCGTCCCGTGATCGGGAACAAGGCCGCCAGCGGGGTCGCCATCATCAACGAACTGGGCATCCGGCAAATGAAGACCGGAGCCTGGATAGCTTATACAAGCGCGGACTCCGTGTTCCAACTTGCCGCCCATGAAGCCATCATCCCGCTCGAAGAACTATACGCGGGTTGCCGGATTGCGCGCGAACTGTGCAACCCGTTGCTTGTCGGACGAGTTATTGCACGCCCCTATGTTGGCGAACCAGGAAACTTCCACCGCACGGACAATCGCCGGGACTTCTCGCTGCCTCTTCCGGAGCCCACGATTCTGAATCGCCTCAAGGATGAAGGCGTTCCTGTAATCGCTGTTGGAAAACTGGACGACATTTTTGCTGGCAGTGGGATCTCCCGATCCTTTCACGTCGAAAACAGCAAGGGGGCGATGGCTGCCGTGCTTGAAGTTGCCCGTGAAACCGCTCCGTGCCTCTGCTTTGCCAACTTGATTGATTTTGACATGTTGTACGGCCATCGGCGGAATCCCCGCGGATACGCACTCGCCCTGCAGCAAGCGGACCATTTCCTTGGCGAACTACATTGTAAACTGGCTCCAGGTGATCTCCTTATTGTAACAGCAGATCATGGCAACGATCCCACATTCACAGGCTCCGATCATACACGCGAGTTCGTTCCGCTTCTTGTGTCAGGGCCATCCATGGCAGGGCTGAACCTCGGAATCCGGGACGGTTTCTTCGATGTAGCCGCATCCCTCGCAACCTACTTTGGAATCTCACAGGCAACTCGGGGCCTTTCTTTCATCACCCCGCATTACGCCGATCGTCCCTAAGCAGATCGGGCCAACAACATCTCTACGCGTTGACGGCTGCACCAAATGACTCACTTAAGGGATAGTTTCGCCATTCTGTCACAAGAGCGGATCCGATCCATCGCTGCACGTTCATGCCGCAGATGCTCCTGTATCGAGGGCATTGGCCATATTCACGAGTATGACAAAGATCTGGCCGGCTTTTTATCCGCGATTCATGCAAGCAGCGATTGCTGTTCCCATGAACCGCCGTTCCAGGACACCGCTTGCTTGCATATTCCAGAAACCGTATCACCTTATGGAGCTTTGCTGCGCTCAAGGGTGTTGAAAGGACACCCATGACTCGTTCCGGCGGAAGTTCCCCTATGGAATCCAACATATCAGAACGGGCTACCAGTACCAATCTTGGCCGGGACTCACTCAAGACGGAGGCAACAAGAAAACCGACGCCAGAAGGCCCGAGGCCATCCATGAATGCATCCGCCAGAATCACGTCCGTCGAACTGGTGATCGCCGCCATCCCATCACTCAAGGCGGAACAAACAACGGAGCTATGCCCCATCATCGCCAAGCCCATTTCAACAGCCAGTCGATTCTCCACATCCTTGAGAATTCCAACAACATTCATGATAATACCCGTTGCCTTCGACTAGATTCTATTCGTCAACCAATCCATCAACTATTGGGAAATTCCTGAATCTCACTAGGGGAATCCCTGATTGCAGGGCGAACCCTCCACACATCACTTTGTCCGTGCGAATCCAAGCGCTGTTTGTTACAAGTGACGCGTGGGTAATCAGGATGGAGCTATGATGGATATCTCTATTGTTGTGCCGGTTTACAATGAAGAGCAAAGCTTGGACCTTTTGGTCTCCCGGCTGAATGAAGCCCTTTCCCCCATCGGTCGGTCATTTGAAGTAATCCTTGTCGATGACGGCAGCGAGGATGGCTCCTGGGCGCGAATGCAGGCACTCGCAGAGACTTTCCACTTCCTCCACCTGATTCGATTCCGCAGGAACTTCGGACAGACAGCAGCCATGAGCGCAGGTTTTCATGCAGCACAGGGAAACGTAATCATCACGTTGGACGCTGACCTTCAAAACGACCCGGCGGATATACCCCTTTTGCTGGAGGGGATTGGCAAGGGATTCGACGTGGTAAGCGGTTGGCGGAAATACCGGAAAGACACATTTATCAACCGGAAGCTGCCGTCAATGATCGCCAATGCCCTGATCAGCAGGATTACAGGGGTCGCACTCCATGACTATGGCTGCACACTCAAGGCTTATCGCTCGGAAGTCATTAAGGATGTGCACCTATATGGAGAAATGCACCGCTTTATTCCGGCTCTTGCAAGCTGGGTTGGGGGCCGAGTTACCGAGGTAGCCGTGAATCATCACCCGCGGAAGTTCGGCACGTCAAAATATGGCATATCCCGAACCTTCCGGGTGATTCTTGACCTAATGACAGTGAAATTCCTGCTGCACTACAGCACTCGTCCCATTCAAATCTTCGGTCGGATCGGCATGCTTTTTGCCCTTGTTGCCACCCTCATGCTGGCTGCTATAACATTCGATCGCATTTTTGTGACCCATTTGGCAACGGATTATCTCCTGAAACGCCCTTTCTGGATCATTACACCTCTTATGATGTTCGGCTTTTGTATTCAATTCATCAGTATGGGCCTGTTGGCTGAAATGCAAACACGGACCTATCATGAAGCCCAATCCAAGCCAGTCTATGTCATCCGTGAAACACGCCCGCCGCGAATCGTCTGCTGAAACGGTTCAAGGCGCCTTGCGATATGTGGGCTAATTCGCCTTCCATGGAGATTGCCGATCCAGCGGTTGCTGGGATTGTCATTTCCATCTACATGGTCCTGCTTGCGGCTGGGACTCTCATCGCGATAGTCCTGCTGATGCGCTCAAGAAACAGGGAAATCCCCTGGCAGGAACTCTCCGCCTCGTTGCAGGCACGACCTTGGTCATGGCAGGACGCCAGCATAGTCCTTGGATGCCAGATTGGACTTCTTGCAACCGCAATCCTGGCTTCCGCTCTTCTCGAGCAGCCAAGCAAGACAGTCCTCCTGCTCGTCGAGACTGCCCTATTCGACGGGGCCGGCCTGATCCTGCTCTATGGTTATCTCCGGCTAACGCGTCGATCCTGGCTTGCAGTATTCGGCAATCCGTCGGTTGAACCTTTGAAGCAAATTCGATTGGCCACTCTTTTCTACCTCGCCATTCTGCCCGTAGTGTTCTTTTCCGCCCTGGTTTCTCAAGGGATTCTCTCCTTAAATGGATACCCCCCGTCCTTACAAGAGATCGTGCTTCTGCTTTCCGGTGACAACCCTTTGTGGATGCGTTTCTATCTCGTGTTCCTGGCCACATTTCTCGCCCCCACAATGGAAGAGTGCATTTTCCGCGGCTTGGTTTTGCCATTGCTGGCACGCCGCTTGGGCACCGCCCCGGCTATTGTAACGACATCCGTACTATTCGCTGCCATCCATTTTCATATGCCCTCTTTTATCCCGCTTTGCATCATGGCAACCGGCTTCTCCCTGGCGTACCTGTACTCCCGCTCTCTCTGGGTCCCAATCGTCATGCATGCTCTCTGTAATGGCGTGAACATCCTGCTGTTGTATTGTCTCTACCCGTAAAGGAACCCGCAATGATGCAAAAGACCATCTACTGGCAACCGGACACATCTGCCGCCGTCACCCCGGGACGAATTATCCTGATCGATCAGACCCAATTACCCGGAAACCTCGTGCCTCTGGAAATCCGCGAGCTTCAAGCCGTATGGACCGCTATACGGACATTACAGGTGCGCGGAGCCCCGGCAATCGGCATCGCTGCAGCCATGGGCCTCGTTGTTGCAATACAGGACTGCAGCGGCACCACTCGAGATGTCCAACAGGTCCTGAACAGAGCAGCGGATTATCTAGCGACATCCCGCCCCACAGCTGTAAACCTTTTCTGGGCACTGGCACGGATGAAGTCCCTTTCACAAGCATCAGGCCACCTTTCGCCTCCGGATTTTAAAAACCTGCTCGCGTCTGAAGCCATCCGCATCCGGGATGAGGATGCCCAAATGTGCAGGTCCATAGGACGGCATGGAGCGACTCTTCTCAGTGACGGGGACACCATACTCACACACTGCAATGCAGGCTCACTGGCAACTGCTGAATACGGCACCGCTCTAGCTCCTGTCTACGTCGCGCATGAAGAGGGACGATCCATCCGCGTATTTGCAGACGAAACCCGGCCACTCCTTCAAGGGGCGCGATTGACAGCATGGGAACTCAGCCAAGCAGGCATTGAGGTTGTTCTCATCTGCGACAACATGGCGGCGCACATTATGAAAACCTGCAACATCTCTGCCGTATTTATTGGAGCCGACCGGATTGCCGCCAATGGGGACACCGCAAACAAGATCGGATCATACGGCCTGGCCGTTCTCGCAAAGGCTCACAACATTCCCTTTTACGTCTTGGCACCCTCTTCAACCTTTGACTTGTCATTGCCAGACGGCGATGGCATCCCAATCGAAGAAAGGCCATCAGATGAAATTACAACCTTGAAGGGAAATATCGTTGCCCCAATCGGCGTACGCACACGATCACCGGCATTTGATGTCACGCCCTACCAACTCATCACCGGCATTGTGTGTGAACAGGGGATCCTGCGGCCCCCTTTTCGACAGGCGCTAAAGGCAGCCACCAGCATGCATGTCACCACCGGACAACGTCTGGCCGTCCATGCCCGTTAATGCTGTTCAATCCCGGTATCCGGTCAAACAGCACACCAGCCTGCAAAGCATCAACATCGCACCAGAGAGACTCCAGCGTAGGGATAGAATACAAAACACTGGGATCCATCAGTCGAAGACCGCGCAAATCCAGAATCTTCAATGGCATTCCCTGCAGAATGCTGATATCAGAGACAGCGGTCCCCTTAAGACTGAGTCGGTTGAGCTGCTGCCCTTTGAGAAAGTCTACCCTTGTTATATCGAGATCCTCCAGTGAAAGCTCCTTCACCATCACTTTGGGCAAGTACCGCAGCAAATTGACGGGCGGCACCCGTGTACCACTGATGTCCAGGGTTGCTATGCTCGCACCCGCCAGGGGGGAAATATCCGTAATTCCCGTTCTAGACAGGATCAGTCGCTTCAAGTTCTTCCCTCGCAGGCAGGCAATATCCTCAACCGCAGTCCCTGAAAGCGCCAATTTCTCCAACGGCATACCGGCACAAAACGAAATATCCCGAACACCGGTCTTGCTGATATCCAGGCTCACCAGATTTAATCCACGCAGCACGGAACATTCCGTTACCGGTGTCTGCGACAGGTCAAGGGAAACCAGTGGCAACCCGCGCAAAACCGTGACATCACGAATGGCCGTGCCCCGGCAACTCAATTCTCGAATCGGCATCCCTGCGAGAGGCGCCACTCCAGCCACTTTTGTGCCATCCAACACCAGCTTTCGAATCCGCATCCCGTGTAAGACACCCAACTCCCGAATACCGGAACCCGTCAAATCAAGCTCCACAAGCGGCAACCCCTCCAACCATCCATAGCTCGGACTGCTGACACCAGTGATGGTAAGGTGCCGCAATGGCATCCCACGAAGCACACTGAAATCCCTTGGCAAGTAACCTCTCATGCGCAGGTCAGCGATACCCGAACGTAACAGTGGCTGAAGATCAATCTTCAGGTCGCTTGCACCTTGGGATTCCAGCCAAAGCCCTTTGATTCTGCTCCCCTCACCCAAAACACCGACATCAACAACCGAATCCGACACCACCTTGATTCCCTGCGAATCATTCAAGGGATAGGACACAACATCCTTGGGGAGCAAGCCGGGATTGCGCTCAACAAGCCGACGGACCAGGCTTGCATATGCGGCACCCGGATCATCCGATGACCCTGATTCGCTGGTCCGGGTTTCCTCCTCGATCCCTTTCCCTTCCGACCACATCTGGCATTGACGTTCCAGCACGAGAAGGACTGGCGCTGCCCTCATCGCAAATTCCGACACCCCATACTCTGCAAGAAACTTTTCCCGCTGCTCATTCAGTCCTTTCAGCTGTTGTGCAGACGGCTTGGCCGACTCGATCGCCTTGATCCATGCACCTTCCGAATAGGGACCAACGGTAATCCCACCTATGTACAAAACCCGCCCCAATGCTGCAGCCACCTGCTCACTCCCCATTCCCGCCTTGTTGAGCTTGAGCTTTGACTGAAGCAGACCCGACAGTAACTCCCCCGTACGCCCAAAAAGATCATCCGCCAACGGATACATGCGCATACCGGTCGCCATGACCCCTTTGGCAAGCGCCATTCCTGCGGAGGTCGGTTCCCCAATCCTCCTTAAACGCTCCTCGGCAGGAAGGTCATCCGGATGCACAAGCACCTCCGCACCGGTATCAACCAAGGTTCCTGTTATCTTCTGACCGCTTATGCCGGTCACACGCACCTGCATCCTTGCCCGCCCCATTGGCAATACTATGACTCGACCCACATCAGTCAAAAACGACTGACGGATCCGAGCCGGGGCATCGAGCGCCTCCTGCAGCATCGCAGCCAGCTCCCCCAGTCCAGCAGCCTTTCCGGGATAGGTGCCAGCCCTGACAGCGTCCTGTACACCTTCAAGAGCCTCTTTCAACTTCGACGCCAGAATCAGATCCCCGGTCTGGTCAAGAAAGGCATTCCACTTTTCCAACTCTGTGCGCGCAATTTCCCCGGCAGAAAGACTGCGACGCAATTCCTTTGCCAGTTCCATGCGGTTAGAGGCCGTCTCAACAGACCACGCGCCTGCGTAATTTTCAACGAACGCTAGAGCCTCATTCTCCTTGCTCTCGCTCACTAACTGATTGGCTCGCAAATGGATCACACTCCAAGCCTCCGCAATCGCACTATTCTGGCAAAGGCGCAGTTTCTTCATGTCTTCCAACGCCATTCCTGCGGCAATCGTATCCGGATAACGATCCACAATGTTGTGATAACGGGCAAATGCTGCCGCATAAGCATTGCTGTTAGCCCGGCACCACCGCCGCGTTTCCTCGAGCAACTGCAGGGACTCTGTCGCTCGCTCCGGTTCCGGGGACAGGACGGGAACCGCAACGCCGACGCTCGTAGTCAATGATTGTCCCGGCCCTATTGACTGCTTGTAATACCAATACACCGCCCCCACGACAACCAACACAACCAAGAGCAGAACAAGACGCCAAGGCAGTCCGCCACCACTTTCACTCTGCGGCACGATCTCCATCTTGCTGGATTTAGTGGCAACAACTTTTCGGCAGGCAAGAGTACTCGCGCCAGGCGCGGGCGCAGGGGAAAGCGGCATCATCCCCCTCGAAACACGCCGCAGATCGGCAAGAACCTTGCTCCAGTTCTTCGGCCTTCCATCACGATCCTTAACCAGCATGCGCTCTAACAGCGCACATACGCAACCGGGCAGGCCAGGCACAATATCACGGGGATCGCAGAGAAAACCCGTGATTTGACTTTCCATCGCTTCATCATCACTCTTTTCAGAAAATGGGCGCTTTCCGGTCAGCAACTGGTACATCATTGCTCCCAGGGAATAGATGTCCGTCCGACAATCCACTTCCCTGTCACCCTGGACCTGCTCCGGAGACATATAGGCCGGCGTCCCCATGATCTCATCCATGGCCCCCACATCCTTCGCGTCACGGGACCGGGAGAGGCCAAGATCCGCAACCTTAATGGTGCCATCCTGGTCAACCATGATATTTTCCGGCTTGATATCACAGTGAATCAGGCCTGTGGCATGCCACGCATGGTCCAATGCAGTCGCCACGGACTCCGCAATCAGCAGTACATCCTTGACCCCCAGTTGTGTCTTACGCGCCAACCATTGGCCGAGATTGTACCCCTCGATATACTCCATCACGAGGAAATAGGCGCCATTCTGCTCACAAGCATCATGTATCTGCACGATACCCGAATGCTTTAGCTTGGCCGCAGCCCGAGCCTCTTGAAGGATCATTCGTATATCTTCCGGAGAGCGAATCATCTCCGGCGGAATCATCTTGATAGCTACAAGGCGGTCGAGAGATAACTGGCGTGCCTTCCACACAACCCCCATGCCACCCTGTCCGAGTTGCTCAATTAGCTCAAATCCCGCAAGCGGTATCTTTTCCACCGGAATGTCCCTTGTTCAATAGGCTAACCTATTTGAGCAGAATCCCAATGATGACGCCCACAGAAAGAAAACTCAAATAGGCCATGGATGCGTACGGCCTTATGGTGGTCACCAACAGATCGACTGCTACGCGATCATGATTGAAAATCATCACCATCACGGAAAACGCCAGCAGTAACAACGCAATAAGAACATTCCTACTCATGTGTTCACCTTGCCCCTTCCAATGCAGACTCAACTTCAGAAAGTATCGCGTCCACGTCTGCAAGACGGCCCACCCCTTGCCGTCCGCATGCCAAATCACCCGCCTCAACAGCAGAAAATCTGACTCCCCGCGCCTTGAGCAGTTCCACATTGTCTCGCGTTGCCGGATGTGACCACATGTTATCATTCATGGCAGGGGCAATAACAAGCGGAGCCTTTGTTGCAAGCGCTGTGCAGGTTAAGAGATCGTCGGAAACACCGTGAGCCAACTTGGCGATCACATTCGCGGTACAAGGCGCAATCAGCAGCACATCGGCACGATCTGCATATGAGATATGTTCAGGATGCCATCCATCAGTCTCTTCGAATAGCCCGGTCCCAACCGGATTCCTGGATAGCGTCTGAAATGTCAATGGCGTGATAAATCGGGTTGCCCCTGCCGTCATGACAACCGAGACAGTCCATCCCCGACGCTGCATAGCCCTAACCAGTTCCGCAGCCTTGTACGCAGCAATGGAACCGGTCACGCCAAGAACAATATGTGGCATCTCACCCATAAGTCATTGGAACCGAATCGCGGACCACAATGCCACTTTCAATGAATATTGTCAAAATCTACCTATTGCCGCGCCCAACGCACAATCTTCCCGGATTTCCTTTGCGGGGATCAAAATCCTTCTTGATCATACAAACCGCGGTATCACCCACGGCAGAAGCGCAAAAATCCCGATACCGGCCTGCATCCCAATCAAAATCTTACGTTCCGTCGTGGACTGAATCAGAGGGCCCGGCAGTAATTCCTCCCCAAAAAACAGGCTCAATCCCGAAGACACAACCGGAATGAGAAAGAAGGCAGTGATCACACTCCAAGGCGTCAAATGGGCCCACGCACAAGCAGCCAACCACATGAGGAACCCCAATCCACCCGCCATAACACCCTTGAAGGGAAGACTGTCACCCGGCAAGAAAGGGAACAACAAGGGTGTTAGGACACCTCCACTGATCCAACCACAAAACCAGTTAATCACTATTGGCGGTGCTTCCGCTTGCAAATGCCCCCATGAAAACGTCATATCCCGGAATCCGGAACCTATCCCCGTTACGATTAGCGCGGGGAGCAGGAATTTCCCACCGGACCCTACCATGGCAGGAACAATTTGCATCCGGCGCCCAATACTAATACCTGCCTCACTTGGTCTCGGTTGCATTATCAGCCAGTGCTCTTGGCCGTGTGAAAATGGGAGGCAAACTGCTTGTCCACCTTCCCGATATGCGTCAACAACCAATTGACCAGTAGTGTATTGAGAGATTCGGCCAGGATCTTGGTTGATCCATCCTCACGAAATTCTTCTTCCAACTGATTCAGCACTCCAATGAACTCAAGATGACGAGACTTATGTTCCAACAATCCGGGATATTTCGCGTCTGCCATAATCGTCTCTTCTGCAGAAAAATGATGCCGGGTATACTCGATGAGAAATTCCAACGTGCGCTGAATCTCCCTCTCTCCCTCCCCTGTTGTGATGGAACAGGCCAAGGCATTCAACCGCCGAATCAACTCCTCATGCTGTTGATCAACAAGGGGAATGCCCACCAAGAGGGATCCATCCCATGCGACTGTCTTCATAGCTTCTCTCCAAGAAGGCACTTTCCACAAAAATATCCATTGCGCCGCATTGCTGCAGCCCACGAAGACAACCAGAACCTGACCCATACTGGTCGGGGCGGGGGGATTTGAACCCCCGACTTTCAGCGCCCAAGGCTGACGCGCTACCAGGCTGCGCTACACCCCGTCACACCTGCATTCAACAGGGTTGCGACACTACCACGAGCTTCTTCATGACTCAAGCGTAACCCTTCCATCAAACGCTCTGGGTCGCATCGCCTGAGGCGGGTGGCACTCCCCGGAAAAAAACCCTGAATTCAGTTCCTAGGCCCGGTGTACTGTGGACTTCAATGCAACCGCGGCACTGGCGGACTATCCCGTAGACCGTCGACAATCCAAGCCCTGTACCCTTGCCCTTTTCCTTTGTCGTGAAGAACGGTTCGAAGATCCTCTCCCGAACCTCCGCAGTCATCCCGCATCCCGTATCCCGCATGGACAGGACACCATACGTGCCAGGCTCCACCGTTGGGTGCAGTCTGCAGTATTCCGCATCCAAAGTTTCTCGGCTCGTGGCAATTTCAAGAGTCCCGCCTCGCTGCATCGCATCCCGGGAATTTACCCCGAGGTTCAGGATGATCTGCTCTACACCACCGGAATCCGCTTCCACCAGGCCGACCGCATCGCCCATCTTGATGTCCAGCGTGACATCCTCGCCCAGCGTCCTCTTCAGCAGCAAAGCCATCCCGCTAACCAGTTCATTAAGGTCAAGCGCCCGGATCTGTAACGCCTGCTTCCGTCCAACCGCCAGCAGTTGAGCGGTGAGTTTGGCCGCACGTTCAGCCGCATGAATCACCTCACGAACATCCTCGCGGGCGGCACTTCCCTCCGGCAACGCCGCTATCGCCAGGTTGGAGAATCCCAGGATCGAGGTCAACAAGTTGTTGAAATCGTGCGCCACACCTCCCGCCAGCAATCCCAACGCCTCCATTTTCTGCGCTTGACGCAGTTGCGCCTCCCGCTCGACCAGTAATTCCTCGACGTTCTTCCTTTGCGTAACATCCCGTAGCAACAAGACACCACCCCCGTGAATTCTCAGAACGCCGGTTATGATCTCCAAGGGAAACGTCCTGCCATCCTTACGCCTTCCTGTCGCCCACCCAATGTGAAACCCCTGCTTTTCCAACTCATCATATATCTCGTGTTTCGAACCCGGAATTCGCCGTCGATCAAAATATAAAAGATCCGTCTTGCGGCGCATCACCTCATCTATAGTATATCCGAACATCCTGGTGACCGACGCATTCGTCATCAGAATATTCCGATTAGCATCCACAACAAGCAGGACATCCGGACTGATACTTTCGATGATATCCTCGAGTTCCTTGTTCCTTACTGCCTCTTTACGCCAACGGCGATAGGAAACCACAAGAAGAACGGTCAGCCAGATAACCAGGAAATTCGTCAGGAACACTACAAAGGGCAAATCCGAATACCGGTGGAAAAAGGCCCGCATCACATCCGTGAAATTGATGGCGGCACCAAACAGCGTAACCCCGAAAGCCACAGCGATCGAGAGCACTAAGGCCTGCCATTCCTTCTGTCTCCACGTCAGAGTCCGAATGGAATCCTGTCTCCGCTTCATGATCTTATTCGACCCCCGATTTCCCGGCCTGACGCCACCTTGCTCAACCTGGATCTCAAAACCAGACTGGCAACTCATGCCGCCGCCCCCCACAGGCGAAATCCGCATCAGGAATGTATGCACTATCCGCGCAAAAACCAACATTTTTTTCAGATTGCGCCCAGTTCCGCATTTTCCACACCATAAACTCGCATTGAAAAGGGACTCTGTTTGCCGTATGGTCGTGCATTCACAGGAGCGTGGAGTTCATAGTGCATGCCATCATTACAGCAAACCTCACCTTGGCAAACCGGATTACACTGGGCCGCTTCCTCTTAATACCAGTCTTTATCCTTCTGACACTCTACTACATCAACAGCACCCGGACGAACACCCCGAATGAGATGCAGCGATGGGGTTCGCTGATGGTTTTCCTGGTCACCTGCCTCACCGATGCTTTGGATGGATATTTTGCCCGTTCCCGCAACGAACGCACCCGGCTCGGCACTCTTCTGGATCCAATCGCCGACAAAGCCCTTCTTCTCTCTTCGTTGATCCTTCTAACGGGCCCGTGGTCATCCTGCTTCAATCCGCATCTTCCGGTTTGGTATGTGCTCCTCGTGATCAGCCGTGATGTTATCCTGATTGCGGGAGCCCTGTTCATTCATCTTGCCATTGGTCATATCGATGTTCGCCCGCGAATCACAGGCAAGCTTTCCACCTTCTTCCAGATGGGACTAATCTTCTGGGTCCTTGGGCGCTTCTCAGCCCGGTGGTTTCCCCTATTGCTGGGCTTGGCAGCGTTATTTACTCTCCTGTCTGCCCTGCAATATGTTTCAGACGGTATTCGGCAACTGGAGAATGCTCATGCCCGAGAACACAAGAACTGAACCTGCCACCCGTACAGAACCTCCTGTTGTCGCAGTCGTTGGCCGTCCAAATGTTGGAAAATCAGCCCTGTTCAACCGCTTGCTGAGACGTCGGATGGCGATCGTACACGAGGAATGCGGCGTCACACGGGACCGGGTCATTGCCCGCACGACGTGGAATGATCTGCCTATTGAACTGATTGACACCGGCGGGATTACGGAGTTCGGCAATGAAAAGTCCCGCAGGCATTTGGATTCTGAAACTCGCCGCCAGTCCGAGGCGGCGATCAATGATGCCTCCATCGTTATCCTTGTCACAGATGCTACCGCTGGCCTCACATCATTGGACGAGGAAGTCGCTCGACTCGTACACAGGAAAGGAAGGCCAGCTGTCGTCGCCGCAAACAAGTGCGATCATCCCGATCGCGACTGGATGGCAGACGCCTTTGGGCCCCTCGGCTTTCCTGTCCATGGCGTTTCCGCACTTCACAGCCGGGGCATCGACGAGTTGATGACGGCTGTCACAGCGGGCTTTCCCCGGCAGGAGATAAGTTCTTCCCCTGAGCCGCTGAAGATCACCATTGCAGGCAAACCTAACGCCGGAAAGTCCTCCTTCCTGAATCGCCTGATTGGGCAGGAGCGGCTCATTGTATCGGAAATTCCCGGCACAACGCGGGACGCCATAGACATCCCCTTCCACGCAGGAGAAGGATCCACGGCCCGTCACTACCTCATCACGGATACAGCCGGGATGCGTCACATGGGAAAGGTGGAAGAAGCCGTCGAACGTTTCAGCATCTACCGCGCGGAAAACAGCATTCGCCGGTCCGACATCGTACTCCTGATACTGGACGCCTCACAGGGGCCGACGGCGCAAGACAAGGCAATCGCAAAGATAATCCTCGAAGCCAACAAGGGTTGCATTGTCATCGTCAACAAGTGGGATTTGGTCAGGCATATGACTTCCCAAAAGGAATACCGTTCAGCGCTGGAATACGCCGTGCCGTTCTTGCGCTGGGTCCCTTTTCTCTTTGTTTCCGCAAAGGAAGGCTTCAGCAATCGTAAGTGCCTGGACGCAATCGATCGGGTTGCCGGGAATATTCAGGCAAAACTTCCCACCGCAATCCTGAACCGTACACTTCTGGATGCCTATGAAAAGGTTCAACCCCCCATGCTACAGGGCAAGCGCTTCAAGATTTATTACGCCACTCAAACGGACACAAAGCCCGTCACTATTCATTTGTTCGTCAATGATCCTGAGAGGTTGACCCAAGCATACCACGATTACCTGCTAAATTCCATGCGACGGAAGTTCGGACTCGAGGGCGCCCCGATCCAGCTTGTCACAAAAGAGCGCCCCAGGGCGCCTTTCAAACCTTCGCCAGGAGACAGTCGCAGGAAACGTTCATCATCGTAGCGTAAGCTTCCTGTATTTTCCGCGTCGGTGCAACAATCTGTCTTGGTTTCGCAGAAGAACCTGTTGTTCGTAGTCTGCGAAGGTCCCGTCAAACCACCGTATCTTGCCTTCCCCCTCAAATATCATCAGATGGGTACAGATACGGTCGAGAAAGTAGCGGTCATGACTGATCACCATCACGCAACCCGAAAACTGGTTGATTGCCTCTTCAAGCACCCGCATGGTGTTGACATCCAGGTCATTCGTTGGCTCATCCAAAAGCAGCAGGTTCCCCCCCCGCTTAAGGAGCTTGGCCAGATGAACGCGATTCCGTTCACCGCCGGAAAGTTGGCCAACCTTGCGCTGCTGCTGTGCGCCCCGGAAATTGAACCGGGAAAGATAGGCCCGGCTGTTCATCCGCCCATCACCCAACTTCACATCTTCCTCACCACCGGTAATTTCCTCAAAAACCGTCTTCCTGGGATCCAAGGCATCGCGATGCTGGTCTACGTATGAAATCACCACACTTTCCCCGACCTGAAGTTCTCCGCGATCCGGCTGTTCTTCCCCAACAATCATGCGGAAAAGCGTTGTCTTGCCGCACCCGTTCGGTCCCACAATCCCGACAACTCCCCCGCGCGGAAGACGAAAGGAAACCTCTTCCAACAATGTATTCGCTGCATACGCCTTGCAGACATGATCCGCAATGATCACCTTGTCCCCCAGGTGTGGCCCGGGAGGTATCTGGATCATCACATCATCTGTTCCAGCCTCAAATCGACCGGCGGCCAGTTCCTCATATCGCGTAATACGCGCCTGGCTCTTCTTCCGCCTTCCTTCAGGGGAGCTATGGATCCATTCGAGTTCATGCGCCAACAGCTTCTGCCGCTGACTCTCCTTCTTCTCGACTTGGTGCAACCAGTCAGCCTTCTGCTGCAACCATGATGAATAGTTCCCTTCAAAGGGTAAACCCCGCCCGTTCTCCAACTCCAGGATCCATTTGGTGATATGATCAAGAAAATATCGGTCATGGGTGACAATAATCACGGTTCCGTGATACTCGCGCAAAGTCTTTTCCAGCCAGGCAACTGTCTCCGCATCCAAATGGTTGGTTGGCTCATCCAGAAGGAGCAAATCAGGCTTCTCGAGAAGAACTTTACATAATGCCACCCGGCGGCGCTCGCCCCCCGAAAGCGTCGACACATCGGCTTCATCCGGCGGTAAAACAAGGGCATCCGAAGCGATGTCCAGCAACCGATCCACCTCCCAACCGTCGATCGCATCAATCTGTTCCTGCAGGCGGCTCATCTCATCCAGCAACTTGTCCATCTGCTCCTTGGAGAGTTTGTCCCCCATGGCATCAGCAACCTCATCATACCTGCGGATGAGGGCATGAACCGGTTCCAATGCCTCTTCCAAGTTACCCCGGACGGTCTTCTCCGGGTTCAGCCTCGGTTCCTGCGGAACATATCCAATCCGCATGCCCTTCGCCAGCTGCGCGGTTCCCATGTAGTCCTGGTCCACTCCAGCCATGATCCGCAGCAAGCTTGTCTTCCCTGCTCCATTTTCTCCGACTATCCCAATCTTGGCCCCGTAGTAGAAGGAAAGACTGATTCCTTCGAAAACCGTCTTTTCCCCATGCATCTTGGCAAGGTTCTGAGTCTGAAAAACAAACTGTGGCGCCACGGGATCCTCCCCTCCTCAAATACTTGACACGAAGTACCGACCTCTTGCCGTCACTGGGGAATTCCATCCCCATTTCCCCAAATCACAATCCGCTTTCTTCACCGCCCGACACTGCACACAACTATACTACCAAGGAAGGCTATAACACCGGTCGAGGCAAAAAGCGTTCTCCACATGCCTGACCAACGGCACCGGGCCATTCTCCTGGCCAACTACCTCCATCACATCAAACCGAAAATTCACGGGATTCCTGAGCTTCTGCAAATACCGTACGGCCGCACGCGAAAGAGCGTGCCTCTTGCGACGATCCACAGATGCAAAAGGCCGGCCAAACCGCTCTCCCCTACGCGTCTTCACCTCCACGAAGACCAGGATGTCCTGATCGCGGGCCAACAGATCAATCTCATCCCGCAATCCAATCCTCACCCGTCGCCCAAGAATTCGATATCCTTTTTCGCGAAGGAAATCTTCCGCTTGGCGCTCTCCCCATGCCCCCGTTCGCAGATGTGACGGCAGGAAGCTGAGTTTCACAAGGCCTCCGGCTCTCCGGAGTTCTTCCCATCCGCCATCGACCTCATCCTAACAACCTCGCGCACAGGCCGGAACGATCGACGATGCTCCGGACAGGGCCCGTGCTCAAGCAACGCTTCAAGGTGTGCTTTCGTGCCGTAACCCTTGTGGCAGGCAAAACCGTATTGCGGATACACTGCATCCAAGGCCACCATCAAACGATCACGCGTCACCTTGGCGATAATACTCGCTGCCGCAATACTCAAGCTCCGGGAATCACCACGGACAATCGGTATGGACTCACAAGGCAAGCCCGGTACAGGCAATCCATCCACAAGTGCACAATCGGGCACAGGTGAAATCTCTTTCAAGGCCCTTACCATGGCCAAATGCGTGGCACACAGTATATTGATCCGGTCAATTTCCTCAACCGTTGCACAACCAACGGAAGAATGAACCATCGGATGTCCAGTGAGCATGGAGAACCATTCTTCCCGCTGCGGTTCCGAAAGACACTTGGAATCCGTGATTCCATGAAGCAAGCCGTACTGCTCAGCCTCCAGAAAACTTCTCTCGAAAACCAACGCCGCGGCCACTACAGGCCCGGCAAGCGGTCCGCGCCCAGCCTCATCCACACCGGCAAGGACTTGGGAACCCTGCGCCCAGGCTTGGCGTTCAAATTGAAGCAAGAGGGGGCTCCTCAAGCCACAGCGGTCTTGGTCTTCTCGCGCAACTTGGCACTCTTCCCAGCCCTGTCACGCAGATAGTACAACTTGGCGCGCCTGGCCTTGCCCGAACTCTCGATTTCCAGCTTGGCGATACTGGGCGAATGCACCGGGAACACGCGCTCCACACCGACCCCATGGGAAACCCTGCGAACCGTGAAAGTCTCCGTGGCCCCGCGACCATCCCGCGCTATCACCGTTCCGGCATAAGCCTGCAAACGCTCCTTCCCGCCTTCGCGAATCCGGACTTGGATTTTGACATTATCCCCGACCTTGAACTCCGGCAGGGAATCCTTACGCATATTTTCCTTGTGAATCATTGCCAGCGCTTTACTCATCATAGGTCACCTCTACTTCAATAAATCCGGCCTTCTATCCCTCGTCCGGCGTTCGGCCTCACCCCGTCGCCACCGGGCGATTTGCTCATGGTCGCCCGAAACCAGAACCTCCGGGACCACCAAGCCCCTGAAGTCCCTTGGACGGGTATACTGGGGGTATTCCAGCATCCCCTCCGTGAAGGACTCTTCCCTTGTTGCTCCTTCGTTACCGAGAACTCCCGGAATCAACCGAACAACCGCGTCGATCACCACCGCAGCCGGCAAGACCCCATTGGTGAGAACATAATCGCCAATTGAAATCTCATCGGTCGCCAAGTGTACTCGAACCCGTTCGTCCACTCCTTCGTAATGCCCACATACAAAGATCAGATGCGATTCCAGCGCCAATCGCACTGCGATCGCCTGTTCCATCCGCCGCCCTTGCGGAGTCATTAGAACCACCCTAGACTCTTTTCTCCGCACTGACTCCACTGCCTTGAACAGCGGCTCTGGTTTCATCACCATTCCAGGCCCGCCACCAAACGGCCGGTCATCGGTTGACTGATGCTTATCCGTCGTAAATCGGCGTAGATCCACCACATGAATCTCCACCAACCCCTTCTCCACCGACCGCTTGAGAATGCTCTCCTGCAAGAAACCATTGAGCATTCCAGGGAAAATCGTAATTACGTCAATCCGCAAAGGCTCCATGGCCCGCTATTCCGCCACTTCCAGAACCGCCCGACGCCCCTGCTTGGACGCCAAGTTGCTCAACAAAACCCTTAACGCACTAATCGTCTTCCCGCTCCTGCCAATCAGGCGCCCCACATCCTTCGGATTACACCGCAGCTCAAGAATGGTAGTTTGTTTTCCCTTGACCTCGGTGACAGCAACATCGTCCGGATGATCCAGCAATGCCCGGGTAATATACAACACAAACTGCTTCATGCGTTTGACTTAGCGGCGGCACGGGATTTACGAATCAGGCTCTTGACCGTGTCACTCACCTGCGCGCCCTTGCTCTTCCAATATTCAATCCGATCCATCTTAAGGCTGAAATTCACACCCTTATGTTTTGGATCATACCAGCCAATCACTTCCAGGTTCTTCCCGTCCCGCGGACAACGGCTGTCCGTAGCTACAACACGATAGGCAATATCCTTGTTCGCCCCAGTACGGGTCATTCTGATTTTTACTGACATCCCATCCCTCCCTTGCAACACACCCGCAGCACAGTATCAACCCGATACAGGCCCGAAAAGCGCGAAACTATTACAAATTATCGGACTCGACGCAACCTCTTTTGTAAAGCGCCCATCTTGCGGGCCATCTGACGTGCTTGCTCGAACTGCCGCAGGACATCATTGACGTCCTGAACCTGGGTCCCACTGCCAGCGGCGATACGCCGCTTCCTGCTCGCATTAAGCAGTTCCGGTCGTCGCCGTTCCTTTGGCGTCATACTACGAATAATCGCTTCGGCACGCCGCGAAAACTGCTCAAAGTCACGCCCGGCACCAGCTGTGTCCTTCATCTTGGCTTTCAGTTGCCCCCCCATGGGCATCATATCCAGAATGGCATCAAACGACCCAAGTTTCCGGACCTGCGAGAGTTGGGACAGGAAGTCCTCAAGATCCAGCCGATTGGAGCGGATCTTGCGCTCCATATTGGCCACTTGCTCTACATCCACAGCCTGCTGGGCCTTTTCAACCAAACTGACGATATCACCCATTCCAAGAATGCGGGACGCCATGCGTTCAGCATGAAAGGGCTCCAAATCCCCCATATGCTCGCCTGTACCTGTATACAAGATCGGACACCCCGTGACCGATTGCACCGACAAAGCCGCTCCTCCCCTGGCATCGCCATCCAACTTCGTCAGGATCAGTCCCCGTAATTCCAAAGCCTTGTGGAATCCGCCTGCAACATGCACCGACTCCTGCCCGATTGCGGCATCAACAACAAGCACAGTGTTCCGGCAGTTGATCTTCTCTCGAAGGTCCTTCAACTCCTGAATCAAATCATCATCAATTTGGAACCGCCCGCCCGTGTCAAACAAAACGGCATCCCTGCCTGTTCGTTCGGCATGATCCATCGCCCGCCGACCCAGCGCCGGAACCTGCTCCCCCGGTTCCGGTCCCAGCATATCGACCCCAACTTGCGCCGCCAACACCCGCAATTGATCCACGGCCGCAGGACGACGGATATCAGCCCCCACCAGAAGCACGTTCCGTCCATCCTTTTTCCAAACCGCGGCTAACTTGGCACAGGTTGTCGTCTTGCCTGACCCGTGCAACCCAACCAGCATGACAGGAGCGGGCTTCGGGTTAAGTTCTACGCGACGATTCTTCCCGCCACCCAGCAGAAGAACGAGTTCATCATGCACACGCTTGATAACTTGCTGACCGGGAGTAATGCTGCCCAGGACCTCCTGTCCAACACACTGCTCTGAAACACGAGCGACAAAATCACGAGCCACCTCGTAATTAACATCTGCCTCAAGCAGAGACATACGGACCTCTCGCATGGCTTCGCCGATGTTGGCTTCCGTAAGACGCCCGTAGCCGCGCAACTTGCGAAACACCTTTTCCAATGAATGGGTCAATGAATCAAACACAACCACCCCTAAATGCATGTGCGCGCCAATTCAACAACGGCGCGCACAACCCTGAACAAGCAAATCAAGCCCCGGCAAGGCAAATCCTCATGACCTATGCCTTGATATTTTCTCCCGCCACCACGCGAAACGCAAGCCCCCCGTCAGCCCTCACCGCTTCCACTTTCTCCGCCCCAGACAGATCACCCCGGAGAATCTCCTCCGCGAGAGGATCTTCCAGGTAACGTTGCACCGCCCGCCGCAGGGGACGAGCCCCCATCGTGACATCAAAACCCTTCTCCAGAAGAAAATCCTGCGCGGATGAATCGAGCACAAGATCAACCCCCTTCGCCAGCAAGCGCCCTTTGACCTTGCGGATCTCCAGATCCAGGATCCGCACCATATCAGTCTGCGACAATTGCCGGAAAACGACGATTTCATCGAGCCGGTTGATAAACTCCGGCCTGAATATTCGCTTTACATCATCCAGCATCCGCTGTTTCAGCGCTTCATAGTCGTGCGTCTCACCCGCTCCCGCAAAGCCTAACCCGGCTTTGCGGCCGAAATCCGCGCCAAGGTTGGTTGTCAGGATCACAACAGTATTCCGGAAATCAACATGCCGGCCAAAACTATCCGTCAGCCGCCCCTCCTCCATGATCTGCAGCAACATGTGCATCACATCCGGATGCGCCTTTTCGATCTCATCAAAAAGCACCACCGAGTAAGGCCTTCTCCTGACCTTTTCGGTCAGTTGCCCGCCTTCCTCATATCCCACGTAGCCAGGAGGAGAACCAATGAGACGGGAGACCGTGAATTTCTCCATATATTCAGACATATCCAGTTGGATCAAGGCATCCGGACCACCGAACATAAATTCCGCCAAGGCCTTAGCCAGCAAAGTCTTCCCAACACCTGTGGGGCCCAGGAATACAAAGGAACCGATCGGCCTGTTTGGGTCCTTGAGGTCAGCACGCGAACGCCTGAGAGCCTTGGATATCGCCACCACAGCTTGCTCCTGCCCCACGACGGATTTGCCAATTTCTTCCTCCATGTGCAAGAGCCGGGAAAGCTCCTTCCCTTCCATTTTGCGGAGTGGAACACCGGTCCACTTTGAAACCACAGCCATCACATCTTCCGCAGTGACCTTCACCTTGCGCTTCCGGCTGGCCTCCCGCCACTTCTCAACACTTTGCTCAAGCGCCTCGCGTTCCTTTCGCTCCAAATCACGGAATCGTGCCGCCTCTTCAAACTGCTGGGATTTAATCGCGGATTCCTTCTGCAGGCGGATCCTGTCGATCGCCTGTTCCCGTTTTCGCAAGTCCGGCGATCGTGTCGTTGCCTGTATCCTGGCCCTGGCGCCAGCTTCATCAATCGTGTCTATCGCCTTGTCCGGCAAATGCCTTCCCGACAAATACCGGTCCGTCAGCCGCGCAGCGGCATCGATGGCATCATCGGTAATCTTGACCCCATGATGATCCTCGTACTTATGCCGGATCCCCTTGAGGATCCGTATCGTTTCCTCAACGGTCGGTTCATTCACCTGCACAGTCTGGAAACGACGCTCAAGGGCACCATCCTTCTCGATATGCTTCCGATACTCATCAAGAGTTGTTGCACCGATGCACTGCAACTCCCCTCGCGACAAGGCGGGCTTGATGATGTTGGAAGCATCCATCGTCCCCTCCGCAGATCCCGCACCGACAATCGTATGTAATTCATCAACGAACAACATGATATTGCCCATGCGCCGAATCTCATCCATGACCGCCTTGATCCGCTCCTCGAACTGACCACGGTACTTTGTCCCTGCAATCATCAGGGCCAGATCCAGAGCCACAACCCGCTTGTTGCGGAGGATGTCCGGCACCAACCCCTGGACAATGACCTGCGCCAAGCCCTCCACAATAGCCGTCTTGCCAACACCGGGGTCTCCCAACAATACGGGATTATTCTTCGTCCTACGGCACAGGATTTGTATCACGCGCTCCAATTCACCTTCCCTGCCGATCATCGGATCAAGAGCCCCTTTCCGCGCCATCTCAGTAAGATCCCGGCCAAACGCATTCAAGGCAGGCGTCTTCGGTTTCGAAGACTGCGACGGTTGCGCTGATTGCGTCTTTGGTTCCGGAGTTGCATCCTCCTCGCTGGGCTCGAAATTCGGGTCCAGTTCCTTCATGACTTCAACCCGGGTGCGCTCGAGATCAATGTTGAGGTTTCGCAGAACCTGCGACGCAACGCCTTCCCCTTCCCGCAGCAGACCCAGCAGAATATGCTCCGTGCCGATATACGAATGATTCAGGCTCCTGGCCTCGGCCGCCGCCAATTGAAGGACCTTCTTAGCCCGGGGCGTAAAGGGCACATTCCCCGCTGTCTTAGTCTCTCCTCCCTGACCAACCACCTTCTCCACCTCTAGGCGCAAGGCCTCAAGGGATACCCCCATCCGGTCCAAGACCGTCACCGCCACCCCGGAACCAAGAACCAGCAAACCCAGAAGAAGGTGTTCCGTGCCAACATAGGAATGATTGAATCGCTCGGCTTCAGAGCGGGCCAACTGGATGACCTGCTGTGCACGCGGCGTATAATTACCAGAATTTGCCATAGCTAGTCCCGCTTTACAATCTACCCCGCAAGGCCTGCACATCGCATCGCCTCACGAACCTTCCTCGCGCGTTCCTCATCCCGCTCCTGGGCATGTATACTCCGTCCCATGAGCTTCTGCAAATGCCCAGGCTGGCAATACAGGGTTAATCGATTGATTTCTGCCGTCCCCAACCCCGCCACAATACCAAGATCCACACCCAAACGCAACCCGGAGAGCAGATCCAGGGTTTCATTGGACCCGAGAAGTCTTGCGTGGCTCAACACACCAAAGGCGCGACAGACAAAATCCCGGACGCGGCTTTCCCGTTGCTCCATCAATCGCAGCCTGGCATTACGCTCATGAATGACCACCTCGCGGACTACATGCGTCAACCGCTCAATGATGACGGCCTCCGATTCACCCAATGTCGTCTGGTTTGAAAGCTGGAACATGTTGCCGGACGCCTCCGTCCCCTCGCCAAGCAATCCCCGCACAACCAATCCAAGCTTGCCCACCCCCTTGATGATAGGCTCAACCTCGTTGGCCAAACGCAAGCCGGGAACATGCAACATGACACTCGCACGCAAGCCGGTCCCGATATTGGTTGGGCATGCAGTGATATATCCCAGCGTTTCAGAGAAGGCATATCTCAAGTGCTTCTCAATCGCACTGTCTAAAGCGTCAATTTCCCCCCAGAGCTCGTCCAGGCAAAACGAGGGTCGCATGGCCTGAAGCCGCAGGTGATCCTCCTCATTGACCATTACACCCAGTTCCTCGTCCTCCCGGACCACCAGACCACTTCCCCGCCCTTTCCGCGCCAGTTCCATGCTGATCAGGTGCCGCTCATGAAGAAAATCCTTGTCTGCCAACGACAGCGATGACATATCCATCACCATCGCAGGCGCCAGTAATCCAACGCGGTCCAAAGCAGACAATACCTGCGACTGAACACGCAAACATTCCTCCTCACCAGCCCAGTCAGGGAAGGCAATGCCATCGAGATTACGGGCCAACCGGATCCGGCTGCTTATGACAATCCCATCCTCTGCACCCTCCGCAAGCCAGGCACCCTTCCGGGCCAGCAAGTCATCCAGCTGCATCCGCCACCCCCCGAAGCAGATCGCGTAACCGTGCCGCTTCCTCGTAGTCCTCTCTCTTGACTGCTGCGTCCAATTCCCGGCGCAGCCCAAGCACATGGTTTCTTGCCGCCAGTCTCTCCCGGCCTGACTCAGGAATCTTACCCTTGTGTACCACCCCCTTATGCATCGCCGCTAACATAGGCTTGAGATCCTCCGCGAAAGTCTCGTAGCAATGAGCACAGCCCAAACGTCCACCTTTACGAAAATCCGAGCCCCTGAGATGGCAACTCGTACACGTCTTATTCAGAAAAGCCGCAGAATCCCCGCCGCCACCGCCAAAAAGAATTTCAGGAATGGACATCACATTCTTAACATTCAGCCCGCACTCCTCGGCACATTGCTCACATAGACGCAGTTCCCGCGCATTCCCGTCGACAACTTGAGTCACATGAATGGACGATTCACGTTGATGACAATTATCACACAGCATCGATATACTCCCCTCAACATCAACCACGGCATCCAGAATAACACCGCCCCTACGTTTACCCTGAAAACGGCTAAAGGCCAATTCATTTCCACAGTCAGACTTGTTCACAAGACAGCCACTCGCTGACCAAAAGATGTCGCGAACTCCAGCAAAAAAAATTATGGAGGGATTGACAGCCCCCCCTGCATTGCCATATATTTATTACAGGGTTGCATAAGTAAGTGTGGGAAATCTCTTCT
This sequence comes from uncultured bacterium, assembly GCA_903908715.1. Taxonomy (GTDB): domain Bacteria; phylum Verrucomicrobiota; class Kiritimatiellia; order CAIKKV01; family CAITUY01; genus CAIVSY01. Next base: position 146,036 of record CAIVSY010000063.1, read on the forward strand.
CTAGGGGTGAACAAGATGAAGAAAATAATTATTGCTGCGATGGCCCTTGCAATGGCTCAAGCGGTGTATGCACAAGTAGATCTTCCATACACCATATCTTTCGAAACAAATGTTCCACTTGGGGAAACCATCCTGACGAATGCCAATTGCGGGGCGTGGGAAGGCACACCCGATGTGCAGGCATATGTAACCAATATTACTCCGCCTGAGCCCAGTTGCGGCTATCCACTCCCTTCCGAATCGCATTCCAATGTACTTGCTTTCGCCGAGGGAACCATCAGCAACGCATTCAACACCACGGCCCCGGATCCTGAAAGCACGACTCCGCTTGAAATCTGGCTGGATACTCTGGTGCTTCCAATCAGGCAGGAGGAGGAGCCAGTAGGATCCGTCACCAATTCTCAGGTGGCAGTCTACTTTGACACCAACGGATATCTGAATGTTTTCCACGGAATTATTGACAATCAGGAGTATTCAATTCTTCCGCCGACAAGCCGCTGGACCAAGGTTGAAAACGGCCTGGGAGCCCTGCCGACAAATGAGTGGGCTCGCGTCACGATTCACATGAAACACATTACGCTCAACGAGATGGAGGAATACGTCAATCAATCCTTCTTCAGGGTATTCCTGAATGGCGTTGCATTCAGCAATGATTACGCATTCGTTGACGCCGACGTAAAAAGCGCGAGCGGTGGAGTTTGGTTTGTGTGCGCAAAGTGGGACGCGCAAAAATTGTCCACTCTTACCCTGACCGGCAGCGGAAAAATAGATGATCTTGTTGTTTCAACAGACGCCGTTTCGTTTGGAGCGGCCAACCCCTCTGTCCTTGTCAGTTATCTGGGATCAGGGATTGTGATCCCCTCAGGAACGGTTTCGTTTGCCTCCTCGCCGGGACACACCAACTTCAACATCGCCGCCTCCACATATTATAAAATCGCAGTTTACCAGGGGACCGTTGGCGGCAGCTCCAATGCAGTTGTCGAAGCAGCAGACAAGGAAACCCACGAACTCGTATGGTCGAACATCACAGGACAAGCAACCCTGTTTGTGCAGTTTGCCCCGATATTGGCAACCAATGGGACACCTGTTTATTGGATGGCGGGAAAAGGGCTGGACACCAACACATTGCCCACTTGGGATGAAGTTGCCCTATGGGACGAGGATGGTGACGGCATGCTGACCTGGGAAGAATACGTGGCAGGCACGCACCCGGACAACTCGAACTCGCTGTTGCGGATCGTCGGACAAACCTTCAGCAATGGGGTTCCACGGCTGATCTGGCTTAGCAGCACGGAAGCCATCGCACCATATATGGTCCAGATGACAACAAATCTTGTTGGAGGCAGCTGGAGCAATGTTGCGGTGAATGTGAACGCGACCGCAGGAGGAACTAACGTCCTCGACGTATCGGCTCCGGCCTCGGGACCTGGGATGTACCGGGTCACCATTACAAACTGATAACCCATTCAGTGATGCAACAAAAAGGCCGCCTGATCGGCGGCTTTTTTGTTGGCCTCGGTTCTACAGAGTTGCTGTTCGATCCTTTCAGCCGCACATCAGTGCTTGAAGCAACGCTGCCCTGTAAACACCATGGCAACGTCTGATGCGTTACAGGCATCAATCACCTCATAATCCCGCTCCGAACCACCAGGCTGAATAACGGCGGTCACCCCCTCGCGAATCCCCACATCCACACCATCACGGAACGGGAAGAAGGCATCCGAAACCATGCAGGCCCCTGCCAAACCGCCCTTCCGGGATACGGTCTCTTCATCAATGGCAGACTTATCACGCCCCTCAGGCAAAGTATTGTAAGGGACGCAGTGTCGTTCCCATGCGATGCGGTCAGACAGGTTCCGGTAAGCCTTGTCCCGGGCATACTGAGCCATCCCCACACGATCCTGCCCACCAGCTCCAATACTCACTGTAACGCCGTCCTTAACATAGAGAACGGAATTGCTCGTAACACCACACTCAACCAACCAGCCGAATATCAGATCTTCATATTCCTTTTCCGTCGGCATTCGCAGAATCCGATATTCCTTACCCTTGTACGTGGCCACCGCCGCAGTCAAGTCAGACTTTCCACGGGTTACGGGCGCAAACGAAGTTTGAACAATCAATCCGCCATCAACCAATGACTTCATGTCCACGGCTATCGCGCCAGCAAAGTCCCGCAGTCTTGCCATATTGTTGATTCGCATGACCCTAAGGTTCTTTTTCCTGGAAAACACCTCCATGGCTGCGCCGGAGAAATCCGGCGCCACAACAACTTCCGCGTAATTCTGTGCTATTAGCTTGGCGGTCTCGGTATCCACTGTACGATTTAGCGCAATTGCACCCCCAAACGCAGCGACGCGGTCTGCCATGTTGGCCTTGCAATAGGCCTCGGCAAGCGTACTGGATTTTGCAGCGCCACAGGGGTTATTGTGCTTTACGATCACAGCACATGGATCTGCATCTATATACCGCAGAATATTCAGCGCATTGTCCGCATCGGTAATATTGGTCTTGCCTGGATGCTTGCCCGACTGCAGCAGTTCTACATCGGAAGCCAGATAACGCCCGGCCTGAATGCAGGTCACGTCCCCCAAGCGCAGATTCCCGCCCACAAGCTTGAACAGCGCGGCCTCCTGGCCGGGATTTTCACCATACCTCAAACCCTTCCGGACCCCATCAATCAACCATACAACTTTTTCGTACGCCAACGTCTGCCTCTTCCCATCCTCCTCGATAAAGGAAATCTCCATCTTTGGCGGAAAATGGTCATCCATGATTGTCTTATATGCCGCCTTGAAATCCTGTCCTGACATGGGATGCCTCCATCAATAGCACCTGACTCGAGTCTACGAACCGTTTCAAATGCTGTCAGATTAGCCTAGTTCAAGGCCAATCACAACCGCCTTCTTGATCAGTGGACTTTACAAGAGGCAGCAAGTTCGACGCTAGCGACGAATCAGGAAAGCAACATCCGCATCGATCCCCCGCAATCAACAGAACAGAATGCTGGAGTCATTCCGGAAGGTGGGCAAAGCGCCTTGCCGATTCCACAGTATTAAACAACAACATCGTGATCGTCATGGGCCCCACCCCGCCCGGAACAGGCGTAATCATGGAAGCCTTGCTCTTGCAAGCCTCGAAGTCCACATCGCCCACCAGTCGGAACCCCTGCTTACGCGAAGCGTCCTCGACACGATTCACGCCCACATCAATGACAACCGCCCCATCGCGGATCATATCCGCAGTCACCGTATTGGGTCGGCCAGCCGCTGCAATCACAATATCAGCCTGACGCGTGAAGGATCCAATATCCTTCGTTCGCGTGTGGCATACCGTAACGGTTGCATTCGCGTTCCGGCCTTTGGCCATCAACATGTTGGCAAGGGGCTTGCCGACAATATTACTGCGCCCGACAATCACCACATGAGCCCCCTCCATCACGACCCCGCTCCGGGCCAACATCTGCACCACACCATGGGGAGTACATGGGAGGAACGCCTTTTCACCAATGACCATCCGCCCGACATTGGTAGGGTGGAATCCATCCACGTCCTTGTCCGGATCGATCGCCAATAGCACTTCTGACTCGTTGAGATGCTTGGGCAGCGGTAACTGCACAAGAATCCCATGGATCCTGGGATCTGCATTCATCTTTCTGACCAGAGTCATCAATTGCTCCTGAGTCGTAGAAGACGGGAGGCGATTGTCGTCGGAAAAGATTCCGATATCATGACAGGCTTGTTCTTTGGCCGTCACGTAGGACTTGGAGGCTGGGTCATCCCCGACCAGGATCACCCCCAGCCCCGGCACAATGCCTCGCTTCTTGAGTTCGCTGACTTGGACGGCCAATTCGCCCCGAATATCCGCAGCGATCTTCTTACCATCAATAATTGCAGCTGACATTCTTCACCTCCCCGCCGATTACGAGCCAACCTTTACAGGCAGCCCCACATCAATTCCAGAAACCCTTGAGAAGCGGCAACTGGGTCTTATGCCCCAGCATGGCCAGATACATTCCGCAGCCCGCGTAAATGCCCTGCAATTCCTTCAGGTTTGCCATCGGGTCATACGGCACATCCTCAGGAATCGTGTACCCAACACACTCGGACAGAAGATGCAGTTTCTTGGACATCCAGCACTCCACAAACACAGGCAGCCCGTGCTTCTGCAAGCCCAGGACTCTTTCATCCCGCCCCAGAACGGGTTGCGTGCAGATAAACTCGGCTCCGGCTTCGATCTTGCGGTGAAGTTTCTCCACCTCATGATCCTGCGGCTCGTAGGGATTGAACGCCACACCCAGGTGGAACACACCGGGATACCGCTTGCGGATATAGGCCACCAACTCCACGGAGGTCACGGCATTGCATGTCAGCCCAATGGCCTGCGGCTGCAAACGAGCCAGACGCTCACTCCCATCCCCTGAAACCACCAATATATCCTTGACGCCCAGGGAAGCGCATGTGTCCAGTATCTTGTGCAAGTCTTCCAGGGCGTGGAACGTGTTCAAGTGCACGGACAACTGGCCATCCTTCACGGCAAGCCCCAGTTCCGGAATAATGTCCGTAGCCTGGAAACTCAAGTGCCCCATCGGGTTGTCAGTAATGCACGCAACATACCCGCTTTCCATCACCTGGGAAAACTTGATCGCAAACTTCTCCAAGTCACCCTCCAAGTCCTCGGTATTCTGCTTGGGAGTTAATACTTCAATATGATAACGCTTCCTCAAAATATCTTCCTTGATCGCCATTCTATCCTGCCTTTCTATGATCATCCACCAAATCAACCGATTGAAAACGCTCCGCGAGCTTAGAACAACCCCCGGACACGACCTGTCGCAACATCAATATCGATATTCGTGAACGCGGGTTCCGAAGCCATACCGGGCATCAACTTGATATCGCCTGCAACAGGCACCACAAAACCGGCCCCACGGTACACCAGGATATCCCGGATGGGTAATACCCACCCCTTCGGGCGCCCCTTGACATCCGGGTCATGGGACAGGCTCAAATGAGTCTTGACCATGCAAGTTCCCAGTTTGGCAGTAGCCGGGTCAGCCTCAAACTTTTTGGCCTTCTCAAGCGCTTGTTCACTGTAGGTAACCCCATCCGCGCCATACACTTCCTTCGCAATCCTCTCAATCCGCTCCCGCAACGGCGTATCGAGATCATAAAGGAACTTGAAGTGATGCTTTTCCGCCGACGCGGACACAACAGCCTCAGCCAATTCCCTGGCCCCCTCACCGCCCTTCAACCAGTGCTGCGAAAATGCCACGTACGCACCATGCGCCTCAGCGACCTTGCGGACTAAGGCAACCTCATCCCTAGTGTCCGTGTGGAAACTGTTGATGCACACGACCGGCCTTACACCGCTCTTCTTCACAATCTCGATGTGTGCAATCAGATTCTCACATCCCTTTTCGAGTAGCGGCAGGTTCTCCTTGGTGTATGCCTCGTCCAATTTGGCACCAGGCTTGACCGCCGGGCCGCCACCATGCATTTTGAGCGCGCGGATGGTCGCCACAACCACTACAGCGCTGGGCTTGATGCCGGAAAATCGGCACTTGAGGTTCCAGAACTTCTCGAAGCCTATATCAGCGGCAAACCCGCTTTCCGTCACATGATACTCGGCAAGACGGGCTCCAATCTCATCCGCGATAATCGAGCTTTGCCCTATGGCTATATTGGCAAAAGGACCCGCATGAACAAAGATCGGCTGCCCTTCAATCGTCTGCAGCAGATTTGGATTGATGGCATCCACCAGCCAGGCAGCCATAGCCCCGTCCACCTTCAAGTCCGCTGTTGTAATCTCCCGGCCGGATGTGTCATATGCAACGACCATTCGGGATAACCGCTGACGCAGATCCTTCAGATCCTTGGCGACGGCAAGAATGGCCATAACTTCACTGGCCACGGAGATCTGGAATCCGGATTCCATCTCGAACCCGTCCATCTTTCCGCCACGCCCGATTACGATATTCCTCAGACTCTGCGCACAGAGGTCAATACACCACTTGATGGCAACACGCTTAGGGTCGATGTTCAAGCGGCGGATCCCCGTACGAGCCAACCGTGCATCGTCGTAATTCCGCTCATGCTGCATCCGGGCCGTCAGGGCCACCATGGCCATATTGTGAGCATTCGTCACCGAATCAATATCACCCGTCAAACGAATGGAGAAAGGCGCGAGAGGCACACACTGAGCCAGACCGCCACCTGCCGCTGAACCCTTGATGTTAAAGGTTGGCCCGCCACTGGGCTGGCGTATGGCGCCCGTAACGGATTTCCCAATCTTGCCAAGCCCTTCGACCAGTCCGATCGTGGTTGTGGTCTTCCCTTCCCCGAGAGGAGTCGGTGTAATGGCAGTCACATCCACATATTTTCCATACGGCAGTTTATGAATCCGCTCCAGAACCATCCGCTGGTCGACCTTGGCAAGATCCCGCCCCATGGGAATGACTTCTTCCGGATGCAACCCCATTCCGGCAGCCAATTCCATGATCGGCTTCATGTCCCTTTCCGCAGCTTCCGCAATTTCCCAGTCCTTCATCCGGGTGGGATCCAGTGTCACTTTGCTCATCTGTATGTCTCCAATACTGACAGGTCTATTCAAGCATCTTCCACTTCACTCTGCGCCTAATCGGCCTTCCCGGTGCGCAGTGATATACTCGACCCCGAACATGTCTTCGCCGGTAAGCAAAGCCTTGGCAAGACTGAACGCCTCGGTTGTCGTGTCCACAGCAGCCAGGATGCGGCTGTTCATCTGAAGGGGATCCAGAATCCCGCTGTCAGCGCCGGCCTCCACGGCAAGCCATGTGAAAACCTGATTGATCAGCTTGCGTCCGGGCATTCCAAAAGACACGTTGCTTAACCCGCCTGTAATGTGGATTTGCACACCGTATTGCTGGCGAATCGCGGAAACCGCATCCAGGAATCCCTTGCCGTTGTTGGAATCGGTGGCCACAGGGAATACCAGCGGGTCAATATAGATCTGGCCGCCCTTCAATCCCACCGCATTCAACATCGGCATCAGGCGATCAATGTTACCCAGCCGCTGGGCGGTATCCGCAGGCAAATCCTTCTCACCGGCCGCCGAGGCAATTACCACGGCCTCGAATTCAGCCGCAACCGGAATGGCATCCTTTCGTTCCAGGGACACCGAGTTCACCATAGGATTCCCACGCCCTTTTTCGCAAGCCTCCAAGCCGGCGCGAAGGATCACTGGATTGGATGTGTCGATGCTCAGCGGGAGGCGACTCTTGGATTGCACAATCTTGGCAACCCACCGAATGGCTCTGCATCGCTCTTCAATATCCGTGCTGAACTCATCAACATTAATGTCCAGAAAGGCCGCATCGGAATTTTCCTGGCGCAACGCAAGATAGCCTAGATAGTCTTCCGCCGCAGCCTTGCCAGCCGCATCCCCGTATAAACCCTGCCACACTGCAACCGCGCAATGCTTGATCTTCCCGTTCTCCCAATCCGCAGTCTTCAGGAAAACTTCGGGAATCGGCAATTCCCTCGCCTCCCCCTTGCCTCCATAAACAATTGCATGCCCACCACTGGCCCGCGGTTTAACAAAAGCGCCACCCACCTTGTATACACGCGTGCAATGAATATTCTCACCAACCACGATCAGCTTCTTCATTCGCAGCCTTTCTTTCCCGTAATTATTTCCTCTTCGTTACCTGCAGATCTTTTAACACCTTTCCGATAGCCCGAATATGCTCCGGGGTTGTCCCGCAACACCCCCCGATGATGGAAGCCCCGGCCTGAACCACCGCAGGAACCCAGCCTGCCGTCACTTCCGGTAGTTCAGGAAACACATCCACTCCATTTACATTCTTCGGCAATCCAGCATTCGCCTGCACGATTATGGGCACATCGGACGCAACGGCTCTCATTTGCCGCACGATCCCAACCATCTGCTCCATCCCTTGCCCACAATTCGCTCCAATTATGTGGGATCCTGCCTCAGTGGCCGCCCGCGCAGCTTCCGCCGGCGTCACCCCCATCATCGTGTGATATCCGCCATCCACGGTCTGCTGAAATGTAAAAGTCGCCAGGATCTCCAAACCCCCAACCTCACGCGCCGCCCTGATTGCCAGGCAAGCCTCATCGATCGCCGACATTGTCTCAATACAAACCGCATCCGCCCCACCTGAAGCCAACGCCAGGGCCTGTTCCCGGAATGCCTCCAGCAATTCCGACTCCGTCACATCCCCCATCAGCAGCATCTTCCCCGTCGGCCCCATAGAGGCAATCACATGTCGGTTTGGACCCGCTGCCTTACGAGAAATCTCAGCAGCCGCCCGATTGATCTCCGCCACTTGTTCCTGAAGCCCAAAATATTCCAGCTTGTACCGTGTACCGCCAAAACTGTTTGTTTCAACGAGATCACTGCCTGCTTCAATGTAACTCGAAGCCACTGACAGCACTTCTTGAGGCCGCTTCAGGCACCACAACTCAGGGCACTCGCCCGGAACCAGCCCCAGCTTCTGCAGAAAAGTTCCCCACGCACCATCTGCAAGAAGCAGTTCACCATCACGGATTCGATCTGCAATTCGCCTCATAAATTGACCCTACATTTTCTCCATTGCGGGTTGTAGTATTCACGTATTACCCGAAATTATTCTTGTATAACTTGGCGCTTTTTTGGGATATTCTGACATGTGAAAAACCCCGCAGAGAGAGCGAGGATCCTGACGGTGCTTGAGTCCATTGAAGCGCTTTCAGGACAAGGAGCCGTTTATCACGGCTTACATGACGCGGAAATCCTGACCAACGGCAGGGTTTGCACCTTTTGTCGACATGCACTTTCATATCCTGCTGCCGCTTCTCTTTGCAGGTACTCCTGTTGCACAGCTACAGTCCACGCCATGAACTCTGGAGAACCGTATTTCTATCAGTGCTGGGTCGGATTGCTCTTCGTCACAATCCCAATCGCCCCCCATAATCGCTGCATTGGCGGAATCTCCTTGGGCGGTTTCCGGACACAGGATCAACGCCTGGATGTGCAGGACGCCATTGCTCAATCGCTCGGCCCCGGCGCAGCATCCGCAATAGGGGCACTTGTCAGAACCGTGTCTTCTGTGCAACCGATCGCGCCAAGCGCCTTGCGTGGTCTCGGCACATTGGCCATGGAGGCAACTTTTTCAAACGGCCTGAACTCCAGCCTCTTCTTCCGTGAACGCAACGAGAGATATCTCCAGCAACGCCGAATCGCCGAAGCCTTTGCCGACATCCGGTCACAGGACGTTTCCCCCCCCGATCTCCTGCGGGATACGTATGAACTGGTTTCATTCCTCCATCGCAATGATCGCCCCGGGGCAATGGAATTCGTATCGCGATACCTGGCCAAATTGCTGATGGCCAGCAACTGGGACCTGGTAAAACTTAAAGCTCACGTCCGCACTTTGCTTGCCGTTATCACCAGCCATGAAATCCTGAACGGTGTGCCATGGGCTGCCGCCACAAGCCGTGAGTTGAGACATATGTCACGCCTCGAGGAAGCCTCCACAACCGAAGAAAGCTGTTACGAGGTGGCAGAATGGATTCAAAACCACTTCCGCCGAAGCGAGCATGGCGGCAGCCCTGACGGGCGCAGCCTTGGAGACCGCCTCCTTGCATGGCTCCAGTCACACTATCACGAATCGGTTACGATCGCCAAGACCGCCAGGGCTATCGGCGTCAGTCCGTCCACACTTGTTCATCGTCTGCCGCGTGAAACCGGAAGGACCTTCAAGAACCTGCTTCTTGAGATCCGTATCTCTGAAGGCAAGAAGCTGCTGGCGACAACAGCCCTGCAGATCAGCGCGATCGCTGAGAACTGCGGCTTTTTTGACCAAAGCCACTTCACCCGGGAACTGAAACGATCCATCAATCTCACTCCGGGTCAATTCCGGAAACTTCTTCGGACGCACGAAGAAGCCATGAAGGGCGCCCGGCAACCCACTTATGACTCAAGGATCGCCAAGTCACCAAAAAAACACGGCATGGGATTTGCCCCCGCAGGGGCCCATCCCACGCCGCGTGTCAATTCCCAGGTTCTTACTTGACCAGCGCCTTGGCCAAGTCAGCTGCCGAAGCCGCATCAGGCGCGTAGCCATCTGCACCAATCTCGTCACAGAATGCCTGTGTCACAGGCGCCCCACCAATCATAACCTTGACCTTGCCGGCCATATCGGACTTCTTGAGTGTATCCACCACTTCCTTCATGTTGGTCATAGTGGTTGTCAGCAATGCGGAAGCACCGATCAAACCCGCATTATTCTGGCGAGCCAACTCGATGAACTTGGACGCCTCAACGTTGATACCGGCATCCACCACCTTGAAACCTGCACCCTCCAGCATCATGCCCACGAGGTTCTTGCCGATATCATGCAGGTCGCCCTTAACGGTTCCAATCACAACCACGCCCTTCGGCTCAACCTTCGCCGCCGCAAGGGCCGGCTTAAGAATTTCCATACCAGACTTCATGGCGCGCGCAGCAATGAGCACCTCGGGAACATACACTTCATTCTTCTTGAAGCGCTCGCCAATCACGCTCATCCCTGCCAGCAATCCCTTGTTCAGAATATCCGCAGCACCCACCTTATCGTTCAGCGCCTGCTGTACCAGCGCCTTGACATCGTTTGCCTTCCCCTTCATCAGGTTTTCTTTGATCTGCTCCAGTATCGCACTCATGGTTCTCCTTGCTTTTCGGTTTACGGTTAAACAAAAACGAAGGCACCTTATCAGTCTACCCTTTACAGGAATAGGGATTTATGGCTCATTATTATAACTTTCTTGCTGGATTGACTGATAAAACTGCTCTTACCCACGACTGCAGACCGGTGTTGTCTTCTTGACTTCGCATGTTATTTCAGGCTATCCAGAACGCAAATGGGATCTTTGCAGGGTTGTATCTGGACATGACCGTTTAACAGTTAATACGCACTTCTTGCCGAGCGCAGATCAAGATGCCCAAACTCTCTCAAAGAACATTACTGGAAGTCAGCAGGGATGCGTTCAAAACGAATGGTCTTCGCCCCTTTTTCATGAATCTGGACGGCACCACCCATCCGGAGGAAGATCCCCTCGCAGGCAACAGCAAGGTTCGAAAACTTCGAATCTACGCGCTTCACGAAAGCATCAACCTGGGTGAGCCCTGTTTTTTTGACATCCTCCCCGGCTTGATGAGCTGGATCGTGGCCCTGGAGGATCGGCGCATCATTCACGGCGCACTCATAGGCGGGGAAGTCCTTTCGGATACCGACCGGGAGGAACCCGATCGCTGCAGCCGGGAGCTCGCATCCATGGGATTCCCCCCGCATGCCGCACGCCAGTATATCTCGACAAGACTGGTCTTCACCCCTGCCGCCATGCGATCTGCGGCTCGTAACCTGCACGACAATTTCTACCGCATCAGCGGCTGGAAACCCATCCAGATGGAAGAGAATCGCCTCCGCATTCACCAGCAGCGGCAGATCGCCGAAGCCATTGAGGATCGCAAGAAACGGGGCGACACAACCACCTATCCGTTTGAAAAGGAACGCATCCTGCTGTCCCACATTCGTTCCGGCGACCCCGACGGGGCTCGCCGGGTGCTAAACGAAATGCTGGGCGCAATGTACTTGAGCTCTCCCAAGCTGGCCGTTCTCCGGGCACGGGCTATTGAAATGATGGGCTACCTCACCCGCGCTGCGGTCGAAGATAGCCCAGTCATGGAGCCGCTGATCGAGCGCAACCACCGGTGGATGGAACGTCTGATTCAAGCCAAGGATTTCGAGGCCCTGGCCCGGGTCCTGACGAGTGCACTTAACGATTTCATCGAAGGCATTTACCTGCACGGCTTCAACCGATCGAACTCCAGCGTAAGCAAGGCGCTGGATTTCATCACGAAAAATCACACCAAGCCTCTATCCCTGGCCGATGTGGCCCGGCATGTGGGTCTCAGTTCATACCGGATCGCACACCTTGTCAAAGCTCACACGGGAAAGACCATCCTCCAGATCATCCTGCACGCACGGGTACAAAGCGCCCGTAGCCTGCTGGAAAACAGCGACAAGAGCTGCACCGATATTGCATACGAGACAGGATTCAACGATCAAAGTTATTTCATAAAGCACTTCAAGCGCCTCACTGGAATCACACCAGCCCGATACCGGCGCAATCGCATGACTAAGCCGGGCTGACGGCATGCAACATGGATAAGCAATGCATTCTTTACATGGAGCAAGATAATGGAAAATAAGATCCGGATCGGAATCAGTATGTGCCTGCTGGGTGAACCCGTTCGTTATGACGGACAACACAAGCATGACCACTATATAACGGATACACTCGGTCAGTTCTTCGAGTTCGTCGGCGTCTGCCCTGAAGTGGAATGCGGCCTGGGTGTGCCGCGTGAACCGGTCCGTCTCGTGGGAGATCCAGCAAATCCACGACTGATCACCACACGAACCGGTATAGACCATACCGTCCGCATGAAGGAATGGTGCGCAAACCGCATCAGGCAATTGGAAAATGAAAACCTCTGCGGATTTATCTTTAAAGCTCGCTCACCAAGCAGTGGCATGGAGAATGTCAAAGTGTACAACGAGAATGGCGGATATGCCGGCAAGGCGCCAGGCATATTCGGGCAGGCATTCCAGGAACACTTCCCGACCCTCCCCTGTGAAGAGGAAGGCCGTCTGAATGACATGGACCTTCGGGAGAACTTCCTGGAAAGGGTTTTTACCCTTTGGCGATTCCGTGAGTCTACAAAGGCTTCCCCCACGCTCCGCACAATGATGGAATTCCACGCCAGGAACAAATTCCTAATCCAAGCCCATAGCGAACCTCTCCTTAGGGAAATGGGGCGTCTTCTGGCAACCATGAAAGCGCGCGAAGCCCGGTCCTTCATACCCGTGTACGAGGCCCTTCTGATGCGTGCCCTCAAGTACCCCGCCACACCTCGCAAACACACAAACATTCTGCAGCACATGCTTGGATTCCTTCGTCCATCCGTTGACGAGAACGACCGCCATGAAATGCTTGAAATCATCCAGCAGTATCATGCGGGACTGATCCCCCTCATCGTGCCCGTGACACTCTTGCGCCATTACGCAAAGAAGCACGAAGTGCAATACCTGCTGGATCAATATTACCTTGCCCCACACCCAATGGAGCTGAAGTTGCGGAATCACGCCTAGAAACAACGGCCAAGAGAACAGAGCCCAAAGACATCAGATGGCACGCTCGAGGAGGATAAGGCGATTCCCCGCGGCGTCGACAATCCTGAACCCCCATCGACGGGCGATGTAGCGGAATGTCGCCATGGAATAGAAAAGCACATGCGTCGCATCGTTGGCATATGACCACGAAGCCAGGTCCAGCGAGTCATCCACAATCGATGTCATGACCACCAGAACGCCTCCTGGTTTGAGTACCTTCACGATGCGATCCATCTCCGCAGCAGGGTCCCGGAAGTGTTCGAACACCTCGGTCGAGACGACCGCATCAAAACTTTCCCGAAGCGTATGATCCCATCCATCTGGCAGCGGGAGGAAGTTCACATCGTACCCAACGACGTCATACCCCGCCCGGCGTAACATCTCAGTCATCACGGGAACCGGTCCACAACCATAATCAAGCACCCTGCCAGCCGGATGATACCTCACGAGAGACTCAACAGCCGGCATCAGGAAACGAACGTACCCTTCATCGTTAGCCGAATTGGTGTGCAAACGGTATCTGTCAATTTCCTCCGCGGGCGATAACCAATGCGAGGGATCAATGAATCGCAATTGACAAGATGGACAGGTAAACCAGTTCCTCTTCCACGCTACGCCTGACGACAAGGCGGTATTCTGGCAGAGGACACACTTCATGAAAACATCGTGGGTCACGGGCTATTTTGCGGCTGCAGGGCTACAGAGTCCCGGCGCTCGCGGAAAGCCTTGGATCGCCGGCCCCTTCTCCCGCGCCCCGGCCGGTTACCCCTTGCCTCCGCACCGGACTCCCCTCCAGCCTCCTCCAGGATAGCTTTTACCCGTTCCAACGCGGCACCATTCTGCCCTGACAATCGCACGGAAAATTCAAGGTACGACACAGCCTCAGGGAAGAATTCCCGGCACGCCAAAGGCCGAGCTCGTGTGCCTCCTTCAGAAATCAGGCGCGGCTGGGAGGCAAGAATCTCGGCGGTCCGGTACCTCACCAATTTCGGCACCTGAACTCGTTCCGTCAAACCTCCAAAGTGCTGCATCGTCACGGAATGCAACGCCAATCCGGGGTGCTCCCCTTTGGCGGTCAATTCGTCGGCCTGCACTTCATGCATGCCTCCAAACATCAAGGCAAACAACAGGGCAGGAGTAACCTGCCGACCTTCATGACGCCACTCATCCACCTGCTGCAATGCCTGACTGACCCTCCGGCATTCCAATCCTCCGGGAACAGGCCCCAACCATGAACCAATCTCCGGAAACAGGATCGCAAAGAGCCCGAAATCACGTAACAATCCATACGCTTGTTGTGCAGCACCGCAAAAGAACAACTTCTGCACCTCTTCGTATAACCGGGATCGGTTGGCATGCGCCAGTTTGCCATGATGCTCACGGATCGCAACCGCCGTGGCTGGATCAAACTGGAACCCAAGCATCGCCGCAAAGCGAACCGCCCGCACCATTCTCACAGGGTCCTCAACACATCGTATACCGGGATCTCCAATGAACTTTAATATGCCCTTCCGCAAATCCTGCAATCCACCAACATAATCAATAATCGAATAATCATGAATGTTGTAAAAGAGAGCATTAACCGTGAAGTCCCTGCGTACCGCATCCTGCTCGGGACTGCCAAAAAGGTTGTCACGAAGAATCAGGCCATCATCCCGCTTCAGACGGTGATTGACGTTCTGGAGGCTCTCCGGCTCCTCAACATCTGAGCCGCTTGCCCGGAATGTTGCGACTTCGACAATCTTCTCACGCCCGAAGAAAACGTGCGCCAGACGAAACCGCCGTCCAATCAAGCGGCTGTTCCGGAACACCTTCCTGACCTCGTTAGGCGTGGCATTCGTAACAACGTCATAGTCCTTCGGCTTCCTACCAAGCAATAAATCCCGCACGCCTCCTCCAGCCAAGTAGGCCAGATACCCTGAATCTTTTAATCCATAGAGAACCTTTAAGGCCTCGGGACTGATATTCTCGCGGCTAACCGTATGCTCGGATCTCGGAATAACAACTGGTTCCACTCTACACCCCTGCAATTCTCTGTTATCATCTCACTTCCGCCACTCGATTGTCAATGCTCAGCAGACACTCCTCACCCTGTCTTGTCACACACAGCAATCCAATTCACGCCCAAGTTCTTAGAAGGCTGCCCATGATGAAACATCGATCAATCTGGGTGTTTCTCTCCTGTCTGCTTGTGCTGACCCCCATCGAACAGGCTTAAACGATAGGGGGGATATGGGCGCGTATAAACTCCAGCCCATTAGCGGGGCCACCCTCCTGGTCCAGCAGGAGGAATCAGCGAACCTGTTGCTCTCAGCGCCCACACTCACCGAACTCATAGGTGATAACCCATTCGGCAGACAGGCCGGGCTCGGCCTTCACCTCGACATAGGGTTCCGGGCAGAACGTGCGCGGATTGGCCCACAAATCAACACGAACCGCGGGCTGATCACAGGTAATCCGGACCGTGCCCCCGGCCAAGGTGTGTTCCACCCGCATTTCATAGCCCGGCATCGCCGGATCCTGTCCACCAATCCCCACACAAAAAATGCTTTCCGAAGCCTGGAATTTCCGCTTCAGCGTCAAACGCCTTCCATCAATCTCCACCCGTTCGGCGCCAACCTCAAAACGCCCCGTAATGGGACGGGGAAATTCCGCCGCATACCCAATACCTACAGGCCAGTTGTCGATGACAAAGAAATTGTGATTATAAGACAACGTCTGAAGCGTCTGCCGCCCTTCGTTGCAGAGCGAATGAAAAATCCTCATGACGGGTTTTCCAGGGACGAGGGCAACGACTTTCTCGTACCGGTACGCCCAAGTTGTGTCGCATAGGACCTGCGTCATTCGCACTTGGTCAGCCTGGCATTCGGCCTGCCATTGTCCGCCATTCACCAGGGGATAGGTGCGCACAAACTCCCAAGGCCTTTCATCGGACTTCTCAAGTATCCCTACCCCCATCATGAGAAACCGGCCACCGGGACCCGCTTCCTCATAACCTACAGGCAGGAAAGCATCGACGGGCCCCACGATGCAATCATGATGCAGGGGGTTATAGTCATCAAACCACCTCCCGAAATACTCCTGCTTCCCGAACCGCAGGCTTTGAATCACCCCTGACCAGTCGAAACGGGTGCCGCGGTAATAGCCCTTGTCTGCATCCGGCAACAGCAGTTGCGCAGTCAGGAATCCATTACTGATCGTTGCATTCGGCACCGTGCGGTTCTCTATGCTCACTCAATCCTCCCTATCATTCCGTCCGTCACTTTCAGACTGAATTCAAAACAATCCGGTCACCAAACCCTTGCCGGACGACAGAATCGCGCCTGCCCGGGCCAGGAGCCCGGCGGCATCCACATTATTGCCCTTGCGGTACAAAGCCTCAAACTCGGCAAGGGTACGCGGCAGTCTCTTCAGGTATCGTCGCAACCGGCCCAACTCCGCACGCAGGACCGCCGGGTTACGGCTGATCCGGTTGGCCGTCTGCGCCGCCCAAACCGCCATGCGTTCATCCGGATGCATCGGATAGCAGGGTGAAACCAGTTTCACCAAATCAGCAGCCATACCCAGGCGCCTCATCAGCCCGGCCATGCCGGCAACGTGACGCACCATCATGGGTCCACCACCGCACAGTTCCACCACCGTACTCCGGCGAAGGTCCACACTTTCCAGGCGTACGATGACCGTTGCAGTCTGCCCTTCATAGGTCCATCCCGTTCCGTCCAGCCGATGTTGCCAACGCAACATTTTCCCTCCGACTCTCACCGATTCCGGCGGCACTTGCGAGGGGAAACGTAACTGCACCA
The DNA here is from genome assembly GCA_903908715.1 of uncultured bacterium. Lineage (GTDB taxonomy): Bacteria > Verrucomicrobiota > Kiritimatiellia > CAIKKV01 > CAITUY01 > CAIVSY01. The sequence continues at coordinate 163,034 of CAIVSY010000063.1, forward strand.
TACGACGCGGTATGAATCCCGCGAAATTCCCCCGGGCAGGCCCCACCCTGACGACACGATGGTTCCCCTCCACCTTCTGCTGCAGCGGGATCGTGGCATGCGCGCCGGAGCGGTAGGCTTCCGTAACCCCATCATCCTCATAAAGGTCGTACGACCCATCCCCGCCAGGGAAACACGTTGCAGTAAGGTTCCGGTAACTGCCAGCCTCAAGCCGGTGTCCCGGAACCTGTCCCGGCAGGATCGTGCCGGGCCGCACGAAGTGGGGCACTTCCCCAATGGTGTACTGGCGGCGATGAACTTTCCCGCCCCTGAGGCGTTCACCCGTAGCCGCATCCAGCCACATTCCCTTCGGCAACCAGATCTTCACAGGTGACAACCCGGACAACGGATCGGCAGGCGCCACAACGGGGGCAACCAGTATCGCCTCCCCGCAATAGTACTGCCCGGAATATCGATAGGCATTCTCCTCTTCCGGATGGTGATAATACATGGGCCGGCACAGTGACAAGCCTGTGTCATGACAGCGTCGGCTCTCGCTGTACAAATAGGGAACCATGGCATACCGATTCCGCACTGCATCAATCATGACCGTCCGGTACGGCTCCGGAAAATTCCAGAATCTCCGGTCGTGATCCATGGACTTCGTTGAATGCGAGCGGAGAATCGGGGCAAAAGCTCCGAACTGGATCCAGCGGGCGTACAACTCAGGCGTGAGATTCCCGAACATATGCCCACCGATGTCATGACTCCAGTAACCATACAGCACATTGGCGGCTGTAGCGGTAAAATAAGGCTGAAATGCCAGGGATTCCCACGTAGAGTGGGTATCGCCCGAGAACCCGACAGGATACCGCCCCGCCCCTACCCCCCCGTACCGGCTGAAGCAAATCGGGCGCATTCCCTTTCGTTCCGGATTGGTCTCCATATCCATCCAGTGAAGGTGATTGATCCACGGCAGGGGATCTAACCCCTCCATCTTTGTCTTTAACCCCTGCTGCCAATCCATCCACCAGAAATCCACACCCATGCGCTCCTGGGGATGATGCAAGTACTTGAAATAGGCCGACACATAGCCGGGATCGGTCATGTCCATGGGAATCCGCTTGCCAGAGATAAGCACATCATTGGACCGCAGGGGCTCCCGGATCAGCCGCGCCTGATCCTGGCCGAGATGACGGTACACAGCATCAAACTGGTCCTCATGGTCTCCAACGCCATCGGCCGGATGCAGGTTGAGGGTAATCTTCAGCCCCTTCTTCTTCAGCCATCGGAGATGCTCTTCCGGATCCGGAAAATAACCGCGATCCCAGGAATACCCGGTCCAACCGGGCTTGTGCCAGTCCATGTCAATCACCAGCACATCCAGCGGGACATGCGCCCGCTCAAACTCCTGCACCAGTTCCTCGATCTCGCGATCGGTATAAGCCCAGTACCTTGAATACCAGTAGCCCAGGGCAAATCGCGGCGGTAGCGGCTGTCTCCCGAAGACACCGGCCGCATCACGCACCCAGGCACGGTAATCATGCCCGTACGCCATGAAGTAGAGGTCCTGCCTGCGGCCTTCAGGACGACGGGTAACCCAGGGGGTCCCCTGACCGGATGCCGCATCAAGGACGATCCCAAGAGAATCGTCAAACACACTCCAACCGGAACGACTGATCAGGCCGGGCGGCAGGATCACAGGGTCCGGCAGGGGCACCTGCCGCCAAACACCCTTCTCATCCGGCTTCCATTCATGCGTTGTTCGACCATTCATCCCGTCGAGTGTGCGCAAGGTTCCGCCAAGGTTGTGCCGGTCCTTCTGGCCATACCCCCACGTACCGCGCACCCTGCCTGTGGAAAAACGAGCTTTCAGGTTCCGGCTTGAAAATGCCCGCCCCTGCCCGCAATAGCTCAACTGAACACATCCCGTATCCAAACGGAGCCCCTCCCCTGTGCAGCTAGCGGTAAAGGCCGGCAAGGGGAAACGGCGGTTTACAACGGACAGCGTCGGCCGATCCTCAAATACGCCGTCCTCTGACCATTCCATCCGGATCAACCGATCCGTAAGGACCGTGAAGCGCACTCTGCCCTGCTCGATCACAGCCTTCTGCTGTGCCACCGGATTGACTCCCATACCCACCTCCTGCTGAATCCCCGTCCTCCGTCAGACCATCTGCCAAACCGTATCCTGCTTCAGGAATCGGACGTCCAACTGCGGAAAGGCCTTGGCAAGATCCCTCGCCAGATCAGCCATCCCGGGAAGTTCACTCACCTCATGGGAGACCTCCACGACATCCACCCCGGCCTCCACACAAAAACGCATCGCGTAATTATCCGTTTCCCCGGCAATAATGACATCCGGGGCATACTCCAGGAACCATTCGCTGACCGGGAGATTCACAAACAAACCGCTTCCCCCGTTTGACAAGGCCACGCGACGAACGGGGGTTTCAGGATTGCGAACCCGGGTCGCCCGAACCCCTCGCATGCCCATGGCTTTCTTGACCTGCTCGATGAAACGACCGTACGGGGTTGGGGGCAGGCAGAAGATCTTCTGCCATCCTTCGTGGCCTGAAATCTCAGGCTCCATAAGCCCGAGACTGCGGAGCATCGCATCGTTGATCCAGCGCTCGTCGGCAGAGCCGTGGATGCGGAGCAGGGTCAGGTTCGCCTGACCAAAGGCCAGCAATCGGATCCGATTGGCCGGCCACGCAAGGTAATGACGCTCCCGAGTCTCTGTAAACACAGGATATGGAAAGGTCAGCGCCTCGTGATGCACCACCAACTGGTGCCCCGCCGCCACAGCAGCCGCGGCAACTGCGGCATCCGGCATCCAGCAAACCGTCACACCTGTAATGGACTGACGCGCCGGACCAAAAGTAATTCCCTCATCGGCATTCAATGGATGTCGCGCCTCAGCGGCAACCCAATCCATGATGTCATATGCAGTCAAAGCCTTCATTATCGTTCCCTTTCTGTCTGCTTCCTTCCCTGATCACACGGCAACAGAAGGCCATTTATGCTGTGATAATCGGTGTCGAAAGGCAAGTCGCAACCCGTCAGGCCATGATCTGTTTTTACCCGCCTTGCCATGTAAATCACATTTTGGTTTAATCTAGCCTGTTTTTAGGCATTCCACAGGGAGACGAGCCATGTTTTTTGATATCAAATACCTGCTTTTCGTGGGCCCGGGCATGTTGCTGGCCCTGATTGCCACCATCAAGGTCAAGATGACCTTCAGCCAGTATTCCCAGGTTGCCTCCCGACTGGGGGCGACCGGCGCGGAGGCAGCACGCCGACTGCTGGATCTTCAGGGATTGCGCGATGTTGCCATCGAGCCGATTGAGGGCATGCTGAGCGATCACTATGACCCCACGACACGTACCCTGCGCCTTTCCCCGCAGGTGTACGGATCGAACTCGCTGGCCGCCATCGGTGTTGCCTGCCATGAGGCCGGACACGCGCTCCAGCATGCCACGGGCTATGCCTGGCTTGGAATGCGCACGGCACTCGTTCCCGCGACTCAATTCGGCAGTTTCGGATCGTATATCTTTTTCCTCATTGGAATGTTTTTCCACAGCCCGCAGCTGATTCTTGCGGGCGCACTGCTCTTTGCCGTCGTGGTGGCCTTCTCCATTGTCACCCTGCCGGTGGAGTGGGACGCTTCCGCCCGCGCCCGCCGCCTGATGGTTTCAGCAGGCATCGTCTCACAACAGGAGCAGGAGGATGCCGGGCGCGTCCTGAATGCCGCATTCCTCACTTATCTGGCATCGGCTGTAACCTCGCTCCTCACCCTGCTCTACTATCTCTACCGGGCCGGCCTCCTGGGCGGCCGCAGGAATGACTGATTATGCCTTCCGTCCTGATACCATTCGCAGACGGCGTGGAGGAAATGGAAGCCGTCATACTCGTCGATGTACTGCGGCGGGGCGGATTGGAAGTAACAACCGCCGGCATGGCCGACGGCCCCGTTACTGCCTCCCGCGGCGTGCGACTGCTTCCTGACCGGGCCTGGTCCGACGTACAGCCGAATTCTTTCGAAGCACTCGCCATTCCGGGCGGCGCCGAAGGTGTCAACCGCCTGAAAGCAGACGCCCGTATCCTCGAGGCAGTCCGATCATTCCACCGCCACGGAAAATGGATCGCCGCCATCTGCGCCGGTCCTCTGGTCCTGCAGGAAGCCGGGATCCTGCAGGGGCGCCGCATCACCTGCCATCCCGCAGTGGCAGACAGATTGACGGCCACCCCACGTACGGAGGAGCGGGTCGTGATCGACGGAAACCTTGTCACAAGCCAGGGCCCGGGTACATCCTTTGAATTTGCACTGGCATTGGTCCGTTGCCTGTTGAGTGAGGAAAAGTCCCTGCTTATCTCAAAAGCCATGATTCTGCCCCTATGAAAATAAGAAACGGACCCACAGTGATGCTGACCGGATTCGCGGATGAAGCAGGCGCTACCATTGAAAAACAGATTGAAGCCACGAAGGTATTGGGGTGGTGCAACATCGAGTCCCGCGCCATCAATGGCGTAAACATCCACGACATGCCTGATGCGGATTTCCTTGCTTGCGCCGACAAACTGGATAGGGCCGGCATACAGGTCAATTGCTTCGGGTCCACGATCGCAAACTGGTCCAAATCAATCAAATCCCCGTTTGATGAAACCCTCACGGAGATCCGCCGGGCGATCCCCCGCATGCAACGGCTGAAAACCCCGATGATCCGCATCATGAGCTACGCCGTTCTAAAGGACGAAAAAGGACGGGATCTCGCCGACCAGATGAAGGAAGAACGATTCCGGCGACTCAGGAAAATCGTCCGCCTGTTCCAGGATGCCGGCATCACGGCGGTGCACGAGAATTGCATGAATTACGGCGGCATGTCGTATCGGCACACGCTGGAATTGCTCGAGGCGGTTCCCGGCCTTAAGCTGGTCTTCGACACCGGGAATCCCGTCTTCACGAATGATCGTTCCAAGCCTTCACCCCATCCGAAACAATCGAGCTGGGAGTTCTACTCCAGCATTCGCGACCATATCGCCTATGTCCACATCAAGGACGGGGTTTCGATACCCTCCCCCACAGCATCGGGCGGCGAAGAATCCCGGTTCACCTTCCCCGGCGAAGGCAACGGGGATGTGCGCAGGATTGTACAGGACCTCCTCGCCGGCGGTTACACAGGCGGATTCTCAATTGAACCTCACCTCGCCGTGGTTTTCCATGACGCATCCGTGCAGGCGCCCGAGGAAATCAAGTTCGCCAACTACGTGGAGTATGGCCGCCGGTTCATGGACCTCCTGCGCGAAGTGAACCCTTAGCCGGGCAATAATCGCCCTGGCGCCAAGTGCAGGCCAGGGTCAGCCGTTCCCGCTGCCGCGCAGGATCTGCCTTGAGATTCTGCCGGCCTCGGCTGCATACTCCCGAAACAGCGAGATATAGAGACGATAATCATCGTACGAAACCGCCGGCGGTGTCTGATGATCACAGGCGATCAGGTATTTCCCCTTGGCCGCCACCGGGAGAAGCCTTTCAAACTCAGCACGCATCACGGCCTCTCCCTTATGCATGGTCATCTTATCGAAATGTCCGATGAACCGCATCGCGGGATGATCCTCCCTCAACCTCGCAATATCCACTCCGGCCTGACGTTCCAGCGGCAGGATGCCGTCCAGACCGGCGTCCTCGAACCAGTAGGCGGGCACTGTGACATCCCCATCGGAATCAATGATGGGGATGATTCCATGTGCCTTCAATATCGGCAGCACACGCTGGTAATAAGGCTTAAGGAATTCATCAAACGTATCCTTGGACAGCATCGGCCCATGGTTATAGCTCATATCCTCGCCAAACGTCATGAAGTCCGGCGTGACGACTGAACAAACGGCATCAAAAGTCTTGATTATCCAATTGGCAAGATCCGAATTTATGCGGTGCATCAGATCTGGATGATCATAGAAGGCGTACAAATGGGGCTCAATTCCGAATAAACCCCTCGCGAACCAGAAGAAACCCTCCACCGTCAACCAGACAACGATTTCCCCCCGCGCCTGCTCCTCTGCCCACTCTTTCCAGCATTGGTAGTATCCAAGGGTCTCAGAGACATCCGGGAAGAGATACGGCCGGATCCTGTCATAATCCGCTTCGCAGGCAATGATGCCTAAGCCGTGGTCCGGCGGTTTCGGGCATCCCGCCCGGTGCGTTCCGATCCAAGTCTGCTTGTAGACATCCAGGCCGAAATGCCGACAGATCTCGTAGCGGTCCTGCAGGTCTGCAGGCAGTTGTTCTCCATGCCACCGGCAAAGGGTCTTATCCCACCAGCCTGCCCACTCGAGAATCGGCAGCCGGTCGAATGCCCGCCCGCTCATTACAGCCTGGAACCGTTCGCGTGTTGTCATTTCATCCGCCATGCGTTGCGCCCCCCGAAATTCAGGTCCTATGGATTGTTGGACGTCATGAATTACCAAGCCCCCCCTCCTGCTGCAATCCGCAAATGCATATCTAAATCGCAAAGCTCCCAAAATACCCGAATTTTTCCCTTGGCAAATAGTCAAATGTTCTGACATATTTGACCGCTCGACGTTGAGTTGTGTCTTATCACAGTTGCAGGGAGTTCAAGGGAACGTATGGCGAAAAAGAAAGCGGTTGAGCAGAAAAAAAGTCCCAAGGGGAACAAGAGAAAGGCACCCGCCACCACTCCCGCAAAGGAAGCTCCACGCAGGCGACCTTCGGAAAAGGGCGCCAGCAAGAAGGCCGTACCGGCAGGGAAAACGCCGGGCAAAACGGCTGTAGCAAAAGCCGCACCTGCGCCTACGCCGAAGGCTGCGGCCGCAAAAACGGCAGAAGAGCCCAAGACCGCTACCGCTGCCCCCCCGGTCCGCGCTCGATCGAAGGCATCCCTCAAGGCGCCCGTCCTGCGGGAACCCTCTGAACCGGGGGATCTGGAAGCAAAGCCGGAAACCGAGGAAATTGCCGAGGATATAGCACCCACCAGCACTTTAAGCTGGGAGGAACGAAGTCAACGGATCAAGGATCTGGTGAAACTCGCCGAGGAACAGGGATACCTGACCTACGACGATGTTAATGAAATGATTCCCAGTTCCGTCATCAACCCGGATGAACTGGAAGGGTACATGGAACTCCTGCGGAGCATGGACATCGAGATCATCGAGGCATCCGATGTCGAAAAATACCGCAAGGAACCGCCCAAGACTCCATCCGGCGCTGTACCCCGTGCGGAACGGCTGGACATTTTTGATGACCCGATCCGAATGTACCTGCACCAGATGGGACAGGTCCCCCTCCTGACCCGTGAGCAGGAAGTGGAGATTTGCAAGCGGATCGAAACCGCGGAAATCACCGTGCGAAGCCTCTTCAATGAGCTGGGAATCGCATCCGACATGTATATCGGAATGGCCGAACGCCTGGAAAACGGGCGGGACCGCTTTGACCGCGTCATCGAAGACAAGTTCGTGGACAGCAGGGACAAATACCTGCAGGTCCTGCCCAAGCTAAAACGGGATATCTGGAAACAGCGCGACACATTGCTTCGCGAATTCGCCACCACGCGGAAGACGAAGACCACGACGAGCCAGAAGGCGGCTGCCCTCCGGAACATGGACCGCTGCCGGAAGAAGCTGACCGCTCTTTTCGACAAGCTTTATTTCAAGCAGAAGATCATCGAATCACTGGCCGCCAAGGTTGAGGATGACTGCCGCGAGGTCCTCGCGTGCATTACCACCATCGAGACCCAGATCAAGGCCAGGAAAAGCCGCAAACGCGACGAAATCCTTGCCGCAGAACAACGCCGGCTCCGCAAGTTCGAGGATCGCTTGTGCATCGATCACGAGCAGTTCGTGACCAAGTACAAGCAGCTGAAGGATGCCATGCGCAAGGGAATGGCCGCACGCACGGAAATGGTCGAGGCGAACCTGCGACTGGTCATCAGCATCGTCAAGAAATACATGAACCGCGGGCTTTCCTTCCTGGACCTGATCCAGGAGGGGAA